>NZ_FXTK01000018.1 GCF_900182695.1 Paracoccus laeviglucosivorans
CAGCTCGATCTCGTCGCGCTGGCGCCCAAGTTCCTGGCGGATCGCCCCAAAAACGGCCGGGTCCCGGCTGTCCAGCGTCTCGGTGAAGAATCCGGTATTGCTCATGTGGTCCTCATGCAAAAACGGCTTGGCGGGGTTCTAAACGGTTTTGTAACTGCCCGCTAGGATGGATGCGACGCAGGGGCGGTAGATATTCCATGCCATCGCAGGGGCTTGCGTCCGCGCCGCGCCCGGCCATGATGGCGGGCATGAAAATGCATTTCATCGCCAGCACGACCGAAACCGCCGTAGGTGCCGCCGAACGCCTGTCGGAACGCTATGGCCACGTCCCCATCCGCGAGGCCGAGGTGATCGTGGCACTGGGCGGCGACGGGCTGATGCTGTCGGTCATGCATCAGAACCGCGGCCTGCCGGTCTATGGCATGAACCGCGGCACCATCGGTTTCCTGATGAACCATTTTTCCGAAGAACGGCTGGTCGAACGCATCACCGCCGCCGAGGAAACGGTGGTGAACCCCTTGGCCATGACCGCCTGCACGATGGACGGCCATGAACATTGCGCGTTGGCGATCAACGAAGTCAGCCTGCTGCGGGCGGGACCGCAGGCGGCACGGCTGCGCATCAGCGTGAATGGTCGGGTGCGGCTGCAGGAACTGGTCTGCGACGGTGTGCTGCTTTGCACGGCGGCGGGTTCGACGGCCTATAACTATTCCGCGAACGGGCCGATCCTGCCGCTGGATTCCGACGTTCTGGCGCTGACGCCGATTGCAGCCTTTCGTCCCCGGCGCTGGCGCGGGGCGATCCTGCCGAAAGATGCCGTGGTGCGGTTCGACGTGCTGGACCTTGATAAGCGTCCGGTCATGGCCGACGCGGATTCGCGCGGCGTCGATTCCGTGTCATGGGTCGAGATCCGGACCGAAACCTCGATCAAGCATCGGCTGCTGTTCGATCCGGGCCATGGGCTTGATGAAAGGCTGATGCGCGAACAATTCGTTTGAGGCTGCAAGCGGGGCAGGGTAAAGCGCGGAGCATGACAAACATGCCCGTCCTTCCGCCCGAAATCGCCCGCCGCCGGACCTTTGCGATCATTTCGCACCCCGACGCCGGCAAGACCACCCTGACCGAGAAGTTCCTGCTTTTCGGCGGTGCCATCCAGATGGCAGGGCAGGTCCGCGCCAAGGGCGAGGCGCGGCGCACACGTTCCGACTTCATGAAGATGGAACAGGACCGCGGCATCTCGGTTTCCGCCTCGGCCATGTCGTTCGAATTCGGGCAATATCTGTTCAATCTGGTCGATACCCCCGGCCACAGCGATTTTTCGGAAGACACCTACCGGACGCTGACGGCGGTGGATGCGGCGATCATGGTGATCGACGGCGCGAAGGGCGTCGAATCCCAGACCCGCAAGCTGTTTGAGGTTTGCCGCCTGCGCGATCTGCCGATCCTGACCTTTTGCAACAAGATGGACCGCGAAAGCCGCGACACCTTCGAGATCATCGACGAGATTCAGGAAAATCTGGCGATCGACGTGGCCCCGGCATCCTGGCCCATCGGCATGGGGCGCGATTTCATCGGTGCCTATGACCTGCTGCACGACCGGCTGGAAATCATGGACCGCGCCGACCGCAACAAGGTCGCGGAATCGATCAAGATCACCGGCCTTGACGATCCGAAGCTGGCCGACCACATCCCCGCCGAGCAGCTGGAAAAGCTGCGTGAGGAATTGGAGATGGCGCGCGAACTGCTGCCCGCCTTCGACCGGAAGGCGTTTTTGGAAGGCCATCTGACGCCGATCTGGTTCGGCAGCGCGATCAACAGCTTTGGCGTCAAGGAATTGATGTCGGGCATCGGCGAATACGGGCCGCAGCCGCAGCCGCAGAACGCATCCGAACGCCAGATCAGCCCGGATGAAAAGCCGGTGACGGGTTTCGTCTTTAAGGTGCAGGCCAATATGGACCCCAAGCATCGCGACCGGGTGGCGTTTGTGCGGCTGGCAAGCGGACATTTCGAACGCGGCATGAAGCTTTTGCATGTGCGGTCGAAAAAGCCGATGGCAGTGTCGAACCCCGTGCTGTTTCTGGCCGCCGACCGCGAACTGGCCGAAGAGGCATGGGCGGGCGACATCATCGGCATCCCGAACCATGGCCAGCTGCGCATCGGCGATGCACTGACCGAGGGGGAAACCCTGCGTTTCACTGGCATTCCCAGCTTTGCGCCGGAATTGCTGCAGACCGTGCGCGCGGGCGATCCGATGAAGGCCAAGCATCTGGAAAAGGCGCTGATGCAATTCGCCGAGGAAGGCGCGGCCAAGGTCTTCAAGCCCATGATCGGCTCGGGCTTTATCGTCGGCGTTGTGGGCGCGCTGCAATTCGAGGTGCTGGCCAGCCGGATCGAGATCGAATACGGCCTGCCGGTGCGCTTTGAATCGTCGCAATTCACCAGCGCCCGCTGGGTCGCGGGCCCCAAGGATAAGGTCGAAGCCTTTGCCAATGCCAATAAGGGGCATATGGCGCAGGACCATGACGGCGATCTGGTCTATCTGACCCGTCTGCAATGGGACATCGACCGTGTGCAGCGCGACCATCCCGAATTGAAGCTGACCGGCACCAAGGAAATGATGGTGTGACGCTTCAGAACCGCGTGTTTCCCACGGGCGAAATTGTCGCCCGCCCGTTTCGGGGCGAATGGATGGGAAATCGCGGTATTCTGCATGACGACCAGCGACGGCTTGGCGCCGCGCGCTGGCGGCACAAGAACTGGATTTGCTGCGCGCTGGAATTTCGGGGCCGCCACCGTCAGGTGATGCGGCCCCGAAATTATACGGAGCTGTTCTTTCTGGACGATGCGACGGCGCTTGCCGTCGGGCACCGCCCCTGCGCGGAATGCCGGAATGCGGATTACCGCCGGTTCAAGGCGGTCTGGGAAGAATGCTTCGGCCCCGCTTTTGCCACCGAGATCGATCGGGCGCTGCATCTTGCGCGGGTCGGCCGGGACAGAAGGCAGTTGCGGCATCGCGGACAAGCCAGGGATCTGCCCGATGGCGCGATGTTTGTGACGGATCGTGTGTGGCTGGTCTGGGCCGGGCAGGCCCATGAATGGCACGAGCAGGGATATGGCAGCCCGACGGCATTGCCCGCAGCGGATGTGCAGGTGCTGACGCCTGCGCCGATGGTTCGGGTGCTGGCTGCGGGATATCACCCGCAGCCGCATGTTTCGCTGGCTTAGGCCACCGTCACGTCCAGCGTGATCTCGGCGTTCAGCACCTTGCTGATGGGGCAGCCTTTTTCGGCCATTTTCGCGGCTTCCTCGATCACGGCCTTGTCGCCATTGCCGGAAATCGTCGTGGTCAGATGCGCGGTCTTGATGGCAAAGCCGTCGCCATCCTTGTCCAGCCCGATCTTGGAGGTGGTCTGGATTTTCACATCCGTCACGCCCTTGCCTTCAAGGATCATCGACAGCGCCATGCTGAAGCAGGCGGCATGGGCCGCGCCGATCAGTTCTTCGGGGTTGGTGCCCGGCTCGCCCTCGAACCGCTGCTTGAAGCCATAGGGCAGGTCATTCAGCGCACCGGATTTGGTCGAAACCAGACCCTTGCCGTCTTTCAGGCCACCTTCCCATTTCGCCGAACCATGATTGACGATCATTGCCGATCTCCTTTTGGTGAATGAGTTGCGCGGGCACAACGCAGCCCGGCTTGAGCAGGTTCAATTCTGCCCCTATTCCATGACGGTATGGTAGGGGGGACGGATGCCATATTACGAACTTGCGGCCTTTGGCGCGGCGATCTGCTGGTCGGTCACGGGGCTTATCGCCGCCGGTTCGGTCGCGGCACTTGGGCCATTTGCCTTCAACAGATTGCGCTGGACGGTCGTGTTCGCGATCCTGCTGCTGATCGTCTTGCTAAGCGGTCGCATCGCAAGCGTGGCCCAGCCGGGGTATTGGCGCATCGCCGCGTCGGGAATTCTGGGCGTGTTTCTGGGCGACATGATGCTGTTCATGACGATGGTGCGCCTTGGCCCACGCCGCACGGGCGCGCTGTTTGCGCTGAACGCGCCCATCGCCGCGCTGCTGGGTTGGCTGTTTCTGGCCGAGGAGCTGTCGCTGCAGGCCTCTGCCGGGATATGTCTTGCGACGGCGGGGATCGCGCTGGCCGTGCTGGGGCGTACGGGCCGGTCCGGCCAGCATCGCTTCGAGGAGGTGAAGGGGCCGGTCTGGATCGCGGTCGGCATGGGTGTGCTGGCGGCGACGGGGCAGGCCACGGGCTCGCTCATGGCGCGCCCGGTCATGGCGCAGGGGTTCGACCCCTATGTCGCCTCGATGATCCGTATCGGGGTCGCGGCGGTCGCGCAGGTGGCGATGATGACGCTGCCCGTGCCGTTCTTTCGCGCCAAGTCAAAGATTACGCCGCGCATTTTCGTGATGACCGCGCTTTCGGGCATCGTCGCCATGGTCATCGGCATGACGCTGCTGCTGTTTGCCCTGCAAGGCGGCAAGGTCGGCATCGTATCCACACTGTCCGCGCTGTCGCCCGTGCTGATCCTGCCAGTGCTTTGGGTGCTGACCGGCGCGCGCCCATCCGGCACGTCATGGCTGGGCGCGGTGCTGGCCGTCATCGGCATGTCGCTGATTTTCCTGCGCTGACGGGCTTGTCACTTGCCTTCGCGCCCGCCCCCTGCATCCTTGGCGGTGTAATTTAGGGAGAATACCGATGATCCGAACCGCAGCCCTTGCGCTGACCCTGATCCCCGGCCTTGCCATGGCGCAGGACCACAGCGGACATGGCGCGTCCAGCACGACCCCAGACAGCGCCTCGACCGCCGGGTATGAGGCGGCGATGGAGACGATGCACCAAGGGATGATGGTCCAGTATACCGGCGATGCGGATGTCGATTTCATGCGCGGCATGATCCCGCATCATCAGGGGGCCATCGACATGGCCAAGGTCGTTCTGGAACACGGCAAAGACCCCGAGGTCCGCAAACTGGCCGAGGAAGTCATCACCGCGCAGGAAGCGGAAATCAAGATGATGCAGGACTGGCTGACCAAGCATGACGGGCATTAGGACCGGCGTGAAGGGCGGCTGACACGCCGCCCTTATCAGCGTTCAGCCGATCGCGGCGCGGGCCTTGCCGATGGCCAGCGCGGCATTCGCAGCCTCGCGGCCCTTTTGCACGAAATGCTCGCGGAAGATCGCGGTGTGATGCTCGGTCTCCTGATAATGATGCGGCGTCAGCGATACCGACAGCACCGGAACCCCCGTCTCTAATCCGGCCTGCATCAGACCTTGCACGACGGCAGCCGCCACGAAATCGTGGCGATAGATGCCGCCATCCACGACCAGCGCCGCACACGCGACCGAGCCATAGCGCCCGGTCCGCGCCAGATCGCGCGCCATCAGCGGCATTTCGAACGCGCCGGGCACATCGAACACATCGACCTGCTCGCGCGGGATGATCTGGCAGAAACCTTCCAGCGCCTGATCGACAATATCCGCGTGCCAGGCGGCTTTGACAAAGGCGTAACGGGTGTGTGTCATCATGATCCCTTTCCAAAGTGACACGTCACCCAAGGCGATCACGCAGCGATCCCGCGAACGGGGTCACACGCTCTCTTTCATCCGGACTATGACCGTCGGCCCAGGAGTTTCACCTGATCTGCTGACCCCTTCGAAAAGGGCGCTCGCGGGCTGTAACCGCCGGTGGGGAATTTCGCCCCGCCCTGAGAACAGCCGATTGATGCCAAGCTTCCGCGTGACTTGCAAGTCAGCGCAAAAGCCTTTCCGCCTCGGCGATGGCATAGCGATCGGTCATGCCCGCGACGTAATCAAGAACGACGCGCGCGCGTTCGGTGTCACCTTGCGCGGCATCCATCGCCTGCGTCCAATGCGCGGGCATTTTCGACGGATCGTTCAGATATAGCGGGAAAAGTCCGTTCAGCATGTCGGTCGCTCTTTTGCGTTCCACAACAACCGAAGGGGCGCGATACATGCGCTGAAACAGGAAGGACTTGATCGCCTTGAGGTTCTGATAAAGCGGCTTGGAAAAGCGGATGATCGGGCCGTCCATGTCGCGGATTTCATGCACGCTTGTCGGCTGCAGGCTGGTCAGGCGGTTCTGGGCCACCGCGATCACATCCTCAACCATGACGCCAAAGACGCGGCGCAGCGCCTCATGCCGGCGGCGCATGGGGTCAAGGCCGGGATGCAGGCGGTCCACCTCGGCGAATGCCTCGCCGACGACGGGCAGTTCGGCAAGATCTTCCTCGGTGAACAGTTTGGCGCGCAGCCCGTCATGCAGGTCGTGGTGGTTATAGGCCACGTCATCAGCAACGGCGGCCACCTGCGCCTCGGCGCTGGCATTGGTGTGCAGTTCCAGATCCCACTGGGCGTTCACCTCGGCCAGCGCATAGGGCAGGGGGCCGGTGACCGGGCCGTTATGCTTGGCGATACCTTCAAGGCTTTCCCATGTCAGGTTCAGCCCATCGAAATCGGCGTAATGCCGTTCCAGCCGCGTGACGATGCGCAAGGCCTGCGCATTGTGATCGAACCCGCCATAGGGTGCCATCAACTCGGCCAGCGCGTCCTCTCCGGTATGGCCAAAGGGGGGATGGCCCAGATCATGTGCCAGCGCCACCGTTTCGGCCAGATCGGCATTCAGGTGCAGCGCGCCCGCGATGGTGCGGGCAACCTGCGCCACCTCGATCGTGTGGGTCAGGCGGGTGCGGAAATAATCGCCGCGATAGGCCTGACCGTCATGTTCCACAAAGACCTGTGTCTTGTGTTTCAGCCGCCGGAAGGCGCTGGAATGGATGATCCGGTCGCGGTCGCGCTGCCAGGGGCTGCGAAAGGTGGACATGCGCTCGGGCCAGTGGCGGCCCCGGCTGTCTTCGGGCTGGCAGGCATAAGGTGCGGTCATCTTGGCGGCGTTCCTTGCGGGTTGTTGCCCTGAACCCTATATTCCACATCTGAAGACGGAAACGGGAACGCCCCATGAACCTGGACTTGAACCTGCCCCCCAAGGTCACCGAACGCGCATTCGCGCGGCTGGCCGAAATCAACGCGGATGGTCCGGCGCGCCCCCTGCGCATCGCGGTGCTGGGCGGCGGGTGTTCGGGCTTTCAATATGACATCAAGCTGGATGCGCCTGCCGATGACGATCTGGTACTGAACGGTGCCGGCCAAAGCGTCGTGGTCGATCCGGTTTCGCTGCCCTTTCTGACGGGCGCGGTCATCGATTTCACCGATGAACTGATCGGCGCGCGTTTCGTCATCGAAAACCCGAACGCCACATCGTCCTGCGGCTGCGGCACCTCCTTCGCAATCTGATCTGTCTGCCGCCTCTGGTCATGGGCGGGGCGCGCGGCTAGTCTGCGCGCCATGAAGATCGCGACATTCAACATCAACGGCGTTCGCGCCCGTATCGAAACCCTGACCGGCTGGCTGTCCGAAGCCCAGCCCGATGTGGTCGTGCTGCAGGAAATCAAGACGCAGGACGAAGGCTTCCCGGCCGAGCCGATCGCCGATCTGGGCTATAACATCGAAACCCACGGGCAAAAGGGCTTCAATGGCGTCGCGATTCTGTCACGCTACCCGATCGAGGACGTGATGCGCGGCCTGCCGGGCGACGATACGGACGAACAATCCCGCTATATCGAGGCGACGGTGGTGGGCGATCGCGCCATCCGCATCGCTGGGCTCTACCTGCCCAACGGCAACCCGTTTCCGGGCCCGAAATTCGACTACAAGCTGGCATGGATGGAACGGCTTCGCGCGCGCGGCCAGGCATTGCTGGCTGCCGAAACCCCCGCCGTGATGCTGGGCGATTTCAACGTCATTCCCGAACCGCGCGACGCGGCCCATCCCGAACGTTGGCTGGACGATGCGCTGTTTCAACCCGAAAGCCGCGCCAGCCTGCGCCGCATCATCCATGACGGCTGGACCGAGGCCGTGCGCCTGCGCGACCCCGACGCCACGCGCGGCCCCTTTACCTTCTGGGACTATCAGGCGGGCGCCTGGCAAAAGGATAACGGCATCCGCATCGACCATATCCTGCTGTCGCCGCAAGCCGCCGATCTGCTGGTTGATCTGGGGATCGACCGCGACGAACGTGCCAAGGACAAGCCCAGCGATCACGTCCCGGTCTGGGTCACGCTGGACGCCTGAACAAGCAGCCTGACCGCCCGCATCTTCTTGGTTCTGAAAATACCACGGGGGAGTCCCGAAGGGACGGGGGCAGCGCCCCCTTGCTGCGTCCCCGACAGCGGTTCAGTCGCCGTCGTCACGCACCTCGTCGTCATCACCGAAACGTGCGTCGTCGTCGTATTCATCCTCGCCTTCGCCGACATATTTCGACGACAGCGCGATCGAGTGGTTGTCATGGGACGGGTCCATGATGACGTCGGACGGGATTTCGCCGGACAGCCATTCACGGATTTCATCCTTGGTCTCGTCGATTTCCTGGCCAGTCACCTCGGCGATGTAACGGATGAAGGCGCGCTGGTCGCCGTCGATCTCATCCAGTTCCGCCTCATCCGCTTCGGGCCATTTCTCGACAATGGCCTCGAAAAAGGCTGGCCAGTTCTCGCTGACATGGGCCCATTTCATCAGTATCCGCCTCCTCCTCCGACGCCGCCTTGAACCATGCGCGAGGCGCCGGTGATGTCTTCGCCGACACCTGCGACGGTGTTGCATCCGGCCAACGCCAGAAGGGCGATAAGAGTTGCGGTCCTGATCACTTTCACTTCCTTTCTTCTTGCCACCAGGTTTCCGGCATGAATCCGGGCCAATCCCCGTAAAGTGGCGTCTTTTCAGGATAATGCAGGTTTGCCCGGTGCGCCAAGCGTGAAATCCGCGGTGTGCTGACCGGGATCACATATCGTCCGGCGGTCAGCACGCGATCCAGTGCCCGCACGGCTGCATGAAAATCCTCGTCCGAGGTGGCGCGACCCATCTCGGCGATCATCGCCTCGGCTGCGGGCGAATCCATGCCCATCCAGTTCTTGGTTCCGGTGGCCTTGACCCCGGCGGAACCCCAGTAAAGCATCTGCTCATTGCCTGGCGACAGCGACAGGCCGCGTTCATACCACGTCATGTCGAACTGATAGTTGTTTGTGCGTTCGACATATTGCGCGGTATCCAGCATGGTCACCTGCGGGCGGATGCCAAGATTTCGCAGCGACTCGACGAAGATATTGACGATCTGGCGCACTTCGGCACTGGACCGCATGGCGCTGCCCGACTGGTTCAGCAAGATCTCGAAGGCAAAGGGCTGGCCCTGAGCATTGCGCAATTCGCCGTTCTGCACGGTCCAGCCCGCTTCTCGCAGATGTTCCAGTGCGGCGCGGATGCCCTTGCGGTCGATGGCGCGGTCGCCTCCGGGGGGCAGGGTATAGCCGTCCAGCGTGCCGGGCAGCAGATCGCGGGCAAAGGGTGCCAGCAGTTCTGCCTCGCGTCCCGTGGCGGGGCCGGGTTGCATGGCCAGATCAGAGTTCGAGAAATAGCTGGTGATCCGCGCGTCCTTGCCGCCGGTCAGCGTCATATTCATGAACTGGTAGTTGAACGCCTCGATCATGGCTTGCCGCACGCGCCAATCGGCAAAGACCGGATTGCGGGTATTCATCACCAGACCCATGATCCCGGAAGGACGTTCGTTGCCGATCTCGGACTTGACGATCCGGCCCTCGCGCACGGCGGGAAAGTCGAAGTCGCGTTCCCAGCGCGCCGCGACAAGTTCGCGCCACATATCCGTCTCACCGGCCTTGAAGGCTTCGAACATGGCCGAGCTGTCGCCGAAATAGTCATAGCGGATGACGTCGAAATTATGCAGCCCGCGGTTCACCGCCAGATCGCGGCCCCAGTAATCGGGATTGCGGCGAAAGGTGATGGCGCGTCCCGCATCCACCTTGTCGATCACATAGGGCCCGGAACCGATCGGGACCATCAGCCCGGATTTGTCGAAATCCCGGCCCTCCCATTGCGCTTTCTTCAGGATAGGGCGCATCCCCATCAGCATCGCCAATTCACGGTCGGCGGTGTTGAAGGTGAAGCGGACGGAACGCGGGCCGGTCTGCTCCATCTTTTCGACCTTGGCCCAGACCGATGTATAGCGCGGATGCCCCTTGGTCCCCAATGTCTCATAGGACCACATCACGTCGTCGACGGTGACGGGGCTGCCATCGGAAAAGCGGGCATCCGGGCGCAGGGTGAATTCGACCCATGACCTTGCGTCATCCGTCTCGACGCTTTCGGCCAGAAGCCCGTAAAGCGTGAACGGCTCGTCGATTGAACGCATCATCAGGGATTCAGTCAGCAGACCCGGCTGGGTAAAGATCGGCCAGACCGGATTGCCCATCAGGATCCACGGGTTGAGCGAATCGAAAGTGCCCGATTCCGAAAGGCGAATCGTGCCGCCCTTGGGCGCGTCCGGGTTGGTATAGGGAAGATGGGTAAATCCCGGCCCCAGGGCAGGTTCTCCATACATTGCAATGGCATGGCTGGGTTCGGCGGGGCTTGCCAGCGGCATGGATGCAACACACACGCTAAGCGCGAGCGTCCGCCAGAATGCGGAATCGTGGGCAAATCTAAAGAATCGCATGCTCGATGGCCCTGATTTTCGGGTCGCTGGTTTTGTTGAAGATCAGAATAGCTGTCCGTTTGGGCAAGGGCAAACTTACCCATTGGACTCATCTGGGGAAAAGCGTATAGATAACTCACTGCTCGATAGGTTTCTTGCCTGTATGAAACCTGCCTCATGACTTGCGCCCGCCTTGTGCGGGCGTTTTTTTTGTTCTTTGAACACGGCATCCGGCAGCAACGATAATCCCTTCGCTTTACAGCAAAACGCCCCCGGAAAGCCGGGGGCGCTGCATTGGCAGATGATGCGCTATCGCGCGATCAGAAGTGGTAGGAGGCGCGGATCTGCACCAGATCGGTGTCCAGATCGGCATTGTCCACGTCTGCGACGTCTTTGAAGTCGCTGCGCGAGTATTCAGCGCCGACGGTGAATTTTTCGGTGACTTTGAAATCTGCGCCCAGACCATAGGTGATGCCGGTTTCCGACAGGTCGTCGTCGCCCTTGATATGGGCGGCGCCCAGCGTGACGTAGGGCAGGAAGCGGCCCATGTCATAGCCCGCACGTGCGCGCAGACGGATCAGGTCGGCGTCGCCGCCAGCGTCCAGATCGGCCTTGTTATAGTCAAGTTCGCCACCGGCAACGAATTTGCCGAAGTCGCGCTGGTAACCGGCATGTGCGCCGAAACCGTCGAAATCGCTATCGGCCGAAGCGCCCGAATAGTCGAGCTCTGCGTTGCCTTTGCCGTACTGCAGACCGGCGTAGAAACCCGTCCAGTCGCTGGCGTCCACGACGGGCGCGGGAACTGCTTCGATCGGTGCTTCGACGACGGGGGCGACATAGCCACCGGCATTGGCGGCCGAAGCGGCGACGACGGCGAGGGCTGCGTAAGCTGCAATCTTCATGATGTTATCTCGAAAAGTTAAGATTGGGAGGTTTACATAGCACCCTAACGCCTGGGGGACAGGGCAGGTCCGTTCAAGCTATCGAGAGCCTGTCGTGAGGTCGTTACATTCGGCGAAAGTGCGCATGGCAGCCATCGCGCATGCGCAAGGAACCGCTGTCGGGCGGCAGGCTTGTCTCGGCATGAAGAATTTCCCATGCTGCCAGCGCAGCATCAGGTCAGGAGATGGCGATGTTTCAGAAATTCCTTGGCGGCAAGACGGCGATCGTGACCGGATCGAATTCCGGCATCGGGCTGGGCGTTGCGACGGAACTGGCAAAAGCGGGGGCCGATCTGGTTCTGAACAGCTTTACCGACAGCCCCGATGATCACGCGCTGGCCGAAAAGCTGGCATCCGAACATGGCGTTCATGTCCGCTATATTCAGGCGGACATGTCAAAGGCCGAAGATTGCCGCGCGCTGATCGAAATGGCCGGTGCCTGCGATATTCTGGTCAACAATGCAGGCATCCAGCACGTCGCGCCCATTCCCGAATTTCCGGTCGAGAAATGGGATGCGATCATTGCGATCAACCTGAGTTCCGCCTTCCACACCACTGCAGTCGCATTGCCCATCATGCGCAAGGCGGGCTGGGGGCGGGTCATCAATATTGCATCGGCGCATGGTCTGACGGCCAGCCCCTTCAAGGCGGCCTATGTCGCGGCCAAGCATGGCATCGTCGGGCTGACCAAGGTGACGGCGCTGGAGACCGCCCATGAAGCGATCACGGCGAATGCCATCTGTCCCGGCTATGTGCTGACGCCCATCGTCGAAAAGCAGATCCCCGACCAGATGAAGGCCAACAACATGTCGCGCGAAGACGTGATCGCCAAGGTCATGCTGCAGCGTCAGCCTTCGGGGCAATTCGCCACCGTCGAGCAGGTGGGCGGCACGGCGGTATTCCTGTGTTCGCAGGCGGCAGATCAGATCACCGGCACCACGATTTCCGTCGATGGCGGCTGGACCGCGCTTTGACGCTTAACGCCGGATCAATTCGCGCAGGGTGGCGGCGGGGCCGTCACCCGGCAGCACGCGGCGGCTGATTTCCCGCCATTCGCTTTCGTCAAAGGGCGGGAAAAAGGCCTGAGCGTCGTCGATTGTCAGATCCACCTCGGTCAGCAGCAGGCGGTGGCAGATCGGCAGCATCTCATGGAAGATGCTTTCGCCGCCGATGCCCGAGATGCGGGGATAGCCCGCAGCCTGCGCCATGGCGATTGCATCGGTGACGCTGCCGGTGACGTGCTCGGTCAGCCCGGCATCGCGCGACACCACGATGTTCATGCGGTTCTTAAGCGGTTTGAAGGGCAGGCTTTCCCATGTCAGGCGTCCCATGATGACGGCGCTGCCCAGCGTTTCGCGCTGGAACATGCGCAGATCCTCGGGGAGGTGCCACGGGATCTGGTTGTCCTTACCAATGGCCCCGTTCCGGGCGCGCGCGACGACAAGCGAGATCATACGGCCACCGGCGCCTTGATCGCGGGGGCGGGGTCGTAATCCAGAAACTCGAAATCGTCGAAACGGAAATCGAAGATCGAGGCGACGTCCCGCTTGATCCGCAGCCGGGGCAGGGCGCGGGGTTCGCGCGCAAGCTGGGTCTGCACCTGTTCCATATGGTTCAGATAGATATGCGCGTCGCCCATCGTATGGATGAAATCGCCGGGCTCATACCCCGTCACATGTGCCAGCATATGGGTCAGCAGCGCGTAAGACGCGATGTTGAAGGGCACTCCAAGGAACATATCCGCCGAGCGCTGATACAATTGCAGATGCAGCTTGCCGTTCTGCACGCGCACCTGCCACAGCGTATGGCAGGGCGGCAGCGCCATCTGGTCCACCTCGCCGGGGTTCCACGCGGAAACGATCAGGCGGCGGCTGTCGGGCGACGTGCGGATGCGTTCGACCAGCTGGGCAATCTGGTCCACCTCGCCCACGACGACGCGGCCATCCTGTTCGCGGATGGTCGGGAAATGGCGCCACTGGTGGCCGTAGACCGGCCCCAGATCGCCATTCGCATCCGCCCATTCATCCCAGATCGACACGCCGTTTTCCTGAAGATAGCGGATATTCGTGTCGCCCGTCAGGAACCACAGCAGCTCATGCACGATGGAACGCAGATGCAGCTTTTTCGTGGTGACCAGCGGAAACCCTTCGGACAGCGGGTAACGGCACTGCATCCCGAAATATGAGATTGTGCCGGTCCCGGTCCGGTCGGTCGATTCGCTGCCCTGTTCCAATACGGTGCGAAGCGCAGAATGGTATTGGCGCATGGGGTCCCCTTCCAGTCGTCAGATCTAACGACTTAAAGCCAGTGCGCGCCCCTGTCGAGTTCCTAGCGGTTCCTTGTGTCGATCGGGTAGGCGGTCGTGAAGCGGATACGTTCCATCGCGAAATGCGATGTGACGTTCTTGATCGGCACGGCATCGGTCAGCCGCTTATAGAACAGGTCGAACGCCTCCATGCTGGAGATGGCGACACGCAGCAAGTAGTCCATATCACCCGCCATGCGATAGGCTTCCATGATCTCGGGCAGGTTTTCGACGGCGCGGGTGAAATCCTCGCGCCATTCGACGGAATGATTCGGGGCTTCGATCTCGACAAAGACCACGATGCCCAGACCCAGTTGCGACGGGTTCGCCAGGGCCACGCGGCCGGTCAGGACGCCATTCGCCTCAAGCTTTTGAATACGCTTCCAGCATGGGGTTTGGGACAGCCCCACCTTCTCGGCGATTTGCGAGATAGGAAGGGTTGCGTCACGCATCAACTCGGCAACGATCTTACGGTCAATCAGGTCCAGATCAGACATTTTTTCCAATCCTGTCGGCATTGCTTTCGATGAGGAGATTATTCTACCTATAAACGATAAGCAATGTCGTGTATTAATCCGTCATCAGAATTCCACGCAATTCCTGCGAAGGAGCAAGATGATGCTGCAACGATACCCGGTTCACGCCATTTCAACGGCGATGCCTGTCACCGGCGGGCAATTGTTTTCGATCAAGTTGATAGATCGGCGCACGGGCGAGGTGCCCAAGCTGAACGGCAACCCGATCAGCTTTCTGACCAGCACGCCGCGCCAGGCGGTCGAGGAATTGCTGCGCGGCCGCGACCGCGAGAATTGGACTGCGCAGGTCGATCCGGTCGGACCGATGGGCCAGCCGCCCGCGACAGCCGGGCTGGGCAAGGCCAACCCGACGCGTCGGACGATCTGATATTCGGGATCAGCTGGCGGGGCCGCGGCTAATTTGCGGCGACCCGGCCAGCGTTTTTTTGCGGGCCGGACGCGCAGGGGCCAGCACGGGCAGCAATTCTTCGGGCGACTGCACGAAATCCGTGGCTGGGCGGGTCAGCAGCGCCGACTTTGCCGTCCGCACATCGCTGTGTGTCAGGCGGTTCAGCAAAGCGGCAAGTTCAGCCGGATCGGGGCGGGGGATGACGAAGCCCAGCCCGTCCTGCGCGATGCGGCGTCCGGTCTGCGTGTCGGCCAGCCCGATCTGCGGGCAACCGCACCAGCTTGCCTCATAGATGCGGTTGGGCAGCAGCCAGTCGGAATTCGTGCCGCGCTGCCACATGTCCTGCGCCCAGACCAGATCAACCCCTTCATAGGCCTGCGCCAGGCCGTCGGGATAGTGGTATGGGCCGGTCCAGACCGCGTTCGGGCGCTTGGCCAATTCGCTGCGGAAATCCTGCAGGGCATGGTCATGCAGCGCGCCGGAAAAGCGCAGCCGCAGCCGGTCGCCCATCAGGTCCAGCGTCTTGAACAGCAGTTCCGCCGAGGCTTGGCAGCGGATCGAGCCGACAAGCCCCAGCGTGATCGGCGCATCATCCGCGACGGGGGCGGGCATGGTTGGGCGGGCGGGCGCCGCGGTGGGATCAAGGCCCAGCCACAGCTTGTTTTCCACCAGCGCCACGGGGCCGCGATAGCCCTGCATCGGGGCAAAGTAATTCTCGACGAAACCGGGCGAGGACACGACCAGCAACGAGGCATTGGCCAGCACCCGGCGTTCGGCCATCCGCATGACCTGCCCCTTGCGGCCCGGATGGGTCATCAGGTCGTGAATATCCAGACATTCATAGACCAGCGGCGCTGGCGCACGCCCCGCCCGCAGGGCAGCGATGCGGCGTGCGGCCAGCGCGATCATGGCAAGGTCAAGGTTGCGGGCGATGATCAGTTGCGCATCGGCCAGCACGCGCCATTGCGACAGTGCCCGTTTGACCGCGCCGCCCAGTCCCAGCGCGCGGCCCTTGATGTCCTGATGCCGGACCAGCCCCAGATCGATATTCTGCCATTCCGGCGTGAAATCCGGGCTGCCTTCGCGGCGCTGGCAGAATGAGGTGACATGACAGCCAAGCGCCCGCAGCGCCCGGATGCGGCGGATCTGCGACGCCTCGGCCACGTCGAAGCCGAAGACGGCAACGCGCAGCCCTTGGGCCGAAGGAGGGGATGCCTGTTTCATACCGGATCGCTGCCGTAAAGCTGGGCCTGCGGGCGGTTCGTCGTCAGCGCCGCCACGACGCCGCGATGCAATTGGCCGCGCAGATACCAGAAGTTGCGCTTGGTTTCATTATCCGCGTTGCGGCGCTGCTGAAGGCGGCAATAGGCGGCCTTGGCCCCCGCAGTCGCCAACAGCTTGACGCGCGACACGGGCGTGGGTGCGGTGATGATGTGGGTCTGGCCCATGCGGAACCGCCGATTGGCCAGCCATTCCAGCGTCTGCCGGTTCGGCGGCACCACTTCGTTCAGGATACCGCGTGGCGCGGCGACCGTCCGCATCCCCATCCGGGTCAGACGCAGAAAGAATTCTGTATCCTCGCCCCCGGTCGTGCCGCGCTGCAGGTCATAGCGTTCCTTGCACCAGGCCATGCCTTTCCAGCGCATGATCGCATTGCCGCTATTGGCGGTCGGCACGCGCTCCAGTTCCGGGAAGCTGGAGTGGTAGTCGAGTTCGCGCACCCATTTCGGCGTGCCTTGCGGATAATCGGCGACGACCTTGCCGATGGCGCATTCGACGCCTGCGCTGGTCGCGGCGGCCAGCATCTCGGCCAGCCAGTCGGGCGGGGCGATTTCATCATCGTCCAGACTGGCGATCCAGTCGGCATCCGTTACCGCGTCCAGACAGGCATTGCGCGCGATCGAGATATTGCGCGCCGGGGCATGGACGTAAATAAGCGGAAAGGGCAGCGACTTTGCCGCCTGTGTCACGACGGCGCGGGCGCTGTCGGTGTCGTCGTTATCGGCGATGATCAGGCGCAGCTTGTGTTGTTCCAGCCCACGCATCCGTCCGATGGATTCGATCGTCTCGACCACCATCGGGCGCCTGAAGGTGCACATCAGGATGTCAATCCGCATGATGCTGTCTCCGATTGAAAAGAATACCACTTAAAAATCCGGCGCCCCACGGCACATGCATCGCGGCCAGGGCAGGACCGGCCCAAAGCCCGCATGTGCTGGAATGGCGAAATGCCATGGCCAGCGATGCGCCGACCAGCACGGTAAGGTAAAGCATCGGCCAGGCAAGTCCCAATCCGACCAGCCCGCCCAGCCCGAACAGCGCACCCAAGGCCGCCAGCAGCAGCCCGCCCGCGATCAGCACAAGGTTCACCGCTGGCGCGATCTGGCGCATCCGGGGGCGCATGGCGTGTTTGGTGACGGTGCGCGCACGGCCTCTGCCGTAATTCCAGTATTGCCGCGCCAGCTTTTTCATCGTCGGCCGCATCCAGTAATCCAGCCGCAGATCGGCAGCCAGCCAGATGCGCCCGCCCGCTTTGCGCAGACGATGGTCCAGTTCAGCGTCCTCGTTATGGCTGAAGCTGGCATCGTAGCCGCCGACGCGGTGGAACCAGTCCAGCCGCATGGCGGCATGGTGGCCGTGATCGACCTCGCCCGAGGCGCGACCGCCGCGATGGGCCGACCCGCCCGAGCCGACGGGCGTATCCACGATCCATGCAGCGGCGCGCTGGAAGCAGGTCTTGCCGCGCGAATCCATCGGCACCACGACCGAGGCGCAATCATGTTCCACCAGCAGATCCGCCGCCCGCATCGCGTAGCCCGGCGGATATAGCGCATGGGCATCGGCGCGCAGCAGGATGCGGTGTTGCGGTGTGGCGCAAAGCCGGACGGCATGGTTGATGCCCGCCGATTGCAGCCGGGCCGGGTTGTCGATCAGGCGCAGGTTCGGGAATTCGGACGAAAGCCGCGCCACGATTTCGCGCGTGGCATCGCGGCTGCCGCCATCGGCCACAACCACATCGGCCTGCATCAGCCGGGGATCGCCCGCCATCAGCGACCGCAGACAAGGCTCGATCGCTGCGGCTTCGTTCAGGGCGGGGACGACGATCAGCACCTCCTCGCCACGGACGGCGGGGGTCAGGCTGTCGATCTGGGATAGCTGGTTCATGGCGTCACCGTGGCTGAAGGGGTGGCGGGGCTGCGGATCAGGTGGCGCAGGTTTCCAAGGGTAGGGTCGATGCCAAGCCTGCGGCGGCACAGCACGGTCATGGTCGCTTGGCCCAGCAGATGCGCTGCAACCGCGCCCACTGCCGCGCCGACGACGCCGAACAGCGCGCCAAGGCCGCAGATCGCGACCATGCAGCCAAGCGCCCCGGTCAGGTTGCCGGTGAAATCCGACCTGCCATAGCCGCGCGACGACAGCAGCACCGATGCCGGACCAAACAGGATCGAGATGGCGGGGATCAGCAGCATCACCAGCAGCGCGGGATATGCCGCGTCGAACTGGGCCCCGAACCAGCCAAGCGCGGTGCGACCCATCAGCAGAACCAGCGCTGTGCCCAACATCAGCCCGGCCAGCTTGATCGCGCCAGAACTGGCCAGCAGCTTGTCGCGCCGTCCGGGCTGGCCCGCAGCCATTGCCTGCGCGATTCGCGGGCTAAAGGCCACGTCGACCGCGACCACGCCGAAATTGATGATGTTCACGATGGAAAAGGCGACGGCGAACAGGCTGATTTCCGTCCCGGTCAGCACAAGCGCTGCCGTGGCGATCAGGATGGCCTTGCGATATTCGTTCATCACCAGACCCGGCGTCAGCCAAAGGCCAAGCCGCGTCCAGCCCTGCCAGCCCGTGCTGTCGCCGCGCGTTGCGCCCAGAAAGGCGAAGTCGTCGCGCAGCAGGCGGTTCTGGATGACGACCGTGATGCCTTCGGACAGCGCGTAAAGCGCCACGACATGCCACGGCAGCAGCGGGATACGGGCCAGCGCGGCAATGCCCAGCCCCAAGGTCAACACCACGGGGCCGGTCAGCAAGCGCGGCAGCAGCCCCTTGCGCATCACGCCAAGCGCCGTGGCGTGGCGGGCGGTCATGCGTGCCATCGCCACCAGCACGACCGCCAAGGCCATGGCGGCCAATGTCGCGGGCGTCTGGAAAACGGTCAGCCCGCCCAGCCAGACGCCCAGCACCAGCAGCGCAAGGATCGGTGCGGTGATCAGGGCAAGCCGGCGGTTGAAGCGGACGAAGCCTGCCGCCTGATCCCAGCGGTCATTCTGGCGCGCGGGGACGATCGCCCGCATCGATCCCGATTCCACATTCAGCGTGATCAGGATCGACGCGATCTGCGCGATCGAGATGGCTTGCAGTGCGATGCCCGACGCCTCGGGCTGCAGCAGCCGGACCAGCAGCAGCGTCCAAAGCAGGGCCAGCAAATTGGCGCCGACGCGGGCAACGATCAGCAGCATGGAATCGATCAGCCCCGCCGAATGTTCGCGCCCTAGTCGCGGCGTTGCAGCCCTAGTCATGGCACGGACATTTCAACGCGTGAACGCTGGCAATCTGCACGGACGGGGCAGGGCTGGCACTTGGCTGCAATTCGTGTTTTGATTGCAGGATCATGATGGGTATTCTTCTCACAGGGCTTGCCGCAGGTGCCATCGCCGGGTTCATCGCCGCCGGGCTGGCGGGGACGGGCCTGTTGGGCACAGTTTTGGTCATGCTGGCCACCGCGAATCTGGTCGCGCTGGCCGGGTTCGCACTGCGCCTGAGGCGTGAAGACCGAAAGGGCGCCCCGAAAGGCGCCCGCTTGGTCACTTCCCGGTCGCTCCAACAACAACCATCACGGTCCGGGCGAGAATAGAGATATCCATCGGCAGCGAATGGGCCTGCGCGTAATTGCGGTCCATCCGAACACGTTCGTCATAGGAAACATTGTTGCGGCCGCTGACCTGCCACATGCCGGTCAGGCCGGGACGCACCGCGTGATAGGCGTGAACCGAATCACCATAACGCTCCAGCTCGGGCGCGGTGACGGGGCGCGGGCCCACCAGGCTCATGTCGCCGCGGATGATGTTCCACAGCTGAGGCAGTTCATCCAGGCTGGTGCGGCGCAGCGTATGACCCAGCTTGGTGATGCGCGGATCCTTGTCCAGCTTGCGGTTTTCTTCCCATTCGCGACGCGCCTCGGGGTCTTTGTCCAGCAGGTCGTTCAGCCGCTTTTCGGCATCGGGAACCATGGTGCGGAACTTGAGACAGCGGAACTTGCGGCCATCGCGGCCAATGCGTTCATGCCCGAAAATCATGCCCTTACCCTGAAGCCTTACGAAAAAAGCAACAATCAGGATGATGGGCAGAAAGATTGCACCGATCGTCAGGGCGCCACTGACATCAAGCGTTCTTTTACCAACAGTGCTGTACCAATTCTTTTGAAAAATCGGCGCGGGCGACAGCCGCGGTTGCCCCCCCATAGCGTGCCGTTCGAGGGTCTCTGGGATCGGCTTTACGGCGTCAGACAACATAGGTACTCGCTCCTGAAACATGCGCCAAGCATCCGGGTGAATAGAAACTTTCTCTATCGCCCAGATAAATAACAGAACTTCTGTCCTAAACTGTGCTCCGCAGCGGGATTCTGTCAATTGTTCGCGATGATTATTTGCGTTGTTCGGCGGAATTTTGCTGCGCGGCAGAAAACTTCCGACGACTCTGCCTAGAGATTACACCCTGAGATTGAATTACTGCCATATGACGGTCGGAAAGCATTTCCATACTAATTCTCGTGTCACTGAAAACATTAAAATTTTACCGGACAGTAAGGATTGATTCTTTTGGCGTCTAACAACTTTTGGTTGCCAATCTATACATTCCGCAATTGGCGGAATTTCGCTTATACGGTATTTTTGTAAGTCGATGTGCTTAACTATTGCACAGGCATCTATGCCCTTATGGGTAGTATTATCATTTTGGCATCAAGTGGATATAGACAGATTTTGCTGCTTGATCGACACTGTATAGATAGGCGCATCTTTGCCGATTATATGTTCTTAATGAGTTTAAGCGGGTGGCAGGGTTTCCGATCTAACCTGTGCTGGCAGCAGTTCCTATGCCTTTGCCCGGATGTGCTGAAAATTCCCAGCTTCGGGCCGTCGGGCAAGTCGGCGGCCCGAAGTTTCACCACATCTGAAGCCCGCCCAAGCCGGGCGCGAGGTGCATCGTGACGCTACATCTTGGGATAGAAAGTGCAGATTTGCTGCGGTGCAGCACGAAAACCTGCCGGAAGTGCGACATAAGTGTCATTTCGACCGTAGTTTTGGCTATATTACTTGGCAGTATTCGATTGGAAACCGGCGGTCGCCTGTAAACGGGCGGGCCGATGTGGACAGGTCAAGCATATGGAGATGGATGCCCATATCGGACATCTTGCGGCGCCCCTTCCAAAGGGCGACCAAAAGCTGGTCGATTTCATTGTGATCGGCACGATGCGCGCAGGAACCACGTTGCTGCATGACATTCTGGCCCGTCATCCGCAAATCTCGATGGCGCGGATGAAAGAGACGGACTATTTCATCGCCGAGAAAAACTATCCACGCGGGAATGATTGGTATGTCTCGCAATTTGACGTTGAAAAGCCACTTTGAGGCGAGATCAGCCCGAACTATTCCAAGCTTCGCGATTTTCCCGGTGTGCCAAAGCGGATATTCGAAGCCTGCCCCGATGTGCGGCTGATATACCTGCTGCGTGATCCCGTCGCGCGTGCGGTTTCGCAATATACCCATGCTTGGAACATGGGCCGACTGCGCAAAACCCCCGCCGAGCTTGCAGGCCAGCACCAGTTCCAAAGCATCATGGACGCAAGCCACTATGCCCGCCAACTGCGGGCATATCTGGATTATTTCCACCCCGATCAGATCCTTGTTCTGGATTTCGAGACGCTTCTTTCTGCGCCGCAGGGGCATCTGGATGCGATCCTGCGCCATATCGGTGCGGAGCCGATGGGGGTGCCGACACTGTCGGCACATAACGGCAATGACGAATTGGAAAGGGTGCCGAAATCCATGCTGCGGCTGACGCATGGGCGTCTGCGCCCGCTGCTGACGCGGTTGGTGGGTCCGAAGATGCGCGGGCAATTGCGCAGGCTGATGGCGCGCGGACCAAGGCGTGGTGCGCCGGGCTTTCCCGACGCGCTGCTGCAGTCAATGCGCGACGATCTGGCCGAGGACACCCGCCGCTTGCGTCATATGACGGGGCAGGAATTCTCGAAGTGGTCGATATAGAGCGACGGGACCGATAGTGTCCCCGCTTGCCGCTCAGTCATAAAGCCCGCCGAACTGATCGTGCAGCAGGTTCTTCTGGACCTTTCCCATGGTGTTGCGGGGCAGGACGTCCATGAACAGCACGCGCTTGGGCAGCTTGAATTTCGCCAGCCGCCCTTCAAGTGCGGACAGAACCTCGGCCTCGGACGGGGGGGCGGGGCCGACGATCACCGCCGTCACGCCTTCGCCGAAATCGCGATGCGGCAGGCCGATCACGGCGGATTCGGTGACGCCGGGCAGGGCGTCGATCTCGGTCTCGATTTCCTTGGGATAGACGTTGTAGCCGCCGGTGATGATCAGATCCTTGCCGCGCCCGACGATGTGCAGATAGCCCGAATCGTCGATGCGCCCCAGATCGCCGGTGATGAAGAAGCCGTTGTCGCGCAGCTCGGCGGCGGTCTTTTCGGGCATCTGCCAATAGCCCTTGAAGACGTTCGGCCCGCGCACCTCGATCATGCCGATCTCGCCCTGGGGCAGTTCGGCGCCGGTTTCGGGGTCGGTCACGATGATCTCGACGCCGGGCAGGGGCATCCCCACCGTCCCCGCCACCCGGTCGCCGTGATAGGGGTTCGAGGCGTTCATGTTGGTTTCCGTCATGCCGTAACGCTCAAGGATCGCGTGGCCCGTCCGCGCCCGCCATTCGCGATGCGTGTCCGCCAGCAGCGGCGCCGAGCCCGAGATGAACAGCCGCATCCGCGCCGTGGTTTCGGCGTTCAGCATGTCGTCCTGCAAAAGCCGGGTGTAGAATGTCGGCACGCCCATGAGGACGGTCGCGCGGCTCATGTCTTCGAAGATGCGGTCCACGTCGAATTTGGGCAGGAAGATCATCGACGCGCCGGAAAACAGCGTCACATTGGTCGCGACGAACAGGCCATGGGTGTGAAAGATCGGCAAAGCGTGGATCAGCACGTCGCGGGCGGTATATTCCCACGCCTGGATCAGCGCGCGGGTGTTCGACACCAGGTTGCCATGCGTCAGCATCGCGCCCTTGGACCGCCCCGTCGTCCCCGAGGTATATAGCAGCGCCGCCAGATCATCCGCGCCGCGCGGCACGGTCGCGAAATCCTGCGGCTGGCCGTCGGTCGCGTCGGTCAGGCTGCCTTGCCCATCCGCGCCCAGCGTCAGCAGTCGGGCGCTGCCTGCGGCCGATGCCAGCGCCTCGGCCCGCGCCGGATCGCAGACAAAGATCGCCGGGGTGGCGTCGCCGATGAAATAGGCGATCTCGGTGGGCGTATAGCCGGTGTTCAGCGGCAGGAAGACCGCGCCCGCCCGCACCGTCGCCAGATACAGGATGATCGCCTCGACGGATTTTTCCACCTGCGCCGCCACGCGGTCACCGGGCTGCACGCCAAGCGCCACCAGCGCATTCGCCATGCGTCCCGTGCGGGCAGTCAGGTCGGCATAGGTGATGCGCTCGGCGGAAAGCGTCTCGATGGCGGTGGCGGCGGGGTCCGTGATGCCGCGCGCGAGGATGTCGAAAAGATTGTCGCTCATCATGGGTCCTTTCAGGTTGTCGGCGGCAGGGCACGTCAAGTCGGGTCGCATCTGTCACAGCGTCCCGCAGATGCGGCCATTGGGCTGCCATTCGCGATCAAGTGGCAAGCGCCTTATTCACTTGGCATGATGCCGTTTTCGGGCGGCACCAAACGGAGCCGCCCGATCCTGTCGGCTTGCAGGCTGTCGCGATGATCTGGTTGCGGCTAGGCCGTCTGGGCTTAGGCGGCGGCTGCGTCCACCGCCAGCATGTAAAGCCCGGTGGTTGCGGTAATGAACAGCCGATTGCCGCGCGGCCCGCCAAAGCACAGGTTCGACACCACCTGCGGCACCAGAATTTTGCCCAGCAATGTGCCTTCCGGCGCGAATACATGCACGCCGTCCGCCGCCGAGGACCAGATATTCCCCCGATCATCACAGCGAATACCGTCCGGCAGGCCCGCGTCGATGGTGGCGAAATCGCGGCCATTCGCCACGCTGTCGCCCACAACGTCAAAGACCCGGATCACCGGCGGCACGGCGGCATCGTGGCTGGAGCCGGACTCGGCCACGTAAAGCAGCGTCTCGTCGGGGGAAAAACACAGCCCGTTCGGCTGGGTGAAATCGGTTATGACGGCGCGGGCCTCGCCGCCTTCGGGGCCCATGCGCCAGACATGGCTGCCGGGCTGTTCCGGCGTGGCCTTGTAGCCTTCAAGGTCGGACAGGATGCCGTAGGTCGGATCGGTGAACCAGATGCTGCCGTCGCGGCGCACCACCACGTCATTGGGCGAATTCAGCCGTTTGCCGCCCGCATGGCTGGCCAGCGTCGTCAGCGTGCCGTCATGTTCGGTGCGCGTCACGGCGCGAAGTCCGTGGTGACAGGTCACCAGCCGCCCCTGCGGGTCGCGGGTGTTACCGTTGGAATAGCCCGAATCCTCGCGGAAAATGCTGCACCCGGTTTCAGCGGTCCAACGCATCATCCGATGCGCCGGAATGTCGGAGAACAGCAGCATCTGTGCGGCGGGGAACCAGACCGGCCCCTCGGCCCATTCGAAGCCCTCGCCGATCTGGTGCAGCTGGGCATTGGGATGGATCAGCGCCCGGAAACGCGGGTCGCGTTGGTCATAGATGGTCATAGGCGGGCCTTTCTGCCGCTGGCGATGGCGACGATGGCGATGATGATGACGCCCGTGGACAGCAGCCGCACACCGGCGCCCAGCCCATAGGAATTCAGCATCGAGACGATCAGATACATGAACAGCGCGCCGCCCCAGATGCCCGGCACGTTGGAATTGCCCCCGGCGATGGACGACCCGCCGATGACGGTGACGGCAATGGACATCAGCAGGAACTCGGCCCCCATGTTCAGCGCAGCACCGCCGGAAAAGCAGGCCAGCAGGAACCCCGTCAGCCCCGCCATTACGGCGCAGGTGACATAGGTGGCCGCCGTGACGCTGGCGACCGGCACCCCCGCCAGCCTTGCGGCGCGCGGGTTCTGCCCGATGGCCGAGATGCGGCGGCCAAAGCGTGCGCGGTTCAGGATGACCCAGAACACCACGGTGATCGCCAGCGCCAGCCACGCAAGGTTCGGGATGCCCAGCACTGCGCGACCGGTTGTGAAATCAGCCAGCGCCTGCGGCGGCTTGATGCGTAGGCCGCGGTTCGACCAGATGGCCAGCGACTGATAAAGGAAACTGGCCGACAGCGTGGCGATGATCGGCGGGATGCGCAGCAGGCGGATCAGCGCGAAGTTCACGATGCCGACGCCCACGCCGATCAGCAACGCCGTCAAAAGGCCCGCGATGATCCAGACCCCGCCCGCGCCGTTCATCAGCTTCAGCGAAAGCGTGGCGGCCAGCGTCATCGTGGCGGGGATCGACAGGTCGGTGTTGCCCGGACCCATGGTGATGACCAGCATCTGCCCCAGCCCGGTCAGGACCGAAAAACTGCCAAAGGTCAGCGCTGCAACCAGCAGCGCCATGCCGCCGCCCCCGCCCGCGCTAAGCGACCATGTCGCGCCGAAGGCGGCAAAGGCCGCGACCCATGCCCAGAACCAAGGGGCTTTATAGATGTTCATCATGCCCGTTTCTCCGCCTGACGGACCACAAGGCGGGCGGCCAGCACTAGGATCAGGATTGCCCCCTGCGCGCCGATCTGCCAGTCGGGCGACAGCCGCAGAAAGGACAGGAAGCTGCCCGCCAGCGTCAGGGTCAGCGCCCCGATCACCGCCCCGATGGGCGACACGCGACCGCCCGTGAACTCTCCCCCGCCAAGGATCACGCCCGCGATGGACAAAAGCGTATAGCGCAGCGCGATATTGGCATCGCCCGAGGTCGTCAGCCCGACCAGCGCCATGCCTGCCGCGACGGCAAAGACCCCGGCCAGCGCATAGGCCCAGGCCCGCAGCGCGATGGTGGAACGTCCGGCCCGCGACACCGCCCGCGCATTTCCCCCCAGGGCACGCAGCCGCACCCCAAAGGCTGAACGCATGACGACCAGATGCGCCACCGCCGCGATGATGATGCTGGCGATGATCGCCATCGGCACCAGCGGCGGCTTGGCCTTCATCACCGCTGTCAGCCAACCCGGTGCGGTCCCGCCGGGCGATGGCAGGATCAGCACCGCCGCCCCGCCCCAGACAAAGGACATGCCCAGCGTGACGACGATGGCGGGAAGTTGCCGCGCCTCGATCAGTGCGCCCAGGGCGGCATAGGCGGCGATGCAGCCCAGCAGCATCACGGCCCCCAGCGCGGGGTTGCCGGGCAGGATGGCTGCGGTGATGCAGGCGATCAAGCTGACAAATGCGCCCATCGACAGATCGATGTCGCCGACCATGATAATGACCATCTGCGCCACGGTCGCCAAGGCGATCGGCACCGCCAGATTGAACAGCAGGTTCAGGCCCACATAGCTCATGGCGCGGGGTTGCAGCCAAAAGACGGCGCAGATCAGCACCACAAGCGAGATCACGGGAAGCGCCAGCCGGATCATGCGGCGCTATCCCCGAATTCGAAGCTGGCGGCAAGGATGGCTTCCTCGGTGATCTGGACGCCCTCAAGCTCGGCCGAGATGGCGCCGTCGCGGAACACGAAAACGCGGTCGCAGTTGCGGATCTCGTCCATCTCGGTCGAATACCACAGGAAGGTGCGGCCATTCGCGGCCTCGTGGCGGATCATGTCGTAAACCTCGGTTTTGGTGCCGATGTCCACGCCGCGCATCGGGTCGTCCATGACGACGACCGGCGCTTGCGTGGCCAGCGCGCGGGCGAACAGCGCCTTTTGCTGGTTGCCGCCCGACAGCGACAGGATGGGGTTGCCCATGTCGGGCGTGCGGATGCCGATGCGTTTTTGCCATTCCGAGCCGATGCGGGCTTCCGCGGCGTGATCGATCAGCCCCCAGCGGGTCAGCCGGTCCAGCGCGGCCAGCGTCAGGTTGCGGCGGATCGACCAGACCGGCATCACGCCGTCGCGCTTGCGGTCACCCGCGACGAAAACGGCCTGCGGATCGGATGCGCCACGCCAGTCGCTGCTGCGCGACAAATAGAAGCGGGCCAGCGCCTCGGCCTGACCGTGCCCTGCCAGACCGGCAAGGCCAACGATTTCGCCGCGCCGCGCCTCGACCCCTTCAGGGGTGCGCAGGATATGGCTTGATTTGTCGCCCAGTGCGCGGGCCAAGGCCGCTGGGCTGGGCTGGTGGTCATCGTCCGCGACATGGCCCATGGCATCGACCAGGCCTTGCCGCGTGAAATCGCCCGCCGGACGGTCAGCGATCGAACGCCCGTCGCGCATGACGACGATGCGGGTCGCCACGTCGAAGATCTCGCCCAGCATATGCGAAATGAAGATGACCGCGCCGCCGCCCGCGCAGAAGCGCCGGATATGCGTCATCAGCTGCGCCGCGATGGATGCATCCAGCGAGGATGTGGGCTCATCCAGCACCACCAGTCGGGCAGGGGTCGCGCCTTCGGCAAAACCGATGGCGATTTCGACCATCTGCTGTTCGGCCAGCGTCATGTCGATGACCAGCGTATGCGCGCGGATGCGGTGGCCGGGAAATATCGCGTCCAAGGCTGCCATGACGCGGCCCGCCGCAGCCCCACGCCAGCCCCAGCCGGTCAGATCGCGCTGGGTGACTTGCAGGTTCTCCAGCACGGTCAGGTTGGGGCAAAGCGTCCCTTCCTGCGAGATGGAGCGAATGCCCGCCGCCCGGTGATCTGCGGCGCCGGGATAGCTCACGCCGCCCTCGGTCGGCGCGAAAAGCCCGGTGATCAGGTTCACCAGCGTTGATTTCCCGGCACCGTTATGGCCGACCAGCCCCAGACATTCGCCGGGGCCGACCGACAGGTCCACGCGGTCCAGCGCCTTCAGCGCGCCGAAACTTTTCGACGCGCCGTCCAGCACCACGACCGCCGCGCGGTCATTGCCTGTTGTCACCCGCCGATCACCTTCTTGGCGTCGTCAAGCGTATAGTCCACGCTGGTCACGCCGCCTTCGGGCGTGTCCTTCAGGGCTTGATCCAGCGTGTCCTGCGTCACCGACAGGAAGGGTACGGTCAGATCCTTTGGCACCTCCTGCCCATCCAGGATCTGCTGCGCCACCCAGAAGGCCAGCGTCGAGACACCCGGCGCGATCGAGGTGGACATCGTTTCATATTGCGCCGCATCGCGCTGCTCGGCCCACCATTTCAGCTCGTCCTGCCGGTTACCCATGACGATGATCGGCATTGGGCGACCGACGGCGGCAAAGGCCTGTGCCGCGCCATAGCCGTCGCCGCCCTGCGTCACCACGCCGACGATTTCCGGCAACGAGGGCAAGATGCCCGCCACCGCCTTTTGCGCCACGTCCTGCGCCCAGTCGCCGTTCACGGAACCCACAACCTTGAAATTCGGATGTGCGGCCAGACCTTCGCCGATGCCGGCGTGGATTTCATCGTCCACCGACACCCCGGCCAGCCCGCGGATTTCCAGCAGATTGCCGCCTTCGGGCAGGCGGGTGGCCAGATATTCGATCTCGCCCTTGCCCATGGCCTTGAAATCCACGGCGACGCGCCAGGCGCAGGGCTCGGTCACGATGCCGTCGAAGCTGACCACGGTGATGCCCGCATCGCAGGCTTCTTTCACAGCGCCGTTCAGCGCGGTGGGCGAGGCGGCGTTGATGACGATGGCGTCATAGCCCTGCAGGATCATGTTCTGGATCTGCGCCGCCTGCTCGGTCGCCTGGTTCTCGGCGGTGGTAAAGGCGTCGGCGCTGGCCACGACGCCATCGGCCACGGCCTTTTCAGTCACGCGCTGCCAGCTTTCCAGCATCGCCTGACGCCAGCTGTTACCGGCATAGTTGTTGGAAAGCGCAATCTTCTTGTCGGCGGTATCGGCCATTGCGGCCGTGCCTGCCAGCATGACGGCAGCCGTCAGCATCAATCCCTTGCGGGTCATGGTTTTCCCCTCCCTATGGCGCTCTCTCCCCAGCGCCTTGTGCGGTCAAGGATAGGCGAGGGCAGATTTCTGCATAGCGGGGAATGCGCGGCTTTCTGCATCTGGCCGCGTTGCGATTGCGGGAACCCGCAACTGGTGCGGCAGGCGCTTGGCGAAGCCGCAGGCTTTGTGGCAACCTCATGACGCCGAGGGGAGGCGGCGCAACATGCAGGATATGCGCCCGGTTTCCACCGACCCCGAGATTGATCCCGGCCCACTGCTGCCGCATCTGTTCCGCATATCCCGCGCGTTGGCCGGGCGGCTGGATTTCCTGTCCGCCATCCAGTCCGTCGCGCAAGAGATCGAGCGTTTCCTGCCCTATGATCATCTGGATCTGTGCCTGCTGCGCCATGACGGCAATGTCTCGGCCGCCTATGAGACGGGGATCGAAACCGCATGGGGCCGCCACGGCACGGGCGACGTCCATCGCAGCCCGATCCGCGAATTGCTGCTGGGCCGGGTGGGGCACATGCTGACGGCCGACGCCACACGCGATCCGCGCTTCGCCTTTCCGGGCGCCTTCAAAGAACCGATCCACGACCACAACCTGCGCGCCCGCGTGCATGTGCCGCTGGAAGTGGGCGGAGAGATCATCGGCGGCCTCAGCATCAGTTCGTTCCGCGCGGGCGTCTATGGCCCGCATGATGTGGCGGCGGCGCGCTATGTGGCGGACCTGATTTCCCCCTATGTGTTCGCGCTGCGCGAGGCCGAGCGTTCGCGGCAGGCGGCCATCGTCGAGGCCGAGGCGCGGGCGCGCGAGGAAGGCTTGCGGCTGGGTGCGCGCGATCTGACGCAGGCGCTGGAACAGGAACGCCAGCGCATCGGCATGGACCTGCACGACCAGACGCTGGCCGATCTTAGCCGCCTGATGCGCGATCTGTCGCGTCCCGATGCGCCTGCGGCGGATGCGGTGCTGGCGCGGCTGGATGGCTGCGTGGCCGATCTGCGGCGGATCATCGACACGGCGGTGCCATCGATCCTTGAGATGTTCGGATTTGCCCATGCCGTCCGGGTGCATCTGGAACGCGCCACCCGCGACGGGACGCTGATCCATGTGCAGGACGACAGCGACGGCGCGCCAGACCGGCTGGACCCGGTGGCGCGGATCGCCCTTTACCGCATCGTGCAGGAAGCGATCAACAATGCGGGCCGTCATGCCCGCGCCAGCCGGATCGACGTGCGCATTGCCCGCCAGCCACGCTTGCGCGTCACCGTGGCGGACGATGGCTGCGGCCTTTCCGAAGACATCCGCCGCAGCCGCAAAAAGGGTGGCCTGTCCCATATGCGAACCCGTGCGCAACTGATCGGCGCACGGCTGTCGGTCCGCTCGGGGCGCACCGGGACCAGCGTCAGCGTCAGCTTGCCCACGGAGCAGCCATGAAGATCCTGCTGGTCGAGGACGACCCCCTGCACGCCGCCTTTCTGCGCGATGCCGTGGCGCAGGCGCTGCCCGAGGTCAGCCAGATTCTGACCGCCGAAAACGGCCGCGAGGGCGAGGCGATGGCGCGCCGTGACGTGCAGGCCGTTGTCATGGACTTGCAGATGAAGGAACGAAACGGCATCGACGCGGCCCGCACCATCTGGTCCGAACGCCCCGACACGCGCATCCTGTTCTGGTCGAATTACGCGGATGAGGCATATCTGCGGGGGCTGACGCGGATCGTGCCCTCGGGCTCGCCCTATGGCTATGTGCTGAAGACCGCGCCGGTGCAGCGTCTGCATCTGGCCATGCGCGCCGTGCTGGTCGAAGGGCAGGTGCTGGTGGATCGCGAAATCCACCGCCTGCAACAGCGGCAGGCCCGCCCGACGCAGGGGCTGTCGGAAAGCGAATATTCCGTGCTGCTGGATATGGCGCTGGGCCTGCCCGACCGCGAAATCGCGCGGCGTCGGGGCATGTCGGAACGCACCGTGCAAAACCGCCTGCTGGCGCTTTACGACAAGCTGGCGGTGGACCTGCCGGGTGACGCGCCCGCCATGAACAAGCGGGTGCGTGCCGTGGCCTGCGCCCTGGCCAGCGGCGCACTGAATGTCGAGGCGCTGCGGATCGCCGAACGCGAGATGCTGGACTGGCTGAAACGTCTGCCGGAACTGGGCTAAAGCCGCTCCAGATAGGGCAGAGGTTCGGGCTGGATCATGTCCTGCACCGCCTCGATCCGCAGCATGGCCCGCCTGCGCGAGATGCGCAGATGCGCGACCAGCGCGGCTTTGGCGCCCGCCACGTCGCCTGCCTGCAGGCGATGCACGATTTCCAGATGTTCGCCCAGAAACGGCTCGGTCCCGAACAGTTCCAGCGTCCATTGATACAGGAAATGATGCGCGACCAGCAAAGCCTGCGGCAGGCTGATCGCCCGCATCAGGGCGTCATTGCCGCAATGGCCCAGCAGATCCACATGCAACTGCTGTTCCAGCCGGTCCAGCACGGCGCCGTCGGTCGCCGCGTCCTTGGCCATCGCCGCCTCAAGCGCGGCCTGCATGTCGTCCAGCAGGCCGGGGGGCAGGTTGGGCGCGGCTTTCTCCATCGCCACGGGCTCAAGCAGCCAGCGCAGTTCGAACAGCTCATCGACATTGGTGGCGGTCAGGGCGGGGGCGAACCAGCGGCTGCTGTCATCCTTGCGGATGATGCCGCGTTGCTGCAGGCGTCCCATCACGTCGCGGGCGACCGTGCGGCTGACGCCGTGATGGCGGGCCATCTCGGCCTCGTTCACGCGCCAGCTTGCCAATGAGGTGCGTGCGACGATGGCCAACTCGATCTCGGGATACAGCAATTCCCAGCTTGTGCGCGGGGTCAGGCGGGTTTCCGGCAATGCAGGTGCGGGGCAGACATCGGGCGTGCCCGCCACCTTGTAGCGCGCGCCGATGCGTTCGATCAGGCCCGAATGGGTCAGTTCGTTCAGCGCCATGCGGGCGGGGGCGCGGCTGATGCCGAACCGCTCGGCCACGCCAAGCTGGGTCAGTGGGGCGCCCTTTGGCAGCGCGCCTTGGGCGATTTCATCGGCCAGCGCATCGCGGGCCTGCTGGTAAAGGCGGGGCGCAAGGCGTTTTTCGGCGGGCATCGGGCTTCCTTCGATCGTCGCGGCGACAAAGCCCCATGGGGCGGGATTTTGCAATTCCAAACCGCCTTGCCGCAGGTGTTTGGTTGTGTCTAGTGTGTGCAAACTGCATGGCATCGGAGGGACCATGACCGAAGACCACCTTGTATCGCTGGGCGAATTGGACCGCTTTTGCCGTGAGGCGTTTCTGGCCGTTGGCGCGAATGCGGAAACCGCCGATTCCGCGACGCGGGCGATGATGCACGGCACAACTTTGGGTGTGGACAGCCATGGCGTGCGCCTGTTGCCGCATTACCTGACCGCGCTTGAGGGGGGGCGGCTGAACAAGAACCCGCAGCCGAAAAAGGCCGGTGGTTTTGGTGCGGTCGAGGTGTGGGACGCCGATCACGCGCAGGGTGCGGTCGGCACCTATCGCGGCATGGCCCGCGCCATCGAACTGGCGGGCAGCTTCGGCATCGGCGCGGTGGGCGTGCGCAACGGGTCGCATTTCGGCCCCGCTGGTGCCTATGCGATCAAGGCGGCACGGGCCGGGATGATCGGGATAACATTCTGCAATTCGGATAGTTTCGTGCGTTTGCATGATGGAGCGATGCGGTTTCACGGCACCAATCCCATCGCAGTTGCCGCGCCTGCGCCGGGTCAGCCGTGGTTGCTGGATATGGCCACCAGCGCAATTCCCTATAACCGGGTCCAGCTTTATCAAAGCCTTGGCGTGACCCTGCCGGAAAGCGTGGCCTCGGACGCGCAGGGCATCGACACGCGCGATGCGCATCTGGCCGACATGCTGGCGCCCGTCGGGGCCGAGTTCGGCTTTAAGGGTGCGGCACTTGCGGGCGTGGTCGAGATTTTCAGCGCGGTTCTTACAGGGATGCGGCTTAGCTTCGACATCCTGCCCATGGGCGGTCCCGATATGGAAACGCCGCGCGAAATGGGAAGCTTTGTGCTGGCCGTCAACCCGGACGCCTTTACCCCGCGCAGCACCTTCGATGCGGGCATGGCGCGCTATATGAATACACTGCGCAATTCGCCCATGCGCGAAGGCTGCCGGGTCATGGCGCCGGGGGATCGCGAATGGCTGGTGGCCGATGAGCGTCGGCAAAATGGCGTAAGACTGGACCCGGTGACCATTGCCGGTTTCACCGATTGGGCGGACAAGCTGGGTCTGTCGCTGCCGGGCGCATAAGGAAAGTATAAAGATTCCGCGCGGACGCATGAAAATTGCCTTGACCAGATCAGAAAACCGCCCCTATCTTCGCAATTGGTCAAACCAGTTTGGCCGCGCGGTGTGGAGGCCGCGCATCGCGGAGGGGACATGCTGAACGACGCAAGGCCGCGCCGGTTATACCGGCAGGTGGCCGATCAGATCCTTGAACTTGCGACGGCGCAGGGCATTGGCCCCGGTGCGCGTCTGCCCTCGGAGCGTGACCTGGCCGAGCAGCTGGGCGTGTCGCGCCCGTCGCTGCGCGAGGCGCTGATCGCGCTTGAGGTCGAGGGGCGTGTCGAAATCCGCATGGGCTCGGGCGTTTATCTGGGTGCCCGCCCGCCAGAAACCCGCGCCGATCTGGACGGCGAAGGCCCGCTGGAGATCTTGCAGGCCCGCTGCATCATCGAAAGCGCCATCGCCGAGGAAGCGGCGCGGCAATCCACGCCCCTGCTGGTCACGCGTCTGGATCAATGCCTGACCGATCTGGGCGCAGCGGTGCATGACACGCCGCTGGCGATCCGGCTGGACGGGGATTTCCATATCGCCGTGGCATCCGGGACCGGCAACGCCGTTCTTGGGAACCTGACCGAGAATATCTATGCGCAGCGCCTGTCGCCGATCTTTGCGCAGTTTTCGACCCATTTCGAGGGGCCGCGCACCTGGCGGCTGGCTTTGGCCGAACATGGTGCGATCCGTGACGCCATTGCCGATGCCGACCCGGCTGCAGCGCGTGAAGCGATGCGCCACCACCTGACGGAATCACAGCGCCGCTTTACCGAAGGGCGCCTGTTTGAACGCTGATTGATGACGAACTCAACGCTATTGGGAGGATATGCATGAAGTTCACGATGAAAGCCCTGCTGGGCGCCGCCGCCGTTCTGGCCAGCGCCGCCGTGGCGCAGGCCCAGACCACGCTGAAATGGGCGCATGCCTATGAAACCTCGGAACCGTTCCACACCGAATCCGTCTGGGCGGCCGAGGAAATCGCCAAGCGCACCGATGGCCGCTACAAGATCGACGTTTACCCGGCCTCGCAGCTGGGCAAGGAAGCCGACATCAACCAGGGCCTGAAGCTGGGCACGGTGGACATCATCATCTCGGGCTCCAGCTTTGCGGCGCGGGAATTCAAGCCGATCGGCGTGACCTATTACCCCTATATCTTCCGCGATCCGGCGCATCTGATCGCCTATACGAAAAGCGACGTCTTCAAGCAGCTGGCAGCAGGATACGAGGAAGCCTCGGGCAACCATATCACCGCCGTGACCTATTACGGCACGCGCCACACCACGGCGAACAAGGAAATCAAGACCTGCGCCGACATGCAGGGCCTGAAGATCCGCGTGCCGGACGTGCCCGCCTATCTGGCGATGCCGCGTGCCTGCGGGGCGAACACCACCCCCATCGCCTTTGCCGAGGTCTATCTGGCACTGCAGAACGGCACGGTCGAGGCGCAGGAAAACCCCCTGACCGCCATCGAGGCCAAGAAGTTCTTCGAAGTTCAGAAGAACATCATCCTGACCGGCCATATCGTCGACCACCTGAACACCGTCGTGTCCAAGACCACCTGGGCCAGCCTGTCGGATGAGGATAAGGCGATCTTTTCCGAGGTGATGCTGGAAGCCGCCGAACGCGGCACCAAGATCGTCGAAGAGCGCGAGGCCGCGCTGGTCGAAAAGTTCAAGGCCGATGGCCTGACCGTCAGCGAGGTGGACAAAGAGGACTTCCTGAAGAACGTCCTCGAGAAATCGCCGCTGGAAGATTACGGCTATCGCAAGGAAGACTGGGAAGCCATTCGCGCCGTCCAGTGATCCTGCCGCCCGATGCGGTCCTGCGCATCGGGCATTCCCCTTGACAATTCGGAGCTGTTCCAATGGCTGACCAACATGACACGCTGATCAGCGTGGAGGAAATGGCACATGCCTTCGAGGACGAAACGACCGAGGTCGATCTGTCCAACTACGCCCCCGAGGACTGGCTGACGCTGGCGCTGTTCTGGGGCATGGCGCTGTGCGTCTTCCTGCAGTTCTTCACGCGCTACGTGCTGAACAACAGCCTTGCCTGGACCGAAGAGATGGCGGCGAACTGCCTTGTCGTGATCGTGTTCCTTGGCTCGGTCATGTGCGTGCGGACCGCCCGCCATATCGTCGTCGATCTGCTTTACAATTTCCTGTCGCGTCCGGTCGGGCGTGTCCTGGAGATTTTTGTCGATGTGCTGTGCATCGCGTTCTTCGCCTATATGTCCTGGCTGATGTGGCGCTATGTCGCCATCGTCGGGTCCGAACGGATGGTGACGGTCGATCTGCCGCGCGGCGCCGTCTTCTATACCGTTCTCGTGGCCTTCGTCCTGATGCTGCTGCGCAGTGCGCAGAATTTCGTCAAGGATCTGACCAGCCCGAAAACCGTCCGTGAACAAGCTGCCGAAAGCGGCACGACCGGAGTCTGAACATGCTATTGCTTATTGGTGGCTTCCTGATCCTGATGATCATCGGCGTGCCGGTCGCGGTGTCGATGGCCGTTTCCTCGCTGGCCTATCTGCTGGTCTATAACGTCGCGCCCGACATCGTGGCGGCGCAGCGCATGATCGCGGGCGTCGAAAGCTTTCCGCTGATCGCCGTGCCGTTCTTTATTCTGGCTGGCAACCTGATGAACATCGCGGGCGTTACGGGCCGCATCTATCACTTTGCCCTGTCGCTGGTCGGCTGGATGAAGGGTGGACTGGCGCAGGTCAACATCATCGGCTCGGTGGTGTTTTCGGGCATGTCCGGCACCGCGCTGGCCGACGCCGCAGGCATCGGCACGATCGAGATCAAGGCGATGAAGGATCACGGCTACCCGGTCGAGGCCGCGGTGGGCGTCACCGCTGCATCGGCCACGCTGGGCCCGATCTTTCCGCCGTCGCTGCCCTTCGTGATCTACGGCATGATGGCCAACGCATCCATCGGGGCGCTGTTCATGGCGGGCATCGTGCCGGGCGTGGTGATGACCGTGCTGATGATGCTGACCGTCTATATCTTTGCCAAACGCAAGGGCTGGGGCAGCGATACGCCCTTCCAGTTGCGCCAGCTGATGGGCGCAGGTCTGGAGGTCGTGATCGTGTTGTGCTTCCCGCTGGCGGTCTATCTGATGATCATGGCGGGCCTGTCGATCAACATCGCGGTCCTGATCGCGCTGGCCGTGCTGATCGCCGCCGACTGGTATTTCGACTGGCACGCGGTCATGGCGCTGATGGCGCCGGTGCTGCTGATCGGCGGCATGACCATGGGTTGGTTCACGCCCACCGAGGCTGCGGTCGCCGCAGTGCTGTGGTCGCTGTTCCTTGGGCTGGTGCGTTACCGGACCATGACATTCCGCACGCTGGCCAAGGCGTCTTTCGACACCATCGAAACCACGGCCTCGGTTCTGTTCATCGTCACTGCCGCCTCGATCTTTGCGTGGCTTTTGACGGTCAGTCAGGCAGCGGCGGTGTTTGCGGACTTCATGTTCTCGTTGACGGACAACTGGTGGACCTTCCTGATCATCGTCAACATCATCCTGCTGATCGTCGGCGCGTTTCTGGACACCATCGCCGCCATCTCGATTCTTGTGCCGATCCTGATGCCGGTCGCCGCGCGTTACGGCATCGACCCGGTGCATCTGGGTCTGATCGTGACGCTGAACCTGATGATCGGGCTGCTGACGCCGCCGGTGGGGATGGTGCTGTTCGTGCTGGCCCGAATATCGAAGATGTCGGTGGAACGAACGGCAATGGCGATCCTGCCATGGATGATCCCGCTGTTCGTGGCGCTGCTGCTGATCACCTTTATCCCCGCGATCACGCTTTGGCTGCCGACGCAGCTTGGCCTGATCCGATAAGGAGAAAGACCCATGAAAACCCGAGTGGCGCGCCTTTACGGCGCGCACGACCTGCGGGTCGAAGAACAGGACGTGCCCACGCCCGGCCCCGGTCAGGTGCTGCTGGCGATGGCGGCGGGCGGGATCTGCGGATCGGACCTGCATTATTACCACGATGGCGGCTTCGGTCCGGTACGGGTGCGTGAACCCATCATCTCGGGGCACGAAGCGTCGGGGCGGGTGGTGTCGGGCGGCGATCTGCCCCCCGGCACGCTGGTCGCGGTCAGCCCGTCCCAGCCCTGCGGCGCTTGCGAATATTGCGCCAAGGGTTTGCCGATCCACTGTCTGGACATGCATTTCATCGGCAGCGCCATGCGGATGCCACATGAACAGGGCATGTTCCGCGACCGCTTCGTGGTGAATGCCGCGCAAATCCACGCCTTCCCCGAAGGCGTGACGGCGGGCGAGGCGGCTTGCTCCGAACCCTTGGCCGTCTGCCTGCACGCCGTCGCGCAGGCGCAAGACCTGCTGCCCGATCTGTCCGCGCTGCGTGTGATGGTGACGGGCGCCGGGCCGATCGGTCTGCTGGTGCTGGCGGCCTTGCGTCATGCGGGGGCGCGGGATGTGATCGTCACCGACCTGACCGATGCCGCGCTGGAGCGCGCGCGCCAGATGGGCGCGGGGGCCACGATCAACGTCGCGACCGATCCGGCGGCGCTGGAACCGCTAAGCGCGGAAAAGGGCCAGATCGACCTGATCTTCGATTGCTCGGCTGCAGCACCTGCGCTGCGCAACGCCTTTGCCGCGATCCGCCCGCGCGGCACGATCATTCAGGTCGGCGTCACTGGCGATATCACCATCCCGATGAACGCGCTGGTGGGTAAGGAAGTGACGTGGCGCGGCTCGCAGCGGTTCCATGACGAATTCCCGCTGGCCGTTGACCTGATCGGCAGCCGCGCCATCGACCTGCGCCCGATCATCAGCCACAGCCTGCCGCTTGAACAGGCGGTGCAGGCGTTCGAGCTGGCATCCGACCGCAGCATCGCCTGCAAAGTCCAACTGACCTTCGGAGACGAGCAATGAGACATACTTGGCGCTGGTTCGGCCCGGTGGACAAGGTGACGGTGACCGACGCCCTGCAGGCGGGCGTCCACGGCATCGTTAGCGCATTGCATCACGTCCCCACCGGGCAGGCGTGGACGGTCGAGGGCATCCGCCAGCGGCAGGACGAAATCCGCGCTGGTGGTCTGGAATGGGAAGTCGTTGAAAGCGTCCCGGTGTCGGAAGACATCAAGACCCAATCCGGCGACTGGCGCGACCATGTGGCGAACTGGCAGGAAAGCCTGCGTCGCCTGTCGCAATGCGGCATCCGGACGGTGTGCTACAACTTCATGCCGATCCTTGACTGGACGCGCACCGATCTGCGCTGGGAAACCCGCCAACAGGCCCGCGCCATGCGGTTCGAGCTGACCGATTTCGTGGCTTTCGACATCCATATCCTGAAACGCCCCGGTGCTGCGGAGGATTATCCCGAAGCCCTGCGGTCTGAGGCCGCGCGGCGCTTTGCCGACATGCCTGATGCCCGCATCGCGGAACTGGGCCGCAATATCGGTGCGGGCCTGCCGGGGTCTGCCGATGGCTATTCGCTGGACCAGTTGCTGGCGAAACTGCGCAGCTATCAGGGCATCGACCCCGCCCGCCTGCGCGGCAATCTGGTCGATTTCCTGTCGGAAGTGACGCCGGTGGCCGAAGAAGTCGGCATCAACATCTGCGCCCATCCCGACGATCCGCCATGGCCGCTGCTGGGTCTGCCGCGCATCCTGTCCACGCGCGACGATTACGCCCATATGCTGGGGCAGGTGGACAGCCGCGCCAATGGCATGACGCTGTGTTCAGGCTCGCTTGGGGCGCGGCATGACAACGATCTGCCCGCCATCGCCCGCGAATTCGCCGACCGCATCCATTTCGTGCATCTGCGCAACGTCACCCGCGACACCGACACCGTGCCCTGTTCCTTCTTTGAAGACGAACATCTGGCAGGCGGCACGGATATGGTCGAGGTGATCGCCGCCCTGCTGGCCGAAGAAAAGCGCCGCCGCGACGAAGGCCGCACTGACCACGAAATCCCCATGCGTCCCGATCACGGGCAGGAAATCCTTGATGACCTGACACGCGGGGCGCAACCGGGTTATCCTGCCATCGGTCGGCTAAAGGGGTTGGCCGAACTGCGCGGCATCGAGGCCGCTCTGACCCATCCCGCAAGGGGGCTATTCGCATGAGACTGAATGCCGCAACGGCTTTGCCCGATGGCGTGGACCGGCCACGCTACGACCGCGACGGCCTGCGCCCCGGCATCCTGCATTTCGGTCTGGGCGCGTTTCATCGCGCCCATCAGGCCGTCTATACCGAAGCGGTGCTGAATGCCGAAGCGGGGCCTTGGGGCATTGTCGCTGTGAACCTGCGCAGTCCCGCTCCGGTTCAGGATTTGCAGGCGCAGGACGGGCTTTACTCGGTCATCACCCGCAGCGCCGAAGGGGATCGGGCGCAGGTCGTGGGTGCGACATGCGACTGGATCTGTGCCGCCGAAGACCCCGAGGCGGTGCTGGCCTATCTGGCCGATGCCCGCATCCGGGTGGTGACGCTGACGGTGACGGAAAAAGCCTATGGTCTCGACCCCGAAACCGGCGCGCTGGATCGCAGCCACCCGTCCGTTGCGGCCGACATCTCGACCCCCGAACGGCCCAGCGGCCCGATCGGTTGGCTGGTCGAAGGCTTGCGACTGCGGCATGAGGCGGGGACGCTGCCCTTTACGGTGCTGTGCTGTGACAACCTGCCCTCGAACGGTCGGGTGGTGCGGCGGCTGGTTCTTGAACTTGCCGAGGCCCGCGATCCGGCGCTTTCGGAATGGATCGCGGAACACGTGGCCTTTCCGTGCAGCATGGTGGATCGCATCGTGCCCGCCGCGACCGACGCCACCCGCGCCCGCGCGAACGCGCTGCTGGGGGCCGAGGACGCGATGGCGATTGAAACCGAGCCCTTTATCCAATGGGTGATCGAAGATCATTTCCCCGCAGGCCGCCCCGACTGGCAGCTGGGCGGCGCGGTTTTCGCCGAACATGTCGAACCCTATGAGAAGATGAAGCTGCGGCTGCTGAACGGCAGCCATACGCTGATCGCGCATCTGGGTGTGCTGCACGGGCTAGAACATGTCCGCGATGTCATGGCGGTTCCCGAACTGGCCGCGCTGGCCCGCAGCCATATGCAGGCGGCGGTCCAGACGCTGGATCCGGTGCCGGGGATTGATCTGGACGCCTATATGGATGACCTGATCGCGCGGTTTGCCAACCCCGCCATCGCGCATCGCAATATCCAGATTGCCATGGATACCACGCAGAAACTGCCGCAGCGCCTGCTGTCGCCCGCGGTCGATGCGCTGGCGGCGGGCAGCGATGCCAACGCCTTTGCCCGTGCCATCGGCATCTGGATCGCCGCGCTTGCCCTGACGGGCGAGGCGAACGATCCGCGCCGCGACGAGCTGATCTCGGCGGTGAAGTTCATGCCGCCCGATGATCCCTCGGCCTCGTTCTTTGCGATGCAGGGGCTGTTTCCCCAAGCCCTGACCAACAACCGTGCATGGCGCGACCGCGTGAACGCGGCCATTGCCGAATGGAGAGCCGCATGAAGGCGCTGATCTGTAACGAACCGGGTAGCCTTGCCCTGATCGACCGCCCGGCACCCCTGCGTGGCGACGCCGAGGTGCTGGTCCGCATCCGGCATGTCGGCATCTGTGGTACGGATTTCCACATCTTTGGCGGCAAGCATCCGTTTCTGGAATATCCCCGCGTCATGGGCCACGAACTGTCCGGCACGGTTCAGGAAGCGCCCGAGGGCAGCGATCTGAAACCCGGCGATCCGGTCTATATCGTGCCCTATCTGTCCTGCGGCGATTGTCAGGCTTGCCGGATCGGGCTGACCAATGCCTGCCGCAATATCCGCGTCCTGGGCGTTCACACCGATGGCGGCATGGCCGAGCTGATCTCGGTGCCTGCGCAGAACGTCATCCCGACCGGCGGGATCGATCTGCGTGATGCCGCGATGATCGAGTTTCTGGCCATCGGCGCGCATGGCGTGGCGCGCGGCCATATCGGCGCCCGCGACCGGGTGCTGGTGACAGGTGCGGGACCGATCGGGATGTCGGCCATCATATTCGCCAAGGCGCGGGGCGCGCATGTGACGGTGATGGACACGCGCGAGGATCGGCTGGCCTTTGCCACGGACGGGCTGGGCGCGGATGCCAGCGTCATCGCCACCAGCGACGATGCTGCGCGGCTTGCGGAAGGCGACGGTTTTGACGTGGTGATCGACGCCACCGGCGCTGCGCCGCCCATCGAACGTGGCTTTGCCTTCCTTGCCCATGGTGCGCGCTATGTGCTGTTGTCGGTGGTGCGGCAGGATATTTCCTTCTCGGACCCCGAATTCCACAAGCGCGAGGCCACGCTGATCGCCAGCCGCAATGCGCTGCCCGCCGATTTCGCCGAGGTGGTGGCCCAGATGCAGGCGGGCCGCGTGCCCACGCAGGCGCTGAACACCCATCGCGGCCCCTTGGCCGATGGCGTGGCGCTGTTCCAAGACTGGTCACGTCCGCAGGCAGGGGTGATCAAGGCCATTCTGGACCTGTGATCTAGGCGGTTGACCCCCGTGCGACCAGCTCACCCGACAGCACGACGCTGCGGGTGGGCAGATCGGGATTGGCGATGCGGGCCAGCAGCATCTGCATCGCCTCGCGCCCGAAAGCCTCGACCGGCTGGCGGATCACGGTGATCCCCGGCTCGACCAGTGATGTCCATGGCTCGTCGTCGAAACCCGCCAGCGCGATGTCGCGCGGGACGGAAAGCCCGGTTTCGCGGGCATGGCGCAGCGCCGCACCGACGAACAGCCCGTTGGACAGGATCATTGCCTGCGGGTCCGCCCCGGCCATCAGATCGGCCAGCGCCGCGCGCCCCGCGTCAAGGCTGGGCGGGGCCATCGCGATGACCGGCGCAAGCCCATGTGCCTGCATCTGGGCCTGAAAGGCGTCCCGCCGCTCGATCCCCGTGGCCGAGGTGGCGCCGAACAGCCCCGCGATCCGGCTGCGCCCGCTGGCCACCAGATGATCGACCAGCATTGCCGTCGCGCCGCGATTGTCCAGAACCACCGCATCGCGCCGCCCGCCGGGTAGGGGGCGGTCCACCAGCACCACGGGCACCTGAAACCCCGCCAGCGCCTGCGACTTGAGCGCGCGCGTCGGCGCAAGGATCAGCCCCGAGACGCGCTCATCCGCCATCAGATCCAGATACATCGCCTCTCGGGTCGGGTCTTCGTCGGTATTGCACAGGAAAACCCGCATCCCGGCGCGATAGGCCGCATCTTCGACGGCGCGCGACAACTGGGTAAAGAACGGGTTGCGGATGTCGGCCACCACCAGTCCCACTGTCATCGAACGCTGCGAACGCAGCCGTCGCGCCGACATATTGGGACGATAGCCCGTCGCAGCGACGGCTTCCTGTACGCGGCGGCGCACATCGGCGCTGACCGGCCCGGTGCCCAATGCCCGCGACACGGTCGAGGGCGCAACCCCGGCGGCGCGCGCCACATCCTTGATCCCGATGGCCATGATTTCGTGGAAACGTTGTTAGCCCTATCTGTCATAAAACCATGACCCAACGGGGCTAGCTTTGCAAGCATCCCAACACCTGCTGGATAGTTTCGCTGCAAAACAGGGTGGAAACGTTTCCACCTTTCCGCTACGAATCGGAAAATTTCCAGTGATTGGGAGGAGCCCATGTCCCTGATTCCCGATGGCGGCCTGTTGCCGCGCGAATTGGTCCGGCTGGATGCCAAGGTCACGGACAAGGCGGATGCGATCCGTCAGGCCACCGCATTGCTGGTTGCCGCAGGATGTGTTCGCGCAGGCTTCGATGCCAGCATGGAGCGGCGCGAGGCCGCGTCGAACACCTATCTGGGCCGTGGCATTGCCATTCCGCATGGCATGGTCGAGGACCGCGACATGATCCTGCGCGACGGCATCGCGGTTCTGCAGGTCCGCGATGGTGTGGCATGGAATGACGGTCAGCGCGCGCAGCTTGTCGTGGCGATTGCCGCGCGTTCGGATGCGCATATCGGCATCCTGCGCCGCCTGACGCGCCTGATGCAGGACCAGCCGCGGGTGGCCATGCTGGCCGCGACCGACGATCCGCAGGCGATCATCGCAGCCCTTGAGGACGCGCCCGAGGTTCTGGCTGCCGAGCCTGCGACCGATTTCGCGCAAGGCTTCGAATGGGTCTGCGACTATCCCAACGGTCTGCACGCCCGTCCTGCGACGGAATGGGCGGAAACCGCGCGCCGCTTTGCCGCCCGCATCCGCGTCCGCAGTGGGACCGAGATCGCCGATGCGCGCAACATGATCTCGCTTTTGCAGCTTGGGCTGGCGGCGGGGCAGCCGGTCGTCATCTCGGCTGACGGTGCGGATGCGGCGGATGCGCTGTCCACGCTGCGCGTCGTGATCACAGGGCTTTCCGCCCGCGAAAAGGCCGATGCGCTGAAGGCCGAGGAAAAGCGCAATGCCACCGCAACGGCGGGCGGCTGGACCCCGGCAGGTCCGGCGGATGTGGTCGAAGGGGTCGCGGCATCACCCGGTCTGGCGATCGGCGTCCTGCATCACCTTGAGGCGGGGCCGATGGTCGTGCCGGACCAGCCGACCGATCTGGGGCAGGCGGCGGATCAGTTGCATAACGCATTGGCCCGCGCCCGCGAACAGCTTCGCGCGCTGGCCGACGATACCGCGCGCCGTCTGGGTGCGGCGGATGCAGGTATTTTCCGCGCGCAGTCCGAATTGCTGAACGATCCGCAACTGATCACCACCGCCTCGCAGAAATTGGTCGAAGGGCACGGTCTGGCATGGTCTTGGCATCAGGCGGTGCAGGACACGGCGGGGCAACTGACCGCGCTGGGGAACCCGGTTCTGGCGGCGCGCGCCGTGGACCTGCGCGATGTCGGCCAGCGCGTGCTGGCGCTGATCGACCCGGCATTGGCCAAGCCCGCGCCCGCCCGGATGCCCAAGGGCGCGATCCTGATTGCCGATGATCTGACGCCCACCGATACGGCCGGGCTTGACGGCGATGTGGTCGCGGGGCTGGTGACGGCGCAGGGCGGCCCGACCTCGCATACCGCGATCCTTGCGCGGACGCTGGGCCTGCCCGCCGTCGTGGGGGCGGGGGCTGCGCTGGCGCGTCTGGCCACCGGGGCGCAGGCGATCATCGACGGCAGCGGCGGCAGGCTTTACCTGAACCCGTCCGAGGCGGACCTGACCTCGGCCCGCGCCTGGATCGCGGCCGAGGAGGAAAAGCGCATCCGCGCCGCCGAAAGCCGCGCCCAGCCCGCCACCACCCGCGACGGCCACCAGATCGCCATCGGGGCGAATATCAATCTGGCCGAACAGGCCGCCTTTGCCATCGAACAGGGGGCCGAGGGCGTCGGCCTGATGCGGACCGAATTCCTGTTCCTTGAACGCGGCGACAGCCCGACCGAGGAAGACCAGTATCGCGCCTATTCCGACATGGCCCGCGCGATGGGCGACCGCCCGTTGATCATTCGTGCGCTGGATATCGGCGGTGACAAGCAGGTCAGCTATCTTGACCTCCCGCGTGAGGAGAACCCGTTTCTGGGCGTGCGCGGGGCGCGGTTGCTGCTGCGCCGCCCGGAACTGCTGGTGCCGCAGGTGCGCGCGCTTTACCGCGCCGCAAGGGACGGGGCCCGGATTCAGGTGATGTTCCCGATGATCACCTCGGTCGCTGAATTGATCCGGCTGCGCGAAACCTGCGAACAGATCCGCGCCGAACTGGACGCGCCCGCCATCCCCTTGGGTATCATGATCGAGGTGCCTTCGGCGGCGCTTCTGGCAGACCGACTGGCAGAACATGCGGATTTCTTTTCCATCGGGACGAACGATCTGACGCAATACGCGCTGGCGATCGACCGGCAGAACCCCGTTCTGGCCCCCGAGGCGGACAGCCTGCATCCCGCCGTTCTGGGGCTGATCGACCTGACGGTGCGCGGCGCCCATGCCAAGGGCCGCTGGGTCGGCGTCTGCGGCGGCATCGCGGGCGACGCTTTTGGCGCGGCGCTGCTGACCGGGCTGGGCGTCGATGAATTGTCGATGACCCCGCGCGACATTCCGGCGGTCAAGGAACGGATTCGCAACGCGGATCTGTCGGAACTTCAGGCCCTCGCACAGCGCGCGCTGATGGCGCAGGATGCGGCATCCGTCCGCGCCCTGGAGACCACGACATGATGATCCGCACCGTCTGCCTGAACCCTGCCATCGACCAGACCATTGCCCTGAACACCCTGACGCCCGGAGAGGTGCTGCGCGCCGATGCCAGCCGCCACGATCCGGGCGGCAAGGCGGTAAACGTGGCGTCCTGCCTTGCCGATTGGGGTCGCATGGTGGTCGTCACTGGGCTTTTGGGGCGCGACAACGCGGCCAGCTTTGAACAGCTTTTCGCGCAAAAGGGCATCGTGGATTACATGATCCGCGTGGGCGGTGCGACGCGGACGAATATCAAGATCCTAGAACAGGGCGGGCGCACGACCGATGTGAACCTGCCGGGTTTTGTCGCCGCGCCCGATGACGTCAAGGGCGTGTTCAACCAGCTTGCCAAAGTGGTGGCGGGCGATCTGGTGGTGATCTCGGGCAGTCAGCCGCAGGGTTTGCCCGAGGACACGACCGCGCGTCTGGTCGCCGATCTGGCCGGGCGCGGTGCGCGCGTGGTGCTGGATGTCAGCGGCGCGCCGCTGGCGCAGGCTTTGGCCGGCCCGGCGCTGCCCTTTGCCGTCAAGCCCAACCGGCACGAGCTTGAAGCGCTGCTGGGCCGCGACCTGTCCGATGCCGCCGATCTGGTCGCTGCGGGCCGCGAATTGCTGGCGCGGGGCGTCAAGTTGGTCGTCGTCTCGATGGGGACCGATGGCGCGCTGTTTCTGACCGATCAGGGCGGGGTCACGGCCCATCCGGTGCAGATTGCGACCGGCAGCTCGGTCGGGGCGGGCGATGCGATGGTGGCGGGCATTGCCGCCGGATTGGCCGAGGGGCTGGATCTGGGGGCGCTGGCACGTCAGGCCACGGCATTCGCCGCGGGCAAGTTGCAGAACGCCGGACCGCATCTGCCGCCGGTCGCACAGGTGCGCGCGCTCGCCGCGCAGGTGCGGCTGACCGGCTTGCAGAATATTTGATGCGTCACGGGCAGGGCGCCCCGACACGCGACAGGAGGAAGTCATGACCGACATCATCGCCATCGTCGGCGCCGGAGCGTTGGATACCCATGCCGTTCTGGCCCGCGCCGCGCTGCGCAAGGCGGCGGCAGATCAGGGCAAGACCATCGCGGTCGAATTGCGCAATGCCGATGGCCGCCTGGACCCGATCCCTGCCGATGAACTGGCGGGTGCGACATCGCTGTTGCTGGTCGGAGAGGTCGCGGACGCACCACAGCATCCCGCGACCGTCACCGCCACGCTGGCCGAGGTGCTGGCCGATGCCAGCGGCGTCCTGAAACGCAAGGGGGCCGCCGCTGCGCCTGCGCCGCAGGGCGCGCTGAAGATCGTGGCGATCACCTCTTGTCCGACCGGCATCGCGCATACCTTCATGGCCGCCGAAGGGCTGGCCGAGGGGGCCAAATCGCTGGGCCATTCGATCCGCGTCGAAACTCAGGGCTCGGTCGGGTCGCAGGACGCATTGATGCCCGAGGAGATCGCCGCTGCCGATCTGGTCGTCATCGCCGCCGACAAGCAGGTCGAGATGTCGCGCTTTGCGGGCAAGCGGGTGTTCCAGTCGCCGACCAAGCCCGCGATCAATGATGGTGCGGCGCTGATCCGCAAGGCTGCGGCCGAAGCCAAGCTGCAAAGTGGCAGCGCCGGTGCCCCGGAAGCCGCCGCCCCCGCCGCCCATAAGGTCGGGGTCTATAAGCACGTGATGACGGGCGTCAGCTTCATGCTGCCCTTTGTCGTCGCGGGCGGGTTGCTGATCGCCATCGCCTTCGCCATCGGTGGCATCTATGTCTTCAACGAAGAAAACGCCGGAACGCTGGGCTATACGCTGTTCCAGATCGGGGCCAAGGGCGCATTCACGCTGATGGTTCCGGCGCTGGCCGGATATATCGCCTATTCCATCGCGGACAGGCCGGGCATTGCGCCGGGCATGACTGGCGGCGTAATCGCAGGCACGATCGGCGCGGGCTTTCTTGGCGGCATCGTCGCGGGCTTCATCGCCGGTTACACGATCATGCTGCTGAACCGCTGGATCAAGCTGCCGCGCACGCTGCAGGGGCTGATGCCGATCCTGATCCTGCCCTTGCTGGGCACCGCGGTGACAGGCCTGCTGATGTATTACGTCGTGGGCCAGCCCACCGCGCAGATATTGGCCGCGCTGACGGCATGGCTGCAGGGGATGCAGGGCAGTTCGGCGCTGATCCTTGGCCTGATCCTTGGCGGCATGATGGCCGTCGATATGGGCGGGCCGATCAACAAGGCGGCCTATGTCTTTGGCACCACGCTGATAGCTTCGAACGTGACGCAGCCGATGGCTGCCGTGATGTGCGCGGGCATGACGCCGCCTTTGGCGCTGGCGATTGCCACCCGCATCTTTGCCAACCGCTTCACCGCCGAGGAGCGTGAGGCAGGGAACGCGGCCTTCGTCCTGGGCCTGGCCTTCGTGACCGAGGGCGCGATCCCGTTTGCCGCGCGCGACCCGCTGCGGGTCATCCCGTCGCTGATCGCGGGTTCGGCGGTTGCGGGCGCGATCTGCATGGTGCTGGGGGTCGAATTGAAGGTGCCGCATGGCGGTATTTTCGTGCTGCCCATTCCTAACGCAGTCGTGAACCTGCCGGGCTTTGCCATCGCCCTTGTGGCGGGAACCGCGGTTTCTGTGATCGCGTTGGGACTGGCCAAGCGTCGCATTGCGGCGGCTGGTTCGGTGCAGGCTCAGCCCGCCTGATATTCGTATCTGTGAACAAGTGTCACCGCCTGCCCCGAACGGGGCGGGCGGTTTACCTATGTCTTGTATGCGACATGCAATGCGAGCAGTCTTTGCGCGGGTTTTCATCCACTTGTGCCAACTGGCCGCAGAGGGTCGCGCGTGCTTGATATCCTGCTTGTTGCTGCCGCGCTTTACGTTCAACCCTTTGCCATCGGGATCGGCTTCATTCTGGCACCGTTGATGCTGATCGACACGGCGGCCGCATCCCGGCCCGTGCCCCAACCGCAAAATCGGCAGGAATGGATCGCGGTGGTGCGGGCCGAAATCTACGGACGGCTCCGGCCCATCGGGCAAACCGCTGCGGCCCATCTGGACAGCCCCAAATCGGTTAGCATCCGCCTGAGCGTCCTGCGTGATGGCCGGATCGAAGGCGCGCAGATCGTCACCAGTTCCGGCGTGCCACAGATAGATGCAGAGCTGTTGGGTCTGCTGCATCGGCGCCGGATGCTGACGCCCATGCCCGCAAAGTGGCCGCGATAGGGGCCTATCCCCGCCCGATAGGACGGGCGAAACGGTCGCTGACAGCCTGACCCGTCAAGATCGACTGACGAAAAAAGCCGCGCCCCCTTTCGCAGGGGGCGCGGCCTTCCGGGTCGGGCAGCGGGGAGGAGCTGCCCGAAGGGGCGATGGCCGGTGATCAGTCGGCGCTCGCCTCGCCCAGACGCAGGCCCGCAGGGGCCGGTTCAAGATCGCTGACCGGGCGCACATTGCCATGGCTATTGCCCGACAGCGCCGCGTCCAGCTTTTCACGGTCAAGCGCGCCTTCCCATTTGCTGACGACGATGGTGGCGACCGCGTTGCCGATGAAGTTGGTGATCGAACGGCATTCCGACATGAAGCGGTCAACGCCAAGGATCAGCGCCATACCGGCGACCGGCACCGTCGGAACGACCGACAGGGTTGCCGCCAGCGTGATGAAGCCCGCGCCGGTGACGCCCGCCGCGCCCTTGGACGACAGCATCGCGACCAGCAGCAGCAGCACCTGCTGTTGCAGCGACAGATCGGTATTCGTCGCCTGCGCGATGAACAGAGCCGCCAGCGTCATGTAGATGTTCGTGCCGTCAAGGTTGAACGAATAACCCGTTGGGACGACCAGACCGACGACCGAACGCTTGCAGCCCGCCTTCTCCATCTTTTCCATCAGCGAGGGCAGCGCGGATTCCGAGGACGAGGTGCCCAGAACCAGCAGCAGCTCGGCCTTGAGATAGGAAATCAGACGGAAGATCGAGAAGCCGTTATACATGCAGACGGCGCCCAGGATAACGATGATGAACAGGGCCGAGGTCAGATAGAACGTGCCGACCAGTGCTGCCAGGTTCACGACCGAGGCGATGCCGTATTTGCCGATCGTGAAGGCAAAGGCACCGAAGGCACCGATGGGCGCGGCCTTCATCAGAATGTCCACGACGCGGAAGACGGCATGGCTGAGCGTTTCGAACAGGTTGACGACGGGCTTGGCCTTGTCACCGATCAGGATCAGGCTGATGCCGAACAGGATTGCGACGAACAGCACCTGCAGGATGTTGCCTTCGACAAAGGCCGAAACCAGCGTCGTCGGGATGATGTCCATGACAAAGCCGATCAGCGAGGTCTCATGCGCCTTTTCGGCATAGCCCGAGACTTTGCTGGCATCCAGCGTGGCCGGGTCGATGTTCATGCCCGAACCGGGATGAACGACATTCGCGACGATCAGCCCGACAATCAGCGCCAGCGTCGAGAAGGTGAAGAAATAGGCGAAGGCTTTGCCGACGACCGAACCCACGCCTTTCAGCGTGCCCATGCCTGCAAGGCCGGTCACGATGGTCAGGAAGATGACGGGGGCGATGATCATCTTGACCAGCTTGATGAAGGCGTCGCCCAAGGGCTTCAGCGCCTCGCCGGTCTGGGGAAAGAAATGGCCGATCAGCGCACCGGCCACGATGGCGCAAAGGACTTGAAAATACAGATGCCGATAGAACGGACGATCTGCGTGGGGGGTCGGCTGCGCCGACGTATCGAGTTGCATTGAGGCCTCCTCCAACCTGCGGTGACAATTTTGTATCCGCCATGTTATGCGCTTCGCCGGTGCTGCCCAAAAAAGGCGCGCATAGCAGCAATGCGCTGATTTCATAGGAAATCGCGCTGCTCGGGCTGATATGTGTGTGTGGTTTCCCGCACAGTCGAAAGCTGCTAGTGTGGAAATCCGCACAGCGCATCCGAAGGGGGTTCCGCCCTTGCAGACAAGACCTCGTGTTGATTCGCGCCTGCTTTGGGGGGCGCTGACTGCAATCCTGCTGATTGCGGCGCTGAGCGTCAGTTTTCTGATCAGCTATCGCGGGGCCTTGAATGAACGCGAAAGGGCACAATCGGTCCAGATCGCGTCGCGCGTGCAGGCGCTGGAAAGCGTGCTGATGCGGCAGCGGGCGGTGGCGACGGTCCTGTCTGACGACAGCACGATCCGCGAGGGGCTGCTGAACCCCGATCCCGATCATCGCCGCGCCATTTCGCAAAAGCTGGACCGCCTGCGGGCCGAGACGGACAGTGCGGTGATCTATCTGCTGGACCGTGCGGGCGTGGCCGTCGCTGCCTCGAACTGGAACGAGGCGCGCAGCTTTGTCGGTCAGGATTACAGTTTTCGCGATTATTTCACCGAAGCCCTGCTGCGCGGAGAGGCGACGCAATTCGCGCTTGGCACGATCAGCCATCGCGCGGGCCTGTATCTGTCGCATGACGTGATCGCGGCGGATCGGACGCCTTTGGGCGTGATCGTGGTCAAGGTCGAGTTCGACCATCTTGAGGCGAGCTGGCGACAAGCGAATGCCTTGACCTATGTGGCGGATGCGGCGGGACAGATCATCCTGTCCAGCGACCCGGCGCTGCGCTTTGGCACGCCGCCTTTGCCCAGACGGGCGACGGTCAGCACGCAGGCGATGGTGCCCGGCGCCGATTGGCGCATGGTGGTGACCGAGCCCGCAGCGCCTGCCTTCTATGCCGCGGCGCTGACGACGGGCAGCGTGGGGTTCGGGCTGACGCTTTTGGGTGTCGCTGCGGGGTTCCGTCTGCGCGCCCGCCGCCAGGCAGCCCGCCGCGCCGAGGAGGAGCGCCGCTATCGTGCGGATCTTGAACTGGCGGTGGATGAACGCACGCGTGCGCTATCCGACGAGATGCGCGAACGCCGCGAGACCGAGGCGCGACTGCATCAGTTGCAGGCCGACATGGTTCAGGCCAACAAGCTGGCCGCGCTTGGCCAGATCACCGCAGGCGTCGCGCATGAAGTGAACCAGCCGCTTGCCACCATCCGGCTGCTGGCCGAAACCGGCAGCACGCTTCTGCCCGTCGGCCAGTCGCCCGAGGTGGCCGAAAACCTGTCCACCATCATGCGCATGACCGAACGCATCACACGCATCACCCAGCAATTGCGCGGCTTTGCCCGCAAGGCGACCGGCCATGTCGGTCCGGTCGAGCTGGCCCCCGCGCTGGATGCCGCGCTGATGCTGACCGCCACCCGCCGCGAGACGCAGGGGATCGCGCTGGATTTGCCGGTCCTGCCGCCGGGACTTTGCGTCATGGCCGAAACCGTGCGGCTTGAGCAGGTCTTGGTCAATCTGCTGCAAAACGCGCAAGAGGCGCTGTCGGACACGCCTGCGCCCCGCATATGGCTGACGCTTGAAGCGGGCGATCTGGTGCGCCTGACCGTCAGCGACAACGGCCCCGGCCTGTCGCCCGAGGTCGAGGCGCAGCTGTTCATGCCCTTTGCCACCACCAAGCCGCAGGGGCTTGGGCTGGGGCTGGTCATCTCGCAGGAAATCGCGCGCGATTTCGGCGGCAGCCTGCGGGCCGCGCCGCAGGTCGCGGGGCAGGGCGCGACCTTCATTCTTGAACTGCCGAGGGCTGCATGAACGACGATCCCGACACTGTCCGGCTGGTGCGTCTGGTCGATGACGACACCGATCTGCTGGCTGCCCAGACGCAGGCGCTGCGGGTCGCGGGGTTCGTGGCGCAGCCCTATGCCTCGGCAGAAGCGGCGCTGGACGGGCTGACCCCCGACTGGCCCGGCGTGGTGCTAAGCGATGTGCGGATGCCGGGGATGGACGGTTTCGCCTTTTTCCAGCGGCTGCATCAGATGGACCCCGAACTGCCGGTGATCCTGCTGACGGGTCACGCCGATGTGCCTATGGCCGTCACGGCGCTGAAGCAGGGGGCCTATGATTTCCTGTCAAAGCCCTTGGGCGCAGACCAGCTTGCCGCCGCGCTGAACCGCGCTTGCCAGTCCCGCGCGTTGGTGATGGAAAACCGCACGCTGCGCCGCGAACGTCAGGAAAGCTTTGCCGAGGAGACCCGGCTGGTCGGTCAAAGCGCCGTGATGCAGCATCTGCGCGACTCTATCGCCAGACTGGCCGAGGCGGGGGGCGATCTGCTGATCGTGGGGCCGGGCGGCTCGGGCAAGGAAACGGTGGCGCGGGCGATCCACCGTCAAAGCCCGCGCCGGGTGCGGGGCTTTGTCCATATTGCCTGCGAAACGCTGGACGATGCGCGGTTCGAGGCCGAGTTTCTGGGGCAGGAACCGGGCGGGCGGCAGGCCCGCATCGCGGGTCGCCTGGAAAAGGCGCATCGCGGCACGCTGTATCTGGACGGCATCGACCGGTTGGCCCCGGCGCTGCAGGCGCGGCTGGTCGCGCTGATCGAGGCGGGGGAGTTCTGGCCCATGGGCGCCGCCGCGCCGCGCCCGCTGGATTTGCGCGTCATCGCCTCGGTCGGGGCCGAGCCGGAACGGCTGGTGCGCGACGGTGGCTTGCGGGCCGATCTGTATTACCGCCTGTCGGGTGTCGTGCTGCAATTGCCCGCGCTGGCCGACCGACGCGAAGATATGCTGGACCTGTTTCGCCATTTCATGCTTGAGGCGGGCGCGCGGCTGAAATTGCACGCTCCGCCGATGTCGCCAGCGGTCAGGGCGCGGTTGTCCAGCCATGACTGGCCCGGCAACCTGCGCGAATTGCGCCAATTCGCCGAAGCCCATGTTCTGGGTCTGCCCGCCTTTGACGCGCCCGAGCCCGACACGCCGCAACAGGGGCTGGCCGATATGGTGCAGGATTACGAATCCGGCCTGATCCGAGAGGCGCTGCGTCTGGCGGGCGGCAATGCGACCCGCGCCATGGAGCGGCTGCAGCTGCCCCGCAAGACCTTTTACGACAAGCTGACGCGGCACGGCATCAAGCCCGCCGATTACCGCAGCCCAGAGGAAGGCTGACACCGCCAGATCATGCAATTGCATGTTAAGTATTTACGTGCTAGGCGCGACTATCAGCCATGGGTCTATGCACCCCAAGCCATTCCATCTGCCGCCCCGGAGTGAAGACATGGCGCTTGAACGTATTCCGATGACCCTTGCCCTGCTGGCGGTGACGCTGCCGCTGCCCGCACTGGCCCAATCACAGGACGGCGTGGCCGCCACGGTCCTGCTGGACCCTGTGGTGGTTCGTGCCCGCGACGATGACGGCAACGCCGCCGATCGCGGCACCAGCGAATATGTCGCTGATGCGGAGCTGGAACGCGCGCGCATGGGCGATCTGAAAGACCTGTTCAGCGGCATCGCCTCGGTTTCCGTGGGCGGGGCGATTCCGGTCGCGCAAAAGATCTATGTCAACGGCATCGACATGCTGAACCTTGCGGTCACGGTCGATGGCGTGGCGCAGAACAACCGCATCTTTCACCACGTTTCTGCCAATGCCTTTGATCCGGGACTGATGAAATTCGTGCGCGTCGATGCAGGTGTTGCTGCCGCCGATGCCGGGCCGAACGCCATGGCGGGCGCTGTGGTGATGGAAACGGTGGATGCCGCCGACATCATCAAGGACGGGCGCAATATCGGCGGCAATGCGCGGCTGTCCTATGCCGATAACGGCAATACCTTCGGGCGCTCGGCGACCTTGGCGGGACGGCATAGCGGTTTCGAATGGCTGGGCTATCTGAAAACCGCCACCGGCGACGATTATGAGACCGGCGCGGGCGACAAGGTGCAGGGCAGCGCCGCCGATCTGCAGACCTATCTTGCCAAGCTGGCCTATGAGACTGAGGACGGCCACCGGGTCGAATTCTCCGGCCAGCGGATGCAGGACGATGCGCTGCGGCCTTACCGCGCGAACTTCGTCGGCGACGGACGGCCTTTCCCGCTGCGCCGCTATGATACCGACCGCACCACCTATGCGCTGTCTTACGAAAACACGCAGGCCAACGGGATGTGGGATCCCCGCGTGACGCTGGGCTGGTCCAAGGTCGATATTGGCGTGGCCCAGCCGCTTGAGCCGGGTCTGGGCACCAGCCGGGGCCTGAACAAGACCTTCTCGGCCAAGGTCGAAAACCGCTTCCATCTGTCCGGCACGGACAATGTGACGGTGGGCATCGATTACTATGACCGCGACAGCAGCTACCGGGATGGTTCGCTGACAGGTGACGTGACCGAAAGCGCGCAGAATGTCGGGCTTTACGCGCAGGCCCGGCTGGAGCCGAGCGACCGGCTGGCCCTGTCATTCGGCGCGCGCTGGGACCATCAGGACTTTACCGGCACGACCGGATGGGATGACACGTTTTCGGGTTTCAGCGGGAATGCCTCGGTTTCCTATGCGGTGACGGACAGCCTGAAGCTGCGGGGCGGGGTTTCCTCGGTCTTTGGCGGCGTCACGCTTGAGGACAATTTTATCTTCAACCCGGCATGGGACTATACCGGCCTCAAGGCTGCGCGCGCCGACAACTATACGCTGGGCTTTGACTATGAGGCGGGCGACCTGCGGCTGGATGGCGAGGTGTTCCTGACCAAGATCGCCGATGCCCGTTTCAGCACCTTCCGCGCCAATGACAATGCCGACGCCGAAAGCCGCGGCTTCAACATCGGGCTTGGCTATGGCTGGGCGGACGGGTTCATGCGCGCAAGCTATGCCTATAGCAAGATCAAGGTGAACGGCGAGGGCACGGATACCTATTCCGCCGTCGATCTTGGCGCGCCGCTGGGCGGGGTCTTTGCGCTTGAAGTGCAGCACACGCTGCCCGGCAGCGCCTTTACCCTTGGCGGCAGCATCGAGGCCGCGCAGGCTTATGACGACAAATCCGTTGACGCCGATCGTGGCATTCCGGGCTATGCGGTGCTGAACCTGTTCACCGAATACACGCCGCCCGCCGCGCCCGATCTGGTGATCCGGGCCGAGATCGCGAACCTGTTCGACAAGGAATATGCAGACCGCGCCACTTATGGGCAGGACTATTCTTCGGTCGAGCCGCTTTACGAACCCGGTCGCACCGTCATGGTCACCGCCGCATTGAAGTTCTGATTTCAGGGTCAGGGGTAAAGCTTGTTCAGCGAACGGACGAGGTCATAGGCCTCGTCCGTTGACATATGCGGGCCGATGGCGGCCTGAATGCGGGCCACGTAAACCTGCCATATGCGGTCGTGCAGCCCTTGGGATTTGGCGGTCAGGTGCAGGTTCTGGCCGCGTCCCACGCCGGCTGCTGCCTGCCGCCGGATCAGCCCGGCCTTCTCCATCCGCGTGACATGGCGCGACAGGGCGTATTGCGGCACCGCAAGGCGTTTTTGCAGGGCCAGCATCTGCACGCCATTGGCACCGGATTGTTCGACGGCATACAGGATTTCATACCAGATCGGGTCGGCAATCCCCAAGACACGCAGGCTTTTTTCGATCTCTGGCATCAGACTGCGCTGGATGCGCAGCAGAGCGAAAAACACGCGGTTATAGGCGATCTTCGGATCGTCATCACCAAATTGCGACTGGCCTTGGGCTGGCGTTAAGGTGGCGTGCAAAATCTTGTCCTGCGTGGCATGCCAACAGGATACGTCACTTGCGTTCAGGTTGCGAGCGGCGTCGGCAGGAAACCGCGCTTGGCGCGGCAAAGCGGGCGCGCTAAGACATGCATCCGCCTTGAAGGAGCCGCAAGCATGGATGCCAACGACCGCATTGCCCGCAAGATCGCCGCCGAGATCAGCGCGACCCCCGCGCAGGTCATCGCAGCGACCGGGCTTTTGGACGGGGGCGCGACGGTGCCCTTTGTCGCCCGCTATCGCAAAGAGGTGACGGGCGGTCTGGACGACACGCAATTGCGCAACCTGTCCGAGCGTCTGGCCTATCTGCGTGAACTGGAATCGCGTCGCGCCGCAATCGTCGAATCGATCAAGGCGCAGGGCAAGCTGACCGAGGATCTGGCCCGCGCCATCGCCGGGGCCGAAACCAAGGCGACGCTTGAGGATATTTACCTGCCCTATAAGCCCAAGCGCCGCACCAAGGCGATGATCGCCCGCGAAAACGGGCTTGAGCCGCTGCTGCGTGCCATTCAGGACAACCGCGCCGCCGACCCCGAAACGCTGGCTGCGGGCTATCTGACCGAAGCCGTGGCCGATGTGAAAGCTGCGCTTGACGGCGCACGCGACATTCTGGTCGAGGAATTGTCCGAAAACGCGGTGCTGCTGGGCCGGCTGCGCGACTTCATGCAGGCCGAGGCGGTCATCCACGCCAAGCTGGTCGAGGGCAAGGAACAGGTTGGTGCCAAGTTCAGCGACTATTTCGACCAGCGCGAGAAATGGGCCACCATTCCCGCGCATCGCGCCTTGGCCATCCTGCGCGCCGCCAAGGAAGAAGTCCTGACCATCGAAATCGCCCCCGAGCCGGAAACAGGCACCGCGCGGGCCGAAGGCATCGTTTCGGCAGCCTTGGGCCGTCTGGGCGAGGGACCGGGCGACAAATGGTTGCGCAAGGTGGCGGGCTGGTGCTGGCGCGTACGGCTGTCGAATACGATGTATATCGACCTGCTGACCGAACTTCGCACCCGTTCCCATGCCGAGGCGATCCGGGTTTTTGCCCGCAACCTCAAGGATTTGCTACTCGCCTCGCCCGCGGGTGCCCGCCCGACCATCGGGCTTGATCCGGGCATCCGCACCGGGGTGAAACTTGCTGCCGTCGATGCGACGGGCAAGCTGGTTGCCACCGATACGCTGTATCCGTTCCAGCCCAAGAACGATCTGCGCGGGGCCGAAGCCGCCTTGGCTGCTGCCATCGTGAAACACAAGATCGAGCTGATCGCCATCGGCAACGGCACGGCCAGCCGCGAAACCGAACGCATGGTGGCCGATGTGTTGAAACGCTTGCCTGCGGGGGTAAAGGCCCCGGTCAAGGTGATCGTGTCCGAAGCGGGTGCCTCGGTCTATTCCGCGTCGGAACTGGCCGCGCGTGAGTTTCCGGGGCTGGATGTCAGCTTGCGCGGCGCGGTGTCCATCGCACGCCGCCTGCAGGATCCGTTGGCAGAACTGGTCAAGGTGCCGCCGGAATCCATCGGTGTCGGCCAGTATCAGCATGACGTGGATCAGCGCCAATTGGCAAAAACGCTGGAGGCCGTGGTCGAAGACGCCGTGAACGCCGTGGGCGTGGACCTGAACACAGCATCCGCCCCTTTGCTTGCGCATGTCGCGGGGCTTGGCCCGTCGCTGGCGCAGAATATCGTGGCCCATCGCGATGCGGCCGGGGCATTCGCCTCGCGCGCGGCGCTGAAGAAGGTGACGGGGCTTGGGCCACGCGCGTTCGAACAATGCGCGGGCTTCCTGCGCATCCGCGACGGCAAAGAGCCGCTGGACGCCTCATCCGTCCACCCCGAGGCTTACGGCGTGGCGCGTAAGATCGTCGCCGCCTGCGGTCGCGATATTCGCCAGATCATGGGCGACGGCGCGGCGCTGAAAGGCATCCGGGCCGAGCAATTCGTCGATGACAGCTTCGGCCTGCCCACCATCCGCGACATCCTGTCGGAACTGGAAAAGCCCGGTCGCGACCCACGCCCCAGCTTTGTCACTGCCAGCTTTGCCGATGGGATCGAGGACATCAAAGATCTCCGCCCCGGCATGGCGCTGGAGGGGACGGTGACGAACGTTGCGGCTTTCGGCGCATTCGTTGACATCGGTGTGCATCAGGACGGGCTGGTCCATATCAGCCAGCTTGCCGACCGTTTCGTGAAAGACCCGAACGAGGTCGTTAAGGTCGGCGACGTGGTGAAAGTCCGCGTGACCGAGGTGGACGTGCCGCGCAAGCGCATTGCATTGACCATGCGCAAAGATGGCGGCAGTTCCGCGCGCGAGGCGCAGGCCGAGCGCAACCCCAAGTCGCAACCTGCACGCGGCCCGAAAACCGCCAAACCCGCCGCGCCGGAACAGCCCGGCGCGTTGGGGGCCGCACTGCTGAACGCGCTGCGCAAGGGCTGAAGGGGCGATATGCCCGCGCCCGACGTCCCCTCAATGGGGGCGGCGGGTGCTACAACGTCAAAAGCGCCGCGCGGAAATCAGGGTCCGACAGCACCACCTCCTTGGTCCCCAGCGCCGCAGCCCGCGCCAAAGCGCGCGAGGTCTGAACCTGTGCGAACTCCACCGCCGCCGCCAGATCGCGCCCGGAACCCAGCGCCGCCGTAATCAGTCCCAGAAACAAATCCCCGGTCCCGGCCATCGCGACAGGCAGACGCGGCGTCGGATGCCTGCTGATCCCCGCGGGCCCCAGGATCACGCTTTCCAGCGTCCCCGGCGCGGTTTCGCGCAGCGCACATCCGGTTGCGATCAGATGCGCGCCCGGCGCCATACGCAGATCCGCAAAAGCCCGCGGCAGATCAGCCAGTTCCCGAATGGGCTGCCCGGTCAGATAGGCGATCTCGAACGGGTTGGGCGAGGCGATGTCGGCAAGCGGCAGCAGCGCATCCTTCAGCACTGTCGCAATCGCTTCGGGGACATACAGCCCCGGCGATTCGTCCCCCATCACCGGATCGCACAGATAGGTCAGGCCGGGGTTCACCGCCTTGGCGCGTCGGATAAATTCCGCCGTCATCAGCGCAATCTCGACCGAGCCGATATAGCCTGTAACCACATATCGCGCCCGCTCGGGCAGGCCGCGTTCCCACACCCCCTGCAGCAGATCGGCAAAATGATCGGCAGGCATCGCGCGGCCGCGCAGCGTCGGATAATCCGGCGTGTTCGAAAACACCACCGTCGGGACCGGCGCGACGTTCAGCCCAGCGGCCAGCATGGGAAACACCGCCGCCGAATTGCCGACATGGCCCAGAACCACCTGGCTTTGAATGGAAATAACCAAAGGTGGGGTCATGCGTTGCCCTCAAGCCGCTTGGACCAATCCTCGACCTTGCCGCTGTCCAGACGGCGGACGGCATAGCGCCGCCAGCCTTCGGCCAGCACGTCCAGCGTGGCGATACCTTGCAATTCGCCAAGGTTCAGCCGGTCCACATACAGCGCCCGCCAAAGCCGTTGCAGCGTCCATTCCGGGGCCAGCCGGTCGATCAGCTCCAGCCGGTCACCGGGTGCAACCCGGCCGGCCTGCAGAACGCGATAATACCAACCCGTGCGCCCGGTGTCCTGCACCATCCGCGCCAGTTTCGGCACGCCGAACCGCTGGGTCAGCTTCCAGCACGGCTGCCGCCCCTGACTGACCTGCACCAATGCCGAGCCTAGTCGGAAGATGTCGCCGACCGCGACATTCGCCTCGGTCATCCCAATGGTAGAGATGTTTTCGCCAAACGCCCCCGGTGCTTGCAGCAGCGGCTGGGTGCCAAGGTCTGCCCGCCATGCGGCGTAATGGTCAAAGGGATAGTGATGCACGGCCTTTTCCGGGCCGCCATGCACGCGGCGGTCGGCCTGTTCGTCGCCCGCGAACCCCTCGGGGCCAAGGTCCAGCGCGTCGGTCACCGGGCGCTTATCGATCCCGCTCAGCTGGTCGCTGCCGGGCAGGGGGGCTGCACGCCCCGTCAAAAGGGTGATGCTGGTCATGGGGCTGATACTGGCTTTCGGATGCGCCAGATTAGCGCGTCACGCGGCCTTCACAAGGCGAAACGCCCGCCTTTTCAGGCGGGCGTCGGGGTCAGAAATCCCAGTCTTCGTCTTCGGTCGCGACGGCCTTGCCGATCACATAGGACGAACCCGAGCCGCTGAAAAAGTCGTGGTTTTCGCTGTCGGGCGACAGTGCCGCCATGATCGCAGGGTTCACTTCGCAGGCCTGCGGTGGGAAAAGCGCCTCATATCCCAGATTTTGCAGCGCCTTGTTGGCGTTGTAATGCAGGAAGGCTTTCACGTCTTCGGTCAGGCCGATGCCGTCATAAAGCTCGGCCGTGTATTTCTGTTCGATGTCGTAAAGATCGAAGATCAGCGCGAAGGCGAAATCTTTCAGCTCGGCGCGACGCGCTTCGTCCAGTTTCTCGACCGCACGCTGGAATTTATAGCCGATGTAATAGCCATGCACGGCCTCATCTCGAATGATCAGGCGGATCAGGTCAGCGGTATTGGTCAGCTTGGCGCGCGAGGACCAATACATCGGCAGATAGAAGCCGGAATAGAACAGGAAGCTTTCCAGGAAAACGCTGGCGATCTTGCGTTTCAGCGGATCGGAGCCTGCCTTGTATTCCTCAAGGATCAGCCGGGCTTTCGCCTGCAGATGCGGGTTTTCCTCGGACCAGCGGAATGCCTCGTCCACTTCCTTGGTCAGGCAAAGCGTCGAAAAGATCGAGGAATAGCTGCGCGCATGGACCGCCTCCATGAACGAGATATTCGACAGCACCGCCTCTTCATGCGGGGTCAGTGCGTCGGGCATCAGCGACGGCGCGCCGATGGTATTCTGCACCGTATCCAGCAGCGTCAGGCCGGTAAAGACGCGGATGGTCAATTCGCGTTCTTCGGGACGAAGCGTGGCCCAGCTTTGAATGTCATTCGACAGCGGAACCTTTTCTGGCAGCCAGAAATTGACGGTCAGACGGTTCCAGACCTCAAGGTCTTTTTCATCCTCAAGCCGGTTCCAGTTAATGGCGCGCAGCGGATTGCGCATGATCTGATCCTTCATCGGACCTTCCCTTTATTCGAATTGAGGTTACAGGGTGCAGGAGACGCAGCCTTGCACCTCGGTCCCTTCAAGCGCGGTCTGGCGCAAACGGATATAATAGATCGTCTTGATGCCCTTTTTCCACGCGTAGATCTGGGCACGGTTGATGTCGCGCGTCGTCGCCTCTGCGGGAAAGAACAGCGTCAGCGACAGGCCCTGATCGACATGCTCGGTCGCGGCGGCATAGGTGTCGATGATCGCATCCGGCCCGATTTCATAGGCATCGCGATAATATTCAAGGTTTTCGTTATCCATGAAGGCGGCAGGATAATAAACCCGACCGATCTTGCCTTCCTTGCGAATCTCGATCTTGGCAACGATCGGGTGGATCGAACTGGTCGAGTTGTTGATATAGCTGATCGAGCCGGTCGGCGGCACAGCTTGCAGGTTGCGGTTATATAGCCCGTCCTTCATCACGGCGTCTTTCAGCGCCGCCCAGTCTTCGCGCGTCGGAAGCTGGATATTTTCAAAGACACGGGTCACATCGTCCGAAACCGGCAACCAATCCCGGTCGGTGTATTTGTCGAAAAAGGTTCCATCTGCGTATTTCGACTTGTCGAAATCCTTGAAGCTATGGCCTTTTTCCTTTGCCAGCAGGTTCGATGCGCGGATTGCATGATAAGCGATCGCGGCGAAATAAACGCTGGTGAATTCAACGCCTTCTGGCGATCCGTAATGGATATGCTCGCGGGCAAGGAAGCCATGCAGGTTCATTTGGCCAAGGCCGATCGCATGGGCTTCGTCATTGCCGCGACGGATCGACGGGACAGAGTCGATGGCCGACATTTCCGAAACGGCCGTCAGCGCACGCACGGCAGCTTCGATTGTCGCACCAAAATCCGGGCCATCCATCGTTGCCGCGATATTCAACGAGCCGAGGTTGCAAGAAATGTCCGTGCCCATGTGGGAATAAGACAGGTCTTCGTTGAATTCGCTGGCCTCGTTGACCTGCAAAATCTCAGAGCACAGGTTCGACATGGTGATGCGGCCATGCACGGGATTGGCGCGGTTCACCGTATCCTCGAACATGATATAGGGGTAGCCGCTTTCGAACTGAATTTCCGCGATGGTCTGGAAGAATTCGCGGGCGTTGATCTTTTTCTTTTTGATGCGCTTGTCATCAACCATCTCGGCGTATTTCTCACTGACCGAGATTTCCGAGAAGGGGACGCCATAGATCTTCTCGACGTCATGCGGCGAAAAAAGATACATATCGGCGTTCTTCTTGGCCAGTTCAAAAGTCACATCGGGAATGACCACGCCAAGCGAAAGCGTCTTGATACGGATTTTCTCATCCGCATTTTCGCGCTTCGTGTCAAGAAAGCGCAGAATGTCCGGGTGATGCGCGTTCAGATAAACCGCGCCTGCGCCCTGACGTGCTCCAAGCTGGTTGGCATAGCTGAAGCTGTCTTCCAGCAGCTTCATCACCGGAATGACGCCCGAGGATTGGTTTTCAATTCCCTTGATCGGCGCACCCGCTTCGCGCAGGTTCGTCAGCATCAAGGCAACGCCGCCGCCACGCTTGGACAATTGCAGGGCCGAGTTGATCGAGCGGCCAATGGATTCCATATTGTCTTCCAGCCGCAGCAGGAAACAGGAAATCAATTCGCCACGCGATTTCTTGCCGGCATTCAGGAAAGTCGGCGTTGCGGGCTGGAAACGGCCCGACAGGATTTCATGCATGAAGCTCATGGCCAAAGTCTCATCGCCGCGCGCCAGCGCAAGCGAGACCATGACGACGCGGTCTTCGTAACGTTCCAGATAACGCTGCCCGTCGCGGGTTTTCAGCGTATAGCTGGTGTAATATTTGAACGCGCCAAGGAAGGTCGGGAAACGGAATTTCCGTTCATATGCGGCATCCCAGATCGCGCGTTGGAAGTTCTTGGAATATTGATCCAGAACTTCGGGTTCGTAATAACCTTCGTCGACGAGATAGCGCAGCTTTTCGTCGAGGTTATGGAAAAAGACGGTGTTCTGATTGACGTGCTGCAGGAAATACTGCCGCGCGGCCTTGCGATCCGCGTCAAAGCGGATGCGGCCTTCGCCGTCGTAAAGGTTCAGCATCGCATTAAGCGCGTGGTAGTCCAGCTCGGCCTTTACGCCATCGTCAAGCATTCTGTCCCCCAGAATTTTTCAAGCCCTGCACGGACGCGGGCAATATCGTCTTCGGTCCCCGCAAGCTCAAATCGATAAAGCTGCGGCACGTTGCATTTCTCGGCGATGACCCGGCCCGAAAGGGCAAAGGTCGCGCCAAAATTCCGGTTTCCCGCGGCGATGACGCCGCGGATAAGGGCCCGGCGACCCGGATCGTTCAAAAAGCGGATCACCTGTTTGGGGACCGCACCGCGACCCTCGCCATCGGCAAAGGTCGGGGTCATCAGCACATAGGGCAGCGCGGGTTCGGGCATGGCATCTGCGGGCGAAATCGGGATCCGCGCCGCACTCAGCCCCAGCCGCGCCACGAAACGCGCGGTATTCCCCGAGGCCGAGGAGAAATAGACCAACCCACCCATCGCCCTTAGGAAAGGCGGCCGATCATGTCGGGACGGAAGCCCGCCCAATGCGCGTCGCCAGCGACGACGACGGGCGCCTGACGATAACCCAACGAGGTGACAAGCTGCATGGCCGCGTCGTCTTCGGTCAGGTCGATGATGTCATATGCCAGCCCGCGTGCATCCAGCGCGCGGGTGGTTGCGGTGCACTGCACGCAGGCGGGTTTGGAGTAGACGGTGATGCTCATTGCCTCATATCCTTTTTTCGTCTGTCATGTCGTGGCGATCTTTCCGCAATAGCCTTGCTGTCGCCTTGTCGCGCGATGGTTGGCGCTGTCCGATCGTGTCATTAGCTACTTGCAGTTGCGTGACAGACCGGAAGGCGGAAATTCGACCCCGACTCGTCACCTCAAGCTCGCTCACCCACTATATAGACATTCTTCGATGGTTGCCACCTATATATAGCCGCTCAAAGCGGGAACATTTCGTTGCTTGCTGTTTGGCAAAGGCGTTTCCAGCCCGCCTTGCAGGAAAGCGAGAAGATGCGTTTTCTATTGATGGTTGTGCTGCCCCGCGTCTGGCGGGGCGCTGCTTCTAACCCCGGTCAGACGTGGCGTCCATATCAAAACCGACCGCGCTGCGTCACTTTTCACAAGCCCCGTGACGGTTGCCGTTCCCGCCCTGCAGTGCCAATCTGACGGCTGCAATCAGGAGGGCTGAAATGAAAATCCGCTATCTGCACACGATGGTGCGCGTTCTGGATCTGGACCGCAGCATGGAGTTCTTCCGCCTGCTGGGCCTTGAGGAGACGCGCCGGGTCGAAAACGACAAGGGTCGCTTCACGCTGGTCTTCATGGCTCCGCCGGATCAGCCGGAATGCCCGGTCGAGCTGACGTGGAACTGGGACGGGGATGACGGCTTGCCTTCGGACAGCCGCCATTTCGGGCATCTGGCCTACCGGGTCGAGAATATCTACGAGATGTGCCAGAAGCTGATGGATGCGGGCGTCACCATCAACCGTCCGCCGCGCGACGGTCACATGGCATTCGTGCGCAGCCCCGACAATATCTCGATCGAGATATTGCAGGAAGGCGAGCATCTGCCGCCGCAGGAGCCATGGGCCAGCATGGGCAATACCGGGCACTGGTAAGCCCTTGGGCGCGGGCGGCGTGTCCGCGCCTTAGTAGATATACCTGATCTGTTCGATCCAATAGCGTTCGACGCGGCGCCATTGCAGGTTCACCGCCTCGATCGCGGGGTCGTCCAGAATGCCCGAAACCTCCAGATCGCTGGCATGACGCGCGAAAAGCGCCGTGACGTGGTCGCGCACATCCTGACCTTCGCGCGTCAGACGGACCCGGACCGCGCGGCGGTCCGTTTCGCTGCGTTCATGATGGACATAGCCCAATTCCACCAGCTTTTTCAGGTTATAGCTGACGTTCGAGCCCTGATACATTCCACGGGACCGCAACTCGCCCGCCGTCACCTCGGCCGTGCCAAGATTATATAGCAACAGCGCCTGAATCGGGTTCAGGTCCGAACGTCCAAGCCGCTCGAATTCGTCTTTGACCAGATCCTGAAGCAGCCGGTGCAGCCGTTCCAGAATTTGCAGGCTTTCAAGATACGCCTCGGTCCGGGTGGCCGCCGCGACGGGCCGAAGGGCTGGCACCGGACGGACGGGGCTGGGGCTGCGCTGGGGCATGGCGGTTTCCGTTCTATTCATGTCCTGATGAACATGGGCGGAAAAGCCGAATCTTAGGTTAATGCCCGCATCCTAGATCGCTAAAATTTTCACGATTTCGGCGTCAGCCGTGCCGCTGCAAAATCCGCGATCCGGTCCAGCAGCGCCGAAATTTGCGCGGGGCCTGGATGTTCGCCCGAAAGACGCGCCGTAACCCACAGGTAAAGGTCCTGATCGTTTTCGTTCAGCATCGTTTCATAAAGATCGACCTCATCGTCGGTCAGGCCCGGCAGTTCCGTGTCCGAAAACGGTCCAAGGATCAGGTCCATCTCTTTCATGCCGCGCCGCCAGCTGCGCATCCGCAACCGTTTCAGCCTTGCCTCGTCCAAGTTTTCGCCTCCGGCTTGCCTGCCCGCAATGTGACGCCTATGAAAAAGGCAACCCAGCCGCAGGATGAATTTGATGAGCTTTCTGTCCCAGACGCTTGCCCGCGTCAAACCCTCACCGACGATGGCGATTACCGGCCTTGCCCGTGAACTGGCAGCCACCGGCAAGGACATCATCAGTCTTTCGGCGGGAGAACCTGATTTCGACACGCCCGAACATATCCGCGAGGCGGCAAAGGCCGCAATCGATGCGGGGCATACGCGCTATACCGCCGTGGACGGCATTCCGCAGCTGAAGGCCGCGATCTGCGACAAGTTCCGCAATGAAAACGGTCTGGACTATACGCCTGCACAGATCACGGTCGGCACGGGCGGCAAGCAGATTCTTTACAATGCGCTGATGGCCACGCTGAATCCCGGCGACGAAGTGATTATCCCGGCACCCTATTGGGTCAGTTATCCCGATATGGTCGTGCTGGCGGGCGGCACGCCCGTCATCGTCGAAGCCGCCATGCAAAACGGCTATCGTATCACCCCCGATCAACTTGAGGCGGCGATCACGCCCAAAACCAAGTGGTTGATCCTGAACTCGCCTTCAAATCCGACTGGGGCGGGCTACGGTCGCGAACATATGCAGGCGCTGACCGACGTGCTGCTGCGTCACCCGCAGGTGTGGGTGCTGACCGACGATATTTATGAACATCTGGTTTTTGACGATTTTCAATTCGTCACGCCTGCGCAGGTGCAGCCCGAGCTGAAGAACCGCACCCTGACGATGAACGGCGTCAGCAAGGCCTATGCGATGACGGGCTGGCGTATCGGTTATGGTGCTGGTCCCGCTGAACTGGTCAAGGCGATGGGCACGCTGCAATCGCAGTCCACCTCGAATCCTTGTTCGATCAGTCAATATGCCGCGCTGGCCGCGTTGCAGGGGCCGCAGGATTACATTGCAGAAAGCCGCTCGGTTTTTCAGCGGCGGCGCGATCTGGTGGTCAGGGGGCTGAATGAATGTCCGGGTATCGTCTGCCCGGTGCCCGAAGGCGCGTTCTATGTCTACCCGTCGATCCGCGACCTGATCGGCAAGACCTCGGCGGGCGGCGCGCTGATCACGAATGATGAGGCTTTTGCCACGGCGCTGCTGAACGAAACCGGCGTGGCCGTGGTTTTTGGCGCGGCATTCGGCCTGTCGCCGCATTTCCGCATTTCCTATGCGACCTCGGATCAGGTGCTGGCGGATGCCTGTGCCCGCATCCGCCGCTTCTGCGAGGGGCTGCGCTAGGCAGCCCCGAACTTACCACATATGGCGGCGCAGCGCCTCGCCCTCGACGGGTTTCATCACCTTATCAGGCGCGGCGCTGATCACGCCAATATCCCATAGCAGATGCTCCGGCAGATCGGCCAAAGCCTGTCGCGTCGCCGGGTCATCCAGCGCCGACATGCGGTCGGCGCATAGGGTCTGCTTATCGGTCGTTTTCAGACCAAGCAGCATAAGAAGCCTGTCGGCAAACCCGATGGTCTGCCGTTCCGTTGCAAAATTCTGTGCCATTGCTTTTACTCCGCAATGCGCCATGGGTTGATGGGCATGCTCAACATGCTATTGTCACAGGGCTTTTACCAACAAAGCCTCAGCACAGGTTCATAAGGCAACCTTATGTCGATCCCGCCGCTTGCCGCGCTGCGCGCCTTTGAGGCCGTGGCCCGTCATCTTAGCTTTACCCGCGCGGCCGAGGAACTGGGCATGACACAGGCTGCGGTCAGCTATCAGATCCGCTTGCTGGAGGAACGGCTGGGCACGCCGCTGTTTTTGCGCAAACCGCGTGAGATCAGCCTGACGGAAACCGGCGCGCTTTTTGCCCGTCCCACGGTCGATGCCTTTGATTTGCTGCGTGAAACCTATTCCGACCCCTCGGCCGATGCGGTCTCGACGCTGTCCATTTCGACTGTGCCGACATTTGCCGGGGCATGGCTTTCGCAGCGGTTGGGCAAGTTCCAGATGAGCCATCCGAACCTGGCGGTGCGACTGGAGACCAGCGACAATATCGTGGATTTCGGGCGCGAAGATATTACCGTGGCGATCCGCGCGGGCGATGGCGATTGGCCGGGGCTGGAAACCCACGCGCTGATGGACATCGAATACACGCCGATGCTGTCGCCCGATCTGGCGAAAAAGCACGATATAAGCCGGCCCGCCGATTTGCTAAGGTTGCCGCTGCTGGATATCGTCGATCCCAATTGGGCGGTCTGGTTCACGCAGATGGGCGTGCCGCTGCCCGCATGTCCGCCGCGCGCCGGTCTGACGCTTTCGACCGATCTGCACGAGGCGCGGGCGGCGCTGGCGGGTTACGGCGTGGCCCTGCTGACACCGCGATTCTTCCGCTTCGAGCTGGCAACGGGTAGTTTGATCCAGCCTTTCCCGGACATTGCCAAGAACGGTCGCGCCTATTGGCTGGTCTATCCCAAAGGGCGGCGGAACCGTCCGGCGATCCGGCGGTTCCGCGCGTTCCTGCTTGATGAGATCGGCTCGGATCCGGGCTAGGATCAGGCCACGAACAGCGACGGTTTGGTCAACGTTTCGGGGCGCAGGATTGCGTCCAGCCGTTCCTTGGGCAGCAGACCTTTTTCCAGCACCAGCTCATAGACGCCGCGTCCGGTCAGATGTGCCTCGGTCGCGACCTCGGTGGCGGCTGCGTAGCCGATATAGGGGTTCAGCGCGGTCACGATGCCGATGGATTTGCGAACGGTTTCCTTAAGCACGTCGCGGTTCGCGGTGATGCCCTTGACGCAGTTATGTTCCAGCGTGGCGCAGCCCGCGACAAGGTGATCGACCGAACGGAACATGCTGTAGGCAATCACCGGCTCAAAGGCGTTCAGCTGCAACTGGCCCCCTTCGGCAGCCATGGTGATGGTCATGTCGTTGCCGATCACCTCGAAACAGATCTGGTTCATCACCTCGGGGATGACCGGGTTCACCTTGCCCGGCATGATCGAGGAACCGGCCTGCTTTGCGGGCAGGTTGATTTCGTTGAACCCTGCGCGCGGCCCCGACGACAGCAGGCGCAGGTCGTTGCAGGTCTTGGACAGCTTCACGGCCACACGTTTCAGAACGCCTGATACCTGCACGAAAGCACCGCAATCCTGCGTCGCTTCGACCAGATCGGCGGCGGTGACGACCGGGATCACGGTGATTTCGGCCAATCTTGCGCGCACACGCTCGGCATATTCGGGATGCGCGGTGATGCCGGTTCCGATCGCCGTGGCGCCAAGGTTGATTTCGCAGACCAGTTGCGACACTTCGGCCAGCCGCGCCTCATCCTCGCCGATCATGACGGCATAGGTATTGAATTCCTGCCCCAGCGTCATGGGCACGGCTTCCTGCAACTGGGTGCGGCCCATCTTCAGGATGTCGTGGAACTCCAACGCCTTTTCGGCAAACGACACCCGCAGCGAGGCCATGGCGCCGATCAGCTTCTGGATACCCTTCCACGATGCCAGCCGCAGCGCCGTAGGATAGACGTCGTTGGTCGATTGGCTCATGTTCACATGCTCATTGGGGTGCAGGTATTTGTATTCCCCCTTGGCATGGCCCATGATTTCCAGCGCGCGGTTGGCGATGACCTCATTGGCGTTCATGTTGGTCGAAGTGCCCGCGCCGCCCTGGATCTGATCGACGACGAATTGATCGTGCAGCCGCCCGGCACGGATTTCCTCACATGCCGCAACGATGGCATCGCGGCGATCAGGCGACAGCAGGCCCAGATCGGCATTGGCCATGGCTGCGGCCTGCTTGATGGCGGCAAGCGATCGGACCAGCTCGGGGATTTCGCCAATCTTTCGCCCCGAGATCGGGAAATTCTCGACCGCGCGCAGCGTATGGACACCCCAATAGGCGTCGGCAGGCACTTCGCGGTTACCAAGCAGGTCGTGTTCGATGCGGGTCGCCATCATCTATTCCTTGGACGCATGAGGACAAACCCCGCTGCCCGCGGGACCGTTCCGGTCATGCAAGTTTTCTGGATCAACTGTGAACGGACGCGAGCGATTTTCGCGCCGATGTCAGGGATTTATGCCTGCGGCCCCGCGCTTTCCAATGCCAATAGCGGTTGGGTTATTCCGTTTCTGCATAACCTTCGCCAAGCGCGCCCGCGGCCTGCCAGACGCGCCCGGTGATGCCGCGACCGCGTGCGGGATTGCGGTAAAGCCGGATTTCCATCGGCAGTTCCGGGGCCACGATTTCCAGCCGCTGTGACTTTATCTCGGTCTCGACCAGCAGGCGCGGCAGCCACACGACACCATGCCCGGCAATCGCCATGCTTTTCATCGACTCGGCCATCGAGGCTTCGTCGATATGGGCAACATAGACCTTGGGCGCACCCGGTTGGGCCAGTGCGATCCGCGCCATTTCGTTCAAGAAACTGCCGCGCGAATATTTCAGCAGCGGCATCCCTTCGGTCAACCATTCCTGCGGCCAGCCGGGGCGGGCGACGGCGACCAGCTTGTCATGCCCGACCACCAGATGCGGATAGCCCTGCGGGTCCAGCGGAATATTCACCTGCGGATGGGCATAGGTCAGAAAGAAGTCATAGCCGCCTTCGGTCAAAGCCTCGATGCAGCGGTCGAAATTCTCGGGCTTCACGCGGCTGGTCATCTGGCCGGTGGCCGCCTTGAGACGCATCAGCCAGCCGGGCAGAAACGTCACGGTCAGGCTGTGCAGCGACAGAAATGAAATCTCGCCGCCGCGCGCGCGGGAATGATCGCGAAACTCGGTCCGGCGGGCATGGATCATGCGCACGGCTTCTTCGGCCGTTTCGCGAAACAGCACGCCCTCGGGTGTCAGGCTGATCGGATAACTGTCGCGGGACAACAGATCCGTGCCCATCCACTCCTCAAGCGCGCGGATGCGGCGGCTGAATGCGCTTTGCGTCACGCCCCGCAATTCGGCCGAGCGGGAGAAGCTGCGCGTTTCGGCCAGCATCAGGAAGTCTTCAAGCCACTTGAAATCCATGTGCCTTTTTATCCTGGACGGTGCTGACGCGCCATATCGGCTTGCAGGCGATGCGTCCATCGGATTTGCCGCCGCCCGGCGCGACCTAAACTTCGGTCCAGTTCTGTTCGACCACCGCCTCCATCGAGACATAGCTTGTCGTCGCGCTCAGATGCGGCAGGGTCGATATTTTTTCGGCCATGATGCGGCGATAACCCGCCATATCCTGCGAGCGAACCTTGAGCAGGTAATCGAAACCACCCGCGATCATGTAGCATTCCTCGACTTCGGGGATGGCGCGGATCGCGGCGTTGAATTGCTCCAACGCCTTTTGCCGCGTGTCCGACAGGCGCACTTCGACATAGGTCACATGGGTCAGGCCCAGTTTCAGCGGCGACAGAATCGCACGATAGCCGGTGATCAGGCCCATCTCCTCCATCTGCTTGATCCGCAGAGCCACAGGGGTCTTGGAAAGACCGACCTTGCGCGCCAGTTCGGTGATCGGGATGCGGGCATTTGCCACCAGTTCGCGCAGGATTTTTACGTTGGTCGCGTCCAGCCCATCATCCACGGTCCATAAATCCCTTTGGAAATGTTTCGAATGACTGCAACAATGGCTTGAATTGGTCACATCGTCCATCCGCTTCCCGCTAATCAGCACCCAAAGCGCAGGAGAAACAGCATGACCCAATTCCCCGACCTTGGCCTTGAGGCGAAGTTTCAGCCCGAGGAGGCGCTGCTTGCGCGCCTGATCGCCGAGACGGGGCTTTCGGTTGCCGACCGGGCCGCGATCACCACGCGCGGCGCCGATCTGGTCCGCCGCATCCGCGCCGAGGCCCGTCCAACGATGATGGAACATTTTCTGGCGGAATACGGGCTTTCCACGCGCGAAGGTGTCGCGCTGATGTGTTTGGCCGAAGCCATGCTGCGCGTGCCCGATCGCCAGACCATCGATGCGCTGATCGAGGATAAGATCGCGCCGTCTGACTGGGGCAGGCATCTGGGCGAAGCGTCGTCATCGCTGGTGAATGCGTCCACATGGGCGTTGATGCTGACCGGCAAGGTGCTGGACGACGAACAGGGGGGCATTGCCGGCACGCTGCGCGGGGCGATCCGCCGATTGGGCGAGCCGGTGATCCGTGCCGCCGTCACCCGCGCGATGAAGGAAATGGGCCGCCAGTTCGTCCTGGGCGAAACCATCGAAAAGGCGCTTATCCGTGCTAAAACGCGCGAGTCGCAGGGCTTTACCTATAGCTATGACATGCTGGGCGAAGCGGCGATGACCGCAGGCGACGCCGCGCGCTATGACCGCGCCTATTCTGCGGCCATCGGGGCGATTGCCGGGGCTTGCGACAAAGGCTCGGTCCAGATGAATCCCGGCATCTCGATCAAGCTATCCGCGCTGCATCCCCGCTATGAGGTGGCGCAGGAAGCCCGCGTCATGGCCGAACTGGTCCCCGTCGTTCTGCGTCTGGCGCAGCAGGCCAAGGCGGCAAACATGGGCATGAACATCGACGCCGAGGAGCAGGATCGCCTTGTGCTGTCGCTTAAGGTGATCAAGGCAGTGCTGTCCGACCCGTCGCTGGCCGGTTGGGATGGCTTCGGTGTCGTGGTGCAGGCTTACGGCAAACGGGCAGGCGCGACGATCGACTGGCTGCACGGGCTGGCCACTGATCTGGATCGCAAGATCATGGTGCGGCTGGTCAAGGGGGCTTATTGGGACAGCGAAATCAAGCGCGCGCAGGTTGAAGGTCTGCCGGGCTTTCCGCTGTTCACCACAAAGGCGGGAACCGATGTCAGCTATCTGGCCAATGCCCGCAAGCTGATCGGCTATGCCGACCGCATCTATCCGCAATTCGCGACCCATAACGCCCATACTGTCGCCGCGATTCTGGAAATGGCGGGCGGCATCGAATACGAATTCCAACGCCTGCACGGGATGGGAGAGCGGCTGCACGACATCGTGCTGCGCGAAGGGCGCGGGCGCTGCCGGATCTATGCTCCGGTCGGGGCGCATCGCGATCTGCTGGCCTATCTGGTCCGGCGTCTTCTGGAAAATGGGGCCAACTCATCATTCGTGCATCAGATCGTGGACGAAAGCGTTCTGCCCGAAGATGTCGCACGCGACCCGATCGCCGCGCTTGTCACCGCAAAGGCGCCCGCCGGGCTGCTTGCGCCCCACGCGCTGTTCGGCGCGCGTCGGCAAAATGCCCAAGGCTTCGACCTCAGTGACCAGGGGCTGCTGGCCCGGATCGACGCGGCGCGGAATATCGCCCCGCCCGACGCAGCCCCAATAACCGTGTCCTCGCCGACGGGCGGGGCGGTTCCGGTCAGCGATCCTGCCACGGGCGAAACTGTGGCGCAGGTCATCGAAGCCGATGCGGAAACCGCACTTCGTGCGATTGCAGATGCGCAGGTCTGGGATGTGTCCGCCGCCGAACGGGCGAATGTCTTGCGCCGCGCAGCCGATCTGTTCGAGGAAAACTACGGCCTGATTTTCGCCTGTCTCGCGCAAGAAGCGGGGAAAAGCATTCCTGATGCCGTGGGCGAGTTGCGTGAAGCGGTTGACTTTCTTCGCTATTACGCCGCCGAGGCCGAATGCGACGCTCGCGCCCCTCGTGGAACCATCGTGGCGATCAGCCCGTGGAATTTTCCCTTGGCGATTTTTACCGGCCAGATTGCGGCCGCATTGATGGCGGGTAATGCCGTGCTGGCAAAACCTGCCGAACAAACGCCGTTGATTGCGGCCATTGCCGTGCGTCTGCTGCATCAAGCCGGTGTTCCGCTGACTGCGTTGCAACTTTTGCCGGGGCAGGGGGGCACGGTGGGCGCTGCACTGACCTCGGATGCGCGGGTTGCAGGCGTCGTCTTTACCGGCTCGACCGAAACGGCGCGGATGATCGCGCGTGCCATGGCTCATAACATGGCCCCCGGCACGCCATTGATCGCGGAAACCGGCGGGTTGAATGCGATGATCGTCGATTCCACGGCCCTGCCCGAGCAGGCGGTGCGTGATATTGTCGCCTCGGCTTTTCGGTCGGCGGGCCAACGCTGTTCGGCGCTGCGTTGTCTGTATGTGCAAGACGACATCGCCCCGCATGTGATCGAGATGATCAAGGGCGCGATGGATCAACTGGCCCTGGGCAATCCCTGGTCGCTGACCACCGATGTCGGCCCGGTTATTGGTGCCGAGGCCCGCGACGAAATCGCGGCCTATCTGCACCAGAACCGTGCGCACATCCTGCATGGGCTCAGCGTGCCGCAACAGGGCCATTTCGTGGCCCCGACACTGCTGCGTGTGCGGGGGATTCAGGATCTGCCGCGCGAAATCTTTGGCCCTGTGCTGCATGTTGCGACATATCGCGCGCAGGATCTGGACAAGGTGGTCGCAGCGATCAACGGGCGTGGCTACGGTCTGACATTCGGATTGCATACGCGCATCGACTCGCGCGTGCAGGAACTGTCCCATGCGATCCATGCAGGCAATATCTACGTGAACCGAAACCAGATCGGTGCAGTCGTCGGGTCGCAACCCTTTGGAGGAGAAGGGCTTTCCGGCACCGGTCCCAAGGCGGGTGGTCCGTTTTACGTGTCGCGCTTCTTTGCGCCTGTCCCCGCTGCTTCGAACGAATCGGGGCACGATATGTCGGCAGGCCGGACAGAGGTCGAAACCGCACCAGGTTTGGGCGCAGCACGCGGCGCGGCGCTATCCGTGGCCGAATTTGATGGCACGGGCGATCAGGTGACAAAGATCCTGCCCGCCGGAAATGCGGCAGGCGCCCAAGGCGACCCGCGTTTGACCAAGCCGGGCCGGCCTTCGAATCCGGCTTCGGATCAGGATGAAATACTCTCTCGACTGATGCCGGGTCCGACGGGCGAATTGAACCGCCTGCACCTGCAGCCCCGCGGTCCGGTTCTGTGCCTTGGACCGGGTGTGCAGGCGCGCGATGCCCAGATTGCGGCAGTCCATGCGCTGGGGGGCGTGACCGTATCCGGCGACGACGAGCATCCGGTTGCGAGCCTTGCCGCGCATCCCGAAGCAGCGGCGGTGCTTTGGTGGGGCGATGCCGATCAGGCCCGTGGTCTGGCTTTGGCGCTTGCCGAAGGAGATAATGGCCCGTTGCGTTCGCTGATCACAGCGATGCCTGATCAGGCGCATGTTGTCCATGAACGGCATCTTTGCGTCGATACGACCGCTGCCGGGGGGAATGCTGCGCTGTTGGCCGGCTGATCCATCCGCCCCTGGCTTGGCTGTGGACATGGAGGGAGCGGTCGGGTTCGGATATGTGGCTGGGCTTTCAGCGGCGCTTGGCTGCCGTGTTGCCTTTCTCACGTCTGATCGAACCGATGCAGGCCCCGTTGAGTAATCATGCCCTACCGACCGCCGCGCAGGATTGTCAGCGCGGCGGCATAGGGGCTGGAAATGCTGATGGAACTGATCTGCGATCTCAACAGATAGTTCTTCAGCAGAGCCTCAGCCATTTCCGGCGCGGTGAATTGCGAAATATCGGCACTGCCGGTCATCCGTTCCAATCGCGTTTTCATCTCCTCGACCTGACGGTCAATTGGCAACTGCCCGAAAGATGCCGACATTCCGAACGCGCCTTCGAACACTTTGCGCAACGGCTTCGATCCCAGAATCTGATACCATTTCGTATTTTCGCTTGAGGTGCTGGCCGCGAGGATCGGCAGTTCGCGTCTTGCGTTCAGGCCCAACTCAATTTCCTGATAGCGTTCGCCAATATTCTTTTCGAACGAACGCGTGACGTAGAGGTCAAGAATTTCGTTCACATCCGGGGCTTTGTTCGGGTCTGCAGTTCCCGCTTCGCTTAGCCCGAATGCTTTATTAAGCGACAGATAGCGTTTATCGGATAGCTTGTTGACCAGGCTTGTTTCGTCATTTGGGTCGGATTCCAGAATCTTTCTGATGAAAAGCCGGTTATTGATGTCGCCATCCAGCCCGAAAGCGCGCAGCGCGACTTGCAGTAGTCGGTAGTCCGAAACAAGTTCGTCCGCTTGCTTCACATTCGGCATTTTCTCGGAAAAGTAATCGCGAGACCGTTGAATCTGAGCGCCTTTTTCAAAGGTTATTCTCTGCGTATCCGCAGTGCGTTCCAGAAACTTCCAGCCAAGATAACCGCCACTGCCTGCCTGAACCAGATAGCTCATGGCGCGATCGTCGCAAGCAGCCTTGCCTCGCGCGGCAACAACGTGCGCAGGTGTTTCAGGGCAAGGTAGTAGTTTCTTTCCAGAATTGCTGCCGTCGAGCTATCAATAATTGCGATACTGTCGCGATCCGTAAAGGCACGCGAAAGCTGTTCGATCCCAACCATCGCTTGGCGTCGGCCTTCCGATTCTTCGGCGTCGCCGGTTATGATCAGCTGGCAGATGTAGCAGACCCTGCCAACAGGTGTCCCGGCCTCATCGGGGTGGATTGCGTCGCGCAGGCGCAGGATGGATACATTGGGCGTTTTTATCGATATGCGCGAACGCTTTTCACCGTTTTCGATTACCGCGCCGTTGATCAGAACCCGCTCATGCGGGGCAAGCTTCAGGATTAGTCCGCTCATCCCGCTCCTCCGCGCAGACCTTTCATGACCGAGATGTTGATCTCGATCAGGGTGTCGGTCGTGGCGTCACCAGCCAGGACCCGCTGTCCATGGCGCAGTGAAAACAATGCCAGCGACAGCAGCCCGGCCTTTGTTTCATCTGCAAGCGCGTTCCGGGGATCGGAAAGATCGGTCGCCAGTAATGTCCAAAGGTCGTTGTTCTTGGCGACGGCCGCGATCGTTTCCCCGCCCGTACATTCACGAGGTGACTGCCGCAGCATCCGAGTGACGCGAGAGAACGCATCGTATTCCATATCGCGCGCGCCACGAAGCGCCGGGTTGCCATATGCATGTTCTGGGAAGGGCATCACCGCGTTCAAGATCGAAGTTCCCGTTCTGATTTGTCAAAAGTGCAGTTCGGGGACGCCCCACGGGCGTCCCCGGTTTTCATCAGCCGCGGAACAGCGACAGGATCGACGACGGCGCCTGGTTGGCGATCGACAGCGCCTGAATGCCAAGCTGCTGCTGGGTTTGCAGCGCCTGCAGTCGTGCCGAGCTTTCCTCCATATCCGCATCGACAAGCGAGCCGGTCGCCATTTTCAGCGAGTCGCTGAGTTTGGAGACGAAGTTTACCTGATCGGTGATGCGTTGGCCGGCTGAGCCGAGGGCCGCCGCACCTTCGACAGCGGTGGTCATCAGCGCTTCGATCTGGCCAAGCGCGGTTGCGGCGCTGTCCTGATCGGTAATCGCATCAAGCGTGCCGCCGACGATGCTGGCTTCGAAATCGACCGATTCGACCTCGATCGCCGAGGCGGTGACGCCGGTGCCCGTGCGATCCAGCGAACCCAGCACCGAATAGGTGGTGTCGCCATTGACGCCGCTGGTGCTGAGAAGGTTGACGCCATTGGCCTGCGTGCCCGCGACGATCGAGGCAATCTGTTCCTGCTTTGCGGCAATCTGCGTTTGGATCTTGGCGAAATCCGCATCGCTGCGGTTTGCGCCGATGGCCAGATCCTTCATTTCACCCAGAAGTTTCTGGACATCTTCGGCCCCGGTGCGCGCGGTGGCGACGGTCTGACCGGCAACGTTCAGGTTGGTCTGGATCGTCTTGAACGATTTCTGGTCCGATTCCATCGTTTTCGAGATGGCCCAGATCGCGGCGTTGTCCTGCGCCGATCCGACGGCTTTGCCGGTCGAGATTTCGGTCTGCGTCTTCGCCAGGTTCGAGTTGATCCCTTTCAGGGTCTGAAGCGCGACGATGGCCGAATTGTTGGTCAGAATGCTGGACATATTTCAACTCCAAATATTAAGGGCAATTCCGCCCTGTTGATATAAAAGGCCATTCTGACCTGCGGGCTTCCCCGATGCTTAATTGCATAAGGGCTGTTCTAGTCCACATCTCTGAACAAAGTCTGAATTTTTTCAGATCAACGCAGGAAACTTCTGTAAGATTTTATTCAAAATTTTCGCGCGAGCGTGGTGGAAAGATCGGCATCGCTGCGTTTCCCCGCGCGGTCATACGTGCCAAGACTACGGCTGCCGCTACGCAATTCGGCAAGCTGGGCCTTGGCAGCAGCTATCCCCTGTGCCGCCGCTGTGGCGTGGGCCGCAATATTTTGCAAGATTGCCAAGGCCAGGCTTTGATCATGCAGGGATAGTTTTCCGGAAGCCGTGACATCGATTTCTGCAAGCAGGCTTGCCGAGCGCTCTGGTTCAAAAGCCCTGATCGCTTGTTGCGCCGCTTTTAGCTTTCTCAAATTATTCATTTTTCCCTGCAAATCTAAAGAATGCCAAGATCAATCCGGCTTGCTATTGCTTCTGCGTAACAGTCGGTCAATAGGCTAGAGAACTGATCTTCACCAATACCACCGCCGAACGCGCCGCTTTCAGGCTTTGGTCCGGCGTATTTTAACATTTCTGAAATAAATGCCTTCTCCAAACCATCCGAAGCCTCTAGCCTTGGACGGTTTACCTGCACGGGGTAGGAGGGTTTAACCGCAATCATGTCTGCACCTTTCTTCGCATCTTTTGACGATTTATCGCCAAGCGGTAAATATTTGGTAACCTCGCGCCGCTATCAAAGCTGGGATTGAAAAAGGATGGAACATGTTTCCGGGCATTCTTCCCTTTGCGCTTCTGACAGAAGTGCCGCTGAAAAACCCCGCAATCCGCGAGGTGTCGGAAGTTGTAGGCGAATTTGAGATATTGCTGAAATATGAGATTGCCGAGCTGCCCGTTCAGCAGGCCACTGCCGAATCGGGCGATGCAGAAGACGATCAGCCGGTCCCGAGCCCTGACTTCGATGACGAGGGCGATACGGCCAAGGTATCCGCGATGCCAACGGTGCTTAGCGATGTCTTCCCACCCGAGCTGCTGCATGTCGGCGAACGTGGCGCGGATTCGCGCGTCCTGCCTTCGCCCCCGGACCCGTTCGGGGTTGCGATGGTGGTCCGGCATCACACGTCACAGCCTCGCCTTGACGATCCGGGGCATGTCCCGAAGATGCCGGATATGCCGCCACAGGAAATGCCTGACCTGCGCGAGGCGTCAGCAGTTCCGCGACCGGATTTTTCTACGTATCCCGATGCTTCTGAAAGCGTGCTGCCCGAAAGACGAGATTTCGATACTCCCCGCATCGGGACAGAGGTTGGTCATAGCATCCCTGTCAATTCCGCGCGTGCGGATCGGCCCCATCATGTCGAAGGTTTATTGCCGGTAAACGCCATATCAACGAAGCCGCGTGCCATCCCGGACGCGCTGGCTGCCACGTCAGAGCGGGAAATGGTCACTTCGTCCGATCCCGCCCCGTCTACCACACCAACACAGGCACAGGCACAGGCGGGGTTGCTGATCGAACGGGATCAGTCAAGTGATCTGACACCGGAGATCACTGTGCACAGTTCAAAAGACGTGCGGACCGAAGCGCCTTCGCATGCGCCCTCCCAACCAGCTCCGCGGCAAATTCAGTCAAATCCGCACGACGTCCTGCGCCAAATCAGCGACAAGCTGACCCAGGACGACCAAGCCCATGTCGAAATCACCCTGACACCCGAGGAACTGGGCAAGGTGCGATTGGTCATCACGCCCGGAGACGCGCCGACAGTTGCCGTCTACGCCGACAATCGTGAGACGCTGGACCTGCTGCGGCGAAATGCCGATCTGCTGGGTAAGGAGCTGCGCGACACCGGAATGGCGGGTGCGACGCTGTCCTTTGGCGATTCGGATCGCTCGGGCCAGCGCGGCCACAATGCGGTGCCATCTGCCCGTTTGGGCGAAGGCGGGGCGGATACGACACAAGCCCAGCCCAACGCGGCAAGGCAGTTGGGGCGACAAATCTATATGCGCATGTAAGGGGCGATCTTCATGGTGACAGCAGTTGGAAACACGACCACAGCGGCAGCCGCAAATTATGGCCCGACCACCGCAGAAACGACAACGACTGGCGGTGATTTCGAAACCTTCCTGCGGATGCTGACGACGCAGATACAGAACCAAGACCCGCTGAATCCGATGGAAAGCACCGAATTTGCGGTGCAGCTTGCGACATTCTCGGGGGTGGAACAGCAGGCGCATACCAACGCCTTGCTGACCGAGTTGGTTCTGGGGGCAGGCGGCGGCCAGCTGTCACAGCTTTCCGAATGGATCGGGCGCGATGTCCGCTCAACTGCGCCAAGCTGGTATGACGGCGATCCGCTGACGTTGCAGATCGACCCCGATGCAAATGCAGATCAGGTGACGCTGGTCATTCTGGATGAAAACGGCCGCGAGGTGGGACGCGAAGATATTGGAACCGGCAGCGGAGAGGTGGATTGGCAAGGCCGCAGTGCCGACGGCGCGCCACTGGCTGACGGGCTGTATCGATTCCAGTTGGAATCAGTGCAGGACGGCAAGGTGATCGCGTTGACCGACGTTTCGGCCTTTTCCAAGGTGACGGGGGTGGATCTGACTGCCAACGGAACCGTGCTGCGGCTGGAGGGCGGCAGCACGGTCGGTCTTGAGGGGGTGACGGCGGTGCGTAGCTGATCCGCTCCGCCGGACGCTCAGCCCAGACCCAGCTTGCCGCGCAGCGTTGCCAGATCCTCGGCCAATGTGTTCACCTTGGCCGAAAGCACATTGCGGTCGGTGTCGGTCAGTTCCTCATAGGACACAAAGCCACCTTCGGGGGTGCGGTATTTCGACAGCACGTCAGCCACAGCCTTGAAGTTGCCATCGACCTTGCTGGTGAATTCTGCATCCGCTGCAACCATGGGGCGCAGCAGAGTATAGATCTTTTCCGCGCCTTCAAAATTCGCGTCGAAATCCCACAGGTCGGTGCGGCTGTAGCGGTCTTCCTCGCCCGAGATTTTGGTGGCTGCGACCTCCTCCATCAACACGGCAGCACCTCCGACCACGACTTCGGGCGGGAAGGTCAGGGCGTTGATGCGGTCGTTCAGGGTCTGCACGTCAGCCAGCAGCTTGTCGGCATATTCGCCCAGCCCGTCGGTCGAGCCTTCGTGCCACAGCCCGTATTCGATGCGGTGAAAGCCGGTGAATTCCGGGTCCTGTTCGGCCTTTTCGAAATCATCGGCGCGCGCGTCGATCGAGCTGTCGAGATCCGAGAAAAGCTCGGCAATCGGTTCGATCTTTTCATAGCTGGTGCGGGTGGGGGCAAACAGCGACTTGGCCTTGTCCAGCTCGCCCGCCTTCACGGCGGCGGTGAAGGCGGTCACGTCCTCGACCAGCTTGCCGGTGTTTTCGGCGACATAGATCTTATAGTCGGACAGTGGCCCGACCAAATCCAGCGACGGGTCTGCCGCCCCGGCCATGCCGGCCCACCCCCCCAGCGCCAGGGCCAGCGCCGTCGTCTTCAAGTATTTCCCGACCATGTTCACGCTCCGTATGTGTTCGGTTCAGGTATAGGCTTGGCGGCGTCAGGCGCGCCTGGCTTCGGCAATCAGGCGGGCACCCAGATAGTCCTGCGGTCCCGACACGCCGGGCGGGACGAAGAAATATCCGCCTCCGACCGGCTTGATGTATTCCTCCAGCGGCTCGCCGTTCAGACGGTTCTGCACGGTGATGAACCCGGCTTGCAGGTCGCGCTGATAGCAGATGAACAAAAGCCCCTGATCCAGCTGGCCGTTCCTGACCGCGCCGCGCGAATAGTTGAAGGGGCGGCGCAGGATCAGGTTCTGCTGGCTGGCGGCATCGCGTGGGTTGGCCAGCCGGATATGTGCGTCCATCGCCGTCTTGTCGCCCGCCGGATCAGCGGCGAAATCGGGCAGGTCGCGTTCACCGGCATCGGGCCGGTCCATCGGTGCGCCGCTATGCTTGATGCGGCCCATGATGCGTTCCTGTTCGGACAGCGCGGTGCGGTCCCAGCGTTCGACGAAATTGCGGATGATGCGGACGACCTGATAGCTGCCATCCGCGGCCCAGTCGGGTTCATCCGCGCCCGCCCAGACGATCCGGTCCATTGCGGCGGTGTCATTGCTGTCGGGATTGGCCGAGCCATCGCGAAAGCCCAGAAAATTCCGCGCGCTGGGGGTCGAGCCGTCTGGGGCAGGCGGCACCGGCGGCACCGTGCCCTCGATCACCCAGCGCAGCACCAGAAATTCCGACAGGTTCTTCACCACGTCGCGCAGGGCGTGAATATTGGTGTCCTGCAGGTTGGCGCAGAACTGGATCGAGATGTCGCCGTGGCACATTTCGGCCTCCAGCGCGTCATTGGGAAATTGCGCCATGCGCTCCAGCCGGGCGGGCATCAGGCCCGAAAGGCCGTCGCGGTCGAAGAACGAGGCGCCGAAGCCCAGCGTGATGGTCAGGTTGTCCGGCGCGATCACCGGGCCCAGCAGCCCGGAATCGGCGGGGGGCAGCTTGGGATCGCGGGTGGGAACCTTGCCCCCTTGCGTCAGGAAGGCGGCGCGCAGGGTCAGCGCCTTCAGCATCCGTTCCAGATCGTCCAGCGAGGTCGCCACCACGTCGAAGGCCGCGACGATGCCTGCGGCGGGGCGGGGCGTCACGATGCCTGCCTGATGTCGGCCATAGAACGGCACGCTTTTCGCCGCCGTTTCGGCATGGCCCGCAGGCGCGTCATCGACATTGCGCGTTTCTGCGCGGGCGGAGACGGCACTGACGGCCCCGACGCCCAGGCCAAGCAGGATGTTGCGGCGGTTTGGGCCTGCCATGTCAGTTGATCCCGATGACGGGTTGCAGCTTGCCCAAGCTGTCGGCCAGATTTGTCAGGTCGGTCGCAAGCGCCTGACGTGCCGCGGGCGGCACATCGCCATAGCTGCGATGCTTGGATTGCAGCGCGGCCACCCCGTCCTGCGCGGCCTGCAGATCCTGCGCGATGCCCTGATCCAGCCCCGGATCGACGCTGGCCACCACCTGCCGCAGCAGGCCCGACAGTTTCGCTATCCCCTCAAGGCTGGCGGCGAAGTCCTGCAAGTCATTGCCTGCATAGGGATTTTCGCCCTGCGGCACGCGCGCCTGCGCCAATTGACTGGTCATGTCGCCGGGCAGCGCGGTCAGCAGCGCCGGGTCAAGCGGCAGGGCTTTCAGCCGCGCGGCAAGCTGCTCAAGATCGGTCAGCAGCTTGTCGGCCACGGGTTGCAAGCCATCGGTGCTGTTTTGGGAAAACAGCCCGTATTCGATGCGGTGATAACCTGTGAAGGCCGGGTCATCCTCGCGCCCCGCCAGATAGGCGGCACTGGGGTCGATGGCATTCTTGAGGTCCGAGATACGATAGGCCAGCGGCTCGATCCGGCGATAGGGCAGGCGGGCCTGCCGCCATGCATCGCGCGCGGCGTCCAGATCGCCTGCGGCGATGGCGTCGCGCAGCGTTTGCGCGCATTTGACCGCCGCATTGCCCTGCATCACCAGATAGACGCGATATTCCGACAAGGGACCAAGGAATTTGCGCAGTGTCACCTCGGATGCCGCTGCCGTCGCCTCATCCGAGGCGGTGACGGTCAGCTTGCCGCGCGGGTTCGACAAAAGGCCGCAGGTGATGTCGTATTCGCCGGGTTGCAGCGCCACCTGCAGCGTGGCGCGAAAGCCGGGGGCGATGTTTTCACGCTCGGCCACGACCATGACACCATCAAGGATTTCCCATTCGATGGGCCGGTCCGAGGCGTTGACGATTTCAAAGCTGCGCCGCCCGCCGGGGATGGTGATGGTGGCGGGCTGGCAGGTCGCCGCATCGACGATGACAAGCTGGTCGGCGACGGTCTGCGGCTTTTGCTGCGAGGCATACCAGAAAGCCGCCCCCCCGGCGACGGCCAGTGCCGCCGCGCCAAGGATTGCCAGATAGATGCCTTTGGAGGGTGTCGTCATTTCTGCCCCACGGCTTGGGTCATTGGTGCGGAGGGACGCAGGAACAGCGGCAGCGTAACGGCCAGAAAGCCTGCCCAGCCAAGGAATTCGCCCAGACTGGGTGCGTCGCGATACCCCAGAAGCCCGCCCAGCACCGTGCCCAATGGGCTGGATTCGGGCAGAACACCGCTAAGATCATAAACCGGATCAAGCAGCGCGTTCCAAAGTCCCGCTTCGTGCAATGCCTTGATCGCACTTGCGAAAAGTCCGGCGGCAACGAACAGGATAAAGATGCCTGTCCAACGGAAGAACCGTTTCAGGTCCAGACGCAAGGCGCCCGCATAGATGCCCCAACCCGCGCCGATTGCGACCAGCACGCCAAGCGCCGCACCAATCGGGGCCGCACCGTCCTGACTTTGCTGAAATATCGCCAGCAGGAAAAACACCGATTCCAGCCCCTCGCGGGCGACGGCCAGAAAGACCATGCCAATCAGACCCCATGTCGCGGCCCCGCCATGCAGCGCCGCATCGACCGAGGCGTGCAGCTCGGCCCGGATCGAACGGGCGGCGCGGCGCATCCAGAAGACCATGCCGACCAGCACGGCAACGGCGACAAGGGCGATGACCGCCTCGAACAGCTCCTGCGCTTTCTGGGGGAATTGCGCGCTGGCCATCTGCAAACCCGCGCCGGCGAACAGCGACAGCGCGATGGCAAGGAACACCCCCACCCAGATGGCAGGCAGCCATGCCTGCCGCCCGGTCTGGCGCAGGTAGCTTGCGATGATGCCGACGATCAGGGCTGCCTCCAGCCCCTCGCGCAGCATGATCAGGAACGGTGCAAGCATGGCACTCCCCAGTTTTTGTCGTGGTGCGAATTCGGCGCGCTGGGGACGCGGGCGAATGGGCATCGCGGCAAGACAGCCGCGAAGCCGCGGCGGATGAATCAATAGCCCGCCGCTGATTTTTGTCAATCCAGACTAAAAGCGTCAGCCCCGCCCGTGCGGCTCCATCCAGTCGATCACCGGGTTGATCGGAATGATGCGATGGGGGTTAATCGTCGCGTGGCTATAGTGGTAATGGCGCACGATATGGGCAAAATCGACCGTCTGGGCCACGCCGGGAATCTGGTAAAGCTCTCGGGTCCATCCCCACAGATTGGGGTATTCGCGCAGCCATGCGCGGTTGCATTTGAAATGTGTGTGATAGACCGGATCGAACCGGACGGCGGTGGTGAACAACCGCCAATCCGCCTCGGTCAGCCAGTCGCCTGCCAGATAGCGGTGCTGCGACAGCACCCCCTCCAGCCAGTCGAGCGAGGCGAAAAGCGGACCCACCGCCTCGTCATAGGCGTCTTGCGTGGTCGCGAAACCGGCCTTGTAGACGCCGTTGTTCACCGTATCATAGATGCGGGTGTTCAGCGCCTCGATGCGGTCGCGCTGCGGTTCGGGCCAGTAATCGTCGCGATTGCCCGTCAGCCCGTCAAAGGCCGAATTGAACATGCGAATGATTTCGGCGCTTTCGTTCGACACGATCGTGTCCTGCGCCTTGTCCCACAGAACCGGAACCGTGACACGGCCCGACGCCTTGGGATCGGCCTTCAGATAGATGTCGCGCAGAAAAGGCTGGCCGAACAGGTCGTCCCCGGTCGCGCCCGGAAAATCCTGCGCAAAGCTCCAGCCGTCTGCCAGCATGTCGGGATGCACGACGGATACGCCGATATGCGGGGCCAACCCCTTGATCGCGCGAAAGATCAGGGTGCGATGCGCCCAAGGGCAAGCCAGCGAGACATACAGATGATAACGCCCGCTTTCCGCCGCAAAGCCGCCCTGGCCCGACGGGCCGGGGCTGCCATCGGGCGTCACCCAGTTGCGCCAACTGGTCGTGGTGCGTTGGAAACGCCCACCCGTGCTGGCCGTATCATACCATTCGTCGCGCCACGCGCCGTCCACAAGCAGACCCATCGCCACCTCCTTTGCCGACTAGACGCGGCAGCGCCCGCCTAGTTCCACGGCGATGGCAGCAGGTCCAGCGGGATCTTCAGATAGCGACGGCCATCGCTTTCGGGTTCGGGCAGGCGGCCACCATTGATGTTGACCTGCAGCGCATGCAGGATCAGGCGGGGCATGGGCAGGCCCGCGTCGCGCGCCTTCCGCGCTGCCACGAAATCCGCCCGCGTCAGGTATTTCGAGATATGGCTGTTCGTCGCCCGCTGCTCTGCCACAGTGGATTCCCAGCGTGCCTCGCGCCCGCCATGGCAATAGTCGTGGCCGGTAAAGATGCGCGTGGTATCGGGCAGGGACAGGATGGCCTGGATCGAATCCCAAAGCGCATCCGCGCTGCCGCCGGGGAAATCGGCCCGCGCCGTGCCGCTGTCGGGCATGAACAGCGTGTCATGCACAAAGGCCGCATCGCCCACGACATAGCTGACCGAGGCGAGCGTATGGCCCGCCGACAGCATCACCCGCGCCTTTAGCCCGCCGATGCGAAAGGTTTCGCCATCCGCGAACAGGTGGTCCCATTGCCGCCCGTCACAGGGCAGGTCGGGCAGATTATAGAAATCCTGCCAAAGCTTCTGCACCTCGCGCACCCGTTCGCCGATGGCGGTCGGTGCGCCGGTCTTTTGGTGCAGATAGGCGGCGGCGGAAAAATGGTCGGCATGGGGGTGGGTGTCCAGAATCCACTGCACCGTCAGCCCGTGCTGCGCCACGAAGCCCAGCAGCCGATCGGCCTGAATGGTCGCCGTCGCGCCGGATTTTTCGTCATAATCCAGCACCGGGTCGATGATGGCGCATCGCCGCGTGGCGGGGTCCGTCACGATATATTGGATCGACCCGCTAGTCGGTTCATAGAAGCCTGTCACCTCTGGCGCGCCGATCATGGAATATCCTTCTATGCTTCGGGAATATATCGGAATTTCATCCGTCATATACCTGTTGGCGCGGGGCTGGGCAACTACGCTTCAATTGCCCGCGACCAAGTGGCGCAAAATGAAACGGGGCGGATGGGAATGACCCATCCGCCCCGCCAGTCAAAAAGTCTGCGCGTTATTCGATTTCGACCAGCAGATCCTTGGCGTCGATGCCTTGTCCTGCGCTGACATGCAGGGCCTTGACCACGCCTGCGCGGTCGGCATGCAGGCCGGTTTCCATCTTCATCGCCTCGATGGTCAGCAGCAGATCGCCCGGATTGACCTTTTGGCCCTGCGCCACCGCGACCGAGGCGACGACGCCCGGCATCGGCGCCCCGATATGGCCGTCATTCGCCGGATCGGCCTTGGGCCGGGCGGCGGTCTGCGATTTCACCAGACGGTTCGGCACGCGGATCACGCGCGGCTGGCCGTTCAGGTCGAAGAACACCCGCACATCGCCATTCTCATCGGTGTCGCCGATGGTCTGCAGCCGGATTTCCAACGTCTTGCCGGGGTCGATTTCAGCCGCGATCTCCTCACCCGGTTCCATGCCGTAGAAAAAGGTGCGGGTCGGCAGGGTGCGGACCGGGCCATAGGTTTCGTGCCGCGCCATGTAATCGGTAAAGACCTTGGGATACATCAGGTAGCCGTTCAGATCTTCGTCGTCGATCTCGGTCCCCAGATCGGCGGCCAGCTTGGCGCGGGTCGCTTCCAGGTCCACGGGCGGCATCGAGGCACCGGGACGGGTCGTCAGCGGCGCCTCGCC
>NZ_FXTK01000019.1 GCF_900182695.1 Paracoccus laeviglucosivorans
CGGTCGCGCAGCATCATCAGGCAGCCCAGCGGCGTGCAGGGCACCATGGCCTTTTGCCCGGTGGCCAGCCGGCCCGCATTGATGACGTGGAAGCCATCGACATCCTTGGCGGGCTCGATGGCATTGAGGACGGCCTCGGCGTCCACATGCTTGGGCAGCGGCAGCTGCACCAGAATGCCATGCACCGCCGGATCGGCATTCAGCCGGCCGATCAGCGCCAGCAGATCGTGCTGCGAGGTCGTCTCGGGCAGCTTGTGTTCAAAGCTGTTCATCCCCACTTCGCGCGTCTGGATGCCCTTGTTCTTGACATAGACCGCCGAGGCCGGATCCTCGCCCACCAGAACCACCGCAAGACCCGGCACGATCCCACGACCAGAAAGGTCAGAAACCCCCGCCGCAACGCGACCACGAATGCCAGACGAAAACGTCTTGCCGTCGATAAGCGCGGCCTGAGTGACCACATTCATGCCATGACCTCCAACTGTTCGGCGGCATCGGTCAGCGCGTGCCAGATCGTGCCCGCAGCCGAACGCATCCCGATCAGCGCCAGCCGATCATCGGCGCGGCGGATGACAAAGACGCTCATGTGGTGAAAACCCGTGCGGGTGGCGTGGCCGGCGGTAAAGCGATGCGCATCGACATTCACCAGCTTTTCCAGCAGCGCCCGGATCGGGCCGGGGCCGGTGGTCGAGGTGATCTCGAAGGCGACGAAACCGTCGGTCTGTTCGGTGACGGAGCAACCGGGCGCCCGCGCCGCGATCTGTGCGGCGAAGTCGGTGGCGGCCAAGCCCGGCCCCTCGACCATCCATTGATCGGGGCCGGTCCAGAAGGCGGCGATGTCGCCCGCCGCCTGCCATTCGCCCGGAACGGGTTGCGGCAGGTCGGGACTGGCCGCGTCCCGCCGCAGCGCGACCGACGCCAGCGCCAGTTCGGAATTCTCGGCCAGCGTCAGCGGCCCGAAGCGGCGCGTCTGCGGCTGGGTTGCGCCAAGGGCGCAGATGGGATGCAGGTCAGTCACGCAGACGCCCTCCTTCGGGATCGACGAAATGGGCCGAGACGATGCGCATTGCCACGCTTTGGCCCTGCAACGGGTTGGCGGCGGTGATGACCTCGCCCATCCGCTCAGCCCCGTTTTCCAGATAACCAAGCCCGATCGCGGAGCCGATATGTGGCGAGAAGCAGGCCGAGGTGATCCAGCCCTGATCCGTCGCAGTGTTCTGTTCCGCCCCTTGGGTGAACAGGTGCGAACCTGCCACGACCGGATCGGCGGCATCGACGGGTTGCAGCCCGACCAGAACCCGGCGGTCGGCCACCATGCCTTCGCGCCGCGACAGGACCGCGCCGATGCTGTCCTTTTTCGTGCTGACCATCCGGCCCATGCCCAGCATCTGCGCCGTGGTCTGGCCGTTCAGTTCGTTGCCCGCGGCATGGCCCTTTTCGATGCGCAACACGCCCAGCGTCTCGGTGCCATAGGGGGTGGCGCCCAGATCGGCGCCCTTTTCGATCAGCCGCGCCATCAGCGCATTGCCGTAACGTGCCGGGACCGCGATCTCATAAGCCAGTTCGCCCGAGAAGCTGATGCGGAAGATCCGCGCCCGCAGCCCGCCGCAGATCGTCAGGGCCGCACAGGCCATGAAGGGGAAGGCCTCGTTCGACAGATCGAAGCCGTCCACCACGCGCTCCAGCAGCTTGCGGGCATTGGGACCGGCGACGGACAATTGCGCCCATGCGTCGGTGGTCGAGATCAGCTGCACATCCAGTTCCGGCCACAGGCATTGGCGGCAGAACTCCATATGCCGATATATCGTGCCCGCGTTGGCGGTGGTGGTGGTGACGACATATTGCGTTTCGCTCAGTCGCGCGCAGGTGCCGTCATCCCAGGCAAAGCCATCCTCGCGCAGCATCAGGCCATAGCGGACCATGCCGACCTTCAGACTGCCCATGGCATTGGCATAGACGCGGTTCAGGAATTCGCCCGCATCCGCGCCCTGCACATCGACCTTGCCCAGCGTGGTCACATCGCAGATGCCGACGCCCTTGCGGGTGGCCAGAACCTCGCGGTCCACCGACTGGCGCCAATGGGTTTCGCCGGGTTTGGGATACCATTGCGCACGCATCCACTGGCCGACCTCGACAAAGACCGCGCCTTGGGATTTCGCCCACTCATGCGTGGGGGTCAGGCGGCGGGGGCGGAAATGCACACCCGTATCGCCGCCACCCAGCACACCCATCGACACCGGCGTATAGGGCGGGCGGAAGATGGTCGTGCCGGTCTGATTGATCGACTTGCCGGTCAGTTCGGCCATGACCGCCAGCGCCGTCACGTTCGAGGTCTTGCCCTGATCGGTGGCCATCCCCAGCGTGGTCCAGCGCTTCAGATGCTCGACCGGGACCATGTTTTCCTGATGCGCCAGCTTGACGTCCTTGACGGTCACGTCGTTCTGGAAATCGACCCATGCACGGCCCTTGCCCGGCACATGCCACAGCGCATGCTGGTTCATCTGCGCATCTTCGCCGCGCGGCAGATCGGGCAGGGTGGCGGTGATACCCAGGTCGCCCAGTGCCGCCTGCGCCGCCTGCGCGCCCGATGCCAGTGCCTGCGCGGTCGAGCCTTTGCCCGCCGCCGCGCCCGCGATGGTCAGTCCGGGAACCGCGCCGTCCTGCGCCAGGAACGCCTGCGCAGCGTCGTCCCATTGCGGGCGGCCCCGGTGATGCGAGGCCAGATGCAGGTTCGGGTTCCAGCCGCCCGCGACGCCAAGCGCGCCGCAATCCAGCCACTCGGTCTGTCCGTTTGCCGTCACCTGAACCGAGGTCAGGCCAAGGCGGCCCTTGCTGTCGGTCACATGACCGCCCGCGATGGTGCGGTAACCGCCCTGCGATTTCGCGCCCGTGCGGGCATCGACGACCGCGATGATCTCGACCCCTTTGGCGGCCAGATCCACGGCGGTGCGGTGGCCCTCATCATTGCTGGTGAAGATCGCCACACGGTTCGCCGGGCTGACCGCCCAGCGATTGGCATAGGCCCGCATCGCCCCCGCCAGCATCACGCCGGGGCGGTCGTTATTGGCAAATGGAATGTGGCGTTCCGTCGCGCCTGCGGCCAGCACGGCGCGTTTGGCGGTGATGCGCCACAGCGATTGGCGCACGCGCTTGCCCGGCGTTGGCAGGTGGTCGGACACACGTTCGACCGCGCCGAAGACGCCGTGATCGAAGGCGCCCCAGACGGTCGTGCGGCGCATAACGCGCAGATTGGGCAGGCTGGCGAATTCGGCCTCGACCCCCGCGATCCAGTCGGTCGCAGGCTGTTCCAGCGGGTTGCTTTCGGCCAGCAGACGACCGCCAAGGCGGAAGTCTTCGTCGGCCAGGATCACCCGCGCGCCGCTGCGGGCGGCGGTCAGGGCGGCGGCAATGCCAGCCGCACCCCCGCCGATCACCAGCAGGTCGCAATGCAGGAAGCCCGCATCATAGCTGTCGGGATCGGCTTCATGCGTCAGGCTGCCCAGACCCGCCGCGCGGCGGATGGCCGGTTCATACAGCTTTTCCCAGAAGGCGCGGGGCCACATAAAGGTCTTGTAGTAAAAGCCCGCCGCGAAGAACGGCGATAGCAGGTCGTTCACCGCCAGAAAGTCAAAGGACAGGCTGCCGATCTTGTTCTGGGATTTCGCCTCCAGCTCGTCGAACAGCTCGGCCACGGTGGCGCGGGTGTTGGGTTCCTGCCACGCGCCGCTGCGCAGTTCGACCAGCGCGTTCGGCTCCTCGGACCCCGAGGACACCACGCCGCGCGGGCGGTGATATTTGAAGCTGCGGCCCATCAGGCGCACGTCATTGGCCAGCAAAGCCGAGGCCAGCGTGTCGCCCGCATGTCCGGTATAGGACTTGCCGTCAAAGGTGAAGTTCAGGCTGCGCGAACGGTCGATCAGCCCCCCGGTCAGGCGCGTCATGCCGCACCGCCTTTCACATTGCGCGCAAGTTCCGCGCCAAGGATTTCATGGGTCACGGTGTTGCGGGTCACGACCAGCCAGGACCGGTCGCCCTGTTCGTGAAACCACAGCTCGCGGTGAACGCCTGCGGGGTTGTCGCGCAGGTGGACATATTCATAGAACGCAGCGGCGGCACCTTCGGCCATGCCGTCGGGACGGTCCAGCAGACGCGCATCGCCCAGATAGGTGAACTCTTCGGCGTCGCGCAGGCCAAGCAGGGGGTGGGGGATCAGCATGGTCGGTTCCTCAGTTGGCCTAGTGCAAGTTGGGCTGCGCGCCCATGCCTTTTTCGTCGATGGGAAGTCCGCGCTCGAACCGGTCCAGCCGGTAGGCGCGCGCGGTTTCATGCGGGGTGTCAGTGGCCAGCAGATGCGCAAAGGCATAGCCGCTGGCGGGCGTGGCCTTGAAGCCGCCATAGCACCAGCCCGCATTCAGATAGAGGCCGGATACCGGCGTGCGGTCGATGATCGGACTGCCATCCATCGACATATCCATGATGCCGCCCCAGACGCGAAGCAGCCGTGCGCGCCCGATGGCGGGCATCAGGGCCATGCCGCCCTGCGCCACGTCCTCGATCACGGCCATGTTGCCGCGTTGGGCGTAGGAGTTGTAACCGTCGATGTCGCCGCCGAACACCAGACCGCCCTTGTCGGACTGGCTGACATAGAAATGTCCCGCGCCGAAGGTGATGACGCCGTCGATGGTGGGTTTCAGCCCTTCGGACACGAAGGCTTGCAGGACGTGGCTTTCGATGGGCATCCGCATCCCGGCCATCGCCATGACGCGCCCGGTCGAACCCGCAACGGCCACGCCGACCTTGTTCGCCGCAATATAGCCGCGCGAGGTTTCCACGCCGCGCATCGTGCCGTTTTCGATGCGGAAGCCGGTGACTTCGCAGTTCTGGATCAGGTCCACGCCTTTCAGATCCGCGCCACGGGCATAGCCCCAGGCCACGCCGTCATGGCGCGCGGTGCCCGCGCGGCGTTGCAGCAAGCCGCCCTTGATCGGGAAACGGGCATTGTCGAAGTTCAGCCACGGATACATGGCGCGCACGCCGTCCTGATCCAGCAGCTCGGCATCGGCACCGGCAAGGATCATGGCATTGCCGCGGCGGCGATAGGCGTCGCGCTGCGCGTCGGTATGCAGCAGGTTCAGGATGCCGCGCTGGCTGACCATGGCGTTGAAGTTGAATTCCTGCTCAAGGTTCTCCCAGAGCTTCATCGAGAATTCGTAGAACGGCTCATTCCCCGGCAGCAGGTAGTTCGAGCGGATGATCGTGGTGTTCCGGCCGATATTGCCCGAACCCAGCCAGCCTTTTTCAAGGACTGCGATCCGCGCCTTCTTGAAGGTGTTCGACAGGTAATAGGCTGTTGCCAGCCCGTGCCCGCCACCGCCGATGATGATGTAATCATACGAGGATTGCGGTTCGGGGTTGCGCCAGATCGGCTTCCAGCCCTTATGGCCGGTCAGCGCCTCCTTGATGACCCTCAGCCCTGAATATCGCACTGCCCTGCCGCTCCTGTAAGCCGATTCACATGCTCAGATTAGCCGTGACGGAATCGTCATATTTGCCTGTGGCAGACATCCAGTTGTCTGTTTTGGCAAGGAAGAACGAATTTTTAATTGCGGTGAAAATCTGAACCGTCTTTTGTCCATGGCGGACGGGTTCTTGCCTATGCGCGCAGCCTGCCGCTAGATGGCGGCATGAACGAACCCCTACGCATCGGTTTCATCCTGACGGCGGATTACGCGCTGATGTCGCTTGGGTCGGCGGTCGAGCCGTTGCGAGCGGCGAACCATCTGGCAGGGCGCGAACTTTACCGGCCAAGCTATTATTCGGTGGCGGGGGGCTTTGCCGCCTCGACCTCGGGCGGGGGGTTTCAGACGCAGCCGCTGGCGCAGGCCGGGCCGCTGGATCTGGCGCTGATCGTCGCGGGGGGCAATCCGATGCGCTATGATGATCCGGGGCTTGCACGGGGTCTGCGCGGGTTGCAGGCACGCAAGGTCGCGATGGGCGGCATCTCGGGCGGGGCCGCGATCCTTGCGCGACTGGGGCTGATCGAAGGGCGGCGCTTTACCCTGCACTGGGCTCATATCGAGGCTTTGGCCGAAGCCTATCCCGATCTGCTGATCGAGCGCGCTTTATATGTCATCGACCGCGACCGTTATACCTGCGCGGGCGGGGTCGCGGCTTTGGACATGATGTGCGCGATCATTGCCCGCGATCATGGGGCCGAGTTCTCGCGCGCCGTGGCTGATTGGTTCATCCACCCCCGCCCGCGCACCGCGGATGAGCCGCAGCGTTCGCCCGTCGCGGAACGCTTCGATCTGCGTCATCCGATGCTGGTGCAGGCGGTGGACCTGATGTTCAGCCATCTGGCCGATCCCTTGTCGCCCGAACAGATCGCGGCGCAGGTCGGTTGCAGCCCGCGCCAGTTGCAACGGCTGTTCGGCGACCAGCTTGGCCGTTCGATGATGCAGTTCTATCGCGAGATGCGGCTGCAAAAGGCCGATGAGCTGGTCCAGCAAAGCGGCCTTTCCATGCTGGACGTGGCGCAGGTGACGGGCTTTGTCAGCGCGGCGCATTTTTCGCGGCTTTATGGCGAACGCTTTGGCATGGCGCCGGGCAAGCGCAGACAAGCCGCCCGGCGCAAGGGTCAATCCGGCCAGATTCCCGGCGAGGTCGGCGCACCATCGTCAAAGCGCGACAGGTAATCGACGATCATCGGGCGGTTGACGATGAAGCCCTTATAGGTCGCCAGATCTTCGGGCAGGTCACGGATCACGCGGTGAAAACGGCGGCCCCATTTCGGCACGGTCACCAGATCCTGCAGTGAAATCAGATAGCAGCGGATCGGAAACAGCAACCCGTTGGAGCGCGGCAGCCGCCAGAAGCTTTGCAGCTCGACCCGCAGATATTGTTTCTGGCCAAGGTTTTCCGGCGTCAGGCTGCGCTTTTCCGGGCCCCATTCGGGATAGGTTTCGGGGCTGGTGTCCAGACGCGGATTGACGGTCATGGTCCAGTTCAGCCGCCGCGCAGGCGTGTCCTGCTGGATGTTCAGCAAAAACTTCAGCGCGCGTTGGAAGATGCCCATTTCGGCGGCGCGGGGGACCGGGGCGTGCCATTCGAAAAAGTTCATGCCGATGTCGAAATCAAGGCTCCAGTCGGCCTGGCTGGTGACCATGCCCGCATCCATCCACAGATTGCCTTCGCGCTGGTCCAGCACGGCGAAATCGCCCTGCGTCTGGCGGGTGATGTATTCCATCGGGCCATAAGGCAGCGTGGTTTCGTCCAGAAAGGTGAAGGTGTCATCGATGCCCAGGGGCCTGTTCACCCAGCGCCAGCGGTTGCCGTCGCGATGCAGTTCGAACAGATCGGGGTAATCCTGTGCCTTGCTGGTCATGATCAGTTCCAGCACGTCCCAGCCCGCAAGCGTCATGTGGGGCAGGGATTGGCAGCGCATCGGGTCGCGCGACAGGGTGATGGCGCGGTCCTCCATCTCGGCGACGTAATGTTCGTCCACGTCAAAGCGGGCCTCGAACACGCTGCCGGGGCGACCACCCTTATGCGGCTCCATGTTGACGGAATACATGTATTCGTCGCGGTCGAAGGGAAAGGGAAAGCGGCGGATCGCTGTGGCCGAGTTGTGGTAGCTGTAATCGCCGCGGAAGCTTTCCTTGTTGAAGGTGATGGTCATCGGACCCTCCTTATCGGTCGATGGTCAGAAGCTGGCCCCGGAAGCGCGAGACGCAGGGCATGATCTTGCGGTTGCGTTCGTCGTCATGCAGCCAGTGGTCGCGATGGTCGATCTGCCCGTCGCAGGCCAGAACGTCGGTTTCGCATTGCCCGCAGGCCCCGCCACGGCACAGCCACGGCGCGTCGATGCCTGCGGCCTCCAGCGCCTCCAACATGCTTTGGTGGGCGCCGACGGTCAGGGTCTTGTGCGACCTTGCGCAATGGACATCGAACGGTTCGCCCGGTGCGGGGGCAAGGAATTCTTCGGAATGCAGCGCGTCAGGGGGCCAGCCCAGTGCGGTGGCGCGGTCCAGCACCGCCGCGATCATCCGGGCTGATCCGCAGACGTAAAGATGCGTGCCGATGGGTTGTGCGCCCAGCACGCCGTCAAGGTCCATGCGCGAGCCTTCGTCGCTGACATGCAGCTGCGCCCCCGGCAGATCGACCGCCACCTCGTCGCGGGAACGCACGCAATAGCGCAGCTCATAATCAGCGCCCAGCCGGTCCAGTTCGGGGATCTGGCCAAGGAAGGGCGTGATGCCGACGCCGCCCGCGATCAGCAGGTGTTTGCGCGCGGTCAGGTTCAGCCCGAACAGGTTCACCGGCTGGCCCAGCCGCATCAGCATTCCGGGCTGCGCCTGTTCATGCATGAAGCGCGATCCGCCCCGGCCCTGATCTTCGCGCTGCACGGCGATTTCATAGCCCGAGCCGTCCTGCGGGTCGGAAATCAGCGAATAGGCGTTGCGGCGCAGGATGTCGCCGTCCTGCATTTCAACCATGACATGCGCGCCGCCGGAAAAGACCGGCAGCGGCGCACCGTCGGGATGCTGAAAGCGAAAGCGCGTGATGCGCGGCGAAAGCGGGGTCTTGTCGGTCAGGCGAAGCTGGATCACAGGCGCAACTCCTGCGGTTCGGGGATGTCTCCGGGGGTTTCGGCGTCGATGCAGACCCCTTGGAACGCCCCCAGCCGGGCCGAGAAATGGTCCCGCACGAACAGCGCCCGTCCGCAGCCGGGGCAGGTATAGGGGTCGGTCGTGACGCCTTCGGCAAGGGTCTTACAGTGGACGCATTGCATCCGCCGCGCCGCCGTGCCGCGATGTTCGGACTGGATCGCGCCCTTGGGCAGTCCTGCCGCCAGAAGCAGGGCCTGCGCCCGTGCGATCAGCCCCTGCGATCCCGCCAGCCAGACCTGCAAGCCCATGCGTGCCTGCGACAGCGCGCCGTCAAGCGCCGCAGGCAGCGTGTCGGGCGGGGCGGTTGCGCCGATGCGCAGGATGGTGGCCTTGCGGCCAAGTTCGGGGTTTTGGCCGATCAGCGCGTCGATGGCAGCCATGCCCGCATCATCGGCAATCATCAAGGCCGCCGAACAGGCGCGCGGTTCAAGCGGGGCATAGCGTGGGCTGCTGGCGATGGAGTGGGCAGAGGTCATCAAGTGTCCTGGCGTGAATGCTAAGGATCGGCGAGGGTCGTGCGACCCCCGCCGCGAAGGGATCAGCCCTTGACCGTGCGGCGCTTCTTTTCGGGATCGTAAAAGGGCATCGCGCCGGTCGTGGCGGGAATTTCGCCATGCGTGGCGCAGTTCACCATCAGCTTCGTGCCCTCGTTCGCGCAGTCCACGGGCAGCCGCGCGATGGCAAGGGTCCAGTCGTTCAGCGGCGAATGCATGGCTTGCGTCACGACGCCGATCTGCTTGCCGTCCTGCAGCACGGGCGCGCCGTTGCCGGGAACCTTGTCGCCTTCCAGCTTCAGCCCCCAGATCTTGAAGCGTTCGCGGCCCTTCAGGCGGTAATGTTCCTCGGCGCCGCGAAAGCCCTGCTTGCCGGGGCTGACGGTGAAATCCAGCCCCAGTTCCCACAACGTGTCGCCGCCGGGCTGGTCGTCAAAGGGATACATCTCGGAATTGTCATAGGGGAAGAACAGCAGATAGCTTTCCGTCCGCAGCATATCCAGCGTGGTGAAGCGGCAAGGGATGATGCCCATTTCCGCCCCTTCCTCAAGGATGCGGTCCCAGATCATCGGCGCATCCTGCCCGCGCACGAACAGCTCATACCCCCGCTCACCGGTGTAGCCGGTGCGCGAGATCATGATGGGCTTGCCGAAAAGCGAGGTCTGGACATGCGCGAAATAGGGCAGATCGCGGATGCCCGGCACGTGCTTGGCCAGAAAATCCACCGCCAGCGGACCTTGCAGCGACAGGTCGTGCAGGTTGTCGTCGAACCGCACCGACACGTCGCGGCCCGATGCTGCCATGGTCAATTGCTCGAACCCCTGACCCGAGCCGTGGACGACCATGAAGGAGTTCGGCCCCATGCGATAGATCACGCAGTCGTCGATCAGCTTGCCGCCGTCATTCAGCATCGCCGCATAGACGGAGCGGCCCGGCATCAGCTTTTCCATGTTCCGGGTCGTCGCGCGTTCGATGACGTGGCTGGCGGCAGCGCCGGTGACATGCACCTTTTTCAGCCCCGACACGTCCATCAGCCCGGCCTTGGTGCGGATCGCCATGTATTCGGCATCCGGGTCGCCCGACGCATAGGACCACGCAGTGCCCATGCCGCTCCAATCCTCAAGCTGGGATCCAAGCGCGCGATGGCGGTCGCCCAGGGTCGAGAAGCGCCAGGAATTCGTCATGTCTCATCTCCAGTGTTACAGAACATCATGGCGGGGCCGGTTGCGCGGCCCCGCGCGTTTCGGCCTAGCCCGGAAGCTGAAAGAACCAGTTGCTGAAAAGAACGACAGCCGCGCCCGCGATCAGCGTCAGATAGGGCAGAATGCCAGCGCGCCGCGGACCCAGATCGCCGTGATCGGTCAGGCCCAGATCCTCCATCGCTTCGCGTGGGAAATGGCCCTTGTCCTGATGGTAATGGCGATACCAGAACACTGGCAGGATCAGGCTGGCAAAGATCAGCCCCGACCACAGCGCCCCGGAATAGCCCCAGACCTTGGCCCCCGCGCCCAGAAACACGGCGTTGACGAAGGCAAGGCAGGTGTTGATGCCGATCAGCAGCGTCGGCGCCTTCCACGGACGCGCCAGATGCGGGCTGTCGATGCGGTGGATCCAGCCGGCATTCAGGTTCATGAAGTTGAACAGGATATAGCCCACGTTCGAAATCGCCAGAACGTAGAAATACCCCGTCGCATCCGAGGCCAGGGCCAGCAGGAACACGTTGAAGCCAAGATCGGTCCACATCGCGCGTGTCGGTGCGCCGTGTTCATTCACATGGCTCAGGTATCGTGGCAGCCAGCCATCGCGCGAGCCCTGATAAAGCGTGCGCGACGATCCGGCCATGGCGGTCATGATCGCCAGAAACAGCGCCATGATCATCAGGATGACAAGGATCTGGGTGATGACCGGTCCGCCATTCACCAGCCCGGCCAGCGCCGCGCCGACGCCTGTGCCGTCCACGATGCCCGGCGACAGCATCCCTTCGTGACCCAGCACCCCCTGAAAGGCAAAGGGGATCAGGAAGAAAAACACGATGCAAAGCAGTCCGGAAAAGAAGATGGCCTTGAAGGTGTCGGTGGCGGGATTGCGGAACTCGGCCGTGTAGCAGACGGCGGTTTCAAACCCGTATGTGGACCATGCCGCGATATACATGGCCCCAAGGATCAGCGTCCAGCCGCCGATATCCCAAACCCCGTCCGACGCGGCATAGGCGGCCGTCGGCGGCACGATCCCGGTGACGTTCATGCTGTCGATCGAGCCGTTCAGCAGCGGCACCAGCCCCACCAGCAGCAGCGGGATCAGCACGATGATCGCCATCAGCCTTTGCGATTTCGCGGTCGAGGAGATGCCGCGATGCTGGATCGCAAAGATCACCAGCATCAGCAGCACGCCGATCACGAAGGTCGCGTTGAAATGCAGCGTGCCAAGGCCGGGGATGGTCAGCGCCAGCGCTTCCCATGTGCGGAATGCGGGGGTCAGGGCGGCCACGGCATCGGTGCGCGCGACGGCCTGAATGGCCGCATCGGCGGCAGTGCCGGGATTGGCAGCGATATAGTCGATGACCGCCTGCGTCTGCGCGGTGTAACTGCCGATATTGGCCGCCACCCAATCCATCACGGGCTGGCTGGTCGCCAGCGGGATCGGAAACAGCGCGTTCAGGATATAGCCCGCAGCGATGGCGCAGCCCAAGGATAGCACGGGCGACCATGCAAACCAGTTGCACCACACCGACAAGGGCGCGATCAGCTTGGAATAGCGCAGCCATGCCGTGGCGCCATAGACCGAGGCGCCGCCCGACTTGTTGCCGAACATCCCCGCCATTTCGGCATAGGTGAAGCTTTGCAGAAAGCCCATGCACATCGACACCATCCAGACGACGAAGGCCGCCTTGCCTGCGACGCCCGCGATCCCCCCGATCGAGAACAGCACAAGCGGGGGCACCCCTGCGGCCACCCAGAACGCGCCGCGCCAGTCAAGGCTGCGATGCAAAGTGCCGGGGTTGGCAATGCCCTGATCCCCCAAACTTCCGGCCACCGCGCCGGATGTCATTCGATCCACCATTTTCCTCTTCCCTGTTGGACCAGATGCACCCTGCGGTCTTCTTGCGGCCGTCTTGGGCGCGGCTGGTGTGATATGCGGCTCAGGACCGCGGTCTTTCCTTTCCGGGGTCGTAATGCGGGAACGGCGTGATGCGGGCGGGCAGACGTTTTTGCTGGCCGTCAAGCTTGCCGATTTCGATGTCCGTGCCTTCGGTCGCATGGGTCACGTCGACGCGCGCCAGCGCGATCTGACGGTCCATCAGCGGCGACCACATGGCCGAGGTAACCTCTCCCACCTGCGCGCGCCCGATATGCAGGCAATCGCCGTGATGGACGGGGACGCGGCTGTCGATTTCCAGCCCGATAAGGCGGAAACGCGGGCTTTCCTTGCGCCGGATCAGCGCCTCGCGCCCGATGAAGTCGTCGGGCTTGGTTTTCAGCGGCACGGTAAAGCCCACGCCCGCCTCGAACGGGTCGGTCTGGTCGGTGAATTCGTGATCGGCAAAGACCAGACCGGATTCGATGCGCAAAAGGTCCAGCGCGGCCAGACCCATCGGCTTCAGCCCCAGAGGTTCGCCCGCTGCGCGGATCGCGTCGAAGACCGCCGCGCCATCCTTGGGGTGGCAAAAGATTTCATAGCCCAGCTCGCCCGTATACCCGGTGCGCGACAGGACGACCGGCGCGCCTTCGGGACCACCGATGCGCCCCACGGCGAAACGGAACCAGCCCAGTTCGCGGACCGTCGGCTGCGTCGGTGCGGTCCAGACCACTTCGGCCATCAGGTCGCGCGATTTCGGCCCCTGCACCGCCAGATTGTGCAGCTGATCGGTCGAGCCGCGCACCATCGCGTTCAGCCCCAGCGCAGCGGCCTGTTCGCGCAGCCATTCGCCGCCATAATCGCTGCCGCCGATCCAGCGGAAGCGGTCATAGCTCATGCGGAACAGCGTGCCATCGTCGATCATGCCGCCATGCGGATAGCACATCGACGAATAGACCACCTGACCATCGCCCAGCTTTTTCACGTCGCGGGTCAGCACCCATTGCAGCAGCGCTTCGGCATCCGGTCCGGTCACCTCGAACTTGCGCAGGGCGGACAGGTCCATGACCGTTACGCCACTGCGGCAGGCGCGGTATTCCTCCTCGGGCGAAGAGCAGGGAAAGCTGTTCGGCAGCCAGAAGCCTTTGTATTCGGTGAAATCGCGGGTCAGCGCGGCAAAGCGGTCGTGAAAGGCGGTCTGGCGGGTCATGATCGGCTCTGCATCCGGCATGGGGCGCCATGCGGTGGCGCGCTGGAATGTTTCGGTGGCGGCATAGCTGCGCACATGGATGTCGGTCAGGTTCCAGCCATTGGCCGGGCTGGTATCGTCCGGGCAGGCCGAGGAGACGCAGACAATATCGGTCAGCGCCCGCATCAGGACGTAATCGCCGGGGCGTGACCACGGCTCATCCGTCAGCAGCGCACCCTGAGCGTCGATCCATGTGTTGAAAAAGAAATTCGCCGCCATCCAGCCCTTGCGCGGGCTGACCCCGTAAGGTGACAGCGCGGCGTTGAAATTGTCCGAGCAGTTTGCATGGCCCGGATAGCCGATATCGTCGTAATATTTCGCGGCACAGGCCATGGCGAAGGCGTCATGGCGGCCGCAGGTGTCCTGAACCACCTCGACCAGCGGCGTCATGTCCTGATCGAAATATTTCGAATAAAGTCCGGGCATTGCGTAGCTGTGGCCAAGGATCGTGCGGGTCGTGGTCACGTCCAGCGGGTTCTGGATACCGCGATCCAGCTTGCGCGCGTCGAAGCACTGGAAATCGGTGCATTGCCGACCGTCCACGTCCAGAATCTGGATATATTCCCCGGCGCGGATCAGATAGCTTTCCGCGGTCGCGGATTTCACCCGCAGGTCAAGGATCGGGTCGGCCAGCGGGTCAGGCAGGTCGAACGCGGCCTTGGCTTGAGCCGAGGCCCGGTCGATATGCAGCACAAGGGGCGATGCAGTGTCATGCGCATCCGGCGACATCGGCGCTGCAGGTGCGGCCACGATCAACCAGCCCGCGCCGCAGGCCGTAAACTCGGCCCGGTCGCCTGCGGGGCTTGCCGCGCCAAATAGCGTGATGGCACAGCGACCGGACAGGTCAATTCCGCGCGCTGCGATGCTGCGGGCAAGCCGGGCCAGACTGACATCGCCACGGGTCAGGGCATTGCGCAGCCCATGCGGTTCGTCCGTCGCGGGAATGCCTAGCAGATCCGCGTCGGCGCGGCCCTGCGGATCGGCTGCGACCAGTTCGGCGCGTTGTCCGCCTTCGGCATTGGTGATCTTGATCCGGTCGCCCGCGGCCACGGCCAGCATCAGCGCGCCACCACCGGGCACGGTCAGCCGCTGGGGCGCGGCATTGGCCCGCCGCATACCGCTGGGTTGCGGCGGGCCGGGGCGAAACTGGCGGGGTTGGCTGGTCATGCGACCCTCATGGTAAAAAGGGCGGGGCAGGTGTCGGCTGCCCCGCCAGGGGGATCAGTTGCGCAGATAGGCTTCCATGCTGTCGTCCAGCGCGTCCTTCCACGGCGTATGATGTTGGGGCGCCATGGTCCCGGTGATCACCGAGCGATAGGAGTTGTTGCGGAAACCCATGATGTTTTCGGCCTTGTGGTTCTTCCATTCGACAAATGCGTCGCAGGCGCCGTCCACATCGAAATCGGGGTAATCCGTCAGCGCGATCAGTTCCTTGACGTAATCGCCCTGATAATGGATCGCATATTTATTGTCGGTCCCGGCATCTTCGCGCGCCTCGCGTTCGGCCACATCGGCCATCAGCGCCTGCTTGTCATCGGGCACGGCGATGCGGCCCATGATGACGTCGCGGGCATACCATGCCTGCGCGTCGAACATGTTGAAGGTGAACCACTGGTCCTGCATCCCAAGGTAAAGCAGCTTGGGATTGTGGACATAGACCACGCCCATATACAGGTCCGCCGCCGCCAGCCGGTTTCTGGTCTTCAACCGCAGATCATCGGGCAGGAACGGGAAGTAATGCTTGTATCCAGTGCACAGGATGATCGCATCGACGCGCTTGCTGGTCCCGTCCGCGAAAAAGGCGGTGTCCTCGCTGACACGCTGCAGGATCGGCACCTCGCGCCAGTTGTCGGGCCAGTCAAAGCCCATGGGCGCGGTGCGATAGCTGACCGTCACCGATTTGCAGCCGTATTTCCAGCATTGCGAGCCGATATCCTCGGCCGAATACGAGGTGCCGACGATCAGGATGTCCTTGTCCTTGAATTCGCAGGCATCGCGAAAGTCATGGGCGTGCACGATACGGCCATTGAACCGCTCGAACCCCGGAAACTCGGGCACGTTCGGGGTCGAGAAATGCCCCGACGCGACGACGACCCAGTCGAACACTTCCGAATACATGCGATCGGTGGCCTGATCGTGGACCGTGACGGTGAACTTGTCGCTGTCCGCGTCATAGGTCACGTTCCGCACCACAGTCGAAAAGCGGATCCAGTCGCGCACACCCGCCTTTTTCACCCGCCCCTGAATATAGTCGAACATCACGGCGCGGGGCGGGTATGACGCGATCTGCTTGCCGAAATGCTCTTCAAAGGAATAATCGGCGAATTCCAGCCCCTCTTTCGGGCCGTTCGACCACAGGTAGCGATACATCGAGCCGTGCACCGGCTCTCCATGTTCGTCGACACCCGTGCGCCATGTGTAATTCCACAAGCCACCCCAGTTCGACTGCTTTTCGAAGCAGACCACCTTGGGGATGTTGATGCCCTTGGCCGCGTCGGACTGGAAAGCGCGTAGCTGAGCAAGCCCAGAAGGCCCGGCGCCGATCACGGCGACACGCTGCGTCATCTTAGTCTCCCTGCTTTGGTTTGGACCAGTTTATGATCACGTATTATTTGGCATGAACCAATTACCCGCTCATATTCCTTGCAGGTCAAGAATTTTTCTTCGCATGAAGGGTGATCTTTTTGACTTCCGGCGGGGATCGGCCAGAATCCGATCATTAAGGGGGCAGGAAATGACCGCATCGCTTGCACAACGACTGGCCGTGACCGGCGCCTTGCCCCGCCATCTGCGTGCCGATGCAGGCGCGGTGCGAATCGGATTTCTTGCGCCGCTTAGCGGTCCGTCTGCGCCTTGGGGCCGTCCGGGGCTGGACGGCTGCATGATCTGGGCCGATTGGGTGAACGGTCAGGGCGGGCTGATCGTCGGCAATCGCCGCCAGCCGGTCGAGATCGTGGCCCGCGACGCCGCCCTTTCCCCCGAGGAGACGGTGCTTGCCGGGCGCGAGTTGGTCGAGCGTTCGGGCGTGCGTATCCTGCTTGCGCTGGGTGGCGACAGCCTTAGCCCTGTGCTGCCCTGGCTCATGGCGCGGGGGGTGCTGACCTCGACCCTGCTGCCATTCGATCTGTCGCCGCGCACGCCCAGCCTGATCGCACCCGCCGAGATACATCCGATCTTTGTCGTGACGGGGGTGGCATGGCTGGCGCGCAACCGTCCCGATCTGAAGCGTGTGGCGCTGTGCAGTCAGGAAGACCTGATGGGCCTGCCTTCGCTTGCCACATATCGCGCGGCCTTCGCGGCCGAGGGGATCGAGGTCGTCAGTCAGATCCGCTACGATCCCGATGCCCGCGACGCGCAGGCGATGGTCGATGCAATGCTGGCCCATGATCCGCAGGCGCTATGCTGGTGTTCGTCCGAGCCGCATATGATCCATGCCCTGACCGAAGCCGCGTATCACGCGGGTTTCGACGGTCCGATCCTAAGCTGCACGGGCGATAACTACCGGCGGCTGGTGGCGCGGACCTCGGTGGAATTCATGCGGAATTTCATCTTTCACTTCCCGGATTTCGATGATCCCTTGCTGGCGGGGCGGACGTTCTTTTTTCGCCAGCCCTCGGCGTTTCATGCCAGCTATGGCGACCGATTTCCCGGCCATTGGTCGGCGGTCAGCTGGGAATATCCGGCGATTCTGGATCTTTGGCAGGCGGCTGTCGAAATCGCGGGCACGACCGATCCCATGGCGGTTCTGGCCGCGATCAAGCGTGGCGGTCAGATGATGCAGGTCTTCGGCCCGGCCCGCTGGCATGGCGAGGCGCTGTTTGGCATCGACAATGCGCTGATCGGAAGCTGGCCGGTGGTGCAGGTGCAGGACGGCGTCGCGCGGATCGTCGAGTTCGGCTCAGTCCTTGGCTGGCTGGCCCAGCACGAGGCGCTGCTGCTGCAAGAACTGGGTGCGCTGGGGCTGCTATGGCACCAGCGCGTCAGTCCTCTTGCATGAACAGGCGCTGTTCTTCCAGCAGGGCTTGCTGCACCAGTTCCATGGCGTGCGGAATGTCGCGGGCGGTCAATGCGCCGACCAGAGCGGCATAGGATTCGCGCTGGCTGCGGATGCGTTCGGGCGTCATGTGGCGGCGCAGCATGGCGGCGCGCTGCGGCTGTCGGCGGGCCTTGACGACCAGATTGTAGCACGCGACCAGCAGCGGATTGCCGGTGCCTTCGGCCAGTCGCAGGTGAAATTCCTCCTCGTGGCGGGCGAATTGCGCGGGGTCGGCGTCGTTGTGCATCTGGTCCAGAATGCGGCTCAGCGCCTCGATCGTGGCGGGGGGCATGTTGACGATGGCCAGCCGTGCCATCTCTGGCTCAAGGATGCCGCGCATGACTTGCAGATGCAGCGGGCCGGTTGCGGCGATGACCGGGGCCGAGCCGTCCCAGCCGCCCGGTTCGGTGACGAATGATCCGGCACCGGCGCGCCGCATGATCAGCCCGCGCACCTCAAGAATATCAAGCGCCTCGCGTAGCGTGTTGCGCGCAACCTTCAGGCTTTCGGCAAGCTGGCGTTCCGCGGGCAGGCGGCTGCCCGGCGGGTAATCCCCCGACGCCATGCGTGCGGCCAACGCTTCGACCACCATCTGCACGGTCGAGCCTTGCGCCTTGTCGATTTGGCCGCGCGGCGCGGATTGCGGCAGGAACGACATGCGGCCTCCGAAAGAAACAGGACGACGCGAGGGTAGCGCGCCGTCCTTGGGAAGACCAGAGAGCATTGAACCAATTGCGCCAGTTTGGCGATATTGGCTTAGATATCCAGCGTGTTATCCCGCTCCCACTGGGTCAGGTGCGAGGTGTAGGAATTCCATTCCTGCGTTTTCAGCTTGATATAGGCCGCCGAGAACTCCTTGCCCATCGCCTCTTTCAACCCTTCGTCGGCATCATAGGCGCGGATGGCGTCCAGAAGGTTAAGCGGAAGTTTCGGTGCATCCGTGACCTTATGGCCTTCGGCATACATGTCGATGTCCCAGCGCTTGCCCGGATCGGCCTTGCATTTCAGCCCCGAAAGGCCCGCCGCGATGATGACCGCCTGCAACAGATACGGGTTCACTGCGCCGTCGGGCAGGCGAAGTTCGAACCGACCCGGACCGGGGACACGCACCATGTGGGTGCGATTGTTGCCCGTCCATGTCACCGAATTCGGTGCCCATGTCGCGCCCGATGTGGTGCGCGGCGCGTTGATGCGCTTGTAGCTGTTCACCGTAGGATTGGTGATCGCGGCCAGCGCCGATGCGTGCTTCATGATGCCGCCAAGGAAGTGGCGACCCTGATCGGACAGGCTTAGTTCCTTGCTGTCGTCGGCAAATGCGTTCTTGCCGTCCTTGGTCCAGACCGAGATATGGGCATGGCAGCCGTTGCCTGTCAGGCCCATGATCGGCTTGGGCATGAAGGTCGCGCGCAACCCGTGCTTTTCCGCGACGGATCGCGTCATGAACTTGAAGAAGCTGTGCTTGTCGGCCGTCGCCATGGCGCTGTCGTATTTCCAGTTCATCTCGAACTGGCCATTCGCGTCCTCGTGGTCGTTCTGATAGGCCTCCCAGCCCAGCTCCAGCATGTAGTCGCAGATTTCCGCGATCACGTCATAGCGGCGCATTACCGCCTGCTGGTCATAGCAGGGTTTCACCGCAGTATCGGCAGTGTCGGCGACCGAGGTGCCTTCGGGGGACAGCAGGAAGAATTCCGGCTCGACCCCGGTCTTGATGTCCAGACCAAGCTCGGCTGCTTCGGCGACAAGCCGGGCCAGCACGTTGCGCGGCGCCTGATCCAGCGCGCCATTGCCGGACATGATGCAGTTCGAGGCCACCCAGGCCACGTCCTTTTTCCATGGCAGCTGGATCACGGCGGACGGATCGGGCAGCGCCATCATGTCGGGATGCGCCGGTGTCAGGTCAAGCCATGTGGCGAAGCCTGCAAAACCCGCGCCGTCCTTTTGCATGTCCGCGATGGCCTGCGCCGGAACCAGCTTGGCGCGCTGGCCGCCGAACAGGTCCGTATACGAGATCATGAAGTATTTGATGCCCTTTTCGCGGGCGAATTCGGCAAGATCGGTCATGTCAGTTCCCTGTTGGATTTCGTTCAGGACCGGGGCGGGGGGCATGGCCCCGCCCTTCTGGTCGTGGATCAGAAACCGGTCTGGCCGGGGATCCAGCTGGTCCCTGCCAGCGGCACGCCCGCCATGGCAGCGGCCTCGATGGTCAAGGCGCACAGATCCTCGGGTTCAAGGTTGTGGACGTGGCTTTTGCCGCAGGCCCGCGCGATGGTCTGGCATTCCAGCGTCATCACGGCCAGGTAGTTGCGCAGGCGACGACCGGCTTCGACCGGATCGACGCGCTTCATCAGCTCGGGGTCCTGGGTGGTGATGCCCGCCGGATCCTTGCCTTCGTGCCAGTCGTCATAGGCGGCGGCGGTGGTTCCCAGCGCCTCATATTCGGCGGCCCATTTCGGGTCGTTTTCACCCAAAGCGATCAAGGCTGCGGTCCCGATGGCAACCGCGTCGGCCCCAAGTGCCAACGCCTTGGCCACATCCGCGCCGGTGCGGATGCCGCCAGACACGACCAGTTGGACCTTGCGATGCATCCCCAGATCCTGCAGCGCCTTCACGGCGGGGCGGATACAGGCCAGCGTCGGCTGGCCGACATTTTCGATGAACACGTCCTGCGTCGCGGCGGTCCCGCCCTGCATGCCGTCCAGCACCACCACATCGGCCCCGGCCTTCACCGCAAGCGCGGTGTCGTAATAGGGGCGGGCGCCGCCGATCTTGATGTAGATCGGTTTTTCCCAGTTGGTGATCTCGCGGATCTCAAGGATCTTGATCTCCAGATCGTCCGGGCCGGTCCAGTCGGGGTGACGGCAGGCCGAACGCTGGTCGATGCCGATGGGCAGGTTGCGCATCTTGGCCACGCGCTCGGTGATCTTCTGGCCCAGCAGCATACCGCCGCCGCCGGGTTTCGCGCCTTGGCCGACCACGATCTCGATGGCGTCAGCGCGACGAAGATCGTCGGGGTTCATGCCGTAGCGGCTGGGAAGATACTGGTAGACCAGCTTTTCCGAATGGCCGCGTTCCTCGTTGGTCATGCCGCCGTCGCCGGTGGTGGTCGAGGTGCCTGCCAGCGTCGCGCCGCGACCCAAGGCTTCCTTGGCCGGACCGGACAGCGCGCCAAAGGACATGCCGGCAATGGTCACGGGGATTTTCAGTTCGATCGGCTTCTTGGCAAAGCGCGTGCCAAGGACGACCGAGGTGTCGCATTTTTCGCGGTAACCTTCCAGCGGATAGCGGCTGATGGACGCGCCAAGGAACAGCAGGTCGTCGAAATGCGGCACCTTGCGTTTGGCACCACCGCCACGAATGTCATAGATGCCGGTATCGGCAGCGCGGCGGATTTCGGCGTTGATCTCGGGCGAATAGGTCCAGCTGTCGCGGGGCAGCGTTTGGGGGGTCTTTTCCATGATGTCCCTCATCAGTAGGCGCCAGCGTGATCGACGTGGAAGTTGTAAAGCTTGCGGGCGGAGCCGTAACGCTTGAACTCCTCGGGTTTGGCATCGCTGCCCGCACGTTCCAGCAGGTCGCGCAGGATGTCGAGATGTTCCGGGCGCACTTCCTTTTCGATGCAGTCCGAGCCCAGCGACTTGACGCTGCCGCGCACGAAAAGCCGCGCCTCGTAAAGGCTGTCGCCAAGCGCGTCGCCCGCATCGCCGCAGACGACAAGGTTGCCCGATTGCGCCATGAAGGCCGACATATGGCCGATATTGCCATGCACCACGATGTCGATGCCCTTCATCGAAATCCCGCAGCGCGAGGATGCGTTGCCCTTGATGACCAGCAACCCGCCCTGGCCGGTGGCTCCGGCATATTGGCTGGCGTCGCCTTCGATGATGACGGTGCCCGACATCATGTTTTCCGCGACCCCCGGACCGGCCGAGCCGGTCACATGCACGGTGGCCTGTTTGTTCATGCCCGCGCAGTAATAGCCGGTCGAGCCTTTCACCGTGACCTCGATCGGCGCATCAAGGCCGACGGCAATGGCATGGGCACCTTTCGGGTTTTCGATCACCCAAGCAGTCTGGTTGGTGTCCTTGGCTTGGGCTTGCAGCGTCTGGTTCAGCTCGCGCAACTCGGTCTTGGCCATGTCGATGGTCTGCATCTTATCAGCGCTCCCAGAAATAGACGGTGGCGGGTTCGGGTTCCCACACGCGGGCGTTTTCGATGCCCGGCAGGTTGGCCAAGGCGCGGTATTCGCTGCCAAAGGCCACGTAATCATCGGTTTCGGCCATGACGGCAGGTTTGCACGCAATGGGGTCGCGCACCACGCCGAAGCCGTTCTTGGTGCCGACGACAAAGGTGAAGAAGCCGTCCAGATCGTCCAGCGTGCCTTCCAGCGCCTGCCCCAGATTGGCCCCTTCGGCCAGACGGGACGAGATATAGGTCGCGGCGACTTCGGTGTCGTTCTGGGTCTGGGTCAGGAAGCCCTTGGCCGCCAGTTCACGCCGCATCCCGGCATGGTTCGACAGCGACCCGTTATGCACCAGACACTGGTCGGCCCCGGTCGAAAAGGGGTGCGCACCCAACGTCGTCACGGCGCTTTCGGTGGCCATGCGGGTGTGGCCAATTCCGTGACTGCCGACCATGTCGCGCAGGTGGAAACGCTCGGCCACATCCTTGGGCAGGCCGACTTCCTTGTAGATTTCCATCGAATGGCCGGCACCCATGATGCGGATGCCTTTTTCGGCCATGAAAGCGCGGGCTTGCGCCTCGGCACCGTCGGGCAGCGTCAGGACGGCGTGGGTATCGACGACGCGCATCGAAACCGGGGCATCCAGCGCCGCCGACAGTGCGGCGTCCAGACCTTCGAACGTCGCGTCAGGTGTATCTGACTGGACCGTGATCTTCAGCTTGCCGCTGTCATCGCCATAGATCGCGATGCCGGCGCTGTCGGGTCCGCGATCTGTCATGGTGATGAGCATGTCGGTCAGCAGCTCGCCCAGCTGAGGGCGCAGGTCCTCTTTTTTCAGGAACAGGCCAACGATGCCGCACATGTTCTTCTCCGTGCCATGAATGTCTCTCTGCTTATTGATTAGCAGGAAGATGATTTTCCTCAAATGAAAACTTTCTTCGTGAGAGAATAAATTAGCCCCAAGGAATAAATGCCTAAAGTTTGGGCAATGATGCCAAATCCCCCAGAGATCGGCACCATCTGCGGGACAAAGACTAATCCGATGCTTCATTGGGAAACGGTCGCGCCGGATAAAGGCCGGTAACAGCGGAACGGACCTTGGGTTCGTGCACATTGGAACAAGACGTCGCTGCGTGGGAGTGCCGCCAGCTGCGGATGGCGCATCAACCAATGTATGATCGCGTTACAAGCAGCCGAGGACAGAATCGAATAGGGACTGGACCCTGTTCCGCCAGTCGAATCGTCTTCGGGTTACGCTGCTTAAATCGCCTTCGCAGCGGCACGCCAGCAGCACTGGCGCGCCGTTCCGGTCAGGCCCCAGCCGAAACCGCGATAGCGCGTTGCATGGACAATTGCCCGACAGGCGTTCCGTTTGGATCATGCACGCCCAGGTTCTGGATACCGCGGGTCATCATATCGCGTAGCGCCTCGGCCAGCGACAGGTCGGAACGGACCACGGCCTCGGGCAGGCTGGCACCGTTCAGCGGCTCCATGACCGAGCCGACACGCAGCACCTTGCCGCGATCGACGTGCTGGACAAAGTTCGCGACGTAATCGTCGGCGGGGTTCAGCACGATGTCCTGACCCGTGCCCTGCTGGATGACCGAGCCGTCGCGCAAAAGCGCGATTCGGTCGCCAATGCGCAAGGCCTCGTCCAGATCATGGGTGATGAAGACGATGGTCTTGCGGACCTCGCGTTGCAGGTCCAGCAGCACGGTCTGCATGTCATAGCGGATCAGCGGGTCCAGCGCCGAATAGGCTTCGTCCATCAACAGGATCGGGGCGTCGTTAGCCAAGGCGCGGGCCAGCCCGACGCGCTGCTGCATCCCGCCCGAAAGCTGGGCCGGATATTTCGTCTCGAACCCCAAAAGGCCGACACGTTCGATCCAGCGCATTGCGGTCTTGTTGCGCGCGGCGGCGTCGACGCCCTGAATCTCCAGCCCGTAGCCGACGTTTTCGATGACGGTTCGGTGCGGCAGCAATCCGAACTTTTGAAAAACCATGGCGGTTTTGCGCATCCGGAACGCGCGCAGCGTCTCGGGCGACATCTTCACCACATCGGTGCCTTCGATCAGGATTTCGCCGGCGGTCGGGTCGATCAGGCGGTTGATATGGCGAATCAGCGTGGACTTGCCCGAGCCGGACAGCCCCATCACAACCTGAATCTCGCCCGCCGGGATGCTGATATTGATGTCACGCAGCCCAAGGACATGGCGGTGCTGGTCGTTCAGTTCCTGCTTGGTCATGCCGCGGTTGATGGCGTCGATGAAGTCGCGGCCACGCGCGCCGAAGATCTTGAACAGGTTCTTGATTTCGATGCCGATAGGTTCAGACATGGCCACCTCCGCGGTGTTTTTGCAGGCGTTGGCCCCAGGCCTGGCTGATGCGGTCGAACAGGATGGCGATGCCGACGATTGCAAGGCCGTTGAACAGGCCCAGCGTGAAATACTGGTTGGAAATCGCCTTCAGCACCGGCTGACCCAGCCCCTGCACGCCGATCATCGAGGCGATGACGACCATGGCCAGCGCCATCATGATGGTCTGGTTGATGCCCGCCATGATGGTCGGCAGGGCCAGCGGCAGCTCGGCCTTGACCAGCCGTTGCCATTTCGACGACCCGAAGGCGTCGGCGGCTTCAAGCACCTCGCCATCGACCTGCCGGATACCCAGATTGGTCAGGCGGATCATCGGCGGGATGGCATAGATCACGACCGCGATCAGGCCCGGCACCTTGCCAATGCCCAACAGCATGACCACCGGAATCAGATAGACGAAGCTGGGCATGGTCTGCATCACGTCAAGGATCGGGTTGACGAAGGCCTGCACCCGGTCCGATCGCGACATCAGGATGCCGATCGGCAGCCCGACCGCGATCGCCAGCAGGGTGGATGTCAGGATCATCGAAATGGTCTTCATCGTGTCGTCCCACATGCCGAACGCGCCGATCAGGCATAGGGTGATGATGCTTGCCAGAACGATCTTGATGCTGCGGCTGGCGAACCAAGCGATGGCCGCGATGACGATCAGGATGATGGGCCATGGCGTGTTCGTCAGCAGGTTTTCGGACCAGACCAGAAAGTGGCGCAGCGGCTCAAAGATGCTTTCGATGGCGTCGCCATAGTTGCGGGTGAAGGACCGGAAGCCGTCGTCGATGACCTTTTTCAGATCTCGCAGAAATCCGTCATCGAGTTGGGGGAATTTGTTGAACCAAGTCATGGCGACCTCATCAATGGGTGGGCTACGACAGGAAGGATGGGGGCCGCGCGCAGCGGCCCCGGTCCGTTCAAAGGGCGGCTTTGATCTTTTCAGCCGCTTCCGGCGTGACCCATTGCGTCCACATGTCGGGATGCTGCTTCAGGAACTCGCGCGCGCCATCTTCGCCGGTCGCCTGATTGTCGGTCATCCATGCCATCAACTGGTTGACGGTGTTGTTGTCCCAGCTGCGCTTCTTCAGATAGTCGATCACGCCCGGATCGGATTTCTCGGCGAATTCCGACGACACCAGCGTGAAGACATTGTCGCGCGGAAAGGCGTTCGGCTTGGGATCGGTGCAATCCGCGACCGAAGTGCAGCGCTTCCATTCCGCCATGTCGTTCTGGACGCCGAAATCGACCGGCACCATGTCATATTTGCCCAGCATCGAAGTCGGGGACCAATAGAAGCCCAGCCAGGGTGCCTTTTGTTCATAGGCCCGCGCCATCGAACCGTCCAGCCCAGCGGCCGATCCGGTATCGACCAGTGTGAAACCCTTGCCTTCGATGTCGAAGGCTTTGGCAAGCTGGCTGGTGATGATCGTGCCGCCCCAGCCGGCGGGACCGTTATAAACCGCGCCTTTTGAGGCATCTTCCGGCGCGGGGAACAGCTGCGGATTGGCAAGGATTTCTTCGATCTTGTTCAGGTTGGGGTGTTCATCCAGCATATAGCGGGGAATGAACCAGCCCTGCTGCCCGCCATCGGAAAGCGACCGCGACAGTTCAACGATCTTGCCGTCCTTCAGGCCGCCTGCAACCACCTCGGGGACCAGATCGACCCATGATTCCGGCACGATTTCCGGCTGGCCCTTTTCTACTAGCGAGGTGATGGCGGGAACCGTGTCGCTGGTGGTAATCTCGGCGTCGCAGCCATAGCCTTCGTTCAGGATAAGCTGGTCAAGATTGGCCAACACTTCGGCACTTTGCCAGTTCATGCTGGCGATGGTGAACGATCCGCATTCCGCGCTGGCAGCCGTTGAAAATGCGATAGCCGGGATGGCCGCGGCAATCGTGAAAGCAAGTCTGTTCATTATGTTTTCCCTGTTGCGGTCTTGATGATTTGACCCGCGACGCTACCGCTTCGTCATCGGGCAATGGCAATCTGGCCCTAACCGGGCAGTTCCGCGCTTATCCGGCGGGTTTTCTCGGTGGCGGCCTGCAACGCCTGCGTGATAGCGGCGCTGAAGCCGGCCGCTTCGGCGGCGTCGATGCCAGCCGCAGTGGTGCCGCGATAATCAAGATATGCGGCCAAAAGGCTTTCCGCTTTCTGCGTCTGCCCGACCAGCATCGCGGCCCCGCCGCAGACCGCAGCTTCGGTCGCGGGCCATGCGATGTCTTCGGCAACGCCCTGCGCCTGCATGAAACGCGCCATGGCAACCGCCATAAGCGCGGGATAGGCCGCGCCCGAGCCGGGCAGGGCGGTCATCAGGTCGATCTGTTCCTCATTGCCCAGTTCGTCGGTGGTTCCGATAGCCGACAGCAGCCGGATGACCACGCCGCGATCCGTATCGGTTACACCCGGCCCGGCCCAGAACGGCGAATAAGACGTGCCGATTTCGGCTGCCGCGTTCGGCATCGCCCGCACGACCCTGCCGCCCACGCGCGTCATGTCGCTGAACGGTATGCCGGCCATGAACGAGATGACCAGTTTGCCCGAGGCGTCAAATTGCACAGCAGGCCAGTCCTGCGGACGCACGGAAACGACGATGACATCCGCCAGTGCTGCAAGCTCGGACGCATCCTGCGCCCAGCGGACGCGATGACCATGAAAGCTTTCCTTGGGGCCGCTGCGGTTCAGCAAGATAAGATCGTCAGGCGACACGATGCCCTGTGCCAGCAGACGCTGGCCCAAGGCTGATCCCAGCCATCCCGTTCCACCGATGATACCCACACGCATGTCGTCGATCCTTGAATCGTAGAAAGCGTTCCCCGTTTCTTCGCTACAGAGTCGATCACAGTCTTGCAACAAAATGTTCATTACTGTCGGTAAAAAGTTCAGATGCGAGCATTGCGCATTCATAACAGAACCTGTGCGTGACTTGGCTGAACATAATCAGGCACGCCAAGGACAGCGGCATCGCCACAAGCGGGCAAGGATGCAAACGCCTGCCTGATCTAAATCTAAGAAATGCGGCCGGACAGGATCGTCCGATGCCGTCACAATACCGGGGCGCGGAACCTGGCGTTGAACCTTGCGATCTCGCGAGGTTGCGGTTCCTGATCTACGTAAATCTTGACGTAAAGGGGAATGCGCATCAAGCGCGTCTCAATATCTTCGCTCACCTGCATCGAGATATAGCCGATCTGCGTCAGGTAGATCGTCCGTGCCCGAATATCGGCTTCCTGTTCGCTGATGCCCCATTTCACAAGCATCCGCGACAATGCCGTCAGTCGCGCCTCATCGGCGATTTTCATCCGTGCAGCCACCCGGTCGTCCTGCAAGGCCCAGCTACGCACTGCAAATTCCAATCTGGAATCAAAGCTGTTGGATGACAGGAAGCATGTCAGCACGTTCAGCATCGCTTCCGCGCGGCTTTCCGCATAGGCGGTCGTGGATTCGATCAAGGGCTTTGTGGTGCGCTGTTCCCACCCCTCGAGCAAAGCCGCGAGCAGGGCCTCTCGATCTTCAAAGAACCAGTAAAAGCTGGTGCGCGACAGGTTCAGCCGCTTGGCCAAGGGCAGGATCTTGACTGCATCAATACCGCTGTCGATCAGCGCCTGATAGCCTGCTTCCAGCCATCCTTCGCGCGAACCGCGCCAACCTGTTTCGGATGCGTTCACTTGCTCCATACGCTCCTGATAGGGCGGATTAGGCGACACGGCAAGACGAATGTGCATTTTTGGGCGCAGCCCGTTCACGAATGATTTTCTAATTGACATAGGTGAACATTTTAATGATTTCTTGCCGTCAGCATTTCCACCTTTCCGGGCAGAGCCAATGTCGAACGATCCCCTTCTGCAACCGTTCCAATTGAAGCACTTGACGCTTCGCAACCGCATCATGATCACCAGCCATGAACCTGCCTATCCCGAAGACGGGATGCCCAAGGATCGTTATCGCGCCTATCACGTTGAGCGGGCAAAGGCGGGCGTGGCGCTGACGATGACAGCGGGATCGGCCTCGGTGTCGCGCGACAGCCCGCCGGTCTTCAACAACATCCTGGCCTGGAAAGACGAGGTCGTCGGCTGGATGAAACAGCTGACCAATGAATGCCACGACCATGGCTGCGCCGTGATGATCCAGTTGACCCATCTGGGCCGCCGCACCCGCTGGGACAAGGCCGACTGGCTGCCTGTCGTGTCGCCCAGCCATGAACGCGAGGCCGCGCACCGGTCCTTCCCCAAGAAGATGGAGGATTGGGACATCCAGCGCATCATCGGCGATTACGTCGATGCCGCCGAGCGGATGAAGGCGGCGGGACTGGACGGTCTGGAATTGCAGGCCTATGGCCACCTGATGGACCAGTTCTGGTCCCCCCTGACCAACGATCTGGACGGCCCCTATGGCGGCAGTCTGGATAACCGCCTGCGTTTCACCTTCGACGTTCTGCGGGGCATCCGCGAACGCTGCGGCGAGGATTTCCTGCTGGGCGTGCGCTATACTGGCGACGAGGATCTGCCGGGTGGTTTCGACGCCAAGGACGGCATCGAGATTTCGCAAAAGCTGAAGGATAGCGGGCTGGTCGATTTCCTGAACGTGGTGCGCGGCCATATCGACACCGATGCCGGCTTGACCGACGTGATCCCTGTGCAGGGGATGCGCAACGCGCCGCATCTGGAGTTCGCGGGCCAGGTCAAGAAGGCCACCAACTTCCCCACCTTCCACGCCGCCAAAATCCCCGACGTGCCGACCGCGCGCCACGCCATCGCGGCGGGGCTGGTCGACATGGTCGGCATGACCCGCGCCCACATGGCCGACCCGCATGTCGTCCGCAAGATCGTCGAAAAGCGCGAAGACGACATCCGGCCCTGCGTCGGCGCGAATTATTGTCTCGATCGCATCTATCAGGGCGGCATGGCGTTCTGCCTGCACAATGCCGCGACGGGCCGCGAAGAGGCCATGCCCCAGACCATCCCGGCGGCCGAGGTCAAGAAACGCATCACCATTGTCGGCGCCGGTCCTGCGGGGATGGAGGCCGCCCGCGTCGCAGCCGAACGCGGCCATGCCGTGACCGTCTTCGAGGCCGCCGACCAGCCCGGTGGCCAGATCCGCCTGACCGCGTTGCAGGAACGCCGGCGCGAGATGATCTCGATCATCGCATGGCGTCAGGCGATGTGCGAAAAGCATGGGGTCACGTTCAATTTCAATACCTTCGCCGATGAAGCGGATGTGCTGGCGACCGACCCGGACGAGGTCATCATCGCCACCGGCGGTTTGCCCCATACCGAGGTGCTGAACGCGGGCAATGATCTGGTCGTCTCGGCCTGGGACATCTTGGCGGGTGACGTGAAGCCGGGCCAGAACGTGCTGATCTATGACGATGCGGGCGACCACGCGGCGCTGCAAGCCGCCGATCTGATCGCAGCGACCGGCGCCAAGGTCGAGATCGTGACCCCCGACCGCGCCTTCTCGCCCGAGGTGATGGCGATGAATCTGGTGCCCTATATGCGCAGCCTGCAAAAGCTGGACACCATCTTCACGGTGACGTGGCGGCTGATGTCGGTGGCGCGCGACGGCAACCAGCTGCGCGCCACGCTGGGCAGCGATTACGGCGGCGTCAGCCGCGACCGGCTGGTCGATCAGGTGGTGGTCAACCACGGCACCCGGCCGCTGGATGAGCTTTATTTTGACCTGAAACCCCAATCGTCGAATTTGGGAGAGGTGGATTACGAGGCGCTGACCACCGGCGGTCTGCAATCGCTGTGCAAAAACCCCGAAGGCAAATTCCGCCTGTTCCGCATCGGTGACGCGGTGGCCGCCCGCAATACCCACGCCGCGATCTATGACGCGCTGCGGCTGGTCAAGGATATGTAACGCATTCCCCAGTGCCATACGGTCTGCGGCAGGTGCAGCGACCGATATGCGGCCGAAGCGGGATCAACCGCGTGCGGCTACCGCATGGGTCAGGATCGCGCCGCTCTCGTAATAGGCCTCGCGCAGGGTCGTCAGGCGTTCGTCATGCGCATCGACCGGCATCACTGGCAGAACCGTATCGTCATTTTCCAGCAAGGCCACTGCTGCCAGCGTGCCAAAGGTCGTGCCCGGCCCGATCCCGCGCCCGGAATATCCGAACGCGGCCAATGCATCGGGTCCGAACCGCACAAGTTTGGGGATGTGGTCGCTGGTCATCGCGATCCGCCCACGCCAGTCGTATTCAAAGGGCAGGTCGGCCAGTTCGGGAAAGGTCTGTTTCAGCTTTCTGCGCGCCCAGCCCAAATGGATGTCGCGCCCCGGACCTTCCAGATTACCGATGCCGCCGATGATGAAACGGCCCGCAGCATCGGTGCGAAAGGACGACATGACGGTATGGGTGTCCCAGCACCCCTCGCCTCTGCGCAGGATACGGTCGCGCATGGCCTGCGGCATCGGCGCGGTGGCGATCTGGAAGTAGCTGACGGCGACGATCCGGGGCTGAAAGCCCATCTCGATCCCGTCGAAATAGGCGTTGGTCGCCAGCAGCAGATTTGCCGCGCGAACGTGATGACCGTTTACGGTCAGATGCCACGTGCCCTGATGACGGCGGATATGGCTGACACGACTGCCTTCGTGCAGATGTGCCCCGGCAGCGGTCGCGGCCCGCGCAATGCCCATGACATAGGACAGCGGCTGGATGGTTCCGGCACGCGGATCGAACAGCGCACCGTGAAACGCGGTGCTGCCCGTGCGACGCGCCGTTTCGGAGGCGTCCAGCAACGCGACCGGCCAACCCATGGCGCGGCCCTGCCGGTGACGCCGGGCCAGATCGCGCTGACCGGCTGGGGAATGGGCAAGGTGCAGCGTCCCGTTACGCTTGGCTTCACAATCTATGCCGTGGTTTTGGATCAGCGCCCAGACACGCGCGGGCGCATCCGCCAGAAACCCCATCAGGCGCTGACCGGCCTTGGCGCCCATCTGCTCGATCACCTGTTCGGGGGGCAGCCACAAGCCCGCATTGACCAGACCCACATTCCGACCCGACCCGCCATGGCCTATGGTTTTCGCTTCGAACATGGCGACCGTTGCGCCGCGTCTGGCCGCCTCAAGCGCCGCGGCATTGCCGGTGAACCCGCCGCCGACGATCGCCAGATCGACCGTCAGGTCGCTGTCCAGCATCGGCGTTTCCGTCGAATTACAGGCAGTAGCCCGCCACAGGTTTCCTTTGCCGATCATCCGGCCCGCCATTCATTATGTTTGATCTGGTTCCAGATTACCTGGCCGGTCCTTGGGAAATAGCGTAGATTTTTGACGGATAATAAAGAAAAACTCACATGATCGCACCGCGACGATTCCTGCCTTCGGTCAATTCCCTGCTTGCGCTTGAGGCGGTAGATCGGCTTGGCTCGGTCACCGCTGCGGCGGATGATCTGGCGCTGACGCATTCTGCGGTCAGCCGCCAGCTGAAGGTGCTTGAGGAACAGTTGGGGGTCGAGCTGGTGCGTCGTGACGGGCGCGGCGTGGCACTGACCGCAAGCGGACGCGCCTATGCGCAGTCGGCGCGCGGCTATCTGCAGGATCTGGCACATGCCAGTCTGAAGATCCGGGCGGCGGGCGAGCGCGCCAGTCTGAACCTTGCGATCCGACCCGCTTTCGGGATGCACTGGCTGGCACCAAGGCTGCACCGCTTTGCGGCAGAACATCCGCAAATCTCGATCAACCTCAGCACGCGGCTTGCGCCTTTCGATTTCGCGCAGACCGGCTTTGATGCGGCGGTGCATTTCGGCTTGCAGGATTGGCCGGGCGTGAACTGGCTTCCGCTTTCCGGCGAGCGGGTGATCCCCTGTTGCAGGCCCGATCTGCGGCCCAAGCGGCATGGCGACGCCGCCGCGCTTCTGGACATGCCACTGCTGCATCTGGAAGGCCGCCCCGGCGCGTGGGAGGAGTGGTTTACCGCCCAAGGCGTTGAGGCCGCAAGGCTGCGCGGCATGTTGTTCGACCAGTATCTTACTTTGACCGAAGGTGCCGTATTGGGTTTCGGCCTTGCCCTGCTGCCGGATTATCTGGCCGAAGCGGAGTTTCTGCGTGGTCGCCTGTCACCGGCATTCCCGCACTATCTGACTGTCGAGGGGCGCTATTATCTGGTCTGGCCCGCAAGCGCGGAGCGATCAAGGCCGCTGACAGAGCTGGTGGCGATGCTGGCGCAGGAAACATGACCTTCGCGTTGACCACGAAATGGTCGCATCGGGCGATAGGGTTGCCTTGACGGCCCGCACCATGCCCGGCGCCAAAGCGAGCCGCGATCAGGCCAACTGGCCCAATTCCTTTGCGGTATCGGGCATTTTCGACAGGCTGGACGCGATCCGTTCACGCCATCGCGGGCCACGCGACAGGGCGTCCTGATAGGCGGCCAGCAGATCGTCGGGTCGGTCCTGGGCCAGCACCGAAATCAGAAATGCGGCCTGACCAAGATCCTTGCGCGCCTTCAGCTGCGCGGGGCCGCCGCGTCGGCGGTCCGCAACGATCAGTTTATGGATCGCGAAACGCTCGGGGCGTGGAATTTGCACAAGCACGCCCGAGCGGTAAAGCGCAACGGCATGGATCGGCTCGGCCAGCAGATAGTTCAGATAATTCAATCCCTGTGCGCTGACGCCCAGGGCTGGCAGAGGTTTGACCCGTTCATCGCCAAATGCGGGCGTCAGGAATTCGACCATGGCATCCCCGTGGTTCTGACGCCATTTCCAGACCTGTCGGTCGCCGATACCGGGCACGGGATCGAATTTCAGCGATTGAAGGATCTGACCCGGCTCTTGTTCGACCCTATCGCCCAAGGCCACCGACAGCTTTTCGAAACTGGCGAAATCTATGTCTCCGGTCTGTGCCAGTTCGTCTGTATCGAACCGGACGCCCAGTTCGCCCTGGTACAGCGCATATGCGGCGGTGCCGACAATCGTGCCGCCCAACCGGAACACTCCGGCACGCGCGAACGCCATAAGCAGCGATCCGGTGTCGCGGTCTGTCGGGATGAAACCTTCGGCGCGCAGCACGCGGGCCAGACGCGACATCTTGTCCTTGCGTGCCGTTGCCTGATCCTTTAGCGCCGCCGCCTTTGCAAGCCTTTCGCGCAGGGCCGGGGTGTCCTCGCCCAGATAGCAGCTTTTCATTTCGGTCCCGATGCGGAAACGGTCGTAAAGATAGGTGCGACCGTTGCGATGCCGTTCCTCGATGCTGCCGATCAGGTCGGCGGCATGTTCATCCAGATGCAGGCGCAACAGGTCAAGATAGGCGACCTGCGCCGTTCTGGAGTGGGACAATGCTGGCACGCTGTTTCCTTGGCTGTATGCGCATCAAACATATCTTTGCTACACACAGACCTTGTGTGGAGCAAGTTTTTTAATGCTGCACACACCCGGACAGTTGGTATGCCGCCCGGACAGGGCCCGGACGGCGGTCGCGATTCAGCTGGCTGCAAGCCAGGAATTGAAGCGTTCGGACAGTTCGGCCTGATGATCGACCCAGAATTCCGGGTCATCCATCACGGCGGTCGTCATATGTTCGGGGTTGGTGGGCATATGTGGACCCATTTCGGTCTTGCCGTCCTGATACATCCCCACCAGTGCAGCCGAGCTTTTGCGCGACGGGCCATAGGCGATCCATTTCGCCTGATCGGCCAGCCGCTGCGTGTCGGTGGCGAATTTCAGGTATTCCAGCGCGGCCTCGGGATTGGGCGAATCCTTGGGAATGGCGAACATATCCATGTCCATATACTGCCCGTCCCAGATGATCTCGAAGGGTTTACCCTCGGCGACCATGGCATCGAAAAAGCGACCGTTATAGCCGGTGGCCATCACGACCTCGCCATCGGCCAGCAATTGCACGGGCTGCGCGCCTGCCTCCCACCAAACCGTGTCGGCCTTGATCGTTTCCAGCTTGGCGAACGCGCGGTCAACACCTTCGGGCGTGGACAGCACGTCATAGACATCTGCCGCCGGAACGCCATCGGCGATCAGCGCCAGATACAGCGTCCGCTTGGGGTTCTTGGGCAGGCCGCGTTTGCCGGGAAACTTGGCCGTGTCAAAGAAATCCGCCGCCTTCGCAGGCTTCTCGCCCGAGAATTTGGTCGTATCGAAGGCGATGACCGTGCCCCAGAAGATATTGGCGACCGCGCAATCCTGCAGCGCGCCGGGGATGAAATCGTCGGATGCCGCCGTGCCGTCTGGTGCGGCGGGCAGGCTGGCGGGATCGATTTCGACCAGCGCACCTTCGTCGCAAAGCCGGATCGCGTCCGAGGTCTCGATGTCGAAGACGTCGCCCGTGATGTTCTTCGCCTCGACCTGCGCCTTGAGCGGGGTCGCGGGGTTGTCGGCGGCGGTCATATTGACCTTGATGCCAGTCTTTTCGGTAAAGGGCTTGTTATAAGCCTCGACCTGCGATTTCTCATAGGATCCGCCCCATGAGACGACGTTGACCTCTTGCGCTTGGGCGGCGACCGCCAGCCCGCATATTGCCGAGGTCAGGAACAGTATCTTTTTCATGTCTTGTTGAACTCCCGTTGGTGATTTCGGCGCGTTGGCCGTGTTCTTGGCGTCCTTTGGACACTCGCTTTGGGCTGCGGCAGGCAGGCCACCGCAGAGGTCTTCAGTTTATAACGGGGCAGGCAGAAAGCATCCAATTAACGGGCCGTGGCGGGCTGCATGACCTAAACGACAGGCCGCGCGGCATTATCGTCCGCAATCAAGCGGATGACTGCCGGTTTCAGAGCATTTTCCACAGGCGGCAAAGCCTTTCGCCTTCGGTGCAGGCGCGTCACTTTCGGGCAAAGTAATCGGCCAGCGCGTCGATTTCGGCATCGGTCAGGTCTTGCGCGGCGGCAGACATCAGCGGATGCCGCGCTGCGCCGCCCCGATGCCCGTCGCGCCACAGAAACAGTTGCGCGCGCAGATATTCCGCGCCCTGCCCATCCAGTCGGGGGATGCGCGGATTTTCATTCGACACACCGTGGCAGGCCAGACAGGCGGGCACACCCTTGCGGCCCGCCCCAGCCAGCGTTTCCCCGATACCCGGCGCCTTGGGCTGCGGGTCTGCGGGTCCGGGTAATGCGGCCAGCGCGCGGGCAAGTTCACTGTCGCGCTGCGGCGGGATTTGCGCCACGGCATGGGCCATGATCCCGCTGGGCCGCGCGCCGGAACGATATGCCGCCAGCGCATCGGCGATGTATTCCGGCGTCAGGATGTCCAGCCGCGGGGCGCGGGTGGTTCCCTGTGCGCCGTGACAACTGGCGCAATATCCTTGGGGCGCGGGGGCGGTCAGGGCGGCGTATCCGGCGGCATCCATGCCGCGCTGTATGGCCGCCAGAAAGGCCACGACTGCCCAGACCTCATCCTTGCGCCCAGCAGTGGGCCATGCGGGCATTCCGGTCATCTTCACGCCCTGATCGACGATCCAATGCATTTCCTGCGGGGTCCACGGCTGCACGGCGCGCGTGATCGGCGGAGGAGGGGGGACCATCGCTGCGATGGTGGCGCTGGCCTGTTCGCCCGGCACGGCGTGGCACATCTTGCAGGCGCTGTCATAATGCCGCGCGCCCAGTTCGATCAGCGCGGGATCGTCCAGATCGGGCGGCGGGTCCGCATCTGCGCGCCATGCCACCGCATTTTCAAAAGTTGTGTGCATGGCCCAGTCGGTGATCTTCCAATGGCCTTTCCGGGCCGAGGTGTCGAACAGGCCCAGAAAGACCACCGCCGCCCCGACAATTCCGGCCAGTGCGGCTACAGCGGCAAGTGTGGCAAGGACAAGCCTCATATCGCAGCCTCGCGATCAGACAAGGCGCGGGCGGCCAAAGCCACACCAGCCAGCAGATAGATGGGCGTGCCGATGGCCAGCATCAGCATACCGCCCACGGCCTGTCCCTCCGGGTCGGGGGGCGTCCCGCAAAACTGCGCGTAAAGATCGCGCGGGGCCAGCGTCAGCAGCGCGCCGAGCAAGGTCATATGCATCGAGGTCAGCAGCAATCCACCGGCCCCCACCAGCCTTGGCCCGTGCAGACAGCCCGCCCAGACGAACAGCCCCACGAGCAGGAATGTCGCCTGCTCAAGCACAAAGGCCGTGGGCATCCGGTAAGCGGCGCCATGTGCGGCGGGCAGATGCCAGCCCCAGACCAGCAGCAATTCCAGCCCGGTCGCCAGCAATGCGGGCATCGCCATCAAGCGACCCAATCTTGGAAATCCCAGCACCAGCAGCGGCGCGGCCAGCGCCACCAGCACCATATGTCGCAGCATATGCAGCGGAAAGCGTGGGGCCGCGCTGTCGGGCAACAGCCAGATCAGGGCCAGCAGCGCCAGCCCGACAACGGCATATGCGGGGCGCGCGCTCATCGGCAGCTTGTGATGAACAGGGCGGGCAGGGCGACGTAGATCACCCCCACGCCCGAGATGATCGACAACAGAAATGCCGCATGGCCCAGAAAGCGGTGGCGGCTTTCGGGGCGGTGCAGGTCGGTGGCGCTGGCGTCATGCGGTTCCCATTGGCGCGCGGATCGCCAGCCCTGCCAGACGATCAGCGCCAATGCCAGAACCGTCAGCCCAAGAACCGAGATGCGCAGAAACCCGACGCCCTGCGCTGCACCGAACTTGGCGCACCAGACCGCGCCGCCCGCATAGCAAAGCAGGAAATGGAACGCCCAGACCGTGGGTGCAAACGCGATGCGCCACAGGCTGACGCTTTCGTCGCGAAACTCGTCTTGGTCCTGATGGCTCATCCCGTCCCCTTCATAGCAATCGCGGCGCAAGGCCGATGATGGCAGCGGTGACCAGCACCGTCAGGACGTGGAAATGCCAATACAGCGTGACGTTCCACAGATCGGCGTCATGGTCGGGGTCGATCTTGCCAAAAGCGCTGCCCGCAAGGCAGTAAAGCTGCATCACTACACCGACCGCTACATGTGCGACGGTCCAGATGACCAGAGCACAGACCACGGCAGGATAGACGTGACTGCTGGGCGCAAGCTGCATCACTGAAAGCACCATTACCCCACCACCCGCGACTGCCAGCAACGGCGCGGCAATCAGCGCGGCGCGGCAGGCGGCGATGCGTCCCGCGCGGTTCAGGTGACGCGCGGCGTAAGTCAGCGCCCAGGCTAGCGCCAACGCCATGACCGACAGTGCCAACAGCGCTGCATCGGCATGAGCCGCGCCTTCGGGCAGGAAATCTGCGCGGCTGGTCCAATAGAAGAAGAAGCCGAAGACGATGGATGCGAATGCCGTCGAATCCCCCAGCATAGTGATCCACATGGCCCACCAGCCGACCGACTCGGGCCCCGCGGAATAGGTAGGCAAGCTTAACCCCAGCCCCGCATCCTTCATCGGCTTTTCCGGTTTTCGCGCGGTCGAGGTCCATAGCCAATATAGGATGCAGACGACCGCAAACGCGCCAGAAATCACCGCAGGCACATACAGATGGAACGTCGGCAGGATGAAACAGCCCCCCGTGAACCCGGCTGCCCAAAGCGTGATCCATGCGTCCCCGGTGACGCGCTGGACCTGCACCGGCTTTGCGTCGATCACGGATGTCACCATGGTTTCGCGCAGCCCCTCGGGAGCGTCGGGCAGGTAGTAGCGGCCGGCATCCATCCGCTCGACCAGCTTCGGCTGATCCCAAAGCGGATAGCGCGAGGTGATATATGGGATCGAGCGCACGCCCCAATCCTCGCCGGTTTTGGTGTCGGACCATTCCAGCGTGCCCGCGCGCCACGGATTGCGGCTGGAAAGGCGCGGTTTGCCGGGACGTAGCAGGTCGTAGGTAAAGATCAGAAAGCCCATCGCAATGATGAACGCGCCCACGGTAGAAATCAGGTTCAGCGTGTTCCAGCCCAGATCGCCGGGATAGGTGAAAACCCGGCGTGGCATCCCCAGCAGCCCGGTCAGATGCATCGGCAGGAATGTCAGGTTGAAGCCGCCAAAGATCAGCCAGAAAGCCCATTTGCCCAGACGCTTGGACAGCATCCGCTTGGTGAAGAACGGAAAGAAGTAATAGACCCCCGCCATGACGGGCAAAATCATGCCGCCGAACAGCGTGTAATGCAGATGCGCCACGACGAAATAGGTGTCATGCACCTGCCAGTCGAACGGCGCGATGGCCAGCATCACCCCTGTCAGTCCACCTGCGGTAAAGATGGCCAGCCCGCCCGCGATCCATAGCAGCGGCAGGCTGATCGTCACGCGCCCCACCATCAACGTGGCAAGGAACGCAAAAATCTGGATGCCGGTCGGGATCACCACCGCCTCGGACGCGGCCGAGAAGAACCCAAGCGAGATCAGCGGCAGCCCCGTGGTGAACATGTGATGCACCCACAGGCCAAAGGACAGAAAACCCGTGCCCACCGCCGACAGCACGATCCACGAATAGCCGACGATGGGCCGCTGTGCGACAGTCGGCACCACCATGGCCGCGATGGCGATGGATGGCAGAAAGACGATATAGACCTCGGGGTGGCCAAAGATCCAGAACAGGTGCTGCCAGAAGATCGGATCGCCGCCGCGCGTGTGGTCGAAGAACGGCCAGTCCAGCGCGCGCTCCAACTCGAACAGCAGATCGCCCGCAATCAGGGGTGGGAATGCAAACAGGATCATGCCGCCCACGACCAGAACATACCATGCGTAAAGCGGCATCATGTTAACGCGCATCCCCGGCGGGCGGCATTTCAGCACCCCGACGATCAGTTCGACCGCAGCGGCGATCGAGGCGATCTCGATAAATGACAGCCCCAGCAGCCAGATATCGGATCCGACGCCCTCATCCTCGGTCGCCAATGGCGGATACATGAACCAGCCCGATTTCGGTGCGGCATCGAAAAAGACCGAGCCAAGGACGAAGATGCCGCCGATCAGGAACGACCAGTAACCAAAGGCCGACAGGCGGGGAAACGGCATGTCGCGCGCCCCAAGGAAAGCGGGCAGGATCAGGATCGCCATTGCCTCGAACAGGGGCACGGCGAACAGGAACATCATCGCCGAACCGTGCATGGTGAAGAACTGGTTGAAGCGGTCGGCATCCAGAAACTGCATCTGCGGATAGGCCAGTTGCACCCGCATCAGCAGCGCCAGCACCCCCGCAACCAGCATGAAGGCCAGGCAGGTCAGCGAATACCACTTGCCGACCTCGGAATTGTTCACGGACATCAGATAGCGGATGCCGGTCTTGGTTTGCCACACCTTGCGCAGCCGTTCGGACTGCGCCCGCTGGATCTCCTCGGGGACGGGCTCGGCCAGCATCTCCTCGGTCGGGGGATAGGGGCCGCGCGGGGTGCGGTCAGTCATCTCAGCCCCTCCAGATAGGTCGCAAGATGGTCCAGATCAGCATCGGACAGCCAGTCATAGGCTGGCATCGCCACCTCGGGCTTGATGTCTCCGGTATGCGCGATCCAACGTTTCAGGTCGTCGCGGCTGACCTGCATGATCCCCGCCCCAAGCGAGACGCGGGACGCCAGATGCGTCAGGTCCGGGCCGACGGTCCCCGCGAAATCGGTGCCGCGAATGGTGTGACATGCACCGCAGCCTTCGTCGCGAAACAGCGCCGCGCCCGCACCGCCGGGTGCGGCGGCAGGCGCCGCCTCGGCCCGCAGCCATTCGGCAAATGCGTCAGGTTCCATCACCACGGTTTCAAACGCCATCAGCGCATGCGATGCGCCGCAGAACTCGGCGCATTGGCCGCGATAGGTTCCGGCAGCTTGGGGATGCAGCGTCAGCACGGTTTCCCGCCCCGGTATCATGTCCATCTTGCCGCCAAGCGCCGGAATCCACAGCGAATGGATGTACAAGTTCGCAGTCAGCCGCAGCTCGGTCCGGCTGCCGGTCGGCAGGCGGATTTCATTGGCCGAAGTGATGGGGGCATCCGACCCCTGCGGCCAGTATTCGACGCGCCACCACCATTCCTCGGCCTTGACGCGTATGACCAGCCCGTCGCCGGGCGCGCGCTGACCCGGCATGATCGACAGGCCCCAAGCCAACAGCGCCCCGATCAGCACGGTCGGAAAGATGACCCCTGCGCCGATAATCAGCCGGTTGGCGTGGCGGATATGAAACGCGCCGGGACGGATGCGGGTGACGTAATAGAACAGCCCGTTCAGCGCCAGCCACAGTACGACCGCGCCCGCCAACATGACCAGAAGCAGCAGCTTAAGCTGTGCGGCATCTTCGCCCGCCGGGGCCAGCGCAGATTGCCGGCCCGTGCATCCTGCGATCAGCACCAGCGGCAAAAGGCACACGGCGCGCCGTGGCAATATGGCTTTGTCGCTTCGCGGCCCCTGCACACCTTCCCCCGCCATTCGTTCACACAAACGCCGACAGGGCAGGATGTTCCCGCAAAATACCTGCGGATGTATATTTTGATCCGCAATCGCATCCGCTTTTCGGTATCGGAACAGAGCCCGCTTTGGCTATCGCGGCTGTGCCAAAGCCGGCTCTTGCCAAGGTGCGGTCGGCTTGTGGCAAGCATTTTCACCCTGATCGCGATTATCGAACTTACGCATCAGATGCATCGCGTGCCACCAGATCAAGTCTCAGTGGAAATCAAATGCTCCGCCGGATTCGCACGTTCGATGAGCAAAAAGGGGCGACTCTGCCGGATCACCTGCGGTCCGCCCCGTGATAAATAGCCTATCGGCAGACGACTAAGCTGGCTGCAGGCCATAATCTACAGGTCAATGGTCACGTTGCCGATCGGACGCGAACAGCAGGCAAGAATATAGCCCGCTTCGATGTCGTCATCAGTGATGCCGCCGTTATGGACCATGTGGACTTGCCCATCCAGCTTTTGCACGATGCAGGTGCCGCAGATGCCCATGGCGCAGCCCGAGGGGATCGGGATGCCCGCCGCGCGGGCGGTGGCCAGAATCGTATCGGTCTGGGCGCATTTCGCGGTCTTGCCCGACGCGGAAAACGTCACCTCGGCCGCTGCGTCATCCTGCGGCACGATGTCATCGGGAACCGCTTCGGCCTGCTGCGGCGGGCCGCCGAAGCTTTCCTGATGATAGCGGTCCATGTCGTAGCCCAGGCCCGCCAGTGCATCGCGGACAGCCTGCATGAACGGCTCGGGGCCGCAGCAAAACACCTCACGCTCCAGATAATCCGGGGCCATAAGCCCAAGCATCAGCTGGTTGAAGAACCCGCGATAGCCGGTCCATGGCCGATAGGGGTCGGGTTCCTCGACGATCCATTTCAGGTCGATGCCCTGCATCCGCGAGGCCATGTGCTCCAGCCTCTCGCGAAAGATGATCTCGGACGGGCGGCGGGCGCAGTTGACAAAAACGATGTCGGGCTGGCGACCGGAATCATACATGAACGTCGTCATCGACATCATCGGCGTGATGCCCGACCCCGCCGAGATGAACAGGTATTTATCCGCCGGGTTCTGCATCATCGAGAACCGGCCCGCAGGCCCGATCGCCTTGATGCGGACGCCGGGCCGCAGATTGTCGAACATCCAGCGCGTGCCGATGGAATCCGGCTGCGCCTTGACCGTCATGGTCAGCGATGTGGGCCGCGAGGGCGAGGATGAGATGGTATAGGTCCGATGCACCGTCCCGCCCGGCACGGGCAGTTCCAATGTCAGGAACTGGCCGGGTTCAAAGCTGAACAGCGCCCCGGATGGCGACTGGAACGTGAAGGTCATTACATTGGGCACCTCGTTCAGAAACGAGGCGCATTCCAGTTCTTCGGCATCCGTCCAGAAGGCAAGCCGGGGTTTGGTCGGTGCGTTCATTCAGCCGCCATGCGGGTCGGCGGCATCAGCGAGCGTTCCATCGTATCGGCATACCAGTCCACGAACTGGATCACGCCGCTTTCCCAATATTCCGAGTAAGGTCCGGGCACGAAAGCCGGGCTGTTGATGCCCTTCTGGTTCGCCTCGACCACTTCGCGGTCTTCGTCATTGGTGGCGATCCAGACCTCGGTCAGACGCTGAAGGTCGTAATCCACGCCTTCGACAGCATCCTTGTGGACCAGCCAGAAGGTCGTCACCTCGGTTTCGGTCGGGCTGATCGGCATGACGCGAAAGGCCATCGACTGATCGGGCAGGAAATGGTTCCAGGTCGTGGGATAGTTGAAGACCAGCAGCGTGCCCGCATCCGGCACGGTCACCCGGCCCAGCGGTTTGGTCACGCCGGGTTTGCCGTCCATGGTATAGCTGACGGCAGCGCCTTCCAGCGGGACGCGGCTTAGCCGGAACTGGCCGGTTTCATTGATGACGAATTGCGCCGGCGCGCCGGCAGCGGCACAGCGGTCGTAATGCGCTTGCAGCTTGGCCGAGATGCTGCCGTCCGACATGATCCCCGACATTTCGGGGTCCAGCGGGAAGGACCGGCACAGCGACGGGTGGTTGGCGCTGCAGTGATAGCATTCGCGGTTGTTTTCCCAGACCAGCTTCCAGTTGCCGTTTTCAATGATCGAGGAACTGTAGGCGACCTTGGCATCGTTCAGGTCATGCACGTCCAGATAGGGCGCGGCGGTCCTGGCGAATTCTTCGAAATCCGGGGGATTGTCCGACAGGCAGATATAGACCAACCCGCTGACATTGCGCAGCGCAACTTCGCGCAGGCCGTGTTTCGAGGGATCGAAATCGGCGTTCATCTTGTCGGCCCAGACCAGCTTGCCGTCCAGATCATAGGTCCAGGAGTGATAGGGGCAGACCAGCTTGGCCACTTTGCCTTCGCGGGTCTTGCAAATCTGTGACCCCCGATGACGGCACGAGTTATGGAATGCACGGATTTCACCGTCGCGGCCCCTTATGATGATGACCTCATAGGTGCCGATCTTCATCGTGTTGAAGTTGCCCGCTTTTTGCAGCTGCGCCGCCGGAAGCGCGAACAGCCATTCCTTGTACCAGATGTTTTCCAGATCAAGCTGGTAGATCTCGGGCGAGGTGTAAAAGGGCTGCTCAAGCGCATATCCGGGGACGCGGCGCGCAAGTAGCTCCTGAATGCTGGATTGGGTTGCTGACATGACTGGCTTCCAGATGACGGTTATCTGACAGCGAACATCCGCCTGACGGTCAAACTTGACAACGGCAGAAAAATTCATCCTGACTTAGCTGAGATAAGCCAAAGATCCGATATGCCCAGACCCTATGACACATCATCCATGACTGCGCTGATCTGCTTTGAAGCGGCGGCTCGCAATCTGGGGTTCAAGGCGGCGGCGCGTGAACTGAACGTTACCCCCGCGGCAATCAGCCATCAGATCAAGGCCCTGGAACAGGATCTGGGATGCAGTCTGTTTCGCAGGCTGCATCGCGGCGTTGAGTTGACCGAAAAAGGCGCCTTCCTGCTGTTGGGACTGCAGCGCGGCCTCGAAAGCATCTCGGATGCGGTGATCGAACTGAAGCGGCGGCCCGAACATGTCGATGTCACGATCCGGGCGACGACGGCTGTCAGCGCCTTGTGGCTGACGCCTCAGATCACGCGATTCTGGCGCAAGCATCCGACCATCACCGTGTCGCAAATTGTCAGCGACGTGCTGGGTGCCAACACGCGCTGCGACATCGCGGTAGGATACGGATCGGCGGATGAAGCGATAGGTCAGGTGCATAAGATTTATCGTGACAAGATCATCGCGCTCGGCACCCGAGAATTTGCCCGCACCGAAGGTATCACTTGCGTCGCGGACCTGCTGCGCGCGCCGCTGATACATATGAGCTATGATCAGATAAAGTGGACCGGCTGGGCCGAATGGTTTCAGGAACTGGGGCTGCCTGCCAATTCTGGGCGCAATTTCTATGTCAACAACCACATGATCGCCTTACAGGCCGCTGAAGATCACATGGGCGCGGTGCTGGGTTGGGAAGGTCTGGTCCGACGGCACCTGAAGGGCGGGCGGCTGGTCCAGCTGGTCGCGGATCACATCCAGTCACCGCAATCCTTTCAGCTGCAGGTCAACCCCAAGGCAAGCGCCAAAGCGCGGCTGTTCGCAGATTGGTTGTTGGCAAATTACGACGATAACTGATCCGGGCCGGGCGTCGTTCATTCGTTTCATGCAGCCGAATGCGAAACCCCGCCCGTCAGCGGAAATCAGCCCCGCATGCGCATTCTTACAGCCTCTGAGTTGCAGCTTAGGCCCGCTAAACCGAATGACACCCGCCTGCCGAATTCAGGCCTTATGCGAACCACGTATCGGGCAGGCGGTAGCGTTCGGGGAACGGATCTTCTGGATCGACGCCGTAATATGAGATGCCGGTCAGCCACGCCCAGCCTGACACTTCCAGCATGATGGCGGGCGTGCCGCCTGCCTCGGCGGTTTCGACCACGCGCAGCGACACTGTTGCGTTTATCCAGAATCGCGCGTGTCCCGATTTTGTCTCGGGCGTGGGGACACAAAAGTCTGCCGTTCTGCGGCTGCATGCGCGCCGCCCCATCGCGGCGGTAGCTCGGGCTTTCATGATCCTCGATCCGGGCTTGGATCGCCTGATCTTGTCGCGCCTCCGAGACGGGTAGACCATTAGCTGACGAGCGAAGATCTGCGTTTCGTCAGATGTAGGGCGAGCCGTTGTCAGCGGGCCGCGCTTCGTCAAGGTTCTGTTTCAGGCCACGCGCGATCAGATTGTTCAATGTTGGGTGCGATATTCGCCCCAGAACGCGCGCTTCGCGACTTTGCCCAGCGATCCTGCGTCGCCTTGGCGAATGTTGCGCGGCGTCCTGCTGGGCCGCGCATCAGGCGTTAGATCCGATGCCGGCAGAACCAGCATCGGAACAATCAGTTGCATCTTACACTTTACGCGTCCTCTTTCCTTCGCACGAAGACTTTTACCGTCCGCAGGACGACGACATAGAAGACGGCCACCATGAATATCCCGATCACCGCCGAGGCGGCGATCCCGCCCAATACGCCGATCCCGATCGAATGCTGGGCCGCAGCGCCTGCTCCGCTGGCAAGGGCCAGCGGCAGCACTCCCAGCATGAAAGCCAGCGTGGTCATCAGAATCGGACGCAGCCGCATCCGCGATGCCTCGATCGCGGCGTCCAGCAGGGGCTTGCCCTGTTTTCGCAGCATCTCGGCGAATTCGACGATCAGGATAGCGTTCCGCGCCGCAAGGCCGATCGTCGTCAGCAGACCCACCTTGAAATAGACATCGTTCGACTGATCGAAGATCAGGGCTGCGGCCATTGCGCCGACAATGCCGATTGGCACGGTCATCATGACCGACAAGGGCACGGACCAGCTTTCGTAAAGCGCGGCCAGCGCAAGGAACACGACCAGCGCCGACAGCGCAAACAGCATCGGGGCCTGATTGCCAGACAGCCGTTCCTGATAGGACAGGCCCGTCCATGCGGTGCCGTAACCGCCCGGCATGTCGGCCACCAGTTCCTGCATCACGTCCATCGCGGTCCCGGATGAGACGCCCTGCGCCGCAGCGCCCGAGATTTCCAGCGACCGCGTGCCGCCATATCGCGCAAGGCTTTGCGCCTGTTGGCCCCATCCCTGCGATGTAAATGCGGTGAACGGCACCATGTCGCCATCGGTGTTTCTGACATACCATTTCTCGATGTCGTCGGGCTGCATTCGTGCATCTGCCGCGCCCTGCACGATCACCGGTCGCAATTCGTTCCCCAACGAGAAGTCGTTGACGTTGGAGCTGGCAAAGATCACCGACAGCGTGGTGTTCAGATCGGCAATCGCCAGCCCATAGGCCGCGGCTTTCTGCTGGTCGATCTGGATCTTGCGCGAGGTCTGGAAGGGCGCATCATTGCCTTGCAGGTTAATGACGCGGCCATCGGCAGTCGCCTTGGCGACCAGTTCATCGGCTGCCGCTGCCAGCGCCTGTTGTCCGTTGCCCGACTGGTCGATCAGATGCATCGTGAAGCCTGACGAATTGCCAAGCCCCTGGATCGCGGGCGGTTGCAGGAAAAACACTCGCCCGTTCTTGTTGGTCATAAAGCGCATGTTGCCGCGTGTCGCCAGCGATGCGGCATCCAGCCCTTTGCGGTCGGCAAAGTCCTTCAGGCTGATAAAGATCATCGCATTGCGCTGACCCGAGCCGCCAAAGCCGAAACCCAGCGCCGCGAACACGCTTTGGGCGGTGTCGGTTTCCTCGGTCAGGATGAACTGCTCGACCTCCTCGACCAACGCCTTGGTGCGTTCGGCGGTCGAACCTTCGGGCGTTTCGACCATGACCATCAGCACGCCCTGATCTTCCTGCGGCAGGAACGACCCCGGCAGCTTTTGGTAAAGCATGTAAGCGCCCGCGCCAAAGGCCAGCAACACGATCAGAAAGCGGAACGGGCGCTTGACGAACCGCCCCACCGTGCTGGCATAGCCGTTGGTCGCGCGGTCCAGATTGCGGTTGAACCAGCGCGCCGGCGCGATGCCGTCGCCATGCCCGCGCGGGCGCAGCAAGGTCGCACACATCGCAGGCGTCAGGATCAGCGCGACGGCCAGCGACAGCACCATGGCGCTGATGATCGTGACCGAGAATTGGCGATAGATCACCCCGGTCGATCCCGACATGAAGGCCATGGGCAAAAACACCGCCGACAGGACCAGCACGATGCCGACCAGTGCCGAGGAGATTTCGTCCATCGACTTCTCGGTCGCCTCGACGGGGCCAAGTCCTTCCTCCTCCATCACGCGCTCGACGTTTTCGACGACGACGATCGCGTCATCGACCAACAGACCGATGGCCAGCACCATCGCGAACATGGTCAGCGTGTTGATGGACATGCCAAAGGCGGACAGCACGCCGAATGTCCCCAGCAGAACGACCGGAATGGCCAGCGTCGGGATCAGCGTTGCGCGCCAGCTTTGCAGAAAGATCAGGATGACGACAAAGACCAGCACCACCGCCTCAATCAGCGTGTGATAGACTTGGCTGATGGATTCCTGAACAAAGGGCGATGTGTCATAGGGATAGACGATCTGCACACCGCTGGGCAGCGACGTTTGCAGCCCGTCCAGCACGCTGCGCACGGCTTTGGCGGTATCGACCGCATTGGCCCCGGTCGCAAGGTTCACACCGAAGCCCGCAGCGGGTTGGCCGTTGAACCGCGACGAGCTGCCGTAATCTTCCTGCCCGATCTCGATATGGGCCACGTCGCCAAGAAAGACGGTGGCGCCGTCGGTATCGGTGCGCAACAGGATACGTTCGAATTCCCGCACCGAGGTCAGCTGCGACTGCGCTGACAGCTGAACGTTCAGTTGCTGGCCTTTGATCGTGGGTTGCGATCCAAGGCTGCCCACCGTGACGTTGGTGTTCTGGTCACTGACGGCGGACACCACGTCCGAAGGGGTGACCTGATATTGCAGCATCCGCACCGGGTCCAGCCAGATGCGCATGGCGTAGCCCGAGCCGAAGCTTTGCACCGATCCGACGCCGGTGGTGCGCTTGACCGGATCCTCGATTACCTGCGCGACCAGATCGCCCAGCTCCAACGAGGTATAGCGCCCATCGGGCGAGGTCAGCGCGCCCACCAACAAGATAGATGAAGTCGAGCGGCTGACCGAGACGCCTTGTTGCTGCACCGCATCGGGCAGCTGCGAATTGACCAGTTGCAGCTTGTTCTGAACCTGCACCTGCGCAATGTCGGCGTCCACGCTGCCGTCGAAGGTCAACTGGATCGACGCCGACCCCTCGCTGGAGGTCGAGGTCATATAGGTCAGGCCATCAAGGCCGGTCATGCCGTCCTCGATGATTGTCGTGACCGAGTTCTCCACAATGTCGGGCGATGCGCCGGTATAGGTGGCGCTGATCCGCACGGTGGTCGGCGCGATGTCGGGATATTGTGCGATGGGCAGGCTGGACAGGCCAAAGACGCCTGCCAGCATGGCGATGATCGCCAGCACCCACGCAAAGACGGGGCGGTGTATGAAAAAGCGGGCCATGTATTACTCCGTCGCCTTGGGGGCTGCGGTGTCGCGGACCACGCCGTTTTCGTCGATCTGAACGGGGACGGGTGCGATTTCGGCTCCGTCCGCCAGTCCGGTCGTGCCGTTGACGATCAGTTGTTCGCCATTCTCGATTCCGCCGGTGATGATCCAGTTGCTGGTGTGGATGCCATCCTCGGTCAGTTTGCGGCTTTCGGCCTTGCCGTCCTTGGCAATCCATGCGGACAACGTGCCGTCACGCCCGCGCGTAGCTGCCATCTGTGGCACAAGGATCGCCTGAATGCTGCCGATCTCGATCTCGCCGCGTACGAACATGCCGGGCAGGATGCGCCGTTCGGGGTTCTCAAAGCGGAACCGAAAGTCGATGGCCCCGGTCGATGTCGAAACGGTATAGCCCGGCGCGACCAGTTGCCCCGTCGCAGCATAGCTGACGCCGTTTTCCAGGGTCAGTCGCGCGGCGAGCTTGTCAGTCATCTTCAATTGACCGGACTCGATCCGGTCACGGATACGCTGCAACCGGGCCGAGGGTTCATACATATCGACGTCTATCGGATCGAGCTGCGTCACAGTCGCCAGCGCATCGCTTTGCCCAGCCGTCACCAGATCGCCGACCGACACTTCGGCGACCGAAGGCAGGCCGTCCAGCGGGCTGGTGATCGTCGTCCATGCAAGCTGCGTTTCGGCTGTCTTCAAGGCAGCCTCGGCGGCTTTTTCGGCGGCGCGGGCCTGTTCCATCGTGGCCTGCGCCTCTTCAAGCGTGGCTTGGGTCGAACCCGTGCCCAGCAAGCGGCGGCTGCGTTCATAGGCACCCTCGGCCTGCGGCACGGCGGCCTTTGCCGAGGCGAGATTGGCCCGCGCCTCATCCACCGCGGCTTCATAGGTGGTGGCGTCGATGCGAAACATCTGCGTGCCGGTCGTGATCGGGCGGCCCGGTTCATACAGGACCTCGGCCACAAAGCCGTCCACGCGGGGGCGGATCGACACCTCATCACGCGCCACGGCGCGTCCGGGCAGCGTCACCACCTGCGGCACGGCCTGCATGTTCAGCGTCACCACGCCCACCTGTTTTGGTCCCTGTGCAGGCTGTTGCTGGGCCTGCGCCCCACCAAGCGACAGACAGGCAATCATCGCGGCAGCGCAGGCGCCAAGGGCAATGTCACGCATCATGGGAATTCCTTTGAATATGGCACGGCTTAGCGGACATTCTGGGCTAGCGGGCGCAGAAGCCAAGCCAAGATTATACCTTGCAGCAACAACCCGGCCCATGCGCCGCGTTCCGTCTGGCCGATGATCCAGCCAAGCGCCGCGCCGATCTCGGCACCAAGGGCCAGCCACATGGCAACCCAGATTGCCGTGCCAAGCCAGCAGACCGCACTGTGGAAATCGCGCCCCGTGGTCATGCCTTTCGCCCCCGTTTGTCGGGACAAGGTGTGCGGTAGGTTCTGCCCATGTCCTGGCCTTTGGCAAGTTGCTGTTCTTGGTCGGTTGCCTATGGATTGCCATGACCTGCGCGGGCGGTACGAACTGTTTTGTAAGGAAGTGTTGCAGCCCCCATCCCAGCAACATTGAGTTACAAATCGGCTTTTCTGGAAACGCTTGGTCACGCAAGGGACCAATGCGCGAAACAGCCACGCCCTATCTGGCGGTCATGCAAGCGGGATTTCGCCGCGATTCGCTGACCGAAAGCCAAGGAATGACCATTAGAAAGCCCATGATGCTGGCTCTGTCTGGTGTGGCCCTGATCGCCGCCATCGCAGCGCTGCAATTTGCGCCCATCGCGGTGAATGCGTCAGCGCCTGCCTATATGACCGCAGCCATCACGCGCGGGAATGTCGAGGTGACTGTGATGGCCGAAGGCACGCTGAAGCCCCAGAATCTTGTCGCCGTGGGGGCGCAGGTATCAGGGCGGATCACGCGGCTGGCCGTCAAGCTGGGCGACCGGGTGCAGCAGGGCGACCTGATCGCGGAAATCGACTCGGTCACGCAGCAAAACGATCTGCGCACGGCACAGGCCGCGCTGGCCAATATCACTGCGCAGCGGGCCGAAAAGCAGGCGGTGTTGGCGCTGGCCGAAAAGAATCTGACCCGGCAAAAGGCGTTAGTGCGCACCAACGTCTCGACCCGCAGCGATTTCGACACCGCCGAACAAGAGGTCGCGGTGGCCGAGGCCCAGATCGCCGCGCTTGTGGCACAACTGGCTCAGGCGCAGGTGGCAATCGAAACCGCGCAGGCAAACCTTGCCTATACCCGTATCACGGCCCCCAGTGCGGGCACGGTCCTGGCCGTGGTTAATCAGGCCGGCCAGACGGTGAATGCGGTCCAGTCGTCGCCCACAATCGTCGTTCTGGGCCAGCTTGACCGCATGGCGGTCCACGCCAAGATCTCCGAGGCGGATATCGGCAAAGTCGGCGTGGGCCAGAAAGTGCGTTTTCATCTGCTGGGTGACGCCGCGCGCAGCTATGAAGCCGAATTGCAGGCCATTGCGCCCGCGCCGCAGAGCATCGTCAACGACAGCGCCATTGATCCCGACAGCGCATCGGACAGCGACACTGCTGCGGTATACTACACCGGCATTATTCCGGTGGATAACGCCGATGGGCATCTGCGCACCTATATGACGGCGCAGGTCAGCATCGTGCAGGGCGAGGCGCGCAATGTGCTGACTATCCCCGCGGTGGCGCTTGGCACGCGTGCGTCCGATGGCAGCTATCCGGTCCGCGTGCTCTTGGGCGGCGGTGTCCGGCAGCGCGACGTGCAGATCGGGCTGAACGACAAGGTCGTGGCCGAGGTTGTCTCGGGCCTGAACGAAGGCGATCAGGTCGTGACAGGCGAAGCCACAGTCACCACACCCCAGCAAAGCGGCTGCAGGCCGGGCGGCATGATGGGCCCGCCGCCGATGGGGGGCTAAGACGATGGAGCCTATCATCCGACTGTCCGGCATCACCCGCGATTACCCCTCGGGCGATGGCGTGCTTCATGTGCTGCGCGGTGTGGACCTGACCATCGCGCAGGGCGAATTCGTGGCGATTATCGGCGCATCTGGGTCCGGGAAATCCACGCTGATGAATATCCTCGGCTGTCTGGATACGCCCTCGGGCGGCAGCTACCGCCTTGACGGGAAAGAAGTGGCAAAGATGGAAGCCGCCAGTCGTGCGGCGCTGCGGCGCGAATTTCTGGGCTTCATCTTTCAGCATTACCATCTGCTGCCGGAGATGACGGCGCTTGGCAATGTCGAGGTTCCGGCGATCTATCGCGGCATGTCGCCACATGCGCGGCACGAAAAAGCAGCGGCGCTGCTGGGTCGGTTGGGCATGGGAGATCGGCTGAACCATCGCCCCGGACAGTTGTCAGGCGGCCAGCAGCAGCGTGTGTCGATCGCGCGGGCGCTGGTCAACGACGCCCGCATCATTCTGGCCGACGAACCCACCGGTGCCTTGGACAGCCGTAGCGGCGACGAAGTGCTGGCCATTCTTGAGGAGTTGCACCGCCGCGACGGACGCACGGTCATCATCGTGACCCATGATGCCAAGGTCGCCGCCCGCGCGAACCGGATCATCGAAATCGCGGAGGGTCAGGTCATCGCGGATAGCGGCTTGGTCCAAGGCCGCGCCGCGCTGGTGGCGCAGCCACCTGCCGCCAGCCCCGGCATTGGACAGCTGGCCGAAGCGGCGCGAATGGCCGTGCTGGCCATGTGCGCGCATAAGCTGCGCAGTTTTCTGACCATGCTGGGCATCATCATCGGCATCGCCTCGGTCGTGTCGGTGGTGGCGCTTGGCGAAGGGTCGCGCCAGCAGGTGTTGCAAAACATCTCGGGGCTGGGGACCAATACCTTGCAGATATTCCCCGGCGAAAACTTTGGCGACATGCGTTCGGGGCGGGTGACAACGCTGGTCAGCGAGGATGGCGTGCAGCTTGCCCGCCAGCCCTTTGTTGCATCGGTGAGCCCCACGGTCAGCACCAGCCCCACGCTGCGCTATGGCGCGACCGAGGCAAGCGCACAGATCAGCGGCGTCAGCGAGCAATATTTCGACGTGGCGGGTATCACTCTGACCGCAGGCCGCGCCTTTGACGCCAACGCCGTGCAACAGATGAGCCAGGACGTCGTGATCGACGAAAACACCCGCGCCGCGCTGTTTGCCGACGAAGACCCGCTGGGCAAGACGTTCATGGCAGGGCAGGTTCCGCTGCGCGTCATCGGCATCGCGAAAGCGCGCCAGAACGGACCGGGCGGCAGCACCAGCCTGACGATATATGCGCCATATACCACGGTGCAGGCGCGTTATCTGGGCACCACCATCGTCAGCGGTCTGACGTTGCGGGTCAGTGACGATACCGACATGGCGCTGGCGCAGCAATCCGTCACCAGCTTTCTGACCCAGCGCCACGGCGGCAAGGATTTCTTCATCGTCAACAATGACGAAATCCGCCAGACAATCACCAGCACCACGCAAACCATGACGCTGCTGATCGCGGCGATTGCTGTGATTTCATTGCTGGTGGGCGGGATCGGGGTGATGAACATCATGCTGGTTTCCGTCACCGAACGCATTACAGAAATCGGCGTGCGGATGGCGGTGGGTGCGCGGCGTTCCGATATCCGCGCGCAATTCCTGATCGAGGCGGTGCTGGTCTGCATCATCGGCGGTATCGCGGGCGTGCTGTTCGCGCTGGGGTCCGGGCAGGTCTTTGAACGCTTTGGCGGAGATTTCACGCTGGTCTATTCGCCGCTGTCCATCGTGGCGGCCATGGCCAGTTCCTGCGGCATCGGACTCGCCTTTGGCTATCTGCCTGCGGCCAGCGCTTCGCGGCTTGATCCGGTAGCAGCCCTGGCACGGGGCTGATCGCCCCATCTGACATATCCATGAAAGGAATAACCATGAAGCCTGCGCTTGCGCTGATCCTGCTTTCGGGCCTTGCGGCCTGCAGTGGCCCCGAACAACCGGTCGAGCATGTGTTTCGCTATCCCGCGACTGCGGCTGTGGCGGCGACCGGCTATCAGCCCGGCATCCGTTATGACGGCATGGCGCAGATCGTCGATTACCGCAATCATGCGCTGAACGAACCCGAGGAAGGCCAGCGCTGGCTGCTGGTTTCCGGCGCCTTTCTACTGACCCGCGCCGATGGGACGATCTTGCAGACGGTGCCCGCCACATATCGCGGGCGTTGACATGAAAAAGCGGCGGCCGGAAGTATTCCGACCGCCGTTAGTATCCCTAAGCCGCGTCCTAGTGCAGCAGGTCCGATGCCATGCCCAGCACCTGAACGATCTTCATGCTTTTCTGATCGACCAGCACCACGCGATCTTCGACCACGCGATAGGCGCGTCCGGTGTTGGGCTTGGCCAGATGGCGCTGTTCTGCTGTGTTCAGGCTGCGTCCGCCATGTATCGTCTCGCCACGTTTGGGGCCTTTGGACTTGGTATCGGCCTTTAGCTCGCTTTTGCAGACCTTTTGCGCCGCGCAATCCGGGGTCTGGTGCCCTGGCCCTGCAAGGGCGGGCGTGGACAGGATGTGGACCAGCACAAGTGCCGCCGAAATCGTCAGTCGTCTTGCCGTCAGCACAGTCATCAGCGGCGCTCCTGCATGGGGCCAAGGACCGAGAGGACGCGCCCGTCCTTTTTCCTGACAAGCGCCAGCTGGTCGCGGATCACGCGGTATTCCTGACCGCGCGGGGCGGCGCGCAGGTTGCCGTGCTTCTGCGGCTTGAAGACCCGGCCGTCGCGCGCGTCATCACCGATGCGCACTGCCTCCAGCTGGTTGGGGTGCGCTTCGCGACGCCCACCCTCAGCCGGCGGCGGGGCGTGACGGGCATCCTTGGGCTTGGGGCATTTCTTGTCGTGCTGGCGACATTCCGGCGGCGGGCCGTCAGGGCGCTGATCGGCAAAAGCGGCCTGACCGGCACCAAGCCCGGCCAAAGCCACGGTGGAAATCATCAAAAGGCGTTGCAGTTTCATCGCTGGCTCACTCGGGTTTAGGTTTGTTGAGATTGGGGGGTGTGGTGGTCCGGGCGGACGCGCCGCCCGGTTCGCTGCGTTCCAGGCGCGCGATCTGATCGGGCTCCAGAACGCCGCGCAGGGCTGCGGCGCCGTCCAGCAAGGCCTGCGCCTTGTCCGCACGGCGCAGCACGTCATGCGCCATGCGTTCCGAATGCAGGCTGGCTTTCGCATCAGGCTCAGCGGGCGGGGGTTCAAGAAACGCGATCAGGGCCTGACAATAAATCTGCCACGCTTCCTGCTGGGCGGGGGCAATGCCCAGATAGACCTGCGCTGCCGCCAGATGTGCCGCCAGTGCAATGCCCGGCGATTGGGGCAGGGGCATGTCAGGCCCTGCGGAGCGTATTGTTTCGGCGCGCTGTGCCTGCACTGCGACCGGAGCGGTCACGGCCCCGAGCGCAGCGGCGGCGACAATTGCGCTGATTGCAAATGTCTTCATATGACAAGCCTTCCGTCATTCATCCATGAAGACAGGGCTAGGGCCATTGCTTTGCCGTCATAGGTCTGGCGCGTGACGAAACCTTTCCATGCGGGCCGGATTTGTAACCCAGCGTTTCGGACCCACCGCCAGCAAAGTTTCGTCACAAATTTGGCGCAGCGCGGGGATGCGAAACCGGATAGAACGGTCGCGATCCCAGCCCCGGACCTGACGATGAACCATATCCTGATCGTCGATGACGATCCCGAAATCCGCAACCTGCTGCGCCGCTATCTTGAGGGGCAGGGTTTTCGCGTCTCGACCGCGGCCGACCGGCGCGAATGCGAAAGCCGGGTCGCGGATAGCAGCCCGGACCTGATCGTTCTGGACGTGATGCTGCCCGATGGCTCGGGTCTGGATATCTGCCGCAGCCTGCACGAACACCGTCCCGACCTGCGCGTGATCTTGTTGACCGCACTGAAAGAGGACGTGGACCGCATCATCGGGCTTGAACTGGGGGCAGATGATTATCTGGGAAAGCCCTTCAATCCCCGCGAACTGGTCGCGCGGATCAAGGCGGTGCTGCGCCGTCGCGGCCATGACGATGCACCCGCGCCGGAACACCGCATCTATGCCTTTGCCGGGTTCCGAGTCGATCCCAGTCAGCGCAACGTGCTGGCCGCCGACGGGACCGAAATTGAGCTGACCGGCGCGGAATTCGATCTGCTGCGCGTATTTCTGGACCGTCCCGGCAGGCTTTTGTCGCGCGACCAGCTTTTAGACCTGACGCAGGGCCGCGACCGCGATCCGCTGGATCGTTCTATCGACGTGCTGATGAGCAGGCTGCGCCGCAAGCTGGCCGAACGCGAACCCGCGGCAATCTTTCGTACGGTCAGAAATGGCGGCTATCAGCTTGCCGCGCCGGTCACGCATGAGGTGGCGCCGTGAACTCGTTACAGACGCGGATCGCCGTTTTGTTGATCGTGTCGATCTTCTCGGTTGTCATGCTGGCGACCTTCACCGCGACGCGCGTAATGCAGCCACCATCACCGCGCGCCACGATGGAGCCGGTGGCGCGGCAAATCCACATGACGCTGGCGCTGATGGGTCACGGCCAGCCGCAGGACCGCGACACCTTGCATCCCGAAGCCGCGCAAGGCGTTCCCGATCCCCGCATGACCGATTTCCTGCGCCGCGCGCTGATGTATACCGGCGAACCGCTTGAAGTGCAGGTGACGCGACGCGAGGGGCAGGAGTCGCTGACCGCATCCGTTCCTGCGGGCGACGATGGCTGGCTGGTCATGGAAATCCCCGACCTGTCGCCGCCACCCGGTCGCTGGAAGGTGCTTGCCCTGTGGCTGACGCTGATCGCTATCGGCAGCGCGGCGATCGCGATCCACGTCTCGCGCCGCCTGACGCGGCCCTTGCATCTTTTGGAAGGAGCGGCGGACCGTATCGGACCCGACGGGCTGATCGGCCATATTCCCGAAGCAGGCACGGCCGAAGTGCGCGCGGCGGCCAAGGCGCTGAACCGGCTGTCCGCGCAGCTTCGGCATGCGATGGAAAGCCGGATGCGGCTGGTCGCTGCGGCGGGGCACGACCTGCGCACACCGATGACCCGGATGCGCCTGCGCGCCGAATTCATCGAGGATGATACCGACCGCGCCAAATGGCTGGCCGATCTTGAGGAACTCGACTTGATCGCAGACAGCGCGATCCGGCTGGTGCGCGAGGAAATCGGCGCCGATGGGCTGGAGCAGGTGCGGCTGGATCGTATGCTGGGCGAGATATCCGACGAGTTGCGGATGCTGGGTCATCAGGTGACGCGCTCCGTGCTGCCGCCGGTCAGCGTGACGGTGGGGCCAATGGCGCTGAAACGTGCCCTGCGCAACCTGATTGCCAATGCCGCGACCCATGGTGGCGGAGCCGAACTTGCCATGACAATCGAGGGGCAGGATGCGGTCGTCCGTATTCTGGATCGCGGGCAGGGCATCCCCGAGGATTTGCTGGATCGTGTCTTTGAGCCGTTTTTCCGTGTCGATCAGGCCCGTCGCAAGGTCTTTCCCGGCGCGGGTCTGGGTCTTGCCATCGCGCGCGAGATAATTGAACGTTTCGGCGGCCATATCCTGATCCGCAATCGTCAGGGTGGTGGCTTGGAGCAGGTCTGCCGTCTGCCTTGCGCAGGTATGGCGCTGGGGTGATGTGTCCGGGAACGCTGGGCTAACAGCGGGCGCTAAGCTGCTGCCTGTTTCGAGTAGCGCCGATGCGGGTTCAAAGCGCTCCACGTAGTCAAAGACGTTCGTGTGCCTTTCGTCGCGGGTCTGATAGACTTTGCGGGTTGCCGGTTCCAGCTTCAGCCTTGAGAGGAGGCGATCCGTTGCTGACCCTCACCATGATCAATCGGACCGGTGGTTTTGCCATGGCTCGATCCCGGATGTTACCTGCGTGTCAGCCAGAAGCGGGGGAACAAGGCGACCTTGACGGAAGGCTGTGCTGGCGAACCGACAGAGCCAGCAGAGATCATCCGGCACAAGCCATCCCGCCGCGATGGCTTCCTGTTCGCTGCAGAACCAAGGCTTTCCTTTCGCGAGATTAATTCTGGTCTTGGAACGGGCCATCGACGATGGCGTGCGAGATATTCGTACCCTTGGCCGATATATTTCCCCTGATCGAAAAATTCTTGGGGCGCAACCGGCGCGGCCCATCCAATTTGACAGATACAGTTGCCAAATAGCCTGAAACTTTAACCTCAGACGTGTCAGTTTCAGCGGCAGAACATGCCCCACGGCTAGGCCCGCATTATGAGATTCAGCCCAGAATATTTTCGGCAAACAGGTTTTGCAGGCGAGTGGGTTCCCACCCTTTGCGGTGGATCAGCCAGACCGTGCGGGGGGCGCCGATTATCAGCATTGGCAATGAGGCGAAATCCTTAAGTCCGTAATCCGTGCCTGTCGCAAGCACGGTGAACAGCGCCAGATAATCGCTTTGCGCCAGCCGCCGCCCGGTCCATTCTGTCGAAACGGTTTCAACCGAAAAGATCGGCGGCTCAAGCCCTGCTTGGCTGAAAGTATCACGAAACGCCTGCGCCGCGCCGGTTTCTGCAGGCGGCCCGACCCAAGGGTAACGCGCAAGTTCTGCCAGCGAGCGCGGCGCACCCTGCATCAGCGGATGATCCTGTCGACAGAAAACGCGCGTGACCGTCTGACCCAGCGCCAGCCCCTCTATATCTGGGGGGATGCCGTCGCGCACGGTGGTACATACATAATCCAGCCGCCCCGATCGCAGAGCGTCCAGCATTTCTTCATACCCATCACGCAGAACGCGAAATATACCGTTTGGCGCGGTCTGGACGGTGCGCAGGATCGCCGTCGGCACCAGATCGGCAGCAGTGGCGCGCACCACGCCGATTTCCACCGCGCCGCCGATGCTGCCCAGCCTGTCCCACACCTGCGTATAGGCGGCGTGCAATTCCGCCAGCGCCGCACCGACCAGCGTGCCAAAGACCTTGCCGTCCGATGTCAGCTCCAGCCCAAACCGCGAAGGGTTGACCAACGGCCGGGCCATCACCGCCTCAAGGTTGGTGATCGAACGGCGCAGCGTATCGGGCTGGCGTCCCAGTCGTTCCGATGTGGACCGGAGCGTGCCGTATTGGCGCAGCGTGGCAATGGCGCGCAGCTGGCTGCTGGTCAGGCGTTCCAGCACATGCATCATTGGCTGTCCGGTCGCCTCGGGGCTTTGGATCCGCATCAGCGCGCGGCCCAGCAGAATCGGCAATACGTTTTTGCGTCCGTATCTTTCAGGTATCTGCCGAAATTGCAGCGCGCGCACGGCCTTTCAGCGGGCCGAGCGACGCCAAGTGCTTACGCATGAATTCCGACGCATCTTCGTTTCGACCCTGCAGGACCAGATACAGCAACTCCACATGTTCGATGCAGCGTTCTCGGGCGATGTCACGGTCCAGCATCTGGCGATAGTCGATCAGGCGGCGCAGTCGGTCCACGCGTTTCAGCGCGTCGATGAAAAAGATGTTCTGACTGCATTCTATGACCGATTCGTGCATCCCGCTGTTCAATTCGAACAGTTTTGCATCCGGCACTGTCCATATACCGCCTTCGACCAGCCAGCGCTGCTCGGAAAGGCGGCTTTCCAATGCTTGACGGTTCAACTCGAATCGCGGCTCCAGCAGGGCAGCGGGTTCGATCAACTGGCGAAAGCGATAGCTGTCTCGATATGCCTCAAGCGAGGTAAGGACGGGCAGGAATTCCCAGCCGTGACCCGGTAGCCGCTCGATCCAACCCTCCAAAGCCATGCGCCGCAAAAGTTTGGTCAGGCGGCCTTTTGTCAGGTCGTAACGGCGTTGAAATTCGCTCTCCGTGATCCGCTCGGGCAGGCGACCGGACACGCGGTCATCGGCGATCTGAAGATAGATTTTTTCATCCTCATCCACTTCGGCAGTGGGCGAATTGAAATCTTCGGCCGCAGCGACATCGATCAACCGATAGCCGCTACGATCCCCGGAGACGAGGACGCCGGCATCCTCCAGCTGCTTCAGCGCGGCCCGAACGGGTGAACGCGAGACACGAAACTGTTCTGCCAGTTTGCGTTCCGTCAGCCGATCACCCGGCTGCAGTCCGTCTGCGCTGATATGTGCCGCGATCTGGCTGACAAGGGTGTTGGCAAGGTTGGTCATGATGCACCGACTGATTTCCCAAAGAAATGGCATGCATAAAGCCTGCTGCCAAGTCATGTGGCATTTTTGTATTGCAAAAAACCGAATCGGGGAATATTTGGCATTTATAGACGGTAAAAGACCACATGGGAGGGGTCGCGCCGGACAGCCGCCGGAATTCCGGCCTGCTTGCCGCCCGCTCTCAACTAACAACAAGGATGAACGACGTGCGCCTTCTGGTTCTGCCCGGAGATGGGATCGGCCCCGAGATCACCGAAGCGACGCTGTCGGTGCTGGATCAGGCCGACCGGAAATTCGGCCTTGGCCTACAGATTGAACAGGCCGATATCGGTCTGAAATCGCTGGCCGAACAAGGCACGACCCTGCCCGACGCGGTGATGAAGCGCATCCCCGAGGTCGATGGCGTGATCCTTGGACCGGTGTCGCACTACGACTATCCAACCCGCGACAAGGGCGGCATCAACCCCTCGGGCGAGCTGCGCGTCAAGTTCGAGCTGTTCGCGAACGTGCGGCCCTGCAAGTCGCGGCCCGACCTGACCGTGCTGCGTAAGCCGATGGACCTGATCATCGTGCGCGAGAACACCGAAGGCTTCTATTCCGACCGCAACATGTTCGCAGGCACGGGCGAATTCATGCCCGATCCCGACATGGCGCTGTCGGTGCGCAAGATCACGGCCCGCGCCTCGCACAATGTCGCCAAGGCGGCGTTCGAGCTGGCACGCGGTCGCCGCAAAAAGGTCACCGCCGTTCACAAGGCCAACGTGGTCAAGCTGTCCGACGGGCTGTTCCTGCGCGAAGTCCGCAAGGTTGCTGCCGAATACCCGGATGTGCAGCTTGAGGAACTGATCGTCGATGCCACCGCCGCGCTGCTGATCCGCAAGCCCGACGCCTTCGACGTCATCGTCACCACCAACATGTTTGGCGACATCCTGTCGGATGAGGCCTCGGAACTGTGCGGCAGCCTTGGGCTGGGCGGCTCGATCAACCAGGGCGCGGATGTCTGCGTGGCGCAGGCGCAGCATGGTTCGGCCCCCGACATTCAGGGGCAGGGCAAGGCCAATCCGACCTCGCTGATCCTGTCCGCCGCGATGCTTTTGGATTTCCTTGGCACCAAGCACGACAAACCGGCGCTGAACGACGCCGCCCGCGCCATCGAGGCTGCGATCGAAAGCGTGCTGGACCAACCCGAAAGCCGCACCGCCGATCTGGGTGGCAAGCTGGGCACGTCGGCATTCACCGATGCAGTGATCACTGCGCTGGCCAACGCCTGACCTATCGGGTGGCCCTTGATGGGCCATCTTAACCACGGTCCGGGAGGGGACCAAAAGGGAGGAATGAACATGACCGATTTGACGCGTCGCGCCTTTGGTGTCCTGCTTGCAGGCACGGCTGCCGCAGCCATGATCCCCGCCAGTGCGCGGGCCGAGGCGATGTTGTCTTCGCTGGAACTTCTGGCGCCGTCCAGCCCCGGTTCGGGCTATGACCAGCTGGCTCGTGCCGTGCAGGGCGTGTTGCAGTCCAAGGGACTGGTTTCGGCGGTCGAGGTGGTGAACGTCGCGGGCGGCGGTGGAACCGTGGGCCTGGCGCAATTCGTGACCACGCGTCCGCGCAAACCTACCGCGCTGATCGTCGGCTTTGCGCTGGTCGGCGGGGTGCTTTCGACCCAGTCGGCGGTCACGCTGAAGGATGTGACGCCCATCGCCCGCCTGATGGGCGACGTGGACGCCATCGTGGTGCCCGCCAGCTCCGACATCAAGACGCTGGCCGATCTGGTCGCCAAGCTGAAGGAAAATCCCGGTGCGGTGTCTTGGGCCGGTGGCTCGATCGGCGGGGTGGACCATGTGACGGCCGGGCTGTTTGCTAAAGCGGCAGGCGTCGATCCGACCGCGATCAACTATGTCGTCCATGCAGGCGGCGGCGAGGTTCTGGCCTCGGTTCTGGGTGGTCATGCGACGGTCGGGATTTCCGGCTATGAGGAATTCCGCGCGCAGGTGGACAGCGGCGATTTGCGCGCGCTGGCCGTGTCCGGCGAAACCCGGATCGAGGGTGTAGACGTCCCGACCTTCAAGGAATCCGGCATTGATCTGGCAGTGCAGAACTGGCGCGGCATCGTCGCCAATCCCCGCATGAAGGATGCCGACCGCGACGCGCTGACGGCAGCCATCGCCGAGATGGTCAAATCTCCCGAATGGGCCGAGGCGCTGAAGACACGCGGCTGGATCGACAGCTATCAGCCCGCCGATGAATTCGGCGCCTTCCTGACCGAGGAAACCACCCGCATCGGGCAAGCCCTCAAGGACGCAGGCGTGCTCTGATGGCGGGCGAGGGGGGACCTGTCATGTCATCGCCGCATCGCCTGCATCTGGCGGAACTGGTTCCGGGCATTTTTTGCCTGGGACTGGGCGGCTATATGCTGTTCGACGTGGCCAGCCGGCCGTCGATCGCCACCAAGGCGGCCGTCGGACCTGGCCTGTTTCCGGCGCTGATGGGCGGGGGCCTGCTGCTGGTCGGTCTGCGCCTGTGCTATGAGGCATGGGTGCTGCGCGGGCAGGGCGAGCCCTTCCCCGAATTGGACCTGCGGGCTGCGTTTCAGGGGGCCGTCGCGTTATTGCTGATGATCCTGACGCTGGAATGGCTGGGCTGGATCATCGCCGGGTCGCTGATGTATGCGACCGTCGCCCATGCCTTCGGCGAACGCCGCGTGCTGCGTTCGTTGATCCTGGGCGTGATCCTGACTGCCGCGACCTTCGTTCTGTTTGACCGCGGCCTTGATCTGGCGCTGCCCATCGGCACGGTCGTCGAGCAGGTCCTGATGCATTTCGGCGTCGAGATCTAAGGGGGCGATGATGGAAACCTTCAACGCCCTCATGCACGGCTTTTCGGTTGCCACGACCATGGGCAATCTTGGCTGGTGCTTCCTTGGTGTCGTCCTTAGCACGGCCATCGGGGTTCTGCCCGGCATCGGGCCCGCGCTGACCGTGGCACTGCTGCTGCCCGTGACCTATGGGATGGAACCCGCCTCGGCGTTCATCATGTTCGCGGGCATCTATTACGGCGCGATGTATGGCGGCTCGACCACCTCGATCCTGCTGAACACGCCCGGCGAAAGCGCGTCCATCGTCACGGCGCTGGACGGCCATGCGATGGCGCGGCAGGGACGCGGCGCGCAGGCGCTGGCCACCGCAGCCATCGGCTCATTCGTCGCGGGCACGATCGCCACCATCGCGCTGACCTTTGTGGCCCCGCTGATGGTCAAGCTGGCGCTTCTCTTCGGCCCTGCGGACTATTTCGCGCTGATGGTGCTGGCGCTGACCACGGTGACGGCGGTTCTGGGCAATTCCCTGTCGCGCGGTCTTGCAAGCCTGCTGTTCGGGCTGGCGCTGGGGCTGGTCGGGATTGATCTGCAAACCGGGCAGGCGCGATTCACGCTGGGCATTCCCGAACTGCTGGACGGCATCGACGTGGTCGTCGTCGCGGTTGGCCTGTTCGCAGTGGGCGAGACGCTGTTCACCCTTGCCCGCCACCGCTACGAGACCGAGGAAATCTATGCCCTCAAAGGCTCGAAATGGATGAGCCGAGAGGACTGGCGGCGGTCGTGGAAGCCGTGGTTGCGCGGCACGGCGCTGGGTTTCCCGATCGGCGCGCTGCCTGCGGGCGGATCGGAAATCCCGACCTTCCTGTCCTATCTGACCGAAAAGCGCCTGTCCAAGAATCCCGAGGAATTCGGCAAGGGCGCAATCGAGGCCGTCGCCGGACCCGAGGCCGCCAATAACGCATCGGCTGCCGGGGTGCTGGCCCCGCTGCTGGCGCTGGGTCTGCCCACCTCGGCCACGGCGGCGATCATGCTGGCGGCATTCCAGCAATATGGCATCCAGCCCGGCCCGACGCTGTTCGACAAGCAGCCGGAACTGGTCTGGGGCCTGATCGCCAGCCTGTATATCGGCAACCTGATGCTGCTGATCCTGAACCTGCCGCTGGTCGGCGTCTGGGTCAAAGTTCTGACGGTTCCCCGGCCGTGGCTTTATGCAGGTATCCTGCTGTTCGCGACGATGGGCGCCTATACGCTGAACAACAACATCACCGATGTGGTCCTGTTGTGGATCATCGGGATCATCGGCTTTGGGATGCGCTGCTTCTCGGTCCCGGTGGCGCCTTGCATCGTCGGTCTGATCCTTGGCCCGCTGGCCGAGCAGCAATTCCGACGTGCGCTGACCATCAGCCAAGGCGATGCGACCGTCTTTCTGACCCAGCCCCTGTCGCTGTCGCTGCTGATTATCGCAGCCCTGTTGGTGATCCTGCCCTTTATCCTTCGCCGCCGCAGAAGTGCCGCATGAATACGGAGCCGACTATGACCCAGACCTTTACCCCCGAAGCGTTGCAGGAATTTGCCCAAGCCATGTTCGTATCAGCGGGCATGCGCGACGCTGATGCAGCCATCATCGCGGGCGATCTGGTCAAGGCGAACCTGCGCGGCATCGACAGTCATGGAGTGTCGCGCATACCGATGTATCTGGAGCGACTGCGTCACGGGCTGGTCAATCCGCGTCCCGTGGTTCAGGTCGAAAAGGTGGCGGGCGCGGTGGCCCATGTCGATGGCGATAATGGCATGGGCTTTATCCCGTCGCATATCGCGATGGATACGGCCTGCGATCTGGCCGCCGATATGGGGATCGGTCTGGTCGGCGTGCATCGTTCCACCCATTTCGGCATGGGGGCGTGCTATGCGCTGCGCGCGATCGAACGGGGTTACATCTCGCTGATCTTCACCAACTCGTCGCCCGCGATCCCGATGTGGGGCGGGCGCACGACCTTTCTTGGGGCCAGCCCCATCGCGGCGGGCATTCCGGGCGGCAAATATCCGCCCTATGTCATGGACATGGCGATGACCGTCATCGCGCGCGGCAAGATCCGGCTGGCCGCGATGAAGGGCGACCCAATCCCCGAAGGTCTGGCGCTGGACGTGGACGGCCACCCGACCACCGACGCGGCCAAAGCATTCGAAGGGGTCTGCCTGCCATTTGGCGGCGTCAAAGGCTCGGTCCTTGGGACGCTGATGGATCTGATGTCGGGCGTGCTGACCGGGGCGAATTTCGGCGGTGACGTCAAGTCGCTGTATTTCGACCATTCCGAACCGCAGAATGTCGGCCACTTGTTCTTTGCCATCAAGCCCGACCTGTTCATGTCGCTGACCGATTTCGGCGCGCGCATGGACACGTTCTATGAACGGATCAAGGAACTGCCCCGTGCGGCCGGCGTCGATGAGATCATGCTGCCCGGCGAACCCGAGGAACGCCGCGAGGCGCAGCGCCGCCGCGATGGCATCCCCGTCACAGACAATGTGATTGCCGACCTGACCGCCGAAGGCGCGCGCTTGGGCATCAGCTTTCCGCAGGCCGCGTGATGAACCGGCTGTCCGCCCATATCGGCTATCTTTATGCCGACCTGCCGCTGGCCGAACGGCTGGCGGCGGCGGCGCATGACGGCTTTACCGCGGTCGAACATCCCGGCCCCTATGACATCCCCGCGCCGCAGATGCGCCAACGCCTGAATGATCTGGGTCTGACGTTTGCACAGATCACCTCGGGCATGGGCGGGCCGGGCGAAAAGGGGCTGGCCTGCCTGCCGGGCCGCGAGACCGAGTTTCGCGCAGGTTTCCAGCGCGCATTGGACTATGCCCAGCAGATCGGCTGCCCGTTCGTCCATCCGATGGCGGGCGTGGTGCAGGGCAGTTGGCTGGATGCTGCCGGAACCTATCAGGCCAATCTGGGCTGGGCGCTGGAACAGGCCGACGCCGCGGGGATGCGTGTTCTGATCGAGGCGATCACCATCCCCGGCTATTTCATGGGCACGTTGGAGGCCGCGGCAAAGACACAGGACGCCTTCGCAGGCCGTCCGGCGCTGCTGATCGACAGCTATCATGCCGCCGTTCTGGATACCGACCCCGCGCAATGGATTGCAGCCAATGCGGCGCGGATCGGGCATGTCCATATGGCCGACCATCCGGGGCGGCACGAACCGGGCACGGGCCGGATCGACTTTGCCGCCATGCTTTCGGCGCTGCAGGCCGCGGGCTACGGCGGCGCCATCGGCTTTGAATACATCCCCAGCATTACGACGACGGAAAGCACGCGCTTTCTGGCGGGCTGGAAGCGTCTCCTCCCCGACGCTTCCGGCATGAACCAAGGAGCCTGAGATGACGCAGATCACATCCATCAACCCGGCGACCGGCGCGCCGATCAAAAGCTTTGCTTTGCAAGACGCCGCAGCGGTCGATGCCGCGCTGGAAGCGGCGGCCAAGGCGCAGCGCGAATGGCGGCTGGTTCCCATCGCCGAGCGCGTCAAGCTGCTGACCCGCATCGCGCAGGTGCTACGTGCAGACAAGGCGCGTTACGCCGAAATGATCGTGCGCGAGATGGGCAAGCCCTTGGCCGAAGCCGAAGGCGAGATCGAGAAATGCGCCTATAACTGCGACTTCTATGCCGAACATGCGCCGCAATATCTGGCCGATGAACCCATGCCGAACCCTGCCGCCGAAACGGTGGTCGAATTCGATCCGCTGGGCGTCGTGCTGGCGATCATGCCGTGGAACTATCCGTTCTGGCAGTATTTCCGCTTTGCCGCCCCGGCCTTGGCCGCAGGCAATGGTGCGATCCTGAAACATGCCAACAATGTGCCGGAATGTGCGCTGGCCGTGCAGGAAGTCATGGAAAAGGCAGGCACCCCCGTCGGTCTGACCGCGACGCTGCTGATCGACAACTCGCAAGTCGCGGGCATCATCGCGGATGACCGGATTGCCGCGGTGACGCTGACCGGCTCGACCCAGGTGGGCGCGATTGTCGCGGCACAGGCGGGCACGGCGCTGAAAAAGCAGGTGCTGGAACTGGGCGGTTCGGACCCGTTCATCGTGCTGGCAGATGCTGATCTGGAAGCTGCGGCCGAAGTCGCGATCAAGGCGCGCTACATCAATGTGGGCCAGTCCTGCGTCAACGCCAAACGCTTCATCGTCGAGGAAGCCGTGGCCGAGCGGTTCACCGCGCTGTTCGTGGAAAAGGCGGCGGCGCTGAAAGTGGGCGACCCGATGGAGCGCGACACGAGGATCGGCCCGATGGCGCGCGGCAACCTGCGCGACACGCTGCACGATCAGGTGCTGCGTTCCGTTGCCGAAGGGGCCGAGTTGAAGCTGGGCGGCTCGCCGATCGAAGGCGATGGTTTCTATTACCCGCCGACCGTTCTGGACAATGTGAAACCCGGCATGGTCGCCTTTGTCGAGGAGACCTTTGGCCCCGTCGCCGCGATCATCCGCGCGCGCGATGCCGAACATGCCGTTCAGATGGCCAATGACAGCGAATACGGTCTTGGCTGCGCGCTTTGGACCGGTGACGCGGTGCGCGGTCGCGAACTGGCGCGCCGCATCGACGCGGGCGCGGTGTTCATCAACGGCATGACCGCATCCGACCCGCGCTATCCGTTCGGGGGCATCAAGCGTTCGGGCTATGGCCGCGAGCTGGGCGTCTACGGCATCCGCGAATTCGTCAACATCAAGACCGTCTGGACCGGTCCTGCCAAGTGAGGTGAGAACATGGCTGAACCTGCCATCCTTCGTCCGTCCGAATTGAAGACCAACGACCGTGGCGGTGGTGCGCGCACCACGCCTTTGGTCACGCGCAGCTGCGGCTCGACCAGCATGATCAATGGAATAACTGCTTTTGATCCGGGCGCGGCCATCGGCATGCACATGCACAATTGCGAAGAAAGCGTCATGGTCATCGAAGGTCAGGCCATCGCCGAGATCGACGGCGTTCAGCACCACCTGAACACCAACGACACGACATGGATTCCGGCGAATATCCCGCATCGCTTCATCAACGCGACCGATAAGCCGATGCGCATCTTCTGGACCTACGCGACCATCGACGCCACCCGCACGATGATCGCGACCGGCGAAACCCGCACCATCGACGCGGAACACGGCAAGGGCTGACCTGCCTGCCATCCTGCACAGCCATAGCCGGGCGGCGTCTGCGTCGCCCGGACCAATCCCTTATGTCCGGAGTCTGCCATGTTCGTGGAAATCGCCGAAATCACCGTCACCGATCCTGAACGCTTTGAAGCCGCCGTGGCCGAGGCGAAACCCTATTTCCTGCGCGCCAAGGGCTGCCACGGGGTGCGTCTGCACCGTGTCGTGGAAACGCCCGACGTCTATCGGCTGGTCGTGAAATGGGAAACGGTCGAGGACCATACCGTGACCTTCCGCAACTCGGACGACTTCCAGGAGTGGCGGCGTCTCGCGTCACCCTTTTTCGCGCAGCCGCCGAAGGTCACGCATTCGCGTGATGTGCTGGCCTGACCACACAGACCTGCGGCGCAATCCGCAAAAGAGCCTACACCAAAGGGAGATAACCAGTGACCACTCTACTTGCCTATTCCATGATTGCGGTCTTCATGGCCTCGATCATGTCAGGGCGCCTATCCGCTTTGATCGCCCTGATCCTGGTCCCTTTGGCCTTCGCCACGTTGAGCGGTTATCTTCCTGTCGTGCCCGACATGATGATCGACGGCATTCGTTCGATCGCGCCGACCGGCGTGCTGTTGATGTTCGCCATCCTGTATTTCGGCCTGATGATTGATGTCGGCCTGTTCGACCCCATCGTCCGGCGGGTGATCCGCATATCCCATGGCGACCCGATGCGGGTTGTGGTGGGCACGGCAATCCTGTCGTCCATCATCTCGCTGGATGGGGATGGTTCGACCACCTACATGCTTTGCGTGACGGCCATGATGCCTATGCATCGCCGGTTGGGGATCAATCCGCTGATCCTGCCCGCGATGATCCTGATGCCGAACGCCATCATGAACATCATGCCCTGGGGTGGCCCCAGTGCCCGCGCGATGGCGGCGCTGAACGTCGATGCGGGACAGGTCGTCGTCCCACTGCTGCCCGCGATGGCGCTGGCGACCTTGGGTGTGCTTGGCATCGCCTATTTCATGGGCCTGCGTGAACGCGCCCGCATCGGCAAGCTGACCATGCCGCAGGACCGCGTAGCCGCGGGTGAGGAATTCGCCAATCCCGATCCCAGCGTTCAGCCTGCGACGGGATGGCGCGCGGGCTTCAACATCGCGTTGACCGTCGGTCTGATGTGCATGCTTGTCATCGACATCGCACCGCTGCCGATCCTGTTCATGATCGCCTTTGGCATCGCGATCACCGTCAACTTCCCGAATATTGCCGATCAGCGCGAACGGATCGCCTCGCACGCACCCAGCGCGCTGGCTGTGTCGTCGGTGATCTTTGCGGCGGGCGTCTTTACCGGCATCCTGAACGGCACCGGCATGACCGATGCGCTGGCGCAAAGCATCCTTTACATCATCCCCGAAGGCCATGGCGACTGGCTGCCGCTGATTACCGCGATCGCCTCGGCGCCGTTCACCTTCTTCCTGTCCAATGACGCCTTTTACTTCGGGGTGGTTCCGGTTCTGGCGCAGGCCGCTGCGGCCCATGACATTCCGCCCGAAGTGATCGCCCGTGCGTCGCTGGTGGGACAGCCGCTGCACCAGCTTAGCCCGCTTGTGCCGTCGCTGTACCTGCTGATGGGGCTGGCCAAGGTCGAGCTGGGCGAATTCCTGCGCTTTACCGTGAAATGGGCGCTGATCCCCTGCCTGCTGATGCTGCTGGGCACGGTCCTGACCGGCGTGATCCCCTTGCCGCAAGGCCTTGGCTTCTGAAAACACAGCAGGGCGAATGACCATGTCCCAATCGTCGATCTTGCGCCAGTCACTGACCTTGATCATCGCGACGGCAGGTCTCGTCACGTTTCTTTTGCTTGATCTGCCGCTGCCGTTTCTGTTCGGCCCGATGGCAGGTTGTCTGGTCGGTGCGCTGCTTGGCGCACCGCTGAAAGGGCTGGGACAGGTATCGGTCGGCGCGCGGACGGTGCTTGGCGTGGCCATCGGCACCTCGATCACCCCGGCGCTGGTGGCGAAGCTGCCGACCATGGCGCTGTCGGTGATGCTGGTGCCGGTCTATATCGTCATCATCGCGCTGATCGGAGTGCCGTTCTTTCGCAAGGTCTGCGGCTTCGATCCGATCACCGCGTTTTATGCCGCGATGCCCGGCGGGTCGGCGGATATGACCGTGCTGGGACAGGAAGCGGGTGCGAATGTGCGACAGCTTTCGCTGGTGCATGTCACGCGGCTGCTGGTCATCATGACCGTCGCGCCCATCCTTCTGACCCAGCTTTACGGCGTCAGCCTGACCAATCCGCTGGGTGCTGCTGCTGCCGATCTGCCGCTGCATGAAATGGGCATCATGGTGCTGGTTGCCCTGATCGGCTGGAAAGGGGGCGAGCGGATCGGCCTGTTCGGGGCCGCAATCCTTGGTCCGCTGTTTCTGTCCGCGGTCCTGTCGCTGTCCGACGTGCTGCACACGCGCCCCCCGCGCGAGGTGCTGCTGGCGGCGCAGTTCCTGATCGGCACGGGCATCGGCGCCAGCTATGCCGGTGTCACATTGCGCGAATTGCGCCATACCGTTTTTTCTGGTGCGGCCTTTGTGCTGATCCTTGCGGCACTGGCCGCGATCTTTACCGAATTCGTGACGCTGACCGGTCTTGCCCCGGCGGTCGAGGGCTTTCTGGCTTTCGCGCCAGGCGGTCAGGCGGAAATGGCCATGCTGGCCATCGTTGCCGGGGCCGATCTGGGTTTTGTCGTGATCCACCATCTGACGCGGATCTTTATCGTCATCCTTGGGACGCCGCTGATCGCGCGTTTCACGATCCAGAAATCCACCAAATCGGAGAGCAGAAAATGACCGCAATCTGCGATACGCATGTCCATATCTTCGATCCGAAGAATTTTCCCTATGCGGCGGGCCGGGCCTATACGCCGCCACGCGCGCTGCTGCCCGAACTGCGCGCGAACATGGCCTTGCTGAATGCGGGCCGCTGCGTGCTGGTGCAGCCCAGCGTTTATGGCACCGACAATGCCTGCTTGCTGGACGGGTTGCGCAGCCTTGGCGCTGCGGCGCGTGGTGTCGCGGTGATCGACCCGCTTGCCACCACCGATAAGGAACTGGCAGACCTGCATGCCGCGGGCGTCCGCGCGGTTCGCGTCAACTTTGAGGACCGCCAAGGCGGAGCTCCGGTCGATAAGATCGAGGTTATCAGGGCCACGGCAAACCGCGTCGCCAGTGGTGGCATGGCGGTTCAGCTATATGTGGATCTGCACACGGCGGCGCAGGTCGTGGACCTGTCATGCTTTGGCGACGGCTGCCGATCCTTGACCATTTTGCGGGGTTCAAGGTCGGCAACGGGACTGCCGACCCGGCATTTAAGCGGCTGATCGCGGCCTTGGGTGAAGGCCGGGCCTGCGTCAAGCTGTCTGCGCCTTACCGTGTCGGCTCGACCGATCCGAACTATGCCGACCTGCGCCCTGCCGCCGAGGCGATGATCCAGGCGGCCCCTGCACACATGGTCTGGGCGTCAGACTGGCCCCATACCGGCGGCGGGGCGGATCGTGCCAAGCGCGGCCCCGAAGCCATCGAGCCATTCCGCCAGATCGACGACGCGTCCGACCTGCAGCGCCTGCGCATATGGGCGGGCAGCGAGGCCCTGTCCACAGCCATCCTTTCGCACAATCCGGCGCGAATTTTCGACTTTCCCGCATTCGGCTGAATGCGATCTTTCTTGGGGGAAACATGACCCATATGACCGACACGCCCGCGCACCGGGCCGACGCATCGGGCCGCAATGCCTGGAAAAGACTGATGGACCATGATCTGGGGATCATTCCCCTGCCGATCTATGCTCTGCTGGTCGTGGTGTTGGCGGCCTTTACTATGATGGGCAAGATCAAGGGCGATCTGGCCTTCGTCATCGGCATCATGGCCGCCTTTGCCTTTACGCTGGGCGAAATCGGCAAGCGCATGCCCATCGTGTGCAATATCGGCGGGGCGGCGGTCGTTGTGACCTTCGTGCCGTCCTATCTGGCCTATCGCGGCTGGATCCCCGAGCAGATGACTTCGGTGGTCGAGACCTTCTTCAAATCCACCGGCGTGCTTTACGTCTTTATCGCAGCGGTCATCGTCGGCTCGATCCTAAGCATGGAACGCGAGACGCTGATTAAGGGCTTCATGAAGGTTTTCGTGCCGCTTTTCGTCGGTTCTATCTGCGCGGCGGCGGTGGGCACGACGGTCGGAACGCTGCTGGGCCTTGGCACGTGGGACACGTTCTTTTTCATCGTCGCGCCGATCATGGCGGGCGGTGTTGGCGAAGGTGCGATCCCGCTTTCGGTCGGCTATCACGGCATCACGGGAATGGATCAGGGCGAGATTCTGGCCCGCGTGATGCCCGCGATCCTTGTCGGCAACCTGACGGCCATCATCTGCGCGGGTGCGCTAAACTCTTTGGGTCGCCGCCGTCCGCACCTGACGGGCGAGGGCAAGCTGCAACCCACCGGCGATGACGACCTGCTGGCCGGGACCGAGGTAAAGGCTGACGGCAATGTCCAGAACATCGCCGCTGCCGGGATGATCGCGGTCACGCTTTACCTGACCGGCGCGCTGGCGCAGCAACTGTTCGCCTTTCCCGCGCCTGTGGTGATGCTGGCGCTGGCCGTCGCGCTGAAGCTGTTTCACGGCATCACGCCGCGCCTGCAATCGGGTTCCTATACCGTCTACAAGTTCTGCCTGACCGCAATCGCCTATCCCATGCTGTTTGCCTTCGGCATCGTGCTGACGCCTTGGGAAAAACTGGTCGAGGGTTTTGCACCGGCCAACCTGATCACCATCGTCGTCACGGTGATCACGATGACTGCATCCGGGTATCTCACGGCACGCCTGGTCAAACTTTATCCGATCGAGGCCGCGATCGTCACCAGCACGCATAGCGGCATGGGCGGGGCAGGGGATATCGCTATCCTGTCGGCATCGAACCGGATGATGCTGATGCCCTTTGCCCAGATTGCCACGCGCATCGGCGGCGGCATCACGGTCGCGGTGGCGCTGATCCTGATGACGCTTTTGGTCTGATGACAACCGGGGCTGGACGTATGACTGCGCCCGGCCCCGATCCTTTGGTTTGCAGGTCCGGTTACTGCGCGAAATGCCCGATCATGTAGCTTTCCGACCCGATCTGCGTCACACGCCCGACGGGCTTGTGCTGCTTCAGATCGACGATCCAGACCATGCTGGAATTAGGTCCGTTCTTTGGCGGCGCGCCAGTGATCGCGGCATATTGCCCATCGGGCGTGATTGCGATGCCGCGCGGGCGCGACGGATCGTCTGAGCCGGTTTCCAGCGGAATACGCGCGACCGTGGCATCCTGCCCGGCGACCGCGCGGCCGACATCGATGATGTCGATATTGTTGGTGCGAAAATTCGTCGTCACGATCTGCGTGCCGTCCGGCGTGAAGGCCGCGACGAAGGGGCGCGACGGTTCGTTTGCGTCATCGGTGCCGACCCGGATGCGCGCGACTTCGGCGCTGGCCGGGTCCGCACCCGCTTTTTCGACGTCGATGATCGAGATGGTGTTGGCTTCGCGACCATCGCGCGGATCCTCGCGCGATGCATGGGCCACCAGCTTCCCATCGGGTGACGTGGTGATGCCAAAGCCGCCCGCCTGCACCGGAATACGTCCGATTTCGGCCCCGTCCTCGGCTGCAAGTGCGCGCTGGATGTCGATAACCGACACGTCATTCGAGCCACCGTTGGCAGTAAAGATCAGGCCTTGCGGCCCGCCCAGCGGCGATGCGGTGACGCCGTTCGTATCAGGATAGCAACCAAAGCGCGGATCGGGGGCGGAACGCGCCAGCTCCGTCGGCGGGCAACCTTCGCCGCTGCCGACAGCCTGCGCAACGCGGTGCGTGACCTTGCCTGCGGCCAGATCGATGATGTTGATGTGATGGCCGCCATCCTCGAACCCCTCGGCCTCGGCATGGGCCAGCGCGGCATGTGTGCCGCCGGGCAGCAGGGCAAAGCCCGTGGCCCCAAAGCCCTGACTGTCGATCCAGCCTTGAACGGCGTGCAGCGTTTCGTTCGCTTCCGGGTCCAGCGCCTTGGTCAGATCGACCACTGTCACCGACCCCGCATGACCATGCTGGAATTCCTCGGCCTCGGCTGCCGGGGTCTGGCCGGAATGGTTCGAGATATAGGCGCGTTGGTGATCTGGCGCGATGGTGACGATGATGGGCTGACCGCTGGCAATCTGGGTCTGGCCGTCGACCTGGATATCGGGCGTGACCCGCAGCCGATTCACCACCGCATTGGGCGTGCCGTCATTGGCCGGGTCGATGGCCTTTTCCAGGTCAATGACCAGCACCACATTGTCCCAGCGGCCGCTGGCCAGAAAATAGTCCTTGGCCATCACGGGACCTGTCATTGCTGTTGCGGCTAGCAACGTAATCCGGATCAGTCGTAACATTGCTTCTCCTCCTTCTCCTGCCTCCCCGCAAGAGCTATGCCGGGATGCGGCCCCGGCGTCCGCCTTCATTCCTGATGCAAAGCTTGATCCAGCACGCGGGCCACATGGATTGCTTCGCGCCCGGTGCCGTCATGGATCTGATGGCGGCAACTGGTCCCGTCTGCGACGATCAGGTCACCTTTCCCTGCCTTGCGCACGGCGGGCAGCAGCGACAGGTCGGCCATCTTCTTGGACACATCGATATTCTCGGCGGCATAGCCGAAGGCGCCCGACATGCCACAGCACGAGGATTCGATGGGCTGGACCTGCAACCCCGGAACGGCGCGCAGGACCGTTTCGACCGGGCCCATCGCCGCAAAGGCCTTTTGGTGGCAATGGCCGTGCAGATGGGCGGTGCGGCCTTGCTGATCGGCCAAGGGCAGCGTGACCGCGCCGGATTTCAGATCTGCGGCCAGGGCTTCTTCGAACATCAACGCCTTGCCTTGGATGAAACCCGTCTCCGCAGCTGGCAGCAGCGCGGTCATTTCATCGCGAAAGCTCATGATGCAGGACGGTTCAAGCCCGATGACGCGGGCGCCGCGTTCGACAAAGGGGCGCAGCGCGTCCAGCGACCGCCGTGCCTCGGCCCGCGCGGCGTCGGTCTGACCCGAGGCAAGATAGGTCCGCCCGCAGCACATCGGACGCCCGCCTGCCTCGACCCGGTGCAGGCGGTAACCGGCGGCGCGCAGCACACGTTCGGCAGCCTCAAGGTTCTCACGTTCAAAATAGCGATTGAAGGTGTCGCCAAACAGAACCAGATCGCGGCCATCGCCCTGCACATCCCGCGGGCGGGCAGGGGCGTCGGTGGGACGCCACGGGCGACGCCATTTCGGTAGCGTGCGCTGCGCCGAAAAGCCCAGCATCCGTTCCGACAACCGCGCGACGAAGGGGATGCGGTCGCGCAGGTTCAAAAGCGGGGCCAGCCAGCTGGCATAGCGGGCATAGCGCGGTAGATGTGCGATCAGCTTTTCACGCAGAGGCAGGCCGTGCTTGGCGTAATAGTGGTGCAGAAACTCGACCTTCATCCGCGCCATGTCCACGCCGGTCGGGCAGTCCCGCTTGCAGCCCTTGCAGGACACGCACAAATCCATCGTCGCCTTCATGTCGGCCGAGGTGAAGGCATCCGGCCCCAGCTGCCCCGAGATCGCCAGCCGCAGGGTATTCGCCCGGCCCCGCGTCACGTGCTGTTCGTCTAGGGTCGCGCGATAGGATGGGCACATGGTTCCGCCCGCAAGCTTGCGGCAGGTGCCGTTATTGTTGCACATCTCGACCGCGCCATTCAGGCCGCCCCAGTCGGACCAGTCCAGCGCCGTCTGCTGCGGCTGGATCGGGGCATAGCCCGGCGCAAAGCGCATCAGGCTGCGATCATCCATGCGCAGCGGGCGCACGATCTTGCCGGGGTTCAGGCGATTTTGCGGGTCGAACGCATCCTTCACCGCCTCGAACGCGCGGGTCAGTTTTGCACCGAACATCGGTTCCACGAATTCCGACCGGGAAATTCCATCGCCATGCTCGCCCGAGAACGACCCCTTGTAGCGGCGCACCAGATCGGCGGTTTCCTCGGCGATTTCGCGCATCTTGCGCACACCGTCTTCGGTCTTCATGTTCAGGATCGGGCGCACATGCAGACACCCGACCGAGGCATGGGCATACCATGTGCCCACTGTGCCGTGCTTGCTGAACACTTCGGTCACGGCATCGGTGTAATCGGCCAGATGTTCCAGCGGAACGGCGCAATCCTCGATGAAGGACACGGGCTTTCCGTCGCCCTTCATCGACATCATGATGTTCAGGCAGGCCTCGCGGACCTCCCAGACGGGCTTTTGGCGGGCGGGTTCGACCACCTCGACCACGGCGTCCGGAAAGCCGTAATCGGACATGCATTGGTCCAGCCGCTTCAGGTCGTTCTTTAGCGCGTCAAGATCGTTGCCCGCGAATTCGACCAGCAGCAGGCAATTGGGTTGCCCGCGCGTGATGTCCCCCAGCGTCTTGACGAACAACGGGATATCGGCACCCAGCACCAGCACGTTGTTATCGACCAGCTCGACCGCCACTGGGTCCAGCGCGACGATATGCTGCGTCGTTTCCATCGCGGCGCGGAAATTCGGGAAATGGCACACGCCCATGACGCGGTGCCGGGGCAGGGGTGACAGTTTCAGCGTGACGCCGGTGGTAAGGGCCAACGTGCCTTCGGACCCGACCAGCAGCCGCGCGAAATTCGGATCATCCGGCAGCAATTCGTCCAGATTATAGCCGCCGACGCGGCGCTGGACCTTGGGGAAAATGCTTTCGATATCCGCGCGATGCTGGCGGGCCATCGCCGTCAGTTGCCCGATCATCTGCTGGGCATTGCTTGATGCATGGCCCGCGCCCAATGAAAACGCGGTGCCGTCATGCAGCATGGCGTCGATGGCCAGGACATTGTCGACCGTTTTGCCAAACCGAAGCGACCGCGCCCCGGACGAGTTGTTGCCGCACATGCCCCCGATGGTGCAACGCGATGCGGTCGATGGCTCGACCGGGAAAAACAGCCCGTCCTTGCGCAGATGATCGTTCAGCGTGTTCAGGACCGTGCCGGGGCGCACACGAACGGTTCTGGCGGCCGGGTCGTAATCGGTAATGCCGCCGAAGGACCGCGACAGGTCCAGCACCAGCCCGCGCCCGATGGGCTGGCCATTTTGCGACGTGCCGCCACCGCGCGCGATGACGGGCGTGTCGTGGCGGGCGGCGATCTCCAGCGCGGCGGCGATATCGGCTTCGTCCTTGGGGAAGGCCACGCCGCGGGGCATGATCTGATAGATCGAGGCATCCGTGGCATAGCGCCCGCGCGTGAAGTCATCAAAATGAACCTCGCCCTGCAAGGTGCCGCGCAGATCGGCTTCAAGCGAGCGGGACCGGGCGGCGCTCTGGGCAGCGGGGGGCAGGCGGTGCGGGTTGGGGGCGTTCATCTGGCGACACTTTCTGGCTGGGGGCCGAAAATGGCGCGGCCCTTTAACTGGGATAGGCCGGGGCTTGGGGTCGACGCGCAGAAGGTCGCAGTCCATCGTCCCGCCAATCGACATATGCGATGGCAGGGCTATGCCAGCGGCATCTGGGCGCTCGCGCCCACAACGCGTCTGGCGATGTCGCGGTCAGTCCTCCCTCGCGCCCGGCCTCCGCTGCCCGGCACGTCTTAGGGAAAGGTTATGTCGATCCAAAAATGAATTCAATAATTGAATTCATTTTTTACATCACGCCTGACCAAGGTTTCGCAGCACTGCTGTTTTGGTGCTGCGCAGATGCGAAAACAGGATCGTCGCCATCTCATCGCCGGCGCGGCGACGCAGTGCGTCCAGCATCAGTTCGTGTTCGCGAACGGCCGCGCTCCAACGTGTGCCGTTGCTGTCAAGGTTGGCGGCATAGCGCACGCGCCGCAGTCGGGCCAGAAGGATGCGTGAACTGGCGGTCAGCGCGCCATTTCGCGCGGCAGACAGGATCGCTTCATGAATCTGCTGGTTGCAGGTGAAATAGCCATGCCGGTCGCCGCGCAGGAAAAACGCATACATGCTGCGGTGCAACTCTTCGATATGGGTGAACTCCTCGGCGGTCATGCGCTCGCAGGCCAGTCGCCCCGCCAAGGCCTCAAGACCCGCCATCAGGTCGAAAAGCTCGTCTATATCCGCCGGACCAAGCGCCTTGATGCGCGCGCCGCGATTGGGCAAAAGCTCGATCAGCCCTTCCGAGGCCAGAACCTTAAGCGCCTCTCGCAGAGGGGTGCGAGAGATGCCGAATTCCTCGCATAATTCACGCTCCGGCACGCGTGCGCCATCACGCAGATGTCCTTCGACAACGTAATCACGCAGCCGGGTGACGATTTCGCCGTGTAGCGTTGCCGGTCGCGAGGTCCGTGCGGGTTCTTCAGTTTCGATGTGATTCATGCGCCTTGACCGATCTGCCATCGGGTAAGGATAGGTCGGATTGCATGAAAGACAACGACGATGGCAGAAAAAGAATTCAATTTACCAGATTGGCCAGAAGTGAATTCAGTTTCTGAGAATATGATTGGTCCGTTCAAGTTGCTTGCTGACAGCGTCCAGCTTGTTTTGCAAATGCAGACGCAGGGTCTGCGCCAGTTTCACCCCGTCTCTGGCCGTCAACTGGGTGATGATCTGTTCATGCTCCTCGACCGCGCGTGCCCAGCGTTCCGGCGTCATGTTCGCGACATAGCGGGCGCGTTGGACGCGGGCCGATAGCGAGCGGTGATGCGCGCTCAGCGTCGGGTTCTTGGCCACGGCCAGCAATGCTTCGTGAATGGCCTGGTTGGCGTCGAAATAGCTGTCCAGATCGCCTTTCTGATAATGGCTCAGCATCCCGTCATGCAGTTCGCGGATATGGGCGAGTTCTTCGGGCGTGATGCGTGCGCAGGCAAGCTCTCCGGCCAGCGCCTCAAGTGCGCCAAGAACCGGAAACACCTCGTCCAGATCTTGCTTGGTGATCAGGCTGACACGGGCGCCGCGGTTCGGTTCAAGCACGACCAGCCCGTCATTGGCCAGAACCTTCAATGCTTCGCGCAAAGGCGTGCGGGAAACGGAATATTGTTCGCAAAGTTCTTTCTCCGGGACCTTCACGCCTGGCGGCAGATGGCCGTGGATGATCAGATCGCGAAGCGTCTGTGTCAGCTCCTCGTGCAGGCTTTTGCGTCGCAGATCCTTGATAGGTCCCGGTAGATAGCTCATTAATTCAACGTCCCGGCGAATGTTTCAGAAGTTTAGCATCGCAAGACCCGAATGTGCCAGCGGCTTCACTGCCTTCAGCCACCATCGGCCTCTAGCCCGGCTGCCTCGATCGCATGAATGGCGCAGGCTTCGTCATTGTCCGAGCTGTCGCCGGTGATGCCGATGGCGCCGATGATGCTGCCCTGATGTTTGATCAAGACGCCGCCCGGCACCGGGACCAGTTTACCATCGGCCAGAGCGTTCATGGCCTGAATGAAATAGGGCTGTTCCTGCGCACGCTGATAAAGCGATCGCGAGCCCAGGCCCATCGCGATGGCCCCATAGGCCTTGGATTGTGCAATTTCCGGGCGCATCAGGCTGGTGCCGTCTTGACGCAGCAGCACCTTCAGCTGACCGGCCGCGTCGAGGACAGCGATTGTCAGCGGTTTCAGCCCCATTTCAGCAGCTCGAGTCAGGCAAGCTTGCGCAAGCGTCTGTGCAATATTCAGATCGATTTCCATATGGTCTCTCATGCCCGTGGTCAGACCTCCACTTCCAGCGCGACGCCTTTTTCCTTGGCGATCTGTGTGACTTTTGCGGCGACGGCGAGGTCTTGCAGGCCGACGCCGGTGCCGTCG
>NZ_FXTK01000020.1 GCF_900182695.1 Paracoccus laeviglucosivorans
GGGTGCGATGGGCCAGAGGCCGGCTCAGACGCAAATGTCGCGCCGCCCCCAACCCAGGAACCCGCGATCAGATGCTTGCCGTGCGGGGTGTATGTTTCACGATCCAACATAAAAAACCTTTCTTTAGCAAAGACATGGATGCCAGCCCGGTCGCGCGGCCATGCCTTGGCAGGCAAAATTCGCGGCGGCGCGACCCGTGCTGATCCAGAACGGCGCGGGTCAGGCGGCGCGGGAAAACGCGGCAGGTGGCGTAATGCCCGCAGCTTTCGAGCGGTCCCGCAAGGTCTGTGCCAGTGCCTCGGAAATCTCGATCCCTTCGGCCATTTGACGGGCATGTTCCGCATAGGCGCGTTCACCCGGCAACCGCACCGGCTGCGATCCGCTGGGCCGCGAGGCATGGCAACGGCGCACGAGTTCGGTCGTTTCGTCCAGAAACGCCTCGCGCCCGGCAAAGGCGGCGGAGTCGATGATCTGCAGACAGACGCCCTGCCCGCCCCGCGCCTGTGGCGTGCGCCGCCCGTGGCCGGACAGCGCCAGCCCCCATGCCTCGACCATCAGGCCGAAGCCAAAGCCCTTATAGCCGAAATCCAGCCCGCCCAGCGGCAGGATCGTGCCCGGCGGATCCTGTTCCATCACGGCGGCATCGCGCGACGGCTGCCCCTGCCCGTCCAGAATCCAGTCGCCCGGCAAGGCTTCGCCCCGGCGGCCATAGCCCGCGATCATCGCATTCGACACCAGCGACGTGCTTTGATCTATCAGGATGGGCTGATCATGCGTCGGGATGGCCGCCGCAATCGGGTTCGAAGTCAGCACCGGATCCGCCCCGCCAAAGGGCGCGACCGAGATGACGCCGGGATCGGTGACCATCAGCTGCGCCAGAAATTTCCGCTCGCCTATGTCCTTCAGATAGGTCTGCAGGCTGCCGATATGCGAACAATTGGCGATGGTCGCGGTGACGACGGGCTGGGTTTCCAGCTTGCCCAGCAAGGCTGCGATGGCTTCTTGCATGACCCATGCGCCGGGCAGGCGCGGCGTGTGCCAGGCCAGATGCGCCGGGCTTTCCGAGATTACCTGAATTTCGCCGCTTTGCGCGATGACGCCGGATTGCACCCGGTCCAGATAGCTGGGCAGAAAGGCGATGCCGTGGGTGCGGTGCCCCATCAGGTCGGTGGTCACCATCACATCGGCCATGGCGGCGGCGCGGGGCTGGGGCAGACCTGCGGCAACCAGCAGATCGCGGGCAAGAATGCGCAGTTCGTCATGTGCGAATAGGGGCATGGCTGATCCTTCAGGCAATGGACGCGCGCACCGCCTGCGACATCCATTCCGGGATGGCCGAGGCGGACAGAAGATCGCGCGTATAGGGATGGGAGGGGTTGGCAAACAGCGTGTCGGTATCGCCCGCCTCGACGACGGCGCCGCCTTTCATCACCAGAATATCATCGGCAAAGCTGCGCACGACCGGCAGGTCATGGGTGATGAAGATGAAGGACAGACCCAGCTTGCGGCGCAGATCGGCCAGCAGCTCGATCACCTGCGCCTGAATGGACACGTCCAGCGCTGATACCGCCTCGTCGCAGATGATCAGGCGGGGGTTCAGTGCCAGCGCCCGCGCGATGGCGATACGCTGACGCTGGCCGCCGGAAAACTGGTGCGGCAGCCGCGACAGATGCGCAGGCTCCAGCCCGACCATCTCCAGCAATTCGGCGGCGCGGTCACGCCATTGGCGGCGCGGCAGAATGTCGGGATGCAGCGCCAGCGGTTCACAGATGATGCGCTCGATCTCCATCGTCGGGTTCAACGAGCCGAAGGGATCCTGAAACACCATCTGCACCTCGCGGCGGAAACGGTTCAGCGCAGAGCCCTGCAGTTTCAGGATGTCCTGCCCGCCATATAGCGCCTGACCCGAGGTCACGCTTTCCAGCCGCATCAGCACCCGCGCCAGCGTGGATTTCCCGGACCCCGATTCCCCCACGACGCCCAGAACCGTGCCCGGCATCAGCGTGAAGCCCACACCGTTCAGCGCCCGCATCGCGCGCGCGGACCCGAACCCCCTGCCTGCGACGTGATAATCCTTGCACAGATCGCGCACCTCCAGCAGCGGCGGCCCGTCTGTGGTGGGCGACTTGCCGCCGCGCTTGTCGCTTTCCAGACGCGGAATCGCGGATAGCAATTCGCGCGTATAGGGGTGGCTGGGACTGGCGGCGATGCGGTCCAGCCGCCCGGTTTCCACGACGCGCCCACGCCGCATGACAATGGCGCGGTCCGCCATGCGGGCGGCGACCGACAGGTCATGCGTGATCATCAGGATCGACATGCCGGTTTCGGCCTGCAATTCCTTCAGCAGATCCAGAATCTGGCGCTGCACCGTCACGTCCAGCGCGGTGGTCGGTTCATCCGCGATCAGCAGTTCGGGCGACAGCGCCAAGGCCATGGCGATCATCACCCTTTGCCGCTGCCCGCCGGAAAACTGGTGCGGAAACCAGTGCTGGCGCTGTTCCGGGTCGGGAATGCCCACGCGGGTCAGCAGTTCGACCGTGCGCGCCTTGGGATTGATGCCGGGCGTGGCGTGGATGCGCAGCGTCTCGGCGATCTGCCAGCCGATGCTATAGGCGGGGTTCAGATAGGACAGCGGATCCTGAAAGATCATCGCCAGCCGCGCCCCGTTGATGGCCCGCCGCTTTGCGCGCGGCAGGGCCAGCAGATCGGTGTCGCCCAGCCGGACCCTGCCCGCCTCGACCCGGCCTGCGGGGCGGTCAAGGATATCCATGATGACCGAGGCGCTGACGCTTTTGCCAGACCCGGATTCGCCAAGGATCACAAGGGTTTCGCCGCGCATGATGTCGAAACCGACATCTTCGACGGCCGTGACGCGCCCGTCATCCGAGGTGAAGCTGACGCGCAGCCCCTCGACGCGCAGCAGGGGGGTGGGATCGGATGCCATGTTCATTTTCCACCTTTCGCAAAGCGCCAGCGTTGGTTGGGATCGGTCACCAGCCGCAGCCAGTTCGACAAAAGCGTCAGCGACAGCGTGGTCAGCATGATCGCAAGGCCCGGAAAGAACGTGACCCACCAAGCCTGTGTCAGATAGGCCCGGCCCGTCGCGACCATGGCGCCCCAGGTGAATGTCGGGGGCTGGATGCCAAGCCCAAGGAAGGACAGGCCCGATTCCGCGATGATGACAGCCGCGAAATCGACCGAGGCGATGGTCAGCAGCGTCGGCAGGATCAGCGGCAGCAGGTGGTGGCGCACCACCCAGAATTCCGACGCACCCATCGAGCGCGCGGCGTTCACAAAGGGCCTGCGGCGGATTTCCAGCACCTCGGCGCGGACGGTGCGCAGATAGACGGGGATGCGGGTGATCGCCAGAACCAGCACCAGGTTCGCAACGCTGGGCCCCAGCAGATACAGCACGATCAGCGCGGTCAGCAGTGCCGGAAAGGACATGATCACATCGGTGACGCGCATGATGACGTCGCCCACGATCCCCGACCGCAGGCCGGCGATCAGCCCCAGCGTCGCGCCGATCACCATCGAGCAGATGACGGCAGATGCCGCGATCCCCAGCGTGGTGCGCGATCCGACGACCAGCCGCGCCAGCAGGCTGCGGCCCAGATTGTCGCCGCCCAGAAGATAGGCCCAGCCGCCCGAAAGCTGCGGCGGCGCGTTGCGCATGGCCATGTTGACGCCCGAGGCGTGGCTGGCAAGCAAGCTGGCCCCCAGCGTCGCGGACAGGATCAGCAGCACCAGAAAGCAGGCGGCGATCATCGCTGCGCGGTCCTGCACCAATGCGCGCAGGATGCGCATCGTGCCGCGGCCCTTGGCCGGGCGTGCCAGCGGGGTCGATGAATGGTCGATCTGGCTCATGCTGCGCGCACCCTTGGGTCAAGGACGCCGTAGAGAAGGTCCACGACGATGTTCAGGATCAGGATCGCGATGGCGGTGACCAGAATGGTCGCCTGGATCACGGCGAAGTCGCGTTGCAGGATGGCATTGATCATCACGCCGCCGATGCCGGGCCAGCCGAAGATGGTTTCGACGATGACCGCGCCATTCATCAGGCTTGCGGCGATGTCGCCCGCGACGGTGATGACCGGCAACATCGAATTGCGCAGCGCATGGACAAAGATCACCCGCGTCTCGGACGCGCCCTTGGCGCGCGCGGTCTTGACATAGGGCGATGACAGCGCGGCAATCATCGCACCCCGCACCACCTGCACCAGCAAGCCAAAGGGGCGCAGGCCCAGCACGATCACCGGCAGGATCCAATAGGCGATCCCGCCCATCCCCGACGTGGGCAGGATGCCAAGGCTGACCGAAAAGATCAGCACCAGCGTGATCGCCACCCAGAAATCCGGCGCCGAGGCCCCCGCAAGCGAGGTCAGCCCCACCGTCCGGTCCACCAGCCCGCGCGGTTTCCATGCCGCAAGCGACCCCATGACCAGCGCGCCCGCGATGGCGATGGCCAGCGTGACGCCCGCCAGTTTCAGCGTGATCGGAAACGCCTCAAGCGCGATGTCGATGGCCGGGCGCTGTTGGCGCAGCGACGTGCCGAAATCCCCGGTCAGCATGTTCTGCACATAGGTGATGAACTGCGTGACCAGCGGCTGGTCAAAGCCGTTCGCCTGCGCGAATGCCGCGCGGGCCTCGGGCGTGGCGTTGACGGGCAGGAACAGATAGGACGGGTCGCCCGTCAGACGCGACAGAAAGAACACCAGGATCAGCAACACAAGCAGCGAAACCAGCGTCAGGAAGGATCTTCGAAAGATTGCCATGATGGCCTCCCTTGCGGGCCGCGCGGGGTGCGCGCGGCCGGGGCGAAATCACTTCGCCAGCTTCATCTCGGAAATCGCGATCTCGCTATTGGTGGCGATGGTCGGTTTCCAGTCGATGCGGGGGCCGACACGGGTATAGCCCACCATGTGATACATGAAGATATCGGCGGCCAGATCGTCGTGGATGCGCCGGAATGCCTGCTGGAAAGCCTGCGTGCGTTCGGCCCCGGTGGCGTTTTCGCCCTTGATGATCAGCTGATCGACCTGATCGTCCCACAGCATCGAGTTGACGCCGTTGCTGTGATACTTGTTGAACAGCGTGAAGCTGGCATCGCCCAGCAGGTTGTCATGCTGATCCTGCCCCAGCAGCGGCGCGTCGGGTTCGGGAAATGGGCGGTTCTGGTAACGCAGCCAGTTGCCGGTATCGAACATGCGGATATTCACGTTCAGCCCGACCTCGGCCCACATGGCCTGCATCGCCTGCAACATCTCGGCGGCACCGACATAGATGCCGTCCCGCCCGATGATGTCGATCTGGGTATCGACCGGCACACCTTCGGCGCGGGCTTCGTCCAGCAATGCCCTGGCGCCCGCCGGATCATAGGGATAGGGCTTCAGCCCGGCGTCGAAACCGTCGGTGTTCTGTGGCACAAGCTGTTCGGCGCGCGTCACTTCGTCCCCGACGATGGGTTTTAGCGCATCAAGATCCAGCGCCATGTTCAGCGCCTTGCGCACGCGCACATCGTTCAGCGGCGGCACATTGGTCGCGATGCGCAGACGGGTCGTTTCGCCATTGGGATAGGCGTAATCCATCTTGGGATCGGTCGCGTCGGTTTCAGCGATGATCAGCGCGACATCCGCCTCGCCCTGCGCGACCATGGCGGCGCGGACGGCGGATTCCGAACGCCAGACGAAGCTGGCATCGGTGATGACCGGCGCATCGCCCCAGTAATCATCGCGGCGGGCCAGCGTGATCTGCTGCCCCGGCTGCCAGCTTTGGAACTTATAGGGGCCGGTGCCCACGGGTTGGCGGCTGGCACCGTTCATGTCCATCGACGGCGCGGACATCTGCACCACCGTGATCATCGTCGGCAGGATCGGCGAGGGTTTCGAGGACGTGATCTCGACCTCATGCGGGTCGATTTCGGTCACGGTCAGATCGACGCCGCCCATCGTCTGCTGCTTGGTGTTGCAGACCACATCTGTGCGGTCCAGCCGCTTGAATGCCGCGATCACCGCCTTGGCATCGAAAGGCGTGCCGTCCGAAAAGGTAACGCCCTGACGCAGCTTGAAACGCCAGGTGTCGGCATCGACCTGCTGCCATTCGGTCGCCAGCATCGGCACCACTTCGCCCGATTGCGGGTCCAGCATGGTCAGCGGTTCGGTGATATTGCGGATCACCACGCGACCGATGCTGGAATGCTTGGCGTCGCAAGGCTCCAGCGATGGCGGCTCCTCGGGAAGCACGATCGTGATTTTTGCCGCATCCTGTGCGAAGGCCGGTGCCAGCGACAGCGCGCCCAGCACGAGGCCGATCGCCGTCGCCCCGCGCAAATTCAATTGCATCATGTCATACTCCCCCATGGGCATTCAGACCTGCCCCGAAAAGGCCGCACCCCTCCCGGCGCGGCGCTTTGGCATGGTGATCACCCCAAAGCTTCGACCATATCTAGGCGCACCACTGATTTCAGGTCCATTGCTTTACATGATGCAAATGATACAAAATTTGCATTGATCGTTCGAAGGGGGGTCCATGTTCGAACTGAACCAGCTGCGCAGCTTCGTCGCCATCGCCACCGAGATGAGCTTTCGCCGCGCGGCAGAGACACTGAACATGACGCAGCCGCCGCTGACCCGGCAAATCCAGCTGCTTGAACGCGACATCGGCGTCGAATTGTTCGACCGCAGCGGCCGCGCGATCCGCCTGACCGAGGCGGGGCGACGTTTTTTGCCCGAAGCGCAGGACTTGCTGCGCCGGGCCGAAGCGGCGGCGCTTTCGGCACGGCGCGCGCAGTCGGGACAAGAGGGTAGCGTCATCCTTGGGTTCGTGCCCGTTGTCGCGCTGGGGCTGTTGCCGGTCGTCATCGCGGCGGTCCGCAAAAGCCTGCCCGGTGTCGATCTGGTCCTGCGCGAGATGCTGACGATAGATCAGGCCGAAGCCCTGCCTGCGGGACAGATCGATCTGGGCCTGATGCGCCTGCCGCGCGACACGAGCCGACTGCATGTGTCGCGCATCGTGCGCGAACCTTATGTGCTGGCCCTGCCCCGCGATCATCCCATGGCGGACAAGCCGCAGTTCAGCCTGCAGGATCTGCACGGGCAGGACTTCATCATGTATGCCCCGTCAAACGGCTGGTATAGCTACGAAATGCTGAACAGCATGTTCCTGACCGAAGGGGTCAGGCCGAATTTCGTGCAGTTCCTGGGGCAAAGCATCACGCTTTTGTCGCTGGTCAATGCCTCCGAGGGTATCGCGCTTGTCCCCGATTCCTCGCGCCATATCCTGTTTCCGAACGTCGTGCTGCGCCCCATCGAACTGCCCAGCCACGCGATCAGCGAATATTATCTGGGATGGAGCCGCGCCCTGTCGCCCGCCGCCGCCGTCATGCGGGTGCGCGACGAACTGCTGAAGGAGTTCGGCGCAAGCCTGCCGCAAGACTGATGCGTTTATGGTATCATTCAATAGAGAAGGAAAATTGGACTTGAATTGATCGCAGCCGCTACGTCTTGGCCATGAGAAGACCAGGCGAAGCGAACATGCCAGATACACGAGCCACTATCATCGACCAGCCGCTGATCGTGCTGCACCCCGACGACTCGGTCGGGATCGCGCGGCACGAGATTGCAGCCGGAACGGCATTGCAAGGCGGGCTGGTCGTCGCATCGCGGGTTCCGGCCGGTCACAAGGTCGCGCTGAAGCCCCATGCGGCGGGCGACAAGATCCTGCGCTATGGCCAGATCATCGGCTTCGCCTCGGCGCCGATCGCGGTCGGGGCGCATGTGCATGAACACAATCTGGGCTTGGGCGAATTCACCCGCGACCACGCCATCGGCGCGGATCGCCAATCGCCCGCCCCGCATCTGACGGGGCGCGGGTTTCTGGGCTATCGTCGCCCCGATGGGCGGGTCGGCACCCGCAATTACGTGGGCATCCTGACCACAGTGAACTGTTCGGCCCATGTCGCGCTGTCCGTGGCCCGCGCGTTCGAGCGTAACGAGATGGCGGGATATGATCCCCTTGCCGAATTCCCCAATGTCGATGGCGTCGTGGCGCTGACCCACAAGACCGGCTGCGGCATGAGCGCGGGAGAGCCGCTGCAACTGCTGCGCCGCACGCTGGAGGGATATGCGCGCCATCCGAATTTCTCGCATGTGATCGTGCTGGGCCTTGGTTGCGAGGTCAATCAGGTCGGCGGGCTGTTCGACGGCGGCAACCCGGCCTTGCGGCGGCTGACGATTCAGGGCGAAGGCGGCGCGCGCAAGACCATCGCCCGCGCGGTCGAGGACATCCGCGCCATTCTGGCCGAGCCGAATGCCGTCAACCGCGAATGGGTTCCCGCCAGCGAACTCAAGGTGGCGCTGATCTGCGGTGGCTCGGACAGCTATTCGGGGATCACGGCCAATCCGGCGCTTGGCGCGGCCAGCGATCTGGTGGTGCGTCATGGCGGCACGGTGATCCTGTCGGAAACGCCGGAAACCTTTGGCGCCGAACACCTGCTGACCCGCCGCGCCGCGACACAGGCGGTCGGCGAAAGGCTGGTTGACCGCATCCGCTGGTGGGAAAGCTATGCCGCCGCGCATGGCGTGTCGCTGAACGCCAACCCGACGCCGGGCAACAAGGCGGGCGGCCTGACCACGATCATCGAAAAATCGCTGGGCGCCATCGCCAAGGCCGGTCGCACCAATCTGGAACAGGTCATCGAATATGCCGAACCCGCCACGATGCGCGGCTTGGTGTTCATGGACGGGCCGGGCTACGACCCGGTGCAGGTGACCGGGCAGATCGCGTCCGGCGCCAATGTCGTGGCTTTCACCACCGGACGCGGCAGCGTCTTTGGATCGAAGCCCGTGCCCACGGTCAAGCTGGCGACGAACAGCCCCATGTATCGCCACATGGCCGATGACATGGACATCAATTGCGGCACGATCCTGGACGGCGAGGAGTCTGTCGCGGATTGCGGCAAGCGTATTTTCGACCGGCTGCTGGCCACGGCCGGCGGCCACCGCTCGAAAAGCGAGGAACAGGATTTCGGCGCGCCGGAATTCGCCCCCTGGGTCATAGGCCCAGTCATCTGACGGCCAAGTGCCGATTAACAAAGCAAATATCCCGCTTCAGGGATCGGAGGAGAATGGAATGGTCGTTCAGCCCAAGGACAGTGATATGCAACCCGACATCGCCGCAGGCGCGGTGATCGAACGGGTCGAGGTTTCGACATTCACCGTCGAGGTGCCGAATTTCGCGCGCAACTACAGCTCGAACGTGGTGGCGGGCTCGATGGTCTATACGCCCGGCGCACTTTACAAGCGCCCGGTCCTGATGGTGCGCATTCACACCGCCGACGGCCATGTCGGGGAATATGCGAACCTTGCCACCACCGGCAGCTTTGATCAGGCGGTGGTCGCGGGCCGGATCGCGCTGGGGAACAAATGGCACGAACGCGAACTGATCTGGCGCTCGGCCCGTCGCGCCAGCCGCCCCGGCAACGCCTATGGCCTGTCATTTGTCGATATTGCGCTGTGGGATCTGGCGGGCAAGGCTTATGGTGCCAGCCTGACCAAGATGCTGGGCGGGCATCGTGACCGCGTGCGGGCCTATGTCTCGTGCCACAATGGCGACCGGCTGGACAACCTGCCCAACAAGGAAGCCGTCAGCGACTTTTTCCTGAGCCTGAAGGAAAAGGGGTTTTCCGGCTTCAAGATGCATTCCTGGCACGAAGGCGACAAGTGGGAAGAGGCGGAAAACGTCGCCCATATGCGCAAGACGCTGGGCGAACGGTCCGAACTGATGCTGGACCCGGCCTGCGTCTTTGACAGCATCCACGACGCGATCTTTGTCGGCCGCGCCTGTCAGGACGCCGGTTTCCGCTGGTTCGAGGATCCGCTGCGTCCGCTGGGCGTCGGCATCGCCCAACACAAGGCCCTGCGCGAGGCGCTGGACATCGCCATCCTGCAGACCGAACACGTCACCGCCCCCGAAGCCAAGGCCGACTTCTTCCTGAACGGCGGCACCGATCTGCTGCGCCATGACGTGCATTACGATCTGGGCATCACCGGCGCACTGAAGACGATCCATTTCGCGGAATCCGTCGGCACCACCGTCGAAATGCATGGCCCCAGCCCGGTCCACCGTCACCTGATCGCCGCGATGCAGCAGACGGCGATGTATGAAGTCGCCAACGTCTCGCCCGCCATGTCGGACCCGTCGCCCGCAATCTATACCTGCGGATATTCCGACGATGTGTCCAGCATCGGCTCGGACAGCACGATGTATGTGCCGCAGGGACCGGGCATCGGCGTCGAATACGACACCGACCTGATCCGTCGCAATACCGTGGCCAGCCAGACGATCACGCTGAACGACTGATCGGCGCGCGCGGGCCGCACAGGTCGGCCCGCGCCAGCCGCAACCGAATGGGAGGAGAATGGCATGAATGCATTGACCATGCCCGCGCGTCCGCGCGCGACGCCGCATGAACCGGGCACGCCACTGGTCGCCGTCGAAAACGTGACGCTGCGCTATCGCACCGAAAAGGCCAAGATCACCGCGACGCGCAATGTCAGCTTCTCGGTCAATAGCGGCGACCGTTTTGTGCTGCTGGGTCCGTCGGGCTGTGGAAAATCCACGCTGCTGAAAGCCGTGGGCGGCTATCTGACGCCCGAGGAAGGCCGCATCACCGTCGGCGGACGTCAGGTCAAGGCACCGGGCGCCGACCGCATGATGGTGTTTCAGGAATTCGACCAGCTTCTGCCGTGGAAGACCGTGCTGGGCAACGTCATGTTCCCGCAACTGGTCACCGGCAAGCTGTCGCCCAAGGAAGCCGAGGCTAAGGCCCGCCATTACATCGAAAAGGTCGGCCTGACCCGCGCCATCGACAATTACCCGCATATGCTGTCGGGCGGCATGAAACAGCGCGTCTCTATCGCACGCGGCATGGCGATGGAGCCGGACGTGCTGCTGATGGACGAACCCTTTGCCGCGCTGGACGCGCTGACGCGCCGCACCTGTCAGGACGAATTGCTGCGCCTGTGGGACGAGACGCGCTTTACCGTGCTGTTCGTCACCCATTCCATTGCCGAGGCGATCAAGATCGGCAATCGCATCCTGCTGCTGTCGCCCCATCCCGGCCGCGTCAAGGCCGAGGTCGAGGGCGTGGATGATGTCAGCGCCGCCGACGGATCGGCCGCGCGGCTGGAACGCGAAATTCACGACCTGCTGTTTGCAGACGAACCCGAGGATCACTGACATGCCCGCCAATATCCTGATGAGGGCCGATCACACGGACCAGACCGACGAAGACCTTGCCATTCGGATCAGCCCGCTGCAGGCCCTGTGGCAGAACGGCGCGGTGCGCAAGACCGGCATCCTGCTGGCCCTGCTTGTGATCTGGCAGGTCTATGCCGTGCGGCTGGACAATCAGCTGCTGTTTCCCACGCTGACCGACACGCTGTCGGCGCTGTGGCGATCGATCGGGGATGGGACGCTGCTGGCGCGCATCGCCGCATCGCTCAAGGTGCTGCTGATCGGCTATGGCGTGGGTGTGGCGCTGGCATCCGTGCTGACCATCGTCGCGATCAACACCCGTCTGGGCACCGACCTGCTGGAGACGCTGACCGCAACCTTTAACCCGCTGCCCGCCATCGCGCTGCTGCCGCTGGCGCTGATCTGGTTCGGTCTGGGCGTCGGGAGCCTTGTGTTCGTGCTGGTCCATTCGGTCTTGTGGGCCGTGGCGCTGAACACGCATTCGGGCTTTCGCTCGGTGTCGCAGACCTTGCGGATGGTCGGGCAGAATTACGGCCTGCGCGGGCTGCGCTATGTGTTCCGCATTCTGGTCCCCGCCGCGTTCCCGACAATCCTGACCGGGCTGAAGATCGGCTGGGCCTTTGCATGGCGCACGCTGATCGCTGCCGAACTGGTCTTTGGCGTCAGTTCGGGTCAGGGCGGCCTAGGCTGGTATATTTTTGAAAACCGCAACGTGCTGGACATTCCGGCGGTGTTCGCGGGGCTGCTGACCGTCATCGTGATCGGTCTGGTGGTCGAAAACCTGATCTTTCGCACCATCGAACGCCACACCATCCAGAAATGGGGCGTCCAAAGCTGACCGCTTTGCGCCATCAAGGGAGAGAGAGACAATGAAATTCGTGATGCGCCTTGCGGCCGTGGCGATTGCGGCGGGCCTGACTTCGGGCGCCGCCGGGGCCGAAGAAGTCCGCTTTGCCAAACAGTTGCAGGTCAACAACCTGCCTTCGATGTTGGTGGAACACGACAAGCTGTTTGAAAAGCACGCCGCCGCCTTGGGCGAACCTGACCTGACCGCGAATTGGCTGACCTTTGCCAATGGCGGTGCGGCGGTCGATGCGATGATTTCCGGCAATGTCGAATTCGTCAGCGTCGGGCTGACCAATTTCGGGGTGATCTGGGCGCGCACCGGCGGCAAGGTCAAGGGCGTCGCCGGTGTCGGTGGCGTGGCGTTGCCGCTGCTGACGCGCAACCCGGATGTGAAAACGCTGGATGATTTCAAATCCAGCGACCGCATCGCGGTGCCGACGGTCAAGGTTTCGAACCAGGCGGTGATGCTGTCGATGGCGCTGGCCAAGCTGCACGGCCCCGAGGCGCGCAACAAGCTGGACGAACAGACCGTGCAGCTGGGCCATTCCGACGCGCTGCAGGCTTTGCTTAATCCGCAGCACGAGGTGAACACCCACTTCTCGACCCCGCCCTATTCGATCATCGCGATGAAGGATCCGCGCATTCACAAGGTGATGGACAGCAACGAACTGTTCGACGCCCCCCTGAACAGCAACGTGATGTTCGCCCAGACCGCCTATCACGACGCCAATCCCGTCGCGGTTCAGGCCATCATCGCGGCCCTGAACGAAGCGAATGCCATGATCGCGGCAGACCCCGAACGCGCCGCGGAACTGTATCTGCAGATCAGCGGCGACAAGCTGGACAAGCAGGATGTCGTGGCATTGCTGAAGGATCGCGGCACCATCTTTTCGACCAAGCCACAGGGCACGCTGGAAGTGGTGCAATACATGGCCGATACCGGCCTGATCCCCAAACGTCCCGAAACGCTTCAGGACATGTTCTTTCCCGAAATCCTTGCCGAAACGAACTGAACAGGAGATTTGACCATGACACTCGACCGTTTGCGCAAGGCGCTGACCGGGATTTCAGGCATCCTTGCGACCCCGTTCGACGCGAATGACGAACTGGACATGCCGCGCCTGAAGCCGGTGGTCGATCGGGCGGTGAATGCGGGCGTGCATATTCTGGTGTCGAACGGCAATACCGGCGAATTCTATGCCCTGACCACGGATGAGGCCGAGCGCGCCGTGACCGCCGCCGCCCAGCAGATCGCGGGCCGTGTGCCCCTGCTGGCCGGGATCGGGCGGTCGATCAAGGATGCCTGCCGTCTGGCCGCCACCTCGGCCAAGGCGGGCGCGGATGCGCTGATGATCCACCAGCCGCCGGATCCCTTTGTCGCGCCGCGCGGGATCGAAGATTACGTCAAACGCGTGCATGACGCCTCGGGCGGGCTGCCGATGGTGCTTTACCTGCGCAATGACGCGATCGGCCTTAAGGCGATCCAGTCCATCTGCGCACTGGACGGCGTGGTCGGCGTGAAATGGGCCACGCCCAATCCGATGAAGCTGGCCGAGGCGATCCAGAACACCGACCCCTCGATCGTCTGGGTCGGCGGATTGGCCGAGACCTGGGCACCGCCGCTTTATGCCGTGGGCGCGCGCGGCTTTACCTCGGGGCTGATCAACGTCTGGCCCGAACATTCGGTGGCAATCCACGCCGCGTTGGACAAGGGCGATTATGTCGCCGCAGCCGCCCTGATCCGGCGCATGAGCGCCTTTGAGGAAGTCCGGGCCGAGGAAATGAACGGCACCAACGTCACCGGCGTGAAAGCTGCGCTGGCGATGCTGGGCAACGATTGCGGCCATGCCCGCCCCCCTGCGGCATGGCCGTTGACGGCGGCGCAATCGGCCCGGATCGAAAAACTGCTGCGGGACGAAAAGCTGATCGACAGCAAGGCCGCATAATCACCCGCAAGGACGGGCCGGTCGCGCCCGTCCTTGCCCACCGCCTTGCGGCGGGACTATTGGCCCACGCCTTGGGCTCAGGACCGGGCCGGGGCGGCGGCGCCCATGGTTCTGGCGGCCAGTTCCCGTTCAAGATCATAGCTTTGCCACAATGACTGACCGTCTTGCGCATTCATGCACGCCTTGAGTTCGGCGCGCAGCCTGCCGCGGATCAGTTGCGACATGCGCAGGGCCATGTCCAGCGCCTGCGCCAGAACCTGATCGGCGGTCGGACCCATGGCCTGCACCAGCCCGATCTGATGGGCGCGTTCGCCCGAGATCGGCTCTCCGGTCAGGACCATGGCCCGCGCTTCGGCCTGTCCCAGAACTTCCCGCGCGATGCGATAGCCGCCGATGGCCCCGACCTTGATTTCGGGCAGACCAAGGCGGGCGTCAGGCGTGGCCAGCCGGATGTCGCAGGCACATGCCAGCATGAACCCCGACCCCATCGCGGCACCGTGCAGCGCCGCAACCGCGATGATCGGGGATTCCCGGACCGCCCGCAGCGCATCGCGCACCGCAGCCGTGCCGAGCAGCGTTTCATCGGGCGAAAGCACGGCAAATTCGCGGAAATCGTTTCCGGCGCAAAAATGCCGCTGGGGCAGCCCGGTAAAGACCATGGCACCGATGCCTTCGCGCTCCAGCCCGGCGATCAGCGGCGGCAATGCGCGCCACCGATCGAATGTGACGGCGTTGACGGGGGGATTGTCCAGATGAATGACCGCCACCTGATCCCGGCGTTCGACCCGGAACATCAGCGCACCGCATAGGCGGGCTGGCGTTTCTCAAGAAAGGCCAGCGCCCCTTCGCGGGCCTCATCGGTGCGGCGGACGGCGGCGGTCAGGGTGCATTCGAATTCGTAGCCCTCCTTCAGGTTCATCGCCTCGGTCACGTTCAGCCCGCGCTTGGCCAGACGGATCGCAGGCGGACTTTTCGAGGCGATCTCCTCGGCCAGTGCCATGGCGGTGGGCAGCACCTGATCGGGCGGCACGACCTGATCGACGATATGGGCGCGCAGCGCCTGATCGGCGGGGATGCGGCGCCCGGTATACATCATCAGCCGCGTCATCCCCTGACCGGCCAGCCGCATGACATGGCGCGACCCGCCCAGAACGCCCACATCGATTTCCGGCAGGGCAAAGACCGCGCGTTCGGATGCGATGCGGATGTCGCAAAGCGAGGCCAGCACGATCCCCGTCCCCACCGCGCCGCCATTGATCGCGGCGATGATCGGAATCGGGCAATCGTAAAGCGCGTTGAAGGTCAGCCGGACATGCGCGAGGTATTCGGTGGCATTGTCAAAATCCAGATCGACGAAATCGCTGACCTCATTGCCGCCGCAAAAGACGCGGCCCGCGCCGGTCAGCACGGCCACGCGCATTGCGGGATCCTCGCCTAGACGATGGAAGGTGCGGCGCAATTCGTCATAGACCGCAAGGCTGACGGCATTGGCGGGGGCGCGGTCGATGGTGACGACCGCAAGGCCGCGATCGACGCTGACTTTCACGAACTTGTTTTCGTAGGTCATGGATGTCTCCGTTCAGTGTCCCAGATAGCTTGCTTCCACGGCACCGCTTTTCAGCACCGTGCTTGCCGGTCCTTCGACCTCGGCGCGGCCGCCCTGCAGCACGACCGCCCATTCCCCGACCGTCTCGGCCAGCGTCATGTTCTGTTCGACCAGCAGGATCGCGACGCCGCTTTCGGAAATGCGTTGCACCGCCTCGGCGACCTGCGCCACGGCCTTGGGCGCAAGGCCCTGACTGGGTTCGTCCAGGATCAGCAGGCGCGGACGCGACATCAGCGCGCGCGCCAAGGCCAGCATCTGCTGTTCACCGCCCGACAAAAGCCCGGCGGTCTGGCGGCGGCGGTCGGCCAGAATGGGAAACAGCGCCTCGACCTGCTCAAGATCAGAGGGGCCGGGTTCACCGCGCAGATAGGCGCCCAGCCGCAAATTGTCGCGCACGGTCATGTCGGGAAAGACCTGCCGCCCCTCGGGGACCAGCGCGATGCCGCGCCGCACACGCTGGGCCGGGCTAAGGCAGGTGATGTCATGCCCGTCAAGGCGGATGCCGCCGCTCCAGACCGGGATCAGGCCGGTGATGGCGCGGCACAGGGTGGTCTTGCCAACGCCGTTCGCGCCCATGACGACGGTGGGACGGCCCGGCATGGCGGTCAGGTCCAGCCCGTGCAGCACCGCCATCCGTCCATAACCGGCACGCAGATCGCTGATCTCAAGCATGTTCGGCGCTCCTGCCCAGATAGACGTCGATGACCTGCGGATTGGCGCGGCATTCGGCGGGCGTGCCCTGAAACAGCAGCCGCCCCCGGTCCAGCACGGCCACGCGATGCGACAGCGCCATCAGGAAACGGACGTTGTGTTCGATCAGCAGCACGGTGACGCCGCGCCCGTTCCAGTCGCGGATCAACTGCGCCAGACGATCCACCTCGGCCCCGGTCAGGCCGACGGCGGGTTCGTCCAGCAGCAGCAGGCGCGGGCGCAGCGACAAAGCCAGCGCGATGCCCAGATGGCGCAGGGTCGCATAGTTCAGATCGCCCGCCGGGCGGTCCAGCACCGGTTCCAGATGAAATGCCGCGATCAGTTCATCGGTGGGCGGCGCGCTGGCCGCCGCGATCCCCGCGATGCGCAGGTTTTCCCGCACCGTCAGCCCCAGAAAGGCCCGCGTCTGCTGGAAGGTGCGCACGATGCCGCGCCGCACCGCCTGATCAATGGGCCAAGGCCCGCCCGCCTCGTCCGCAAAGGTGATGCTGCCTTCGGTCGGCGCGATCAGCCCCGAGATCATGTTGACCAGCGTGGTCTTGCCCGCGCCGTTCGGCCCCAGCAGCCCGAAGATCTGGCCCTGTTCCACCGTCAGGCTGACATCGCTGACGGCGCGCAGGCCACCGAAGCGGACACCAAGGTTGTGAAGGGACAGCAGGCTCATCTTACGCCCTCTTTGGTGGGGGAAAGCTTGCGCGTGGCGGGTCTGCGCAGGACCGCTGCCCCGCGCTGGATCAGCCCGGCAAAGCCCTTGGGCGCAAACAGGATAAAGACCAGCAGCAGCACCCCATAGGCCAACATGCTGTAGCCCGAGGCCATGCGCAGCGCCTCGGGCAGCGCGGTCAGCAACGCAGCGCCAAGGATCGGCCCCCAAAGCGTGCCCATGCCGCCGACCACGACCAGCGCGACCAGCTGGAACCCGGTGCCAAGGACGGTAAAGCTTTCCGGCGCGACAAAGTTGTTGATCGCGGCGAACAGCGCCCCGGCCAGCCCGGTGAAAAACCCGCTGAAGATAAAGGCCGACAGCCGTGCCCGCGAAATGCCGATGCCAAGCGCCTGCGCCAGCGTCATATCCTCGCGCACCGCGATGCAGGCGGCCCCAAGGCGTGAGCGGACAAAGACCTGCGCCGCCAGAAACGTGACCAGCAGCAGCGCCAGCGCAAGGCAGGTGTTCCACAGGTTCTGGTCGATGGGCAGCCATGACGGCACGCCCGGTCCGGGAATGCCCGCAAAGCCAAGGACGCCGCCGGTCAACCCGCTGGCCACCAGAAACATCTGGTGCCCGATCAGACCGATGCCCAGCGTCAGCACGGCGAAGTAAAGCCCCCGCGTGCGGAATGCGATCAGCGCCACGACCATCGCCACGCCTGCCGTGACCAGCCCCGCGACCGGCAGCGCCAGCCAGAAGCCGGCACCGGCCCGCGTGGTCATGATGGCGCCCGTATAGGCACCTAATCCGAACAGCGCGCCATGCGCGAGGGACAGATAGCCTGTATAGCCCAGCAGCACGTCGAATGACACCGCAAGGCTGGCGAATATCGCCCACAGGATGACGACATATAGCAGGTAATCGTTCATCTGCGTGGCCACCGCCACCGCTGCCGCGAATGCAACCGCCGAGATCAGCGCGATATGGGGAATGCGTGCCATCAGCGTTCCACCTGCGCCGTGCCGAAAAAGCCCTGCGGGCGGATCAGCAGCACCAGCACCAGCAGCGTGAAGGCACCGATGTCCTGCAACTCGGTGGAGAGGTAGCCCGCCACCATCACCTCGACCAGACCAAGGAACAGCCCGCCCAGCACCGCGCCACGCAGGCTGCCAATGCCGCCAAGGACCAGCACCACGAAGGCCTTCAGGACCGGGTTGACCCCCATGGTCGGATAGATGGGAAAGGTCGCGCCCAGCAGCGCGCCCGCAATCGCCCCAAGCGCGGCCCCGATGGCGAAGGTCGCCAGCCGCACCTGCACCATGCTGATCCCCATCAGCAGCGCCGCGTCGTGGTTCTGCGCCGTGGCGCGGATCGCCAGCCCCAGCCGGGTGCGGTTCAGGATCGCCCAGATCGCCGCGACCGACAGGATCAGGCTGGCCATCACCACGACCTGCATCCATGTCACGATAAAGAACGGCGTGCGCAGAACGCCCGTCACCGGCGTCGGGATGGTGCGCGCCTCGCTGGTCCAGATCAGCGTCGCGGTCTGCTGCAGGATGATCGAGGCCGCCAGCGCCGAGATCATCAGCGACAGGGGCGGCGCTCCCCGCAGCGGGCGGAAGGCGACAAGGTCGATCAGGCACCCCAGGGCGATCACCGCCAGCGCCCCCAAGGCCATGGCCAGCCAGAAATTCAGCCCGGCCATGACAAGCGCATAGGTCAGGAAGGCACCGACCATGTAGAATTCGCCATGGGCAAAGTTCGGGATCAGCAGCACGCCAAAGATCAGCGTCAGGCCAAGCGCCACCAGCGCATAGGTGCTGCCAAGGGCCAGCCCGTTCACGGTTTGCTGCAGGAAAAGGTCCAGCATGGTTTCGGTCCCCCCTGACCCCGTTCAGCCGGCCAGATCGGGGACGGGCACCCAGCCCTCGCCCTGCCAGATGCTGACCGCGCCGCGCAGGTTGACCTGCCCCACATCGTCGAAAAGCCGTCCGTCCTGATGCGCGACATAGCCCGAAATCAGCTGCGGCACGTCTTCGGGGCGCATTGCGGCCAGCGCGGCATTCACCGCCTCATTTTCGGTCGAGCCTGCCTTTTCAAAGGCGGCTTTCAGAATGTAGACGGCATCATAGCTCAGCGTCGAAAGTTCGCCGGGCGTTGTGCCGAACTTGGCCTGATAGGCCTTGTCAAAGGCCAGCGCCTTGTCCTGACCCAGCGCGATATAATCCTCGGTCGTGGGCGGGATGCAGTTATAGACCCCCTCCATTTCCGTAGCCGAGATGTTCTTGAGCACGGTCGAGGGCGGCGAGACCATTTCCCAGACCACCTGCCCCTCATATCCCAGTTGTCGGGCCTGCCGGGTGATTAGCGCGCCTTCCGCCGGATAGCCGCGGATCAGCAGCACCTCGGGTTGCAGGCTGACCAGCTTGGTCATGGCGGCAGAGAAATCGGTGTCGCCCAGCTTGTAATATTCCTCGGCGGCGACGGTCGCGTTCAGGGATTTCAGCGTTTCCGACAAGGCGGGCTGCGTGCCCATGAAGCCCGCGTGAAAGCGGTCGGTCATCATCGCGACGGATGCGTATTTCTTGGACCGGAACAGGTCCGCCACGGCAAGGTCATACTGGCTGACCGCTGCCTGATTACGAAAGATGTTGCGCCCGTTGGTCACGCCCTCGGCGATCGTGCCATCGACGATCTGCGTCACGCCGCTGTCGCGGTCGATGATCGGAAACAGCGCAGGCGCCACACCGCTGCCCAAGGGGCCGATGATGAACCGCACATCTGCCGCACGCAGCTTTTTCAGCGCCGCCACGCCCGCCGTGGGGGTCGAGTGGTCATCTTCGGTCATCAGGCGCAGCATCTGGGACTGGTCCCCGACCCTGACGCCGCCTGCCGCGTTGATTTCCTCGACCGCAAGCTGAATGCCGCGCGATTCCGGGATGCCATAGAAACTGGCAGGCCCGGTCAGCGGGTGCAATTCGCCGATCAGTATCTCGTCGGTCAGCGCCGGTGCAGCGTGGGCCATGGTCAGTCCAAGGGCTGTCAGGCAGACAGCCGCCATCCTCAAAGCCTTCATGGCTTTTCTCCTCCCTGTTGTTGTTGTCGCAAGGCGCGTGGCCCGTCAGGTCTTGTGTCCGACCTGTTCCCGTGCCCCCTGCGGGGCTTCGGCCGCGATTGCCTTGCGGATTTCGTGCTTCTTGATCTTGCCCGCCGGGGTCTTGGGCAGTTCCGCCACAAAGACCACCTGTCGGGGTGTCTTGAACCCGGCCAGCCGCGCCCGGACGAAGCTGGACAGGTCGTCGGCGCTGACCGCCGGGGCATCGGGTTCGCGGACGACCACCGCGACGACCCTTTCGCCGTAATCGTCATCGGGCAGGCCCACCACCGCGCAATCGCGCACGGCAGGATGGGTCACCAGAACCTGCTCGACCTCTTTGGCGAAGATGTTTTCCCCACCCGAGCGGATCATGTCCTTTTTGCGATCGACCAGATGGACAAAGCCGTCCGCATCGACGCGGCCCAGATCGCCGGTGTGCAGCCAGCCGCCTGCGAAAGCCTCGGCCGTGGCTTCGGGGCGGTTCAGATAGCCGCTCATCAACGCCGGGCCGCGCACGCATATCTCGCCCAACTCGCCGGGCGGAACGGGCTGCATGCGTTCGTCCAGCAGCGCCACCTGCGCGCCGGGCACCGGATGGCCGATGGACAGCGGCTTTTCCAGCGCGCGGTCGGGGCGGTTGATGCAGATATAGGGGCCGCCCTCGGTCAGACCGTAGGCGTTGGCGATGCCCAGTTCCACCGCCCCGCGCGCCCGGAACGCATCGACGATACGCACGATCAGCGCCGAGGGGTCGTAATTCGCATATGCGATCAGCCGCATCGACGACATGTCCGCCGTCTGCCACGCCTGCGATTCCACCATCTGGCGCAGCACCAGCGGCACCCCGAACATGCCGTTGCAGCGGTGGGTTTCGATCTGCTGCACCGCCGTTTCGGCCTCGAACCGCTCGGCAATCACGGCGGCGCCGCGCTGCATGAAGTAAAGCTTCAGATAATCCCATGCCCCGGTGTGAAACAGCGGCATGTAGCAAAAGAACCGCTCATGCGGGCGGATGCCAAAGACCGGCAGCACCGCCAGCGCGTCCAGCACCGTGCGGCGATGCGAGATGATCGCCCCCTTGGGCCGCCCCGTCGTCCCCGAGGTGTAAAGCACCAGATGCGGATCGTCGGCGCTTTCCGGCGCGCTGGTCGCGGGGGGTGAGCCGGGCGGGCCGCCTTCGGCGACCTGCGCCCAAGGCAAGGTGTCCGGCGCAGTGCCACCCCGCAAAAGGATGCGCGGCGGATCGGGGATGGGGGCCAGCGCCTGATGCGCGGCGGGCAGGAATTCGGGGCTGGTCAGCAGCAGCAGCGCCTGCGCATTGCCAAGGATATAGGATAGCTCGGCGGGCCGCAGGTGCATGTTGACCGGGATCAGCACCGCACCCATCCGCGCCAAGGCATAGCCCAGCAGCACGAAATCGTCCGAGTTGCGGTCCAGAACGGCAACGCGGCTGCCGCGCACCACGCCAAGCGCCGCCAGCCCCTGCGCGATCAGGTCGCAGTCGCGGGCAAATTCGGCCCAGTTGCGCACCCGGCCCTTGAAGATCAGCGCCGGGCTGTCGGGCGCCCAGCGGGCATTGTCGGTCACGATGTCGCCGACAAGGAAAGGCAGTCCGCCCAGCTCAGGCCGCACTGAAGCCTCCATCGACGACCACGGTCGAGGCGGTGGTGAAACCCGCCCAGTCCGAGCACAGGAAAGCAGCGGTGCGCGCGATGTCTTCGGGGCGACCCAGCCTGCCGATGGGCAGGACGGTGGGCTGCGAATAGGCCAGCACCTTTTCCGTCATCGGCGTCTCGATCACGCCGGGGCAGATGCAGTTCACGCGGATCCCCTTGGTGCCACATTCGATGGCCAGCGCCCGGCTGAAGGATAAGACCCCGCCCTTTGACGCCGAATAGGCGTTCAGCTTTTCCCAGCCGGTGATCGCCACGACCGAGGCGACGGTGACAATGCTGCCCGCGCCCTGTGGTTCCATGACACGCACGGCGGCGCGGCACACGTTGAAGGTGCCGGTCAGGTTGACGGCGATGATCTTGTCCCACGTCTCGTCGGTGACGCGGGTGATCGGGCCGTCCTCGCGCGGTTTCCAGATGCCTGCGCAGTTCACCACGCCGTCGATGCCGCCCAGTTCCGCGGCGCAGGTGGCAAATGCCGTGTCGACCACCGCGGGGTCGGTCACGTCCAGCGCGACCGCGACATGGCCGCTGCCGGGCAGTTCCGCGATGGCGGCGGCGGCAAGGCCGCGATCCAGATCGGCCACCGCGACCCTTGCGCCAGCGCTGGCGCAAACCTGCGCCACGCTGCGACCGATGCCGCTGGCACCGCCGGTCACGACGATGCGCTTTCCTTCCAACAGTCCGTTCGTCACCGCTCTCCTCCCCAGAAGCTTGGTGGCTTGTCTGCCGCTGCGGCAGTCCTTATGCGTCGTCTAGGTCGTTCCTTCCGCCGCCTGTCCGGCCAACAGGCCGCCGACGATCATATCGGCCAGATTATCGGCAATCGCCTCGGCCGAGCTGTCCGCATATCGCGCCCAGCGATGGACCGAGGACAGCATCCCAAGAATTCCATAGGCGGCCGAAACCACATCGCTTCTGCGAAATTCGCCCGTGGCCTGTCCTTCGGTCAGCACGCGCTGGACCCAGCTTTCGAATCCGCGTTCCAGTTCGGCCAGACGCTTGCGGTCCTCGGGCTCGATCAGGTGGCGTTCGCGCCAGAAGATCGTCAGAAAGCGGTGATGTTCGATATTGTAGATCGTCTGGTGCCGGACCAGCCGCCGCAACCGCTCCTCGGCGCTGCCCTTGTCGAACGCGATGGCTTCGACGGCGGTGAAAAAGTCGCGGGTGATGTCGGCGTAAAGCGTGCTGAGCAGATCCGATTTATTGCGGAAATAATGATAGATGGCCGGCTTTGAAACACCGCAGGCGGCGGCGATTTCATTCATCGAGGTCTTGGTGAAGCCTTTTTCAAGGAACAGATCGGTCGCGCGCTGATAGATGATGCGGCGCACGTTATCGGCGCGATCACTGCCGTCTGCCGGTCTGGGCAAATCCTTGATGGCGGTCGAGCGACTCATTGAATGGCCTCCTTGGAATCAGCTTACTTACCAGTCGGTAAATAAGTCAATCATTCATTCGAAATGCGTCCCCAGCGGAATCGCAAAAATGACCCAATGCGGATTTCCTTGGATTTCTGATGGAAACACGGATGTCGAATAGGGCAGCGTTTCGCAAAGCGGCAAGCGCGCCAGATTATTACGGCAGCACCTCTGCCAAATTTAAAGGCTTTCCGAACAACAACCCAAACGGATGTGCGGCAGTATTGACAGCACGGCCAGCGCCCGAGTAGCGTTTAAGTCAGCACCGGGCAAATGGGCCCAACAGGTGTATTCAAACTGCGAAACATATCCACGGCAACCGCGCCCCTTGGCATTTCATGCCTTGGGGCTTTTCTGTTTGGGCGAACACTTGGCATTGATCGATCTTCCACTGGGATTGCTGTTTTCCACGGATGGACCTTACGGTCGGGTCGCCCATACCCTTTTGAACGGGGCCATGCTGGCTTGCGCGCAGATCAATGCCGATCCCGGTTCGGCGGTGCGCCTGCGTCCCGTGCAGGTCAATCCGAAAGGCGTCTTGCAGGAATATGCGGCGGGCGCAAAATCCCTGATAGATCAGGGCATTCGCCATATCTGCGGTTGCTATACCTCGTCCAGCCGCAAAGAGGTTTTGCCCCTGATCGAAAAGCACGATGCGCAGCTTTGGTATCCCAGCCATTACGAAGGGTTCGAGACCACATCCAATGTGATCTATACCGGGGCTGCGCCAAATCAGCACCTGACGCCGCTGATCGATTATCTGTTCAACAGCTTTGGGCGGCGGGCTTATGGCATCGGCTCGAATTACATATGGGCCTGGGAAAGCATTCGCGTCCTGCGCGAGGGGGTAAATCGCCTTGGAGGCGAGGTTATTGCCGAACGCTATGTCCCCGTCGGCGAAACCGATCTGGCGGCGCATATCGACGAAGTGCTGGAATTGCGCCCCGATTATGTGTTCAACGCGCTGATCGGTTCGTCGGCCTATGCTTTTTTCCGTGGCTTGCGGCGGGCTTGCGCCGAACGCGGCATTGATCAGCCCCGCATCCTGCCGGTTGCCAGCTGCAACCTTTCGGAACCTGAACTGCATGAAATCGGCAGTGACGCGGCGGATGGACAGATCAGCTCCAGCGTCTATTTCGCTTCGCTGCAGGGGGCGCGGAACGCCGAATTCACGGCGGCCTATCGCGCGGCCTTCCCCGATGGCCCCGCGGTTTCCGCCGAGGCCGAGGCAAGCTTTATCGCCGTTCATCTGCTGGCCCGTGCGGTGGCGCGGGCCGGGTCTGCAGATGTCGTCGCCGTGCGCGCGACGGTGCCGCATTGCGCAATAGATGCGCCGCAAGGCCGGGTCTGGATCGACGGCAGCACCATGCACGCCTATCTGACGCCGCGTATCGGATTGTCGCGCAAGGATTTCGGGTTCGACATCCTGCGCGAAGCCGCCGAACCCGTGCGCCCCGACCCCTATCTGGTCGGTTGGGCGCGTGAAACCGAACCCGCGCTGAACAGCCCTGTCCTAAGGATTGTGCGATGAAGCAGACACGTTTCGTTCAGAATTTCCGTGGCTCGCGCGCGCTGGTCTGTGCGGCGCCGGGCCCGTCGGTCGCCACCTTGACGGCGATCCTGCCCAAGCTGGCGCTGGTGCCCGAAATCGTGCCGGTCCAGCCAGGTCAGCAGCTGGTGCTGCCCGATGCCCGGACCGGAGACATCCTGCTGCTGGACGGCGATCTGGTGCTGCCCGATGGCTGGACATCGCCCGACGGCACCGAAGTCCCGCCGCCCTGCCCCGTCGTGGGTCTGGTCGGGTCCGAGGCCCCCAGCCGCTTGCGGGCGCTGGCCCAGCTTGGGGCCAAGTCGTTTCTGCCCAAGCCCGTTCATGGCGGCTCGGTCTATTCCGCGCTGTTTCTGGCGGTCAATGAATTCAACCTGACGACCCGGATGCAGTCCATGCTGGACGAATTGCACGACCGTCGCCGCAAGCGCGCCCATGTGCTGCGCGCGGTCGTCCGGCTGGTCCAGCGCGAAGGTCTGGACGGCGATGCCGCCTATGACCGGCTGCGGCGCGAGGCGATGCGTGCCCGTGTCAGCGTGGAAACCTATTGCCAGTCGCTGCACGCGGCTGGTGACGACGACGAAGACCCCTCGACGAACGACAGAAGAAGGCAGGCATAGCGCCACAAGCCCTCCGTTCCCCCCAACATTGGAGAGAGAAATGACCCGGAAACTGACAGGCGCCGTTTCGGCGTTCGCATTGCTGTTGTCTGCCGCCAGCCCCGTTCTGGCGCAGGATACCACGCCCATCAAGCTGGGCGTGCTTGAGGATCAGTCGGGCGATTTCGCCCTGGCGACCATCGGCAAGGTCCATGCGATCCAACTGGCCGCCGAGGAAATCAACGCCGCAGGCGGCATCGACGGTCGCCCGCTGGAACTGGTCGAATACGACACCCAGTCCGACAATACCCGCTTTCAGGAATTCATGCGCCGCGTCTTGCAGCGCGACAAGGTGGATGCGGTCTTTGCCGGATTCTCGTCCGCCTCGCGCGAGGCGTATCGTCCGATCGTGAACCAGTTCGACGGGCTGGCCTTTTACAACAACCAGTATGAAGGCGGCGTGTGCGACGCCAACATGATCGTGACCGGCGCGGTGCCGGAACAGCAGTTTTCCACGCTGCTGCCCTATATGATCGAAAAATTCGGCCCGAACGTCTATACCATCGCCGCCGATTACAATTTCGGCCAGATCTCGGCCGAATGGGTGCGCAAGATCGTCGAGGAAAACGGCGGCAAGATGGTGGGTGAGGAATTCATCCCGCTGGGCGTGTCGCAATTCTCGCAGACGATCCAGAACATTCAGGGGGCCAAGCCCGACTTCGTGGTGACGCTGCTGGTCGGCACGGCGCAGGCGTCCTATTACGAACAGGCGGGGGCGGCGAACGTGAACCTGCCCATGGCGTCATCCGTGAACGTGGGACAGGGCTATGAACACAAGCGGTTCAAGGCCCCCAGCCTGAAAGACATGTATGTCACCGTGAACTATATCGAGGAGCTGGACACCCCCGCCAGCAAGGAATTCGTCGAGAAATTCCACGCCAAGTTCCCGAATGAGCCCTATATCAATCAGGAAGCCAGCAACTCCTACGCCGCGGTCTATCTGTATAAGCAGCTGGTGGAACGCGCGAAATCCACCGATCTGGCCGAGATCCGCAAGGTGATCGCCGCGGGCGATGTCTGCGTCGAGGGCCCCGGCGGCCAGATGTGCATCGACCCGAAAAGCCAGCACGTGTCCCACACGATCCATCTGGCGCATGTCACGGCAGACCACTCGATCGAGTTCCCGCAGAAATGGGACGGCATCAAGCCTTACTGGCTGGGCGATGCCGGCTGCGATCTGACCAAGGACGATCCCAGCGCGCAATATACGCCGTCGAACCCGCCGCCGAAAAGCTGATGCGGCAAGGGCCGGGTCACGCCCGGCCCAACCGCGCACGGTCACAAGAAGGGATGGATGGTGGACAGCCTCAACCTTGTTTTCAGTTTCCTTTACCAGTTCGGCGATGCCTTTGCCTTTCTGGTGCTTAGCGCCTGCGGTCTGGCCGTCATCTTTGGCATGATGGGCGTGATCAATCTGGCGCATGGCGAATTCATCATGTGCGGCGCCTATGTTTCGACCCGCGCCGCCCATGCGGGCGTGCCGATGCCACTGGCGATCCTGCTGGGCGCGGCCTGCGCGGGGATTGCGGGCATGATCGTCGAGCTGCTGGTGATCCGGCGGCTTTACCAGCGCCCCTTGGACACCATCGTCGCGACTTGGGGCATTTCCATGATCGTGACGCAGGGGATGCTGATCCTGCTGGGGCCGTCGATGCAGGGCGTCGGCACGCCCTTTGGCAGCTTCGTGGTGGGGGGCTATTCCTATTCCGTCTATCGCATCATCCTGATGCTGTCGGCCGTGGCCACGCTGGCCGTGCTGTGGCTGATGTTCACCCGCACCCGCTTTGGCCTTTTGTCGCGCGCCACGATCCAGGTGCCGCATGTGGCCGAGGCGTTGGGCGTCAACACCAACCTTGTCTATAGCGTGACCTTCGGCCTTGGCGCGGCACTGGCCGGGCTGGCGGGCGGGCTATACGCCCCCACGATGACGCTGGTTCCCACCATGGGCGCGTCCTTCATGGTCGAGGCGTTCGTCACCGTCGTCGTCGGCGGCGCGGACATCTTCCTTGGCACCGCACCTGCGGCGCTGATCCTTGCGGTCATCAAGGCCGGGCTGACCTCGTGGCAGGGGCAGTTGGCCGGACAGATCGGCCTGCTGATCGCGGTCATCATCGTGATCCGCATCCTGCCGCGCGGCATCAGCGGCAAGATCCTGCGGGAAAGGGGCTGACATGGACAACGCCTCCCCCCTGCGCCGCACGCTGGCCCTGATCCAAGGGCCGCAGACCTTGGGCCGTGGCCGCCGCTTCTGGGCCGGGTTCGCCGTGGTGCTGGCGCTGGCCTGCGCCTATCCGATGTTCGCCGACAGCTATGACGTGGGCAACAACGTCTATTTCTTCAACTGGCTGTTCATGGCGCTGGGGCTTAGCCTGATCTGGGGCTATGGCGGCAGCTTAAGCTTTGGGCAGACCGCATTCTTTGGCGTGGCCGCCTATTGCTATGGCGTCCTGACGATCAATCTGGGCGACGCCTATGGGCTAACGCTGTTCTCGCTGGTGCTGGCGGTGGCGTGCAGCGCGCTGTTCGCCGCGGTGCTGGGCTATTTCATGTTCTATGGCCGCATCAACGGCGTGTTTCTGGGCATCGTGTCCTTGTCCGTCACGCTGGTCTTGGAACGCTTCATGGCCCAGACCGCCGGGCCGGAATGGGCCATCGGGGCGGCGCGGCTGAACGGGTTCAACGGCATGGGCGGGATGCCGTCGCTGACGATCCCGTGGCCGGGTGGTCCCATCGTGCTATATCCCGATCTGCCGCTTTACTACCTGACGCTGGCGTTGCTGGTCGTGATCTATCTGGGCCTGCGCATTCTGGTCAATTCGCGCTTTGGCAATGTGCTGGTCGCGATCCGCGAAAACCCTTTGCGGGCGGAAATGCTGGGCTATGACATTCGCCGCTATCAGCTGATGGCCTTTGTCATCGGCTCGGCTTTGGCGGGGCTGTCGGGGGTGCTTTACACATCGTGGGGGAATTACATCACCCCAGCCTCGATGGGGATGACGGCGGCGGCACTGCCCATTGTCTGGGTCGCGGTCGGCGGGCGGGGCGATCTGACCACGACGCTGGTCGGCACGCTGCTGGTGCTGATCGTCTTTCAGATGCTGACCATCCACGGCAGCCAATATGCGCTGGTCGTCATGGGCGCGCTGCTGGTCGTGACCGTGCTGGTCGCACCGCGCGGCATCGTCATGGCGCTGGTCGAAGGCGCGATGCGCCTGACCCGCCGCAAGGAGGCACGCTGATGACGCACATCCTTGAAACCCGCCAGTTGAACAAGCGCTTCGGCGGCCTGCACGTCACCGGCAATGTGGATTTCGCGCTGGACGCGGGGGAAATGCACTGCCTGATCGGCCCGAACGGCGCCGGGAAAAGCACCTTTTTCCGGCTGATCCTTGGTGAACACCTGCCCGATAGCGGCCAGATCCTGTTTCAGGATCAGGACATCACCCGTGCCAAGCCCTTTCAGCGCATCCGTCAGGGCATCAGCGTCAAGTTTCAGGTGCCCGGCATCTTCAAGGAACTCAGCGTGCGGCAAAATCTGGTCATCGCGCTGCAACACCATGTCGATCCGCGTCTGCTGGCGGAAGAAATCGACCGGCTGCTGGAATTCCTGAACCTGTCCCATGCGCAGGCACAACTGGCCGGCAACCTTAGCCACGGGCAAAAGCAATGGCTGGAAATCGGCATGGCGATCGGGCTGAAACCCCGGCTTTTGCTGCTGGACGAACCGACCGCCGGGATGACGCCCGACGAAACCCACGCGACGGGCGAAATGCTGAAGCAGTTGAACGCCGAAGGGATGACGCTGCTGGCCGTCGAACATGACATGGCCTTTGTCCGGCAGATCGCGCAGCGCGTGACGGTGCTGCATCTGGGCAAGGTCTTCGCCCAAGGCAGCATCGACCAGATCACCGCCGATCCCCGCGTCGCGAAAATCTATCTGGGAGAGGTCGATGCCTGACACCCCCCTGTTGCAAGTCACCGGTCTGAATGGCGGCTACGGCGGCAAGCCCGTGCTGCAAGGCGTCGATTTCCACGTGAATGAGGGCGAGATCGTCGCCATCATCGGCCGCAACGGCGTTGGAAAATCGACGCTGATGAAGACGCTGATCGGGCTATTGCCGAACCAGCGCGGCACCGTCCACCTGCGCGGCCAACAGATCGACAACCTGTCGGCCCATCGCCGCGCCCGGCTGGGCATCGGCTATGTGCCGCAGGGCCGGGACGTGTTCCCGCGCATGACGGTTCTGGAAAACCTGCTGGTCGGGCAGTCCATATCGGGGCGCAAGATCGACGGGATGCTGGAACAGGTCCACGGCCATTTCCCGATCCTGCAGGAACGCGCCTCCCAACGCGCCGGAACCCTGTCGGGCGGCCAGCAGCAGCAGCTTGCCATCGGTCGGGTGCTGATGGGCGGGCCGTCCATGGTCCTGCTGGACGAACCGTCCGAGGGCATACAGCCCAATATCGTCCAGGGCATCGCCCGCATCATGGTCGATCTCAACGCCCGCACCGGGCTTGGCGTGGTCTTTGTCGAACAGAACCTGGACATGATCCGCGCCATGGCACAGCGCTGCTACGTCATGGACAAGGGCCGCATCACCGCTTCGCTGACCCGCGCCGATCTGGACGATCAGGACCGGCTGCGCAGCTATCTTTCCGTCTGAACCCGACATGAAAAGGAACCATCCAATGAGCTGGTTTGACGACAGCATCATGGCCCGCAAGGCCATAGCCCGTGGCGAGACGCGGGCCGAAGCCTCGCTGACCGAGGCGGAGCAGGGCGATTACCCCTATGTCTACAGCGCCGCGATCACGCCCAAGCTGCGCATCGACCCCGGCACGGTCGTGACCTGCGAAACCCATGACGCTTTCGAAGGCGCGATCCGGTCGGAAAGCGACAAGCCTTCGGAAATCCTGAACTTTCCGTTCCTGAACCCGCAGAACGGCCCGATCTGGATCAATGGCGCGGAAAAGGGCGATACCGTCGCCGTCTATATCGAAAGCATCGTGCCGCGTGGGCCGCAGCCGCGCGGCACCACCGTCATCATGCCGGAATTCGGTGGGCTGGTTCCCACCGCCGACACTGCGCTGTTGACCGCGCCGCTGCCCGAGCGCGTGCGCAAGGTCAACATCACCGCCGAGGAAGGCACGGTCTGGAACGACCGCATCACGCTGCCCTATGAACCCTTTATCGGCACCATCGGCACGGCCCCGCAGATCGAGGCGATCAGCTCGCTGGTGCCCGACTACTATGGCGGCAACATGGACCTGCCGGACGTGGCGCCCGGCGCCGTGGTCTATCTGCCGGTGCAGGCCGAGGGCGGCTTTCTGTTTCTGGGCGATTGCCATGCCGCGCAGGGCGATGGCGAGCTGTGCGGCGTTGCCATTGAACACCCGACCGTCACCACCGTCCGCGTCGATCTGATCAAAGGCTGGACCATTCGCACGCCCCGGCTTGAGAACGCGGATTTCTACATGACCGTCGGTTCCTCGCGCCCGATGGAGGACGCGGCGCGCGGTGCCTATCGCGAATTGATCCGCTGGCTGGCCGCCGATTTCGGCTTCGATGAAATCGACGCCTATATGCTGCTGACCCAATGCGGGCGCGTGCGGTTGGGCAATATGGTGGACCCGAAATACACGCTGGGCGCATCGGTCCTGAAATCCATCGTCGGCATTGCGAAGTAAGGGCGGGATCATGGATAAGCCCGCCTCATTGGACGATCTGCCCGGCCTGACGGTCGCGGGCATCCATGCCGCGTTCGACCAGAGCCTGTTCACCGCCGAAGACCTGACCCGCGCCTGTCTGGCGCGGATCAAGGCGGTGAACGGGCATTTGAACGCGATCATCTTTGCCGATCCCTCGGCCTTGGATCAGGCACGCGACATCGACCGTCGCCGCGCGGCGGGCGAGGTGCTGGGGCCGCTGGCGGGCGTGCCGGTGGTCATCAAGGATTCCATCGACATGGTGGGGTTCCCGACCACGGCGGGCTGGTCGCTTTTGTATTCAGGCACCGGCGGCATCGACCTGATGCCGGAACGCGACGCGCCGGTCGCCGCCCGGATGAAGGCCGCAGGCGCGGTCATTCTGGGCAAGACGAATATCCCCATCCTTAGCTGGACCGGCAGCCACGCCAATGACAGCTGGGCCGGGCCCACGCTGAACGCCGCCATGCCCGACCGCCTGCCCGGCGGGTCCAGCGCGGGCACGGCCACAGCGGTCGCCGCGCATCTATGCGTGCTGGGTCTGGCCGAGGAGACCGGCGGCTCGATCCAGAACCCGGCGGCGGCGCAGGGGCTTGTGGGCATCAAGCCGACCATCGGGCTGGTCCCGAACACCGGCGTTGTGCCGCTGTCGTCCAATCGCGATGTGGTCGGGCCGATTGCCCGCAATGTCCGGGACGCCGCGGTCTGCCTTGACGCCATTTCGGGTTTTTCGAACGAAGACCCCAAGACGTTGGCATCGGTCGGCCAGATTCCGGCTGGCGGCTTTGCGGCTGGGCTGTCGCCCGACGCGCTGCGGGGCAAGCGATTGGGGCTTTACGGTCCGGGCTGGCGCAAGGATGCGCTTTGCGACGAAACGCGCGCGCTTTATGAACAGGCGCAGCAGCAATTGCGGGCGGCGGGCGCAATCCTGATCGAGGACCCGTTTGCCGGAACCGATTTCAGCACACACCGCCAGATCACCCCCGGCACGCCGCATTTCGACGGGCGTGGGCTGGAATCCCTGCCCCACGACATGACCTGTTACCTGCGCCGCCTTGGGCCGAATGCCGCGATCCGCAACTGGCACGAATTCATAAAGGCCACGGCAGCCCATGACGTTCTGGCGAAAGGGGCAATCCTTGGCTATCTGCACGAGCTGCCCGATTTTGCCGCCGCCCTTTCAGACCCGGAAACGCCGCCTGCCCTGCCCACCTTCGCGGCACTCAAGGCGGTCTATCTGCGGCTGATAGATCAGGTCTTTGCAAATCACGCGCTTGACGGCCTTGTCTATCCCCAGATGCAATGCGAATTGCCCGACCTGCATTCAGGGCTTGCGATCCGGGAAACCACGGTGGGCGAGCTGAACATCGCAGGCATCCCGGCGGTAACGATCCCGGCAGGCTGCTATGCCTCGGGGGCGCCGTTCGGGCTGATCTTTCTTGGCAGGCTGTGGTCGGAACCGGCGCTGCTGAACATGGCCTATGGCTATGAGCAACTGGCACCGGGCTGAACGGCAACGGGCCGTGCTGCGGGCCCACTGTGCAAGCTATTTCTCCGACGATGATGACGGGCGCATTTGCGACCGGAAAAGGCGCGTCAGGCGGGTTTCCGGCTAAGATCAATACGCCAAGGCGCAGCCGATATTATCCGCGTTTCCTGACGATTTTGCGGATCACATCGACAGCGGCGTATCAGTCGTGCAGACGACCGGCGATGCGCAGCGCGTTGACCTCGATCAAGTCGCGGAAATGTTCGACCATCGGGCGACTGGCGGCCGGATTTTCGCTGACCAGACGCGCGGCGGCGTGGCCATGATGGACGATGCCGTCGATCAGTTCCTGCACGCGCAGGCGCAGTTGCCGGGGGTTCAGTCCGGCGTTTTCGGCGATCGCATCCCAGTGGCGGCGCGCAATGTCGCCGGGCTTGCGCTTGCGCCCCGCAATGTTCTGGGCGTGGTACTGGTTCACGTGATCCCACCCCAGCACGGTCGAGACATCGTAAAGCGGCGCCAGTCGCGGCGTGCCGTCCAACAGCAGCGAATAGTTCTTGGCATGGGCGTCAGTATTCGCGACCAGAATGTTGAAGATCACCTGATCCAGCAGGCGCGCGCGTTCCGCCCCGCCAAGGGTCGCATCCGCATGGAAAGCCTCGCGCCAGTCGGGGCTGCCGACCGTCAGCAGATCGTTCAGCGACGGTCCGGGCAACGTGCCACGTTCATATTTGCGTTCCGGCGCAATGGCGCGGACCTGTGCCAGATCCTCCTGATGCAGACGGCGGATCGTGGCGTCGGCGCGCAGCGCCCGGTCATATCGCGCGACGATCAGGGCGCTGCGGTCCCCTGCCCTTTCGATGGCGACAGGCGCGGCGGGAATGCCGATCAGGCGGGCAAGGGTCAGGCAATAGGCCTCATTCTCGACGATGCCGGGCAGATTGGCATTGTCGGGCTTGATGATGACGGTCGAGGGCGCACCGTTGCGGGGGATCACCAGCCGGTCGCCCGGCGCGGGCAAACCCAGGCGGGGACCGTCCGGCCCAAGAACCGCCAGCGCCGATTTCTGCTGGCCGCCCGCCAGCGACAGGCGGACGCCATCCTCTCCGATCAGAAAGGGGCGCTGGCGCAAGTCGTTGAAATGGCGCACCAAGGCCAGTTCGGGGTCGTCCGTCTGGTAATGCCGCGTGAGGGGCAGCCAGTCCCACGCCTCGCGAAGCGACGGTGCGGAAAAGGACAGCGCCCCGGCCGTATCGCCGCCGATTTCGCGCAGGATTGCCACGGTATCGCCGCGCGCCACGCCCAGACGGCGGGCAAGGGTGGCAAGCTGGCTTTCCTCGGGCAGCAGGTTGGCGATCCACGGATGCACCAGTTCGGGCGCGTGGTCGCGGCGTGACAGCGGCATCGTCAAGGAAACGGGAAAGGCCCCTGCCGCCGCCTGCCAACGCGGATCATATGCAAATGACACCGCCCCCTGCCCGTCCACGTCCAGCTGTCCGATTTCGAAACGGTCGTAAAAGACGGGGATTTTCACAGCGCCTCGCCCAGGTCATAGCCTTTGGTGCCGTCATCGGTGCCCGGCGCGGGCGAAAGCGTGGCTGCATCGATCCCCAAAGCATCGAACACCCGCTGATAGGATGACAGCCGCGTGTCGCGTGTGCCGTTTTCCAGATCGGAAAGCGTGGCCAGCGCGACGCCGCTTAGGCGCGACAGATCAACCAGCCGCAACCCTTGGGCGCGGCGTGTGTCGCGGATCAATCCGCCAAGTCTAAGCGCGAGCGTATCGGCCATGGCCATCCGTTTTCAATATATTGGAAATATCGCCGATTTCTGCAGGGCAGGCAAGGAATTTCCAATGTATTGGAAAATTACGGCCATATCGCGAAACGCGGCATTGATTTCAAACATATTGGAAACGCCGCCCGACCCCAAGCCTGCCCGGACCGAAAAAGCTTGCGAGTCGAATGGGGTTGCGCAATAGTCACGAAAAATACCATCCAAACGACAAAAAGCGTGAACACGCGGAGCGGGCAGAATGACATCCGACCTTTTCACCGAGGATCTCAACTCGGTCATCAGGCAACATTCCGAGGCGCTTGCCAAGCAACTGTTGGCACAGCGTGAATCGTTGTTCCCACCCGATGCACAAAAGCAGATGCGCAAGTTCACCTCGGGCGAGGCTGCCGCCCTGCTGGGCGTGAACGACAGCTATCTGCGCAAGCTGCATCTGGACGGCAAGGGCCCGTCGCCCGAAACCACCGCCGGAAACCGCCGCCTGTATTCGGCCCAGGATTTGCAGGACTTGCGCGAACTGCTTGAAAAGACAGCGCGAAAACCGGGGGACTATCTGCCCGGACGCCGTGATGGCGACCATCTGCAGATCATCGGCGTGATGAATTTCAAGGGCGGCTCGGGCAAGACCACGACCTCGGCCCATCTGGCACAGCGACTGGCGCTGACCGGATACCGCGTGCTGGCGATCGATCTTGACCCGCAGGCGTCGATGACGGCGCTGCATGGCGTGCAGCCGGAATTCGACCTGCCCGAAGGCGGGACGCTTTACGACGCCATCCGTTACGATTCGCCCGCCCCAATCCGATCGGTGATCCGCAAGACCTATATCCCGAATCTGGACCTGATTCCCGGCAATCTGGAGCTGATGGAGTTCGAGCACGAAACCCCGCGCGCCTTGGCGCAGGGAAATGCCGGGCTGTTTTTCTTTCGGGTGCGCGACGCGCTGGCTCAGGTCGATGCGGATTACGACGTGGTGGTGATCGACTGCCCGCCGCAACTGGGCTTTCTGACCATGTCGGCGCTGTCTGCGGCAACAGGGGTGCTGGTCACCATCCATCCCGAAATGCTGGATGTGATGTCCATGAGCCAGTTCCTGCGGATGACGGCCGATCTGATGGACGTCATCGCGGATAGCGGCGCCGACATGTCGCATGACTGGATGCGATACCTGCTGACCAGATATGAACCCTCGGACGCGCCGCAAAACCGGATCGTCGCGTTCCTGCGCACGATGTATGGCGAAAACGTGCTGAATGCGCCGATGCTGAAATCCACCGCAATTTCGGACGCCGGACTGACCAAGCAGACGCTTTACGAGGTGGACCGCAGCGCATTCACCCGATCAACCTATGACCGGGCGGTGGAAAGCCTGAATGCCGTGAATGACGAAATCGCGGCCCTGATCCAAAAGACCTGGAGGCGCGGATGAGCGACGGCAAGAAACGCCGCATGTCGATGCTGGACAATATGGCGGGCGCAGCCCCTGCGGCCCCCATGATGGCAAACCGCGCACTGCGTTCGGCCCGTGATGCGGTCGATACGCACCGTATCTGGGATCTGGACCCGGACACGATCACCGACGACCGCAGCGCCGACCGTCTGGACCCGGCCGATGTGGCCGATCTGCGCGCCTCGATCGAAGCGGTGGGGCAAACCGTGCCGATCCTTGTGCGGCGCGACCCGGTGCGGGCGGACCGATATCAGCTGGTCTATGGCCGCCGCCGGCTTGAGGCCGTGCGCGGATCAAGCCATGTGGGCAAGGTGCGCGCCATGATCGCAGCCATGGACGACCGTGCGGCCATTATGGCGCAAGCCTCTGAAAACACGGGCAGGCGCGATCTTAGCTTTATCGAAAAGGCGCTGTTCGCCCAAGAGCTTATGGACACGGATTTCGGCACGCAGGCCGAAGTAGCCGAGGTGTTGAACCTGACGAAATCCGCGATCTCGATGGCGCTTTCGGTATCCCGCGCGGTCGGCCGCGATCTGGCCAGCGCGATCGGTCCCGCGCATGGCATTGGCAGACCGCGGTGGGAATCGCTGGTCAAAGACCTGCAGGCCAGCCCCCTGCCCCAGCCGGAGCTGATCGATCTGGCCATGCAGACCCGCGCCAATACAGCGGCGGATGTTGCCGATCCGTCGGTTGCTGCGTTCGATGCGGTAAGCCTTCGTTTACGAAAGGCGTTGATGCTGCCCACACCGCGCCGTGAAACGCGCAAGGTGACGCTGGATCAGGACAGCGTGGCGCGGCTGACACGGACAAAGGACGGGCTGCGGCTGGACCTGCAGACAACGGATGAGAATTGGGCGGAATGGCTGCTGGAACATGCCGGCCCCGCCCTTGAAGAGCTTCACGCCCGCTACAAGAGGCGCTGAGGAGAGAGCAGTCGAAACCATACAGGAGGCACGGACAAGCCAAAGAAAAGGTCCCGCAAAGCATACACCTCACGAGACCCCTTCGATCTTAGCAAATCCAGGGTAGTCGGTTGACGCGGCATCTGCAAGTCCATCGCGATTCGCAGAACGGGATTTCTTTGTCTTCGTGATAAAAAATGTTCTATCAGCCGATCACGTCATTCCGGCGTGCGATGGATGCTGCGCCTGTGCAGCGTCAAATGTCGCGCGCCCTGCCCGCACATGCCGTCGATAAATGGGACGCTTTGCGTGAACTGGCCGTCGCACGCACGCATTTCGGCCTGTCTGACCGCGATCTGGCGGTCCTGCAGGGCTTGCTGAGCTTTCACCCCGGCACCAAGCTGGACGACCCGACAAAGCTGGTCGTATTCCCCTCGAATGCGACCATCTGCGAGCGGCTGAATGGGATGCCCTGTTCCACCATGCGGCGTCATATCGCGAAGCTGGTCGAGACCGGCCTGATTGCGCGCCGCGACAGTCCGAATGGCAAACGGCATTGCCGCCGCGAAGGTCAGGCTTACGGCTTTGACCTGACGCCCCTGGCGTGCCGCTTTGCCGAGATCACCGCCATCGCCAATACCGTGCGCAGCGACCAGCTGCGGATACGTAACCTGCGCGAACAGCTTAGCCTGATGCGCCGCGATCTGCTGTCGCTGTCTCAGGACACCGAAACGGCTGAATTGATTGCCTTGGTGACGAAAGCCTTGCGCCGGAAACTGACCATCGCACAGCTAGAGGCGCTGGATGCTGCGCTGTCGCAAGCTGTGGAAAACCTGCGTATCGCAGATGATACGAGCACCGCTGACATCCAAAATGAGCAGCACCAATACAGTAAAGATAAATATATTCCTGAATCTGAAAGTGGCGGAGAAAAATCGGGCGGTGATGCCGATCTGGAATTTGCCGAGGTCATTGCGACTTGCGATCAGATTCAGCAATTCGCTTCCCAGCCAGTTCAGGACTGGCAAACCTTGGTCCGCGCTGCCGAGGAGGTTCGCCCGATGATGGGTATCTGCGCCTCGGCCTGGAGGGCCGCTATCGACAACATGGGTCATGTCGTAGCGGCGGTTACCTTGGCGGCGATCCTTCAACGATTCTCGCAGATACGGGTGCCCGGTGCATATCTAAGGGAGCTGGCGAAAAAGGCAGCGCGACATGAGTTTTCGGTGGCTTTGATGATCCGCCAAACAGGTTCACAGCTGTGAACTATTGTGGTGATCCCGATGCCATCAGCCCCGGAGCTGTCTGTGGCTCGCGGCAGAGTCGGTCACGCTGGGGGCAGGGGACGGCTTGCTGCGGTCTGCATAGCTGTGGCTTTCCAAAAACTTTTTCATGATCAACGGCACGATCAGACGCATGCAATCATCCGAATAACGCCGGTTCAGCCCAGCGGCCAACGTCGCCTCTTTGATCTTGGCCTGAACGGCGTCCTCGCATTCCTGCCATTTGGTAATCAAGCTGTTCTGGTGCACGGTATTACTCATGATGCATCGGCATGGCGAATGAACCCATGGGGCATCAGCCGCCATAGGTCACACAACCATCGTTTCGGGAATGTTGGCCAGAACCACAGATCGGCGATTCAGGGCTGATTTCTACGCCACCAAATACCGTCATTTTGCTATCTAAGCTAGCTTTATGTTTTCGATCCATCCCGGATGCTTACCGAAAGGGCAGGGGGAATGCCTGGCCAGCTGCTTGGCCGCCGGGCAGTGTTGGAACGAATGCGGAACACGCCTTGCCGGCTCGGCGGCCATTTTGCCGCCAAGCCTTATCGCATCGGGTAGCAGGCAGGGCAGGGGCCCTGCGGCGATCAAAGCATCAGGGGACCAGCTCCGGCGGAATGACCGCGCATTTGAAGGCAAGGAACCTGCCGTCCTCATTTCCGGAAATCGGGCCCAGCGGTTCGGGCATGAATCCAAGCTTCTTGGCCATGCGCATAAAGGCGGGCGGGCCCAGGAACAGACATGCCTTGCCCTGCAGACCGTGCAGATAGGCATTGGTCCGTTTGAGGATTTCGGGAGCGACGCCCGGCTCTCCCGATACGGTGAACCGCGTCAGTTCCCAGATGTCATGGTCAACCGGGGGTTCGTCATAGCACAGATTGTTGGGCATTCCGGGCAGCAGGTCGTAGCACGCATCGCGGATCATGTAGGTATAGACGTATTTGCCATGGCCGATCAGGCAGTCCGTGCGCTTCAGCCGGGCGCCTCCGACGACCTTTTCGCCGCGATGCGCGATGATATAGATGGTGCCGATGGTGTCGTATTGTTCGAACTCGATGCCCTCGTCGTGAAACAACTGCCATTTCATGTCATTGACAAAGACCTGCTTGCGCAGTTCCAGAAATCTCATGACCAACTGCCAGTGCGGGGCGTCGCCCGGAAGCTGCAATATCCGGATACTCAGGTCGTCGTCAGCAACTGTTGGCACGACATGGCTTACGGTTTCGAAATTTGCGGCTTTCATGAAATTCCCTCTAACACGTCAGGTCAGATCCCAGACCTGACACCGAACGCCGTTCGGACGTCAGAGACCGTAATTTACCCCGACAATAACCAAGCCAATGATGGCATAGACGATGAAACACGCGCCGGGCGCCGGGCCACGTTCCGCAGGTCGGCGCTTTGGAAAGACCGTCTAAACCTCTGGCAAATCATAGCCTGTTGCCGGGAAATCTGGACGATCCTGCGAAGCTTGGCTTTCTGCGGTAAATGGTTTTCCGTGCCTGAACGCAGACTGAACTACAGGATTCGGTCGATCTGGCTAGCCCCTTGGGGTTGAAAATATACTTTAGAATAATCCATAAGTTTCACGACAGCTGAACAGGGAGCAGTCGGTGATCCGCGCATTCATCCCGAACTATGACGCCGAGGCAGCAAGGCTGTCCGCCTTTGCCCCGTCCGGATGGGTTCTGGCGTTCAACCTGACGCCGTTCGGCCCCAAGCTGATGGACAATACCTTCCCGAAAAAATGGCAAGAGATCTATGGTCAGGGGCCGACATTCCAGCATGACCCGGTCTGGAAATGGATCGCACAGACCAGTGACAGCATGATCCGCTGGTCGGAAATCACCATCCCGGATGAACTGAACATTCTGGCCGCCGCGCGCAGCCACGGCCTGGTCTATGGTGCGGCCTTCCAAAGCAAAATCGGCGGCAAGCAGTCGTTTCTGTCCGTCTCTCGCAAGGATCGCGAGTTTCTAGATGCAGAGATGTCCGAGATGTCGGCGAAATTCACGCTTTGGTCGAACCTGCTGGACAATGATGCCGGGCTGACCCCGAACGAACGTGCCGTGCTGTTCCTGCTGCGCGACGGCCTTTCCCAGACCGAGGTCGCGGCAAAGCTGAATGTCAGCCTGCCCACGATCAAGGCAAGGCTGAAGCAGATTCATGCCAAGCTGGGTGCCACGAACACGACGCAGGCCGTTGCCATGGCGACCGTCATGGATCAGCTGAAGCACCTATCCTAAAGTATAGGTTGCACTCAGCCGATTGCCAGCGTGGTCAGCTATCTCGCGTCAGCCGGCTGGTGCCGCGCGGCGCCCGATCACGGTGATCGGCATCGGCCATATCGGCAATGACGAACTCTACCGCGACATAGGCATCCTGACCCTGCGGCCAAGACCGGATCAGGGCTTTGTCATGTTCGCTTGACGGTGCAAGCCGGACGATTTCCTCGCCGATGACGGGCTGCGTGAACGCCCGGAATGCGGCCTTGCCATCGACGGGGCGCACGAAACGCTGAAAGCCGAAACCACCCGCGACCAGCTTTTCAAGCAGGCGGGTTTCTTTCATGGCCTTGATCAGCGGCGCGACATCGCTGCCTTCGAATTCGATGGGGCCGGGCTCGATCTGGGTGCCGTCATCGGTATAGCACGGCGACAATGCGACAAGCGCAATGTTGGCCTGATCGAACGTGGACACAGTAATCAAATTCGTCATCCCTTTCCTAAAGGGACCAACACAAGGCGATACTAAGTCAAAAATGCGGTTCCAAGGGCACAACGAACCACACGGTTACACGGAAAAACGGCCCGTATCAGTCAAGCTTGTATTGATTTTTGCAGGGGGCAAAGCAGCAGCGTCTGCCCAACGCTATGACAAAGAAACCTGTCGGTTCCGGCTTCCCGCCTGGGGAATCAGGGGACGAAAATCAGCATCCTCCATCACGATTCTGCCATAACCTATCCAAGTATAGTTTCGACAGCAATCGGGGCAAATCAGGCTTACCATTTGTTGAACGCGAAAACGGATCAGTTCGCGGCAGGCGGCATGACCGCGCATTTGAAGGCCAGAAAACGCCCGTCATGGTTGCCGCTGATCGGACCCAGCGCTTCGGGTGCCCATCCCAGTTTCTTTGCCATTCGCATAAATGCTGGCGGACCCAGAAACAGGCAGTCAAAGCCCCCCTTGCCATGGATAAAGTCGTTTGCGGCGCGCAGGATCGCCTCGGCCAGTCCCGGTTCCTGATCGGCGGCAAAGCGGGTCAGTTCCCAGACATCGCGATCAACCGGAGGAGTGTTCCAACACAGGTCCGTGGGCATACCGTCCAGCAACCCCCGGCAGGCATCGCGGATCATGTAGGAATAGCGGATCGCGCCCTGTCCGAACTCGGCATCGGTGCGGCGCAGACGTGCGCCGCCGATGATCACCCCGTCGCGATGCGCGATGACATAGATCGTCTGGTTCGGGGCGTCATATTGCTCGAACTCGATGCCTTCGTGATTGTGCAGATCCCACTCCATGCGATCGACGAAGATCTGTTTTCGATAGGCCAGAAAACCATGCACCAGATTCCACCGGGGAACGTCTTCGGGAAACCGCAGGACCGATACCTGATAATCGCAGGGCGCGCTTTGTGCTGCATTCGTCATGCGGCTAATGCCTTGCTGCGCCGGGGGGCGGGGTTTCCACATCGGCGTCCAGGCCGTCCGCCAGCGATGCGCGGCCCAGAAAGGCCCTGATCTCTGGCGGACGGGAGAGGAACAAGCCGCGATGCTCGACAACCTCGACACTTACGATGCCATCAACCGAAAAATCATCAAAATGGCGGGTCAGGCTGTCGGCCATATCCCTTGTAAACTTGGCAACGGCCAGTACTCGCGGTTTCTTCCCTCGCATACCTGTCTCCTAGCTCAGTTTAAGTTAGGGCTGGGCAAGCAAAAATGAGAAGTATAATCCTTTCAGGGTGTCTTATGGGACAGGCCGAAAAGACACGTGCAAGGATTAATCCCGATGCTCCCAACACTTATCCCCTCATATGACGAGAACGTGCAGCGCATCGCAGACATTGCCAAATCTGGCTGGACTTTTGCGCATCGCTACAACTGGTCGGGGCCGATGCATTTTGAAAGCCGCTATCCGCAGGCCTGGATCAACAAGTATCAAAGCAATCTTTATCAGGTCTGCGATCCGGTGGTTTTCTGGATCTGCAAACCGCATATGCGCGAGTTCCGCTCGACCCGCTGGTCCGAGATGTCGCAGATCATCGACGTGCGCGGCGTGATGGAGGGGGCAAGCCGTTTCGGTCTGAAATACGGCGCGGCATTCACCCGCCGGGTGGACAAGCTGACCGTCAGCTTCATGACCGTGGCGCGCAGCGATCGGGAATTGACCGATGGCGAAATGGATGTGCTGGGCGCGACCTTTCACTTTTGGGTCGATACGCTTGAGCAGTCCCGCCCGATTCTGTCCGAGGCCGAGATCGAAGCGATCCGGTATCTGCGCGACGGTCTGGCGCAGGGCGATATCGCCGCATCGCTGGAAATCTCGGAATCGGCGGTGAAAAAGCGCATCACGGGGGCGATGAACAAACTGCACGCGCAGACCCGTCCGCAGGCCGTGGCGCTGTCGATTGCGCACCGGCTGATATAGCGCCGCGCCTTGCCGCGCCTGCGGGCGGGCAGGGGACGCTACCGGAGGTTGCGAAGTGAACCGTTTATCTCGTGTTTGGCGCGAAATTGTTGAAAATTCGACAATCTATACGGGTCTTGCTGGCTAGGAGACATGCTCCATATCAAAGGTTTAGTAATGAGATTTTCAGTCGATAGCGATTTACGCGCAATCTCATTACTGGCGACCGCTGGGTATTACATCGGTATCCGCATCGGCAAAGGCGGCGCGGACAAGGTGTATAATGCCTATCCCGCGCTGTGGCAGCAACGCTATGCGGCCATGTCCTATCTTCTGCGCGATCCGACGGTCGGGTGGGCCTATGAAAACATCGGCACGGCCCATTGGCATGAGCTGGCCGAACTGGACAGCGCGGGCATATTTGCCGATGCGGCGCGTCACGGTCTGGCGCATGGCGTCACATTTGCCATGGGGCCGATCGGTGCGCGCACCATCGCCAGCTTTGCCCGCGACGACCGCGCCTTTGCCGCCGATGAGGTGAAGTGGCTTCGTTCGGCCACGACGCGGCTTCACGACCGGACGGACCGCGACATAACGCCCCGCGCGCGGCAGGCGCTAAGCCTGATCGCCACGGGCAAGTCGCAGGCATTGGCAGCCCATGAGCTGGGCATATCCGAGGCCGCCATACGCGCCCGCCTTGCCTCGGCACGAGAGCGGCTGGGGGCCAGGACCACCGCCGAAGCCATCATCATGGCCCGCAATCTCAGCATCATCTGACACGGGGCCGCGCGCCTGCGTGCCGGTCAGGCGGCGTTGAACATTCCGGCGATCTCGGCCGCGGTCATCCGCGTCATGCGCTTGTTCTGATAGGTAAAGGTGCCGCCTTCGGGCGTGGCGGTAAACCGTTTCTGCCCTTCGCCCTGCATCCGTCCCGCATAGATCACCGCGCCGCTGGCTTTGCGATAGATCGTCACAGCGGTTTCCGGTTTCGGCTCGCCCTCGACAAAGCCAAGCACATAGCGGGTTTTCTTGAAGCTGTAGCCCGCATGGACCAGCAAAGTGGCGATGTTGCCATCCAGCTGGCGATAGGGCACGGCGGCGATATGGTCGGTCGTTTCGCGCGCGACGACGGGCGGGACACGTGCCGAACGGATCTCGGGCGGGATGCGGTCGGGGGGCAGGGGCTGGCGCAGGTCCGACAGCGGCGCATATCCCGTCAGGCCATCCGCCTCGACGGCCAGCGCGGCCCAGATGTTACCGTTTTCCGCACAATCCCCACCGATCCCGATCGAGTAGTCGTAAAACCACGTGCCCTCCTGCGGGGAAATCGCGGTCCTGCCGCGGCGTTCAAGCCTGCGGTTCAGATCGGCAAGCGCCTGATCGGCGCGATCGGGGGCAAATTGATAAACGCGGTCTAAGCTTGTCACGGCTTTCATAGGACCCTGAAACTTCTAACAAATGTAAATGCATGAAACGTCTTTAAACATGCGGCGGGCATTATTGCCACCTGCCTAAAGCGTAAGAAAATCGGGGCAGGGCGGTCAGGGATCAGCGCCCCGCCCAAACTGACGCTGCGTCAACGGTCGCGGCGTTTCAGCACGGCATATGATCGCAGGTCGATGACGGCCTTGGCGGTTGCGGCGATGGCCAGCGCGCACAGGGCGGCCTTTGATGCCGTTCCCATGGTTCCCTCGATCAGCATTGCGTGCAGGGCGGTGCAGATCACGGTCAGCGACACCAGCGCGGTATGGCCAAGCCGCCAGATGCCCGGTCGCATCCGCAGCGGGCGCCGCAATGCGGCCATCAGCGCTGCCGCGAACAACGCCCACATCGCAACGACACCCCAGACCGAAAACGGCGTCGGAGAGGCGAACAGCAAGGCGTCGATCACATCGGGCGGGCTGGTCAGCCAAAGGCCGCCGACATGGACGACGACGCACAGGATCAGCGCCGCGCCGATCCAGCGATGCAGGCGCCGCCCGCGTGGCCGGGGCAGACCAGGCAGATAGCCCGCCGCCAGCAGGGGCTGGATCAGCAGAATGGCAAGGGCCAGCACCCCCGCCAGCCCGGCGGCGATATAGACGGGATCACGCCATTCCAGCAGCGGACTGGTTGCTGCAACTGCCAGCGGCACCGCTATCGCAGCTGCAAGCAGCGGCCAAAGCAGGTTTCTGCGCAAACGATCCAGCAAGATCAGGCCGGCTGCAGAACGAAATCCGCGCTCAACGTGGTATCGCGGGCGCTTGACATGACGGGCCGCAGAAAGACCGTTTCGAAATCGCCGCTGTCATAGGCCAGATGCCCATGCGGCTGGCCGAAGACGGGCACGATCTGCGGCATCTCCAGCCGGAACGAGCCGTCCGCAGCCGTCAGCGTCGCGCCCTGACTTTGGGGATCACGTTCGCGCCCTTCGGTGGTATGGGCCCAGATCTGGATGCGGATGCCGGAAAGGGGCGCACCGTCGCCCGCGCGACGCACCGTGCCGGTCATCCAGAAACCGCCGCCGCCGATCCGCTGGACGATCGGCGCGCCGGGCAGGTAATTATTCCTGCCCCCGCGCATGGTCGGCGTCGGTGCAAGCCCCTGCGCCACGGCCGGGCGGATAAGACCGGTCGTCCCGGCGATGGCTGCGGCGCCGGTGAACGCGCTGCCCATGGACAGAAAGCGGCGACGGGTGGATTGCATGGCTGTCATCTGGTCCCCATGGCTTCTGGAAACCCGCGTCCTGAAAACGGCGGGTTCGGTCACGATCAGGCGGGTGCGATTACAGTCGAATTGTAGCGCTGCCAGATGACAATTGCGACGTAAAGCTGGGCACGACCTCGTGATCCGGGCGCGAGGTGGGGGGCGGCCCGATATGGGCTAGCCCGCTGATGCCGCCCGGTTCCTGGGTGCGGCCAATCGTTCCTCGATCACCCGCACGATCAGAAACATCGCGGGCACCACAAAGATCGACAGCACAGTCGAAATCGCCATGCCCGACACGACCGATATGCCGATCGACCGGCTGGCATTCGCACCCGCGCCCGTCGCCAGCACCAAAGGCACCATGCCAAGGATGAACGCCAACGAGGTCATCAGGATCGGGCGAAAGCGCAGCCGCCCTGCGGTCAGCGCGGCATCCATCAGCCCCGCCCCCTGCCTGATGCGCAGATCCCGCGCGAATTCGACGATCAGGATGGCATTCTTGGCGGCCAAAGCGATCAGCAGGATCAGCCCGATCTGGGTATATAGCGTGTTTTGCAGCCCCAGTGGCAGCATCACCGCCACGGTCCCCGCCAAAGCCAAAGGCACGGACAGGATCACCGGCACCGGCCCCAGCCAGCTTTCATATTGCGCGGCCAGCACGAAATAGACCAGCAGCAGCGCCAGACCAAAGGCGATGTAGATCTGCCCGCCCGCGACCTCCTCCTGATAGGACATGGCGGTCCATTCCGTGGCCATGCCGGGGGGCAGGGTTTCGGCGGCGATCTGTTCCATGATCGCCATCGCCTCGCCCGAGCCTATATCGGCAGCGCCCCGCCCGCTGATCGTCACCGCAGGATGCAGATTGTATAGCGAGATCAGCGATGGTCCCACCGCCTCGGACATGGTGATCAGGCTGCCCAGCGGAACCTGATTGCCCGCCGCATTGGGCACGCGCAGCCGCGCGATTTCCGCGATCCGGTCGCGGTAATCGCCATCGGCCTGCAGATAGACCTGAAAGGTCTGCCCGAAACGGGTGAACTGGTTGACATAGGACGCGCCCAGATAGCCCGACAGCGCGCCGAAGATGTCATCGGTCGCAACGCCGAAATTCGCGGCCTTGGTGCGGTCGATTTGCACGGACATCTGCGGCGTTTCCGTATTGGCGTTGACCTGTGCCATCTGGATGCGCGGGTCTTCGAGCGCGCGGGTCGTGATCTGGCGGGCAGCGGCGGTCAGGCGCGCGAAATCGGCGCTGCCATCGGTCAGCTCGACCGCCATGGTAAAGCCGCCGGTATTGCCGATCCCCTGAATGGGCGGCGGCGGCAGCACGGTCGCGGTTCCGTCGGACAGGCCATGCAACGCGCCAGACAGCGCCTGATAGGTTTCCAGAAAGCCGCGTTCCTTGCGTTCGTCCCACGGCTTCAACACGACATAGGCCATCCCGGCATGAGAGACGGGCGCATTGGCATCCATCAGCGACACGCCCGCGACGGTGATGACGTTTTCGACCTCGGGGATGTCTTGCAGCCGCGTCTGAATTTCGCGCAGGGTCGTGTCGCTGCGTTCCAGCGATGCGCCGGGCGGCAGTTGCGCGGTCACCACGAAATAGCCCTGATCCTCGGGCGGCAGAAAGCCTGCGGGCACGCGCGACAGCCCGGCAAAGGCCAGCGCCACCAGCAAAAGCGCGGCCCCCGTCACCACCCAGCGCCAGCGCAGCAACCGGCCCAGCAACCATGCGTAGCCGTTTTCCAGACGGGTAAAGCCACGCTCGAACAGGCGATAGACGATGTTGCGCTGCGCCACCGGCTTGATGGGGCGCATCCACAAGGCGGCCTGCACGGGCTTCAGCGTCACCGCGTTGACGGCGCTGATCAGCGCGGTCGCGGCGATGACCAGCGCGAATTGCTGGTATAGCTGGCCGGTCAGCCCCGGCAGGAACGCGGCGGGCAGAAACACCGCGATCAGGACCAGCGTGATGCCGATGATCGGGCCGAACAGTTCCCCCATCGCCGTTTCGGCGGCGGCGGGGCCGTCCAGCCCGTCCTCCAGATGCCGCGCCGTGCCCTCGACGATGACGATGGCATCATCGACGACGATGCCGATGGCCAGCACCAGCGCGAAAAGCGTGGACATGTTGATCGTGAACCCCATCGCGGCCATGGCGGCGAAAGCGCCGACCAGCGTCACGGGCACGGTGGTCGCAGGCACCAGCATCGCCCGCCAGTCCTGCAGGAACAGCAAGATGACGCCCAGCACGATCAGACATGCCTCGATCAGCGTCTTGTAGACCGTGTGGACCGAGGCATCGACGAATTCGGTGGTGTTGAAGGGGATCGAATAGCTCAGGCCTTCGGGAAAGTCCTGTGCCAGCCGGTCGATCTCGGCCTCGACCGCCGCATAGACCTCCAGCGCGTTCGCTTCGGGAAGTTGGCTGATCGCAATCGCGGCCGAGGGGCGGCCGTTCAACCGGAACACCTGCCCATAGGATTTCGAGCCAAGCTCGATCCGGGCCACATCGCCCAGCCGGACCACGGCCTGCGTGTCGGGGTCGGTCTTGACGGCGATATTTTCAAACTCGGTCAGTTCGGACAGGCGGCCCTGAATATCCAGCACGGTCTGAAAGCCCTGCCCGCTGGCGACGGGGGGCTGGCCGATCTGGCCGCCGGATGCGGTCTGGCTTTGGCTTTCGATGGCGCGCGAAACGTCTGCAGGCGTCAGGCCAAGGGATTGCAGGCGGTCGGGGTCCAGCCAGACCCGCATCGCGTAATCGCCCGCCCCGAAGATCGTGACATCGCCCACCCCCGGCACGCGGGCCAGAGAATCGACCATGTTGATCTTGGCATAGTTCGACAGGAACAGGCTGTCATAGCGGTCATCCGCCGAATTCAGCGCCGCGAAAGCCAGGATCGAGGTCGAACGCTTGCGCACGTTCACGCCCTGCGTTTGCACGGCGGCGGGCAATTGCGCCTGCGCTGCGGCCACGCGGTTCTGCACCAGGATCTGCGCCTGATCGGGGTCGGTGCCGATGTCGAATGTGACGGTCAGGTTATAGCTGCCATCGCTGGCGCTGGTGGATTGCATGTAAAGCATCCCCTGCACGCCATTCACCTGCCGCTCGATGGGCAGGCCCACGGTCTCCATCACCGCCTTGGCGCTGCTGCCGGGAAAACGCGCGGTGACCTGCACGGTCGGCGGCACGACATTGGGATATTGCGCCACGGGCAGTTGCAGCACGGCGACAATGCCGATCAGCAGGGTGACAAGCGCGATGGTATTGGCCAGCACCGGATGCTGAATGAAAAAGCGCGAGAACATGGGTCTATCTTTCCTGCGGCGCGATCTGCTGGCCTGCGGCCACACCCGCAAGGACGTTGGCCGCGACCAGATCGGTTTCGGCAAGCGCCCCGGTCACGGGCTGCAGATCGCCGGTCTTTTCCAGCAACGTGACGGCGCGCCGCTCAAGCCTGTTTTCCGGGCCCACGGCCAGCACATATCGGCCCTGCTGATCGGTTCCCACGGCCGCGACCGGGACCATCAGCGCGGGCTGGCGGTCCAGCGGGATGCGCAGGCGCAGGAACATGCCCGGCACAAGCGCGCGGTCGGGATTGTCGAACACCGCCCGCAATTCCAGCGTGCCGGAATCGGTCGAGGTCGCGGGCGCGGCATAGTCCAGCCGCCCGGTCAGGGGAAAATCCGCGTCGATCTGCGTCCCGGCCTGCACCGTGATGGCGGCAAGATCGGGCATCTGCTGGCCGCGCAGCGCGGCGCGGATGCGCAGCATTTCTGTTTCGGGGATCGCGAAGGTGACGTGAACGGGGTCCAGCACCATGATTTCGGCCAGTTCGGTCGCGCCCTCGACGCCGACCAGCGCGCCGACATCCTGCCTATGCGCGGTGACGACGCCCGAAAAAGGTGCGGTGACGGTGGTATAGCCCAGATCGATGCGCGCGGTGTCCAGCGTGGCTTTTGCCGCGTCAAGCTGGGCGCGGGCCGCATCGCGGCGGGTCTGCGCGTCCTCGGCCGTGGCGCGCGCCGCAGCCGAGGTTTCGACCAGACGGCGCTGGCGGTCGTAATCGCGCTGCGCCTGAACAAGTGCGGCGTTCGCCTCGGCCACGCTGGCTTCGGCCTGTGCCACCTGCGCGCGGTAAAGATCGTCCTCGATGCGGAACAGGGGCTGACCCGCCTGCACCGATGCGCCGTCGCGATATTCGACCGACCGCAGCGCACCCTTGACCCGCGCGGTCACGGTGACACGGGCCAGCGCATCGGCCCAGCCGGTCGCGTGCAGATAGCGCGGCACGGGCCGGGACAGGGGGCGGGCCACCTGAATAATCGGCGGCGCGACCTTGGTTTCGGGCGGCGCATCACCGGGGCGGACCGCAACGGTCAGGGCGACCGCTCCGCCGAAAAGCAGCAGCAGGATCAGGATGTTGCGCAGGCGGTGGCCGCGCGCTTGTCTGGGTTCATGCGTCATGGATCACCTTGGCAGGCACCGACCCCGCATCCCGCCTGCGCAGGATGGGGGTCGGCATGCCCTATTCCGCCTTGGCGGCGCGGATCGCGTCCAGCGTGGTGGTGCAGGGCTGCGAAAGCTGCGATTCCTGCGCTTGGATGCAGGCCATCAGTTCACCATCGCCGGGGCGGATGCCGGGGCAAAGCGTCCTGACATCCTGTGTGCAGTTCGCCTTGATCGCCAGCGCCTCGTCCCGCGTCAGCTTTTGCTGCGCCAGTGCCGGGGTCGCGCTGGTCAAAGCCAGCAAGATAAGGCCGTATCGGTTCATGCGTCTGTCCTTTCAACTGTCATTGGTCGGAACATCGCCGCGATGCGGGCCGAAGCGCCCGGCAAGGAACCGTGAGCCCGCGACTTGCGGCACCCCATCGCGGCGATGCCCCCGGCCGGACGCGCCATGCAAAGACGCCCGGCCGCTGGGAACATGCCGGGGCGGCGTGGTGGGAAACCCGCCGACCGGCATGGGGCTGTTCTAGCGGGGCGCGGTGAACCCGGTTCGAACGGCGCGCGTCGAATTGTTGCGTTTTGTGAACGGGGCTTGCGGGCAGGTAAAATCCGGCCTCTGGTGCTTGCTTTCGTGGCGGCCTGCCGCAGAATGGCCGCATGGAAAACGGCGCAACCATCCTTGTGGTCGAGGACGATCCCGAAATCCGCAGCCTTGTCGCGGCGCTTTTGCGCAATGACGGCCTGCGCCCGACCGAGGCGCAGGATGCCGCCACGATGGACCGCCTGCGTGCGTCCGAGCCGCCCGATCTGATCATCCTTGACCTGATGCTGCCCGGCGAGGACGGGCTGTCGATCTGCCGCCGCCTGCGGGCGGAAAGCAATGTGCCGATCCTGATGCTGACCGCACGCGGCGATGAAATCGACCGCGTGGTCGGGCTGGAGATCGGGGCCGATGATTACGTGGTCAAACCCTTCAGCCCGCGCGAATTGCTGGCCCGCGTCCGCGCCCTGCTGCGCCGCGCCCGGATGGAGGCACCGGGGGCCGCCGCGCGGCGCTGCTATGGTTTCGACCGCTTTGTCATTGATCTGGACGCCCGTCAGTTGAACGACCGCGACGGCGTGGCGGTGGCGCTGACCAGTGCCGAATTCGATCTGCTGGCCTGTTTCGTCAGCCAGCCGCGCCGCGTGCTGACGCGCGAACAGCTTTTGGACCGCACGCGCGGGCGCAGCGCGGATCCCTTCGACCGGACGATCGACGTCCTGATCTCGCGTCTGCGTCGCAAGCTGGATGCGGCCAGCCCCGGCACGGCGCTGATCGCCACGGTGCGCAATGGCGGCTATCTGCTGACCGTGCCCGTGCAGCCGCTTGCTGCATGATGGCGCTGACCCTTGCCCGCCGTCTGGGGCTGTTGGCGGTGGTGATGCTGCTGCTGGTCTGGCTGGGCGTGCTGCTGGCGGGCTATAGTCCCAGCGACAGCCGCATCCTGACCTTTCGACCGCTGCCCGCGCAGGTCGCGGGCATCGTCGATACGGTGACGCGGACCCCGCCCGCCGGACGCGCCGCGCTGCTGGCGGCGCTGAACGGCCCGAACCAGCAGGTGCGCATCGATCCGCCCGGCGCTGCACCCACGCCACAGGCCCGCCGTCTGGATGAACGTCTGATGCAGGCCTATCGCGCGGCCCTGCCGGACAGGGATTTTCAGGCGCTGCGTTTCATGGCCGACTATCCGGCCACCACCGTGCCCCGCGTCGGCTGGGGCAGGCGCGAGGTGATTGAGCTGCGCATCCCCTTGCCCAAGCACGAGACGCTGGTGATCCGGCGCATGGCTGATCTGGTGACGACGCCCTTTGGTGCGCCGCTGGGGCTGGTCGCGGGGCTGATCGGCACGGCCATCGCACTGATCGCGCTGATCGCGATGTATCTGGAACTGCGCCCTTTGGCGGGGCTTTCGCGGGCAGTCGATCGGGTCGATCTGACGGGCGCGCCCGCCGTGCTGCCCGATCCGCGCCGCAAAAGCCCCGAACTGGCCCGGCTGATCCGGGCCTTTGACCGGCTGCAGACGCGGCTGTCCCGGCTGTTGCGCGCCCGCTTTGTGCTGGTTGCGGGCATTTCGCATGACGTGCGGACCTATGCCACGCGCCTGCGCCTGCGGGTCGAGGCGATCCCCGATCCCGACCAGCGTGCCCGCGCCGTGCGCGACATCGAAGACATGATCCAGCTTTTGAACGACGCGCTGCTGGCCTCTCGTGTCGGTGCGGGCGATCTGGTCGAGGAGTTGCTGGACCTGTCCGACATCGCCCGGCGCGAGGTCGAGGACCGGGCCGGGATGCCCGTCACCCTGCATGGCAGCCCGCCCGCCATGCCGGTCCTTGGCGATCTGCTGGCCCTGCGCCGCATGATCGGCAACCTGATTGAAAATGCGGTGAAATACGGACATGCCGCGCGGGTCACGCCCCTGATTGCAGATGGCATGGCCTGCGTCGATGTCGAGGATGACGGCCCCGGACTGCCGCCCGATGTGACCGAAACCTTTGGCGAGCCTTTCGTGCGGGGCGAAACTTCGCGCAGCCGCGACACGGGCGGCGCGGGGCTGGGTCTCTCGATCGTTCGCAACCTTGCCGAGGCGCATGGCGGATCGCTGACGATCATCCGCAACGGTCCCGCCGGATTGCGCCTGCGCGTTGCCGTGCCGCTATACTGATTCAGGCTTTGCCGGGGTGACATGAGGGGGGGGGCGGGCAGGCCGATAAGCCTGCCCACGATCAGCGCGTCACAGCAGGAAATCGTTCGCCGTGACCCGTGCCACGCCGGTCAGCATGATCTCGAAATCGGCATAACCGTCGCCATTCACGTCGCCGCGCACCAGCGCGCCGGTGGATTGCTGCACGAACCAGACGGAATTCGCCGCCGCCGTCGTGCCGCTGAACGCGAATGCCTGATTGCCCGCGATGCCGGGGAAGGGGTCCATGCCGCGCAGGTCGATATCGTCGACGCCGACCTGAAAATCCGCGATGCGGTCGCGCCCAAGGCCAAGACGGCTTTCAGCCGCCATGTTGAAGACGAAGACATCGCGATCCGCGCCGCCGGTCAGCACGTCCGCCTCGGTCCCGCCGACCAGCGTGTCCGAACCCATGCCGCCCTGCAGGTTGTCACGCCCGGCACCGCCTTGCAGATTGTCGGCCCCGTTGCCGCCAGACAGCAGATCGGCCCCCGCGCCGCCCTGCAGGATGTCGGCCCCGTCGCCGCCGCGCAGCGCGTCATTGCCAAGCCCACCCAGCAGCACGTCGTTTCCGGCCATCCCGTCCAGCACGTTGTTGCCGCTATTGCCGATCAGGCGGTTCGCCAATGCGTTTCCGGTGCCGTTGGCATTCGCGATGCCAAGCAGTTGCAGCGCCTCGATATTGGCACCCAGAACCTGCGAGACGTTGCTTTGCACCGTGTCGTAACCGGCCGTGACTCGTTCAACCGCCGTATCGCCGGCCCCAAGGATATAGGTGTCGTTGCCATAGCCCCCGGTCAGCACGTTGCGCCCGGCATTGCCCTGCAGGATATTGGCCAGCGAATTTCCGGTGCCGTTGATGTTGCCCGTGCCGGTCAGCACCAGATTTTCGACGAATTCCGCCAGCCTGATGGTTTCCGAAGAGGCCACGCGGTCGATGCCGCCATTCGCGGTCTCGATGATGATGTCGCTGGCATCGGCCAGATAGGTGTCGTTGCCGGTGCCGCCGATCAGCTGGTCGCGACCCGCGCCGCCGTTCAGCGTGTCATTGCCCGCGCCGCCCGCCAGCAGGTCGTTGCCGCCCGCGCCGATCAGCAGGTCGTTGCCCGCATATCCTTCGATCCGCTCGGCCCATGCGGTGCCTTGCAGCACGTCATTGCCCGCCGTGCCGCGCAGCGTGCCGTCATGGATTGTCGCCGTGCCGGTCGCAATCGAGGTGCGCGACGAAATCTGACCGGGGAAGGGCGGGGCGACGCGCAGGTAGAATTGCTCGGTCCCTTCAAGCGCCAGATCGCCCAGCAACGTCACGGGAATCTCGATCCGGGTCTGGCCGGGGGCAAAGGTGATCTGGCCGCTGCGGGCCACGAAATCGCTGCCCGCCAGCGCCGTCCCGGCCACCGTCTGGAAATTCAGCGTGATCGCCACATCCGAAGGGGTCGAGATTTCGACCGCGAACACCGCTGCCCGCCCGCCCGGTCCTTCGCGCATTTCCGCGCCCGACACGGCCACGCTGCGGTTCAGCCCCACACCGTCATTGTCCAGCGCCCAGCCGATGCCCGTCAGGCTGGAATTGCCGGGACCAAAGGTCGCGCCGCTGGGGTTGCGCAGTTCCAGAAAGAAGCTTTCGTCGATCTCGTCCTCGTAATCGCGGCCGACATAGATCGCGACGGTCTGCACGGTTTCGCCGGGGGCGAATGTGACCGTGCCGCTTAGCGGCGCGCCCGACAGATCGCCCAGATCGTCGTCACGCAAAGCCGTGCCCGAACGGACATCGTAATCCATCGTCACGGCATCGGTCGAGGCTTCGGACAGCCGGACGGTAAAGAACATATATTCCGCCTCGGTCGCGCCCGAGCCCTCGATCGAGATCACGGGCTGGGCCGCGTCGGTATCAAGGATATGCGCCGTGCCCGCCGAACCGGTGATGCCATGGGCGCCGTTCACGCGCAGGCCAAAGCTTTCGGTCGCCTCGGGCGATGCGTCGTCCATCAGGTTTACGGTGACGACCACCTCGGTCTGCCCGGCCAGAAAGGTCACGGTCCCGGTGCGCGCGACGTAATCGCTGCCCGCGCGGGCCGAGCCGTCATAGGTTTCAAAGCTGAAGGTGCGGTCCGTGTCGAAGGGTTCCGACAGGCTGATGGTGAAACTTGCGGTGCCCGTGCCTTCGGTTACGACGGGTTGGGACACGGCCATCGCGCGGTCACTACCCACGCCGTCATTGTCCAGCGCCCAGCCCACGGCCGACAGCGTGGCATTGCGGCCCTGGAACGTCGCACCGCTGGGGTTGCGCAGCTCAAGGAAGAAGCTTTCGTCGCGTTCGTCCACATAATCGCGGTTCACAAAGATTTCGACGGTCTGGACCGTCTGGCCGGGGGCGAATGTCACCGTGCCGAATTGCGGCGCCCCCGACAGATCGCCCACATCCTCGCTGCGGTCGGCGGTGCCGGAAAACGTGGCGTAATCGACCGTCACCGCATCCAGCGACGGCTCCGAAAGGCGCAGGGTAAAGATGACATATTCGGCCTCGGTCGCCCGGCCGCTTTCGATCGTGATCGAGGGCATTGACTTCTCCGCGTGAAAATCGCGGCGAGGCCGCGGGAACTGATTACACGCGCATCTTCACGGATCGTTGAGCGGGATGGCAACGCGATTCGACAAAGGCCCGGCTGTCCTTTTGGCCAGTTGTGGCGCGGGCAGGGTGCGGCCAGACCACCAACCGCCCGCTATCGCGCGGCAACGGCTGCGTCGGGTGGATCGTCAGCCTGTGCCTGCGCCGGGCCAATGATCACGGCGGTCACGGCTTTGTAGCTGGTCAGCGCCCCCAGACCTGCAAGCGCAAGCACCGCGCCGACCGCAATGGCACGCCCATATCTTTGCAACCGCGACGCCGTGCTGACCGGGGCGATGCCTGGTGCGGAAAGCTGCATCTTCTCCAGCGTATTCGCCACGGCCCGATTCAGAAAGCGGCGTGCGATGGTGACGGCCAGCAGCGGCGTGCCGCCGACGACGAACAGGATGACGCCGGGCCACATCGGAATGGCGGTCAGGTTCAGGCGTGACAGGATGCAGATCACACCGCCCACCACGGTCATAATGAGCATGAGATACAAGAACACCGCGATCCGATCACCGGATGCGCGCGGCTTGTCGGCCTGAACCAGCGCAAAGGATATCATCCCCACCTTGGCCAGCCATCCGGGGGAGCCGCTGCCATCATTGACCAGGTCATGCGTCATACGCGACAGAATCCCGAATGCGCGCCTTGCCCATGCGGTCAGATCGGATCGCAGCGGGTTCACCGGCCTGACATCGCGGTAATATTCGACGAACCGTCGCTGATCCATGGGGCGCGGATTTGCAGCCCCCAAGGCCGCCGCCGCCAGTTGCGCGCGCGCCTGCTCATCGAAATTGGGATCCTGCAGCTTCGCCTTCAACAGCGCAAGCTGGCGTGTGCCACCTGCGGCGGCACCGAATTCCTGCCGGAGGATCGCCGTATGCAGGCGTTCGATATATTCCGCGCGCTCGGCCTGCCGGTCTGCGCCGGGCAGAAGGGCGTTGATGATCTGATCTGCACCATCCAGCCGCCCCCAAAGAATGTCGTGTTCACGCCATTCCCGGCTAAGAAACCCGCCGAATGCGTGCAGATTGATGCCCATCAGTTTCTTGGGATCCTTGTTCAGGCTGCTATCGGCTGGACTGATGCGGAATATCTGGACCTCGGCATGTTCTTCAGCGGGCGTCCCCTCAAGGAACGGGAACGTATCGACGTCATGCCAATGAAATTCGTGATAGACGTCATTCAGATCATCCGCACCCTGACCAGCATTGTCCAGGGCGTTGCGCAATACCGTGCTGCTGGCGTCCAGCAAGGCGCAGAATTCCTTGCCGATACCATCAAGAACCCGATCAATGGCAATCTGCGCATTCATTGGCAGCCCGTGGCCCAGATACAGTTTATTGACCGCATCCTGCCTTTGGTTAAGACCGGGAATGCTCATGATATTCTCGAAATGCTTGGACAGTACGTCCTTCAGCAAAGTCTGATCTGCGCCTTTGTCCTGTCTTTCCGGCGGCTGCGACAAATGGCGCAGCCGACGCAACTCGGTTTCGACGGTTTTGCGCAACCGGACCAGTCCGGGCCGGTTTGTTCTGGTTTCGGCCAGACGTTGGTCGATCTGGGCGCGCAGATGCACCAGTCTGCGGTGCCGGTATCCGATGTCGTATCGGTTCAGAAAGACGAATTCGCTTTCCGCCCCGACTGGAAAGCGGCCATCGGTCTTGTATGTCTTGAACTTGGCATCACGCCATTCCCGGATGAAAAGCCGCATAAAGCTGAACTCATCTGATTGCGGGTCATAGCCTGCAAGATGCGCGACATAATTTGCGAACTTGTCTGTCGCATCGTAGATGCGCAGATGATGGTAATAGGGATACCCGCGCCCGTAAGCCAGCTCATCGCTTTCGATCAGTTCCAGCAGATCAAGCCGTTCCAGATTGTCATTTCGCGGCGGGCGATGCTTAGGCAGAATCCGACCATCATCCTTGAAACGTTTTTGCAGATTGTAAAGGCGTTCAAGGCGACGATTGATCTGAATGATCGAGCGGATGTCCTCGCGGATCGTTTCCTGACGGGGCAGGGTCGTCGCCGCCAATTTCGCATTTGTCAGAAAATCGATCGGCTGCAACGGACCTGCGCGGTCATTTTCCGTTGCGGTCGGATTTTCGGGGAAAGGGTCGATGAACAGCAATTTGCGCTGCCCCGGTAAATGACTTGCACGGATCGGGATCAGATCAATGGCATGGCTGAATGGCCGATTATCCAGATAGCCGCCGTCGGCATAGCTGCGCATTGCAAAATCGGCATCCGGGAAAAACCTTCTGAACTTCTCGTTTTGCAAGTTCTGCGGCATATCCGTATAGCGCATCGGCGCGAAGGCGACCGGAAAGGACGACGTGCAGCGCGCGGCGAATGCCAGCATGGGGTCCATTTCAGGCGCGAAATCGTCAAGTCCGTCATCGGTATCGCCTGCATCGGGATCGGGCTGTTCATAGCTGAAGCGGAAAACCGATTTATGGACGGGCTCATATACCGCACCGCCGGACAGCTGGATCGGCAACCGCCGACCTGCAAGATCGGTGGCGGTCACGCACAGGTCCAGCATATTCCCGACAAGCGGCTGACTGGTCCGTTCGTCCGACATCTGCTTTAGCGTATCCAGCAGGACGTTGAACATCTTTTCGCCGTCCAGCAGCGATGAGGTTTTTCCCCTTGCCCGGCTGCGGCTGTCGTTCAGAAGGTTGCCGATTGCGGCTTGATCCGTCCAGGCCTTGCACAGGGCCGACAGATCGCGATTGCCACATACCAGCGCCTTGGCCAGCGCAACGCCGTTGATGCCGCCCGCCGAGGTGCCCGATATGATGTCGATGACAAAGCGGCAGCGCCCCCTTGGCTCGGGGGTATTGGGCATGGGCATCGTGACCGACAGCTCGCGATAGATCCGCTCGACCGGGTCCAGATCATCCAACGGAATTTCAGCGCTGCCGCGAACCATGCGCAGCAATTCCTGCGACACGCCGTGCATATAGATCGCAAGCGACGTGCCGCCGTAAAGCACGATGGCAAAACGCACTTCATGCGTGATCGACAGGGATTCAGCGTGGGGGTCCGCGGTGGGCGATGCGTTCATGGGCGGGCCTCCCGGATGATGTCGGCAAAGCCACGGCCGCGGCGTGCAAGGTAGTCTCCGATGGTCTGGCCGCTTTTCTTGTGCGGCCGCTTGCTATCGCCGTTGATGATCCGGCGGGCATTCACGAAATCGAATTCCCGTCCCAAGCCGAAATCCTCAAGCACCGGATAGCCCTTGGTATAGCCCAGTCGCCCCATGCCCAAGGCAATAAGGTTGGCCGCATGTTGGGGCTGCGCCGCCAGTCCGGGCTGGGTTTCCAATGGCAGCCCCAGTGCCTTGCCATAGCGGATGTAATTGTCGCGAAACGTGATCTGGGCATAGCCACGACCGCGAAAACGCTCGCCGTCGCCGTCATCGATATTGCCGAAACGGCCCTGATATTTGCGCTGGTCCGCGGTCGGCTCCCATTTCTCTTCCAGCCATTTTCCGAACCCGGATTCGTGTTCCGCGGTTGCCAGCACATAGCCCAGATGGGACGGATCGCTGATGCCATGCGCAGCGCATGCCTTAAGGATCAGCGGGATCGCGGTGTTTGCTGCATCGCGATGGCTGGAGGAGACCGCTTGGCTTAACCCTGCGATCAGTTGCTGTGACGGCGGCTGGACAGCAGTTAGGGCCGGTGCAGCGCCGTTCACCTTGGCAGAGGCTTTGGCCACCCCGGCCGGAACCAGCACCTGCGCACCAGCTGCAAGATTGCGCGCCGAATTTTCGCTGAACTCATTGCCTTCGATGGTCCGGATGTCACCCCACCGATCTGCGCTGCCAAGATGTCTGCGCGCAATGTCACGAAGCGTCTGGCCACGGGCGACGGTCACGATATTCATCGCGGCGCCCGCATGGGTTTTCCCTGCGCTGTTCGGCGTTCCATCCAGCCAGCGGGTGCCATCGGGTTGGACCCGCAGTTTCAGATTGAACCCTTCGACAAGGTCTTGCAGATCGATCTGGTCTTCGGCGCCGACGCGCCGCAAATCCACATGCGCCTGTGCGCCATCCGCCCTGATCAAGGCCGAGCCTGACCTGTCCGTATCGCCCGGATCATCATCATTCTTGTCGCGTTGCCAACCGGTTGCGCGCAAAAGCTGGTCAAGGCGGATCCAATCCTCGCCATCATCGGGAATGCCCGCGTTTTCCAGGCGGCGATTGCCGATGACCAAATCGTAGCTTCCCTCGGGTTCGGTAACCGCATCGTCAGGCTGCGCGGCAGTCAGTGCGCGGCTGATTTCCGCGCGCAGGAACGCCCCGGTATCGCGCTTGGACAGGTCGGGCCGCCAAGGCAGCACCAGCGGATCCCATTTCCCTTTCTGCTTGATGTTCAGATTGGTGTAGACCTCGCCATGTCCCAGCACGGTTTCCGGCGTCACGGGAATATCGTAATGCTGGCAAAGCCGCGCGACCAAAGCCGCCAGCACGGTAATCTGGCGCTCGACAATCGGTGCGCGACCGGGATGGAAGGGTTTTTCAACCGCTCCGGCCATGCCGCACAACGCTACGCCGATGGCGCGGGTGTTGCAGTTCAGCGTATGGGCCGCATAGCGACCGTCCTGCGTCGAGTCGTTGTCGGCAATGCTGCGATTTCCCGCGACGATGTCGCCGCTTTGTTCGATGCAGAAATGATAGTGCTGCCTGTCCAGTTCGGACGCTCGGGCGCTGCCGCCCGTCCAGTGCAGTATGATCCTTGTCGCGCGGGCGGGCGGCAGGTCCAATGCATCCAACCCTGTCAGGGGGCGATGCGGCGGGCGCTGTGCCGTCTGGGCAGGCATGGGCGCCGGTTCTTTGGCCGGTTCTTGGGGCGCAGGCCCATTCGCGCCGCGTTCAAGTTCCGAAAGTCGCGCAAGGGTCTGCGGATCGGCCAGCCCGGTCTGTGCCAGACCCAGCCGCGCCTGCAAAGCACGCACTGCGGCGTCCGTGCGCGGGCCGAACAGGCCGTCCCAGTCTTCGACCGGCAGCATCGCCAGATCGACAAGCCGCGATTGCAGCGCGAACACTTGGGCACCGCGCATCATCGGCAGGCCCGCGAATCTCAGGATTGTGGCGTTCATGATTGGCATCCCCGGTTTTTCAGCAGACCGTTCAGCCGAGCAGACATAGCAGCAGCAGCTTGGCGGTTATCGATGGCTTCCTGAATATCGGCCGTTGCGGCGGCCCAGGCGCTTTCGGCCGCCTGTTGCAGATCCGCGCAAGGGGCATCGGCAACGAAACTGTTGCGCCAGTCCGTCGCGGATGCGGCGTAAAATCCGGCCTGTCTGGTATTGATCCGGGCTGCCTGCGCTGCCAGCAGATCATTTTCCCGCCGCGAGGCCGCAAGCTCGGTCCGGCTTTCGCGCTGCAACCGCCGTGCCTCAAGCCCGCGCAGCAGGAAGCCCGACTGACCTTGCGTGTTCAGGGCTGCAAAGCGGGCCGTGGCGCAATCCGCATATGGCCCCGCATCGCCTGCGGACAGCCGTTCCGCCGCCAGATGCAGACAGGCATCGCCCGTGATCTGATGCACCTGGACGCAGTCTTCTTGGCCAAGACGGCATCGCGGGACATGCGCTGCCGCGTCTTGCTGCGGCATCTTCTGCACCAGGGCCAATTCATGGACGGCCGAGGTGCCCTCAACTTCGTTGCAGCCACTAACAGCAAAGACCGCAAGAATCCCGATTGCAAAACGTATCATGGCTGACCTGCCCCCTGCGTTGCGGCTGAGTTGATGGTGGCGACCAGTCGTTGCAGGTCGCCGTCGGTGGTGTCTGCGTCTCGCGCTGCGCCAGCCATCAGGAACAGCCTTTCCATCGCGGCCAGACTTGCGGGGTCGTTCTGAAGCGCATCAAACGACTGCAAGATCGTTTTGCGATCCGCGGCGCCCGAAAGGGTCAACACCTGATCAGGGATGTCCGTCGATACGGCCCGATCAAGTTCGAGATTTCGCAGCTTCTGCAAAGCTGCACGCAGCGGTGCGACCGCCGTTTCGAATTCTTGTGGCGTTCCTTTGAAATTCTGGCCGAAACGCTGGTAGAAGGCTGCCGGGTCCAGATCGACGATGGCGCCCCCCAGTTGGTTCAGCATGGCCATGTTCCCCATCGGGGGCTGCAACGCGGTCTGGGCATTCGGATGGGCGCTCAGCGCGGCCTTGATGGCTGTGGTGTCGATCAGATCGACCGGCAACAGCCTTGGATCATAGGGTGTGTTCAGAACGCGCGCCTTCCACCGGCGATAGGCTTCTGATCCGGTTTGCACGGCCATCGTGACGATGGACAGGGTCAGACCCGCTGGCGTGATCCCAAGCGCGGCCAAAGGCAGCTTGAACTTGCCAAGGCTGTCCGCAAGCAGATCCTGCAACGGCTCAGAGGTGATCTCGACCGCCAGCTTGGCCGCAGCCGTCAGAAAATCGCCGCGATTTGCAATACCGCGCACGCGCGCGATCTCTTGCTCCAATCTGGTCAGCTTGTCGCGCACCGGCTTGCCTTCGTTGGGGGGCAGAACCTCCAACATGCGGCGCAGAAAACCTGCCAGCGCCTCAGCCTTGTCCAGAGTGGCCCTGCCGGGGTCGGACGCTTTAGCCTCGTCGGTATTTGGCGGGACACCCATGCGTTTCAGAAAGTCGTTTACCAGTTCGGTGCGGAAACCGGGATCAGTGGCACTGTGAAACTGCGCCGCGAACCCCATCATATTTGCGGCCTGCTTGGCCTCATGTTGGGCCATGGCGGTCTGTTCGCGCTGTTCTGCCTCATGGCGCATGCGCGCGATCATATCCCGCGGGTTTTCCTGAAAGATCGTCTCGACGGCGTGAACCAGTTTTTGCAGGATGCCATGCACCAGATCACCCGCAAAACCACCCAGAAGCGCAAGCACGGCCCGACCGAAAAGCACCAGGTCCCCGTTCCCGCCGGTTGCGCTTCCCGGAATGACCTGCGACAGCAGGAAGCCTGCGATCATGCCCAATCCGATCCGTATCGCATAGCTGGAGCCGTGCCGTGGATCGTAAGACCCGTCACTGACAAAGCTGTTGGCGGTATAAAGCGTGGCAAAACACGCCCCGATGGCACTAAGCGAAACATAAAAGAAAGTCAGGTTGATGATCTTGGCGTGTTCCAGAAGAAAACAGGAAAAGGCCGAGCGTTCACATACCAATTCTGCCGCTTCAGATGAGTTTTTGTTGAATAGCGGGATCCCATTTACAACGTCATTATGCGTTAGGGGTCCGAATATAAGGATCAGAAAAAACACCACAAAACATATGATTGCAAAGACCATCACCTTCCTGATCGCCGAAACCGGCGCAAGGAATTTCAGGTCGAATAACCCCTTCTTTGGACGAACGCTTTCCCATTGCAGCAATTCGGCGCTTTGTGGCAGTTCGGGTTTGATCCCTTCGGCCAAGGCTCTGTGCAGCCTGATCAAATCGCGGATCGGAATATCGTTGCGCGCCTCGATGCCGGTGTCCAGCAACCCGATATGTTCGTCGATGGCAGCGCGGGACAATGCCGAGCGGTTCGAAAGAACGCCCAGCATGGCTTCGCACTGGCGGTAAAGCTTTGCGCGGCAATCGACCTGCTCGATAGGGCGGGTGTATAAATCAGATACAGACATGATACTCTCCAACGGATGCCGCGAGGCATTTCTGAAATCGTTGACATATTCTGCGCTTGGCCGATGTGATGCCGTGATTATCAACGGCATTTGCAAAGGATGACCAATGCTGGGCAGGCCCGAAAAGATCGGGCACATGTGTTCATGAAAGGCGAGGGAGGACAGATCAGGCGATGGTCGGAAATTACCGATAAGACGACCTGAATTAAGCAAACCAGCTTCTGCTGATATGTCGCATAAAAATTTGATTCGGGATAGCGGATTATCGCCGAAAAAGCTTGGGGTCGGCTAAAGCTGTTGACTTGTGCAATTTCCGGGAAAGTAAAGGCGACGGTATTTCGATCAGCAGGCCTGCAACGCGCGACGCGTTATTACAGGACGAAGATCTGAGTTATCTGATGCCAGTGTCTAGGCTCGGGCGTTGATCAGCCTATCTGATTGGGCGACTGTGAACGGTCGATGCAGACCCGTCCGTTGGCCCATCGGCACTTTCCGACGCTTTCAGCACGTCTCGGCAAACCTATTCCGAAACGAACACGACCTTTCCCGCGTCACGCATGGGACAGCGTGACCTGAACCACATCGGTGCGCTTTGTCGCGAAGGTCGCGGCGCAGGCTTCCAGATAGTATTGCCAGGCCCGGATAAAGCGTTCGTCATAGCCATATCGGCGGATGCGGTCGCGTTCGGCCAACATGCGCTCGGCCCATATGCGGCAGGTGCGGGCGTAGTTGTTGCCGAATGCAAAGGTATCGCGCAGCACCAGTCCGGCGCGGGCGGCTTCGCGGACGATCACGGCATTGCAGGGCAGCATTCCGCCCGGAAAGCTGTGCTGGCGGATGAAATCCGACCGTTTGCGATAGACCGAAAACTCGGCGTCCGGGATGGTGATGGCTTGCAGGACGGCGCGACCGCCTTCGGCCAGCCGCGCCTTCAGCGTGGCGAAATAGATCGGCCAATAGCGTTCGCCGACCGCCTCGATCATCTCGACCGAAACGATATTGTCAAAGCGCCCCTGCACATGACGATAATCCTGCAGCCGGATCTGGGCGCGTCCGTCCAGCCGCGCGTCGGCATAGCCTTTTTGCTGATGCGACAGGGTCAGGCCGGTCACCTGCCGTCCGCGATCAGCGGCCGCCTCGGCAAATCCGCCCCAGCCGCAGCCGATTTCCAGCACCGTTTCACCCGCGCCAAGTTGCGACAGGATGCGGGCGTTCTTGCGGCGCTGTGCCTGTTCCAGATCATCGTCGCCCGGCGCGAAAAGCGCCGATGAATAGGTCATGCCGCGATCCAGCCAAAGCTGATAGAATTCATTCCCGACATCGTAATGGGCGCGGATGTTGCGGGACGAACCGCGCAGGGTGTTCAACCGCACGACCCGATCGGTGATCTGCATCCGCAGCCGCGACAGGATGCCGGCATTCGCCCATTCTGACAGATGGTCAAGGTTGCGGATGGCTAGCGTCAGCAATGCCTCAAGCGAGGGTGTGGACCAGTGGCCGTCGATCCAGCTTTCGCCCAGACCGACATCCCCGCGCGCGGCCATGCGCGGCAGGAACGCCCAATCGTGGATGTGCAGTTCGACCTGTTCGCCTTCGTCACCGAAATGATGGACATGCCCTTCGGGTGTGGTCAGGCGCAGGCGGCCGTGACGGATCCCCTGAAGCGCGGTCAGAAAGCGTCGTTGCATGATGCGAGTGGCAAGGCCCATCAGCTTACGTCCTTATCGGGTGGGGCGGGCACGGGCCGATAGGCGGCCCCCTTCAGTTTCAGGCGAAGCGCGTTCCAGTAGATCAGCGCCAGCACCCGCAGGCTTCCACCGGGGCGACGCAGGCAGGCACCGATTGCGGTGGCGTTCGTAAACGGGCGCAGCGCGCCGGACATCGCGGCATCCAGCCCTTTGTCGCCGTCGATCTGCGATATGCGAATGGCGATGTGATCAGGCGTAAGCCGGAAGGCGAAACGGTATTCCCCCGCCACGTCCTGAAAGGGCGAGACGTGGAACAGCTTATCCGTGCATATGATGTCGTTGCGACCGATCGGAGCAAAGCCCGGATTGGCGCATAGATAGGAATGGCGCTGGCCAAAGGTGTTGTTCACCTCGGCTATGGCGGCCATGATCTGGTCGCCGCGCAGAACCAGCCAAAAGCTGACCGGCGTGAACCAGTGACCCAGCAGGCGAGGTTGGGTCAGCAATGCCATCACCATGCCCGGCATCCGCTGAAAGCCCGCCTGTTCCAACTGCGTCCAGGCCCAGGCTGCGCCTGCGCCCTGTCCGCGCGGCCCGCCATGGTCGCGATCGTGAATGGCGAACAGGTTGAAGCGGTTCACCGAGAAAAGCCCGGATCCCAAGGCCGTTTCGGGGGAAAGCAGCAGATATTCGACCTTGTATCGGAAGGCGTGCCGAAGCGCGCCGCGTCTTGCATGGGTGACATCCGCCGCCATGTGCAGCACCTGTCCCCGATCAAGGCGTTCGGCAAGCGTCATATCACACCTGCGCAGGCAGCAACTGCCGGGCGATGCGCACCGCGCTGGCAAAGCCGTCTTCGTGGAACCCGTTTCGCAGCCACGCCCCCGCGAACCAGCTTCGATTTTCGCCCTGCATCGCGGCGATGCGGGTCTGGGCCGCAATCGCGCCGTGATCGAATACCGGGTGGTGAAAGGTGGTCTGGTCGTGGATCAGGTCGTCGCGGATCTGAATTTCGGGGTTCAGGGACACGAACAGCGGGGTGCTTTCGGGGATATTTTGCAGCCGGTTCATCCAATAGCTGACGCCGACCGCCGCGCCCCCGGCGGTGTTCGTATCCGCGCGATAGACCCACGAACTCCAACAACGGCGTCTTTTGGGCATCACTGACGGGTCGGAATGCAGCACCGCATGGTTGGGCTGAAACCGGATCGCGGAAAGCGCCGCATGTTCCTGAGGTGACGGATCGGCCAGCATCTTCAGCGTGACATCGGCATGGGTCGCAAAGACGACCTGATCATAGGCATCGCCGACAAAATCATCGCCGCGCAGGGTCACGCCGCTTTTGGCGCGGGTCACCGACCGGACGGGCGCGCCGGACCGCAGCTTGACGCCCGCCCGTGTCAGCGCGTCCTCGAGCTTGCGGACATATGTGATGCTGCCGCCTTCGACGGTCCACCACTGATGCTGACCACCCGCCGACATCAATGCGTGATTGCGCATGAAGCGGATCAGCGCCTGCGCCGGAAAAGCACCGATGCCGCTGGCCGGAGTGGACCAGATCGCGCCGCAGATCGGGAACAGGTAGTGATCGCGAAACCGTTGCCCCAAGCCAAGCCGGTCCAGCAGCTCCTGGATCGTCAGATCGGGATTGGCGGCGCTGGTCGCCTCGGCCTGATCGTTGAAGCGCAGTATGTCGCGAACCATCAGGTGAAAACCGGGCGAGATCACGTTGCGCCGCTGGCCGTAAAGCGAATTGCCCGACCGCAGCGCATATTCCAGCCTGCCGCCGTCCAATGACACGCCAAAGCTCATGTCGCTGCGCTGAACGGGCACATCAAGATCGCGGAACATCGCCGTCAGATGCGGATAATTGGCATAATTGAAGACGATGAACCCGGTATCCACCGGCTGATTGCCCACAACCACCGTGCGCGCATGGCCGCCAAGCCGGGGCGCCGCCTCATACAGCGTCACGTCGTGATGATTGCGCAGCAGCCAGGCTGCCGAAAGCCCGGCGATGCCGCCGCCGATGATGGCGATGCGTTGCGGCGCGCCGCGCGTCAGATCGAAGGGCATGAACATTCCCGCGTTTCTTCATCAACCAGCATTACGCAATCTGGGTCGTCACGGATCACTTTGCGGGAAAATTTTTGATCCGCTGACGGCTGGGCGGCGTAGCACTGTCATGACAACGCGGGATGATACCTTGGCAACTGCCGCACACATTTCCGACCGGGGGTTGCACTGCTGCTCTGGGGCGGGTCAGATCGGCCCGACACCAAAGGACGGACCAATGACCACCTCCCCGCTATCGGAGATGACCGAGGCGCTGATAGCCGTCCGCGATCACCGCGACCGCGAGGCGTTCGGGCGGCTGTTCGATCACTTTGGCCCCCGGTTAAAGGCAATGCTCATCCGCTCGGGCCAGCGCGACGGCGCAGCCGAAGACATCGTGCAGGATGTGATGCTGGTGGTGTGGAACAAGTCGGCGCAATTCGATCCCCACAGGGCCGAGGCAGGCGCATGGATCTATCGCATCGCCCGCAACCGCCAGATCGACCTGATCCGCCGCCGTGCCGTCCCGCAACCCGATCTGCTGGCCGAGCCGCCGGGCGCCAATCCCGATCCGGCACAGATTCTGGCTTTGGCCGAAGAAACCCGACATCTGCGCGATGCCCTGTCACGCCTTTCGGCGGAACAGCGGCAGGCGCTGGAACAATCATACCTAGAGGACCTTCCCCACAGCCGGATCAGCCAGCTGACCGGCCTGCCCGTTGGCACGATCAAGTCCCGCATAAGGCTTGGGCTTGAACGGCTTCGTCACGAGCTGAGGGATCTGCAATCATGACCCCGATTTCACATCACATGACCGACGACATTCTGGCCGATTATGCCGATGGACGTCTGGCGCAGGCTTTCGCCGTCGTCGTTGCGGCACATATCTCGATCTGCGACGAATGCCGCGCGCGCGTCGAGGCGGCCGATACGCTGGGCGGAGTTCTGTTGCAGGACAGCGATGGGGTCGCGATGTCGGCCGACCGCCGCGACCGCATGATGGCGGCTTTGGATCAGCCGGTTCATGACCCGATCGCGATTGGCCCGTCGGGCATTTTTCCGGGTGCGGTCATGCAGGCACTGAACGGCAACCCACCGCGCTGGCGGATGCTGGGCGGTGGTATCCGTCAGCAGATCCTGATCGACGACAACAAGGGCTCGTTGCGTCTGTTATACATCCCGCCGGGGCGTGCCGTGCCCGAACACGGGCATCAAGGCATCGAAATGACCCTGGTTCTGCAGGGCAGCTTTTCCGACAGCGCGGGACGCTTTGGACGCGGCGACGTTGAGCTGGCCCATGATGACGTCAATCACCAACCCATTGCCGATCCGGGCGAGGCGTGCATCTGCCTTGCGGCGACCGATGCGCCCTTGCGTTTCAACGCGCTGATCCCCCGGCTTTTGCAGCCCCTGTTCAGGATCTGAGCGATGACCGATTTCGCGGGCAAGCGCATCTGGATCATCGGTGCCAGCAGCGGCATCGGCGAAGCTCTGGCGCGCGCCTTTGCCGCCGAAGGGGCGCGGCTGATCCTGTCGGCACGCAACGAAGCGGCGCTTGATGAACTGGCGGAAAAATGCGGCGGTGCAAGGGTCATCGCCTTGGATCTGGGTCAGTCCGGGGCGCTGGCTGACGCGATCAGCCGCCTTGATCCCGATCCGCTGGATGCCGTCATCTGCACGGCGGCCATGTATGAACCGACGCGCGTTGCCGCGATCGACCCGGCCGTGGCCGAGCAATTGGTCCGCGTCAATGTGCTTGGCATGATCGAGGTCGGGCGGCTTTGCCCCAAGCTGTTGCGCAATGGCGGGCAGCTGGTCCTGTTCGGCTCGGTCGCGGGCTATGTCGGTTTGCGCGGCGGCCAGCCCTATTCGGCAACCAAGGCTGCGGTGAACAATCTGGCCGAAACTCTGGCCGTTGAGCTGTCGCCCGCGATTGATGTGCGGCTGGTCTGCCCCGGCTTTGTCAGATCACGCCTGACCGACAAGAATGATTTCAAGATGCCCGCGATCATCTCCGCAGACGAAGCCGCCAGCCATGTTCTGCGCGGGTTGAAAAGGCGCGGGTTCGAAATCCATTTTCCCAGGCGTTTCACGCTGGCGATGAAGCTGCTGCGGATGCTGCCCTATGCGCTGTCACTAAAACTGACCCGCCGCCTTGGCTGACCCATCAGGTCAGCTTACCGCTTAGGACCGCGACCCCGAACCATGCCGAAAAGCCCGTCAGCACGGTTCCCCATGCCAGATCGGCGGCCACCTGTTCCAGCGACCAGTCGCGCAGGGTGGCATAATTGGTCATCTCATACGTGCCGTAGCATAGAAATCCCAAGACCATGCCGCCGATCAGGGCTTGCAGCGGCGCGCTCTCCTTTAGTGCGGGAACCGAGACGAACCACAACAGCCCGGCGACATAGGCCATGTAAAATACCGCCGCCGGCCCAAGCCGCAACGGCGAAGCCAGCAAGTGCCCGACATGACGGTCAAAGACCGGGCGGATCAGGAAATTGATGCCAAGCATGTCCAGCCCCAGAAAGGCCACGACCGTCACGGCATAAAGAACTAATATCTGTGTCATCGCACCCCCCTGTGTCATTCCTATACGCAGCAGGGGATGGGACCGATCATATTTTGTTGGTGTCAGGCCGCGCCGGTTTGAACAGACCTGCCCTGATGGGCGTGGATCATGCTTGTCGCCGCCTAACGAACCGTTTCGCCTGACTAGGGGGGCTGCGCTGATCCCGCGTGATGAGGTCGGCTTAACGCCTTGGCGCATTCCGACGATCTGGATGTGCATGGGCTGAACTCGCAGGACAAGTCGTGCGGGTGGTTTTCGCGAATGGCCGGTGTTCGGCGAAGGGTCGGTCGATGGATCTGAAAGTTTCTGCTGGTGCCGGAAGGGCAAGGCCCCTGCGCGCCTACTGAACCATCCCTGACAAGACACTTTGGAAAAGCTGCCAAGGCCGCTGAACTGGCGCATGACAGCCCTAGGCAGGCTGGTGTTTTTGCGCGCGCACTTCATCGGCTATGGCGTGCAGCATATCCGACGGTTGCTGGCCGATGATGCTGTAACCGACGCCGTTCGCGACCCATGC
>NZ_FXTK01000021.1 GCF_900182695.1 Paracoccus laeviglucosivorans
CGGTCGCGCAGCATCATCAGGCAGCCCAGCGGCGTGCAGGGCACCATGGCCTTTTGCCCGGTGGCCAGCCGGCCCGCATTGATGACGTGGAAGCCGTCGACATCCTTGGCGGGTTCGATGGCGTTGAGGACGGCCTCGGCGTCCACATGCTTGGGCAGCGGCAGCTGCACCAGGATGCCATGCACGGCCGGATCGCGGTTCAACTGGTCGATCAGCGCCATCAGATCGGCCTGGGGTGTGGTGTCGGCCAGCTTGTGTTCGAAGCTGTTCATCCCCGCCTCGCGCGTCTGGATGCCCTTGTTGCGGACATAGACCTCGGACGCCGGATCCTCGCCCACAAGCACAACCGCAAGGCCGGGAACGATCCCACGCCCCGCAAGCGCCGACACACCAGACGCAACTCGCGAACGGATCAGCGTCGAAAACGCGCGGCCGTCGATAAGATTGAAATTCGCAATTACTTTAAGCGGCATTTCCAGCATCAGATACCCTTTCAGCCCCGGCACTGGCCGAAACGTTTCATTAGAGAGTTGTCTCATTAGGTCAGGATCGCGGTCTTTCCTTCGCGGGGTCGTAATGCGGGAATGGCGTTATGCGCGCAGCCAAGCGTTTTTGCTGTCCGTCGAGCTTGCCGACCTCGATTTCGGTGCCCTCGGCCGCATGGGTGACGTCGACGCGGGCCAGGGCGATCTGGCGGTCCATCAGCGGCGACCACATCGCCGAGGTGATCTCGCCGATCTCGGCGCGGCCGACATGCAGGCAATCGCCGTGATGGGCAGGGATGCGGGTGTCGATCTCGAGGCCGACCAGCTTCCAGCGCGGATTTTCCTTGCGCCGGATGAGGGCCTCGCGGCCGATGAAGTCATCGGGCTTGGTTTTCAGCGGCACGGTAAAGCCGATGCCGGCCTCGAACGGGTCGGTCTGGTCGGTGAACTCGTAATCGGCAAAGACAAGACCGGCTTCGATGCGCAGCAGGTCCAGCGCGGCCAGACCCATGGGGCGGATGCCATGCGGCTGGCCTGCGGCCATCACGGCATCGAATACCTCGGCCCCGTCCTTGGGGTGGCAAAAGATCTCATAGCCCAGCTCTCCGGTATAGCCGGTGCGCGACACCACGACCGGGGCGCCATTCGCACCGCCGATGCGGCCCACGGTCCAGCGGAACCAACCCAGTTCAGAGATGGCGGTCTGATGCGGCGCGGTCCAGATCGCCGCATTCATCAGATCGCGGCTTTTCGGACCCTGCACCGCCAGATTGTGCAACTGGTTGGTTGATGAGCGGATCATCACGTTCAACCCCAGCGCAACCGCCTGCTGCCGCATCCATTCGCCGCCGAAATCGCTGCCGCCGATCCAGCGGAAACGGTCTGGACCCATGCGGAACAGCGTGCCGTCGTCGATCATGCCGCCATGAGGATAGCACATCGCCGAATAGACGACCTGACCCACGCCCAGCTTTTTGACGTCGCGGGTCAGCACCCATTGCATCAGTGCCTCGGCATCGGGGCCGGTCACCTCGAACTTGCGCAGTGCCGACAGGTCCATCACCGCGACGGCGTTGCGGCAGGCGCGGTATTCTTCTTCGGGAGAGGAGTTCGGGAAGGTATTGGGCAGCCAAAAGCCCTTATATTCGACAAAATCGCGGGTCAGCGCGGCAAAGCGGTCGTGAAAGGCGGTCTGTCGGGTCATGATGGGGTCGCTGTCCGGCATGGGGCGCCAGGCAGAGGCGCGCTGGAATGTTTCGGTCGCGCCATAGCTGCGCACATGGATATCGCTGAGATGCCAGCCATTGGCCGGGCTGGTATCGTCGGGGCAGGCCGAGGACACGCAGACCACATCGGTCAGCGCCCGCATCAGGACGTAATCGCCGGGGCGCGACCATGGCTCATCGGTCATCAACACGCCATGCGCGTCGATCCATGTGTTGAAAAAGAAGTTCGCCGCCATCCAGCCCTTGCGCGGATCGACGCCGTAAGGCGCCAGCGCGGCGTTGAAATTGTCCGAGCAGTTGGCATGGCCCGGATAGCCGATATCGTCGTAATATTTCGCGGCGCAGGCCATGGCGAATGCGTCATGGCGACCGCAGGTGTCTTGCACCACCTCGATCAGCGGGGTCATGTCATGGTCGAAATATTTCGCATGCAGGCCGGGCATCGCATAGCTGTGCCCCAGCAGGGTGCGCGTCGTGGTCACATCCAGCGGGTTCTGAATGCCGCGATCCAGCTTGCGGGCGTCAAAGCATTGGAAATCGGTGCATTGGCGACCGTCCACGTCCAGCACCTGAATATATTCTCCGGCGCGGACCAGATAGGCCTGCGCTGTCGCCGATGTGACCCGGATATCCAGAATGGGATCGGCCAAGGGATCGGGCAGTTCGAACCCGGTTTTGCGGCGCGGATCGGCGCGGTCGATCAGCAGCGTCAGGGGCGTGGCCGTCTGGTGACTGTCCGGGGCCATCGCGACGGCAGGGGCCGCGACGATCAGCCAGCCCGCCGCCTGCGCTGTCAGGCTGGCGCTGTCGCCTGCGGGGCTGGTGGGATCAAACAGCGTGACCGCGCGCAGATTGGCGGGGTCGACGCCGCGCAGCCGCATGCCCCGCGCAAGCTGGCACAGGCTGTCATCGCCTTGGGCCAGAACCTGCATGATCCCCTGCGCCAGACCGGCTGATGCCCGGTCCAGCAGATCGGCGGCGCGGCCCTGCAGCGTGGCAGTCGCCAGTTCGGCGCGCTGCCCGCCTTCGGCATTGATCACCGTCAGCCGGTCGCCTGCGGCCAAGGCCTGCATCAGCGCCCCGCCGCCGGGGATATTATGGCGTTCCTGCGCGGGGGCACGTCCGGTCGGCTGGCCCAGCCGCATCCGACTGGGCTGCGGCGGACCCGGCCGGAACAGGCGGGTGAAGGGGGTGTTCATGGCTAAGACCTTGGCTTTGAAAAATGGGGCGGCAGACCGGGCCGCCGCCCCAGTCGGGGGGAGGAAAAGCTTTGGCGGATGGCAAGAGCCGTCATAGGCTCAGCATGGCCTTGCGTGTTGCCGACCACCGCATCAGCAGATGGTCGACCATCAATCCGATGAAGGCGACGGCGAAACCCAGGACCAGCCCCTTGCCGACATCGGTCGACGAAAGCGCGCGTTGCATTTCTTGGCCAAGATCCTGCGTGCCGATGAAGGCCGCGATGATGACCATGAACAGCGCGAACATCACCGATTGGTTCAACCCGATCATGAAGGTTGGCAGCGCCAGCGGCATCCGCACGGACCACAGGATCTGCCGGCTTGTCGCCCCGCTCATCTGCGCGGCCTCGACCGTTTCCGGCGGGACCCCTTGCAGCCCCTCGACCGTGTAGCGGACCAAGGGGACAGTGGCGAAGACGATGACGGCGGCGACGACCGCCACGTCATTCACGCCGAAAAGCATGATCACCGGGATAAGGTATATGAAGCTGGGGAAGGTCTGGAACGTATCGCAAAGCAACAGCATGCGTGTGGCGCGGCCTTGATTGCGGGCCGCCCAGATGCCCAGCGGCACGCCGACAAGCAGTGCGAGCGCAACCGCCGTGCATATCGTATAGATCGTGATCATGGCCCGGTCCCACCATCCCGAAAGCGCGATGGGCACGAAGAAGGCAAGACAGATCACCGCCGAGCGCAGGCCGCCGATGCGCCAGCCTATGGCTGCAAGTGCAAGCAGAACGGCCGAGTAGGGCAGCCATAGCATGCCATTGCGCAGCGGGATCAGCAGCCAAGTGATCAAGAACCAGCGCAACCATTCGGTCAGTGGTTTCACCAGATCGATTAGCGCATTGACCGCCGCGTCGATCGGGCTCGCAAGGCTAAGCGCCTGACCTCGCTCGACCACGTGGAAATAGGGGATGACGTGCGCAAGCAGAAACCCCCCGATGACAAGACCGATCCACCAAAGGAACATCCGGTTCCGGCGTGCCCAGCCCGCGCTCGGCTCGGGGTGGTCGGGCTGATGCAGCGACCACGCCTTGGACAGCCGGTCCAGCGCAATGGCCAGCAGAACGATGGTGACGCCGATTTCAAAGGACAGCCCGATCTTCAGCGCCTGCAGCAGTTGCAGCAGCTTTTGACCGAGGCCCGGCATGCCGATGAACGACGCAAGCACCACCATGGCAAGCGATTGCATGATGACCTGATTGATGCCGACCAAGATCTCGGTCCGGGCGGCAGGCAGCCTGACCCTTGTCATCAGCTGCAGGCGGTTTGCGCCGCTCATCAGGCCGCTTTCGATGATCTCGGGCGACACGCGGCGTAGGCCCAGCATGGTCATTCGGATCATCGGCGGCACCGAGAAGATGATCGTTACGATCGCGCCGGATTTCGGGCCGACACCGACAAACACCACAACCGGGATCATGTAGGCGAAGTGGGGCAGGGACTGTGCGACGTTCAGGACGGGGTTCAAGAGCTTTTCGAACCAGCCATGCCGCCAGCCAAGAATGCCAAGCCCCAACCCCAAAGCGACCGAGATCGGTGTCGCGACGACGATCACCGACAAGGTCTCCATCGCCCATTTCCACTGTCCCATGACGGCGATCCAGACGAAGGTGCCGCCCGTCAGCGCCGCCAGTTTCCAGCCGCGCAGGACGTATCCCGCCATTCCGACCGTCAGGGCAATGACGACCCAGGGGATTGCGCCCAGATGCGGCCAGCGATTGCGCCCGTAAAGCAGGTTTGCCGTCACATCCAGCGCCGCCTCGACGCCCGAGGCGACCCAGCGGGTCAATTGCGTCATCCCAAGATCGTCGCGCAGAAAATCGAACACGGCGTTGATCCAGTCGGCGAAGGGCACGACCATCCCCTCGGGCAGGCGGATCAGGCCAGCCGGCAGCATTGGCTTAAAGGCGACCAAAGCCAGCGCAAAAGCCGCGATCAGGGCGGCGGGGGATGTCGTCATCCGACGCGCACCGCCCGCGCCCGCCTGCTTTGTGATGATGCCGGGGCCCATCATCCGCGTGCTCCCAGGATCACGTCCAGCGCCAGTTGTCGGTCCATCAGGCCGACCAGCCTGCCATCAGCCGCGCTGACCGGGATATGTTCGCGCGGATCGGCCAGGATATCCCTTGCGACATCATGCAGGGCGACATCGGCCGGCATCGCCTTGCCTTCGACCTGCCTTCCGTTTTCCGGGCTGGCCAGCGCGCCCAGACGCACGACCCGAGACCGATCGATTTCGGCGGTGAACTTGGCCACATAGGGCGTCGCGGGATGCATCACGATGCGGTCCGGCGTGTCGCATTGTTCGATCGCGCCGTCCTTCATGATGGCGATGCGATCCGCCAGCCGCAGCGCCTCGTCGAAATCATGGGTGATGAACACGATGGTCTTGTCCATCCCGCCCTTGAGCCGCAGGAATTCGTCCTGCATTTCGCGCCGGATCAGCGGGTCAAGTGCCGAAAACGGCTCATCAAGGAACCAGATCGCGGGCTCGATGGCGAGGCTGCGCGCGATCCCGACCCGCTGCTGCTGGCCGCCGGAAAGTTCGCGCGGAAAATGATCCTCACGCCCTTTCAGGCCGACGAGTTCCAGCATCTCGCGGGCGCGCTGGGTTCGGGCATGTCTGGGCTGTCCGCGCATTTCCAGTGGGAAAGCCACATTGTCCAGCACGTTGCGGTGCGGCAGCAGACCGAAGCTTTGAAACACCATGCCCATGCGGCTGCGGCGCAGATGGATCAGCTCGGCCTCGGTCAGATCGCCCAAGGGCCTGCCTTCGACGGCGACCTGACCGGCAGAGATGCCCAAGAGCCGCGACATGCACCGCACAAGCGTAGACTTGCCCGACCCGGACAGGCCCATGACGACCAGCATCTCGCCGCGCGGGATGGTCAGATCGACATTGCGCACGGCCGCGACATAGCCCGCCTGCCGCAGATCCTCGTGGGTCGGATTGTCGGCCAGCATCGATGCCAGCCGCTCGGTCCGGGCACCGAAGACTTTCCAGACGGAACTGCAGTCGATCACGGCGTCGGATGGGTTCATCGGCTGTCCCGAGGCAGGATCCCGGCCGGAGACGATCCTGTCCGAACGGGACAGGGTGTCGGGGGAAAGCTGTTGGTTCATTGCAGCCACGGCTTCCACACGGCTTCGTTCGCCTCCATCCATGTGCCTGCCGCATCCTCGGGCTCCATCCCGTCGACATCGACCAGCTTGGCCATCTCGGCGATCTGGGCATTGGTGAAGGTGACCTTGGTCAGCACGCCGTAAGCCGTCGGCCATTTTTCCTTCATGCCGTCCCAGGCCGCGATCTTCAGATAGCCGTTGGCGGGATTGCCGCAGTCATAGACCTTGTCGGGCATCGGACCGACAGCCGGATCCTTGTCGCAGCCGTCTTGCCAAGCGGGGAACTCGACGAACTCGCCCGGCCAGACCGCCTCGGCAAAGTTCGGTGTCCAGTTGAACAGGACGATGGGCTTCTTGTCCTTTTCTGCGGCCGCCAATTCCGCCCATAGCGCCGCCGCCGATCCCGCATTGACGACGGTGAAGTTCATCCCCAGAGCCTCGACCTTTTCCGCATCATGCTTGAGCCAGTCGACCGGCCCGCCCAGGAAACGGCCCTTGTCACCCGTTTCGGGGGTGGCAAATTTCGCGGCGCAGTCGTTCAGCGCCTTCCAGTCGGGCAGGCCGGGGCAGGCTTCCTTGGTCCATAGCGGATACCACCAATCCTCGCGGGTGACGGCCTGTTGGGTGGCAGCATCGTGGATGCCGCCCTTTTCGACGGCTGCACGGAAGGCGGCACCAAAGGCGCCTTCCCAGACCTCGACCTCAAGGGCGACGTCGCCAAGCCGGATCGATTCATAGACCGTCTGGCTGTCGGAAGAGACATATTCGACGTTGTTGCCCAGCTCTTCGAACATGCGTCCGACGATATGGCTCATGACGATCTGGCTGGACCAGTTATGGGTCGGGATCGTGATCGGATCCGAGGCATCGGCCGCCCAGGCCAAAGGTGCCGCAAAAACAAGTGCCGCTGCCGAACCCGACAGCAAAGCTGTATATTTCATGGTCTTTTCCCTGTGAGGCCGCCCTGTTTTCCGGGCATCTGTGCTGTGGAAGGTGGTCCCTCCAAGGAAAAGGCTAGATGCGGGATGTGAACGTGTAAGACCCTTGCGATGAACGGGCTAGGTAATGTTGTGAAAAAATGTTAACAGGTCACTGGAAGCCTGCGAAAGAAGCCCAGATGACCGCGCGCGCCAGACATATCGTTATCATCGAGGATGAGCCCGTCACCCGCGCGACGCTGACGGCCTATCTTGAAACCTTCGGCTATCGGATCACCGAATGCGCAAGTGCCGAGGCCGCAGAGGAAACCCTTGCACTGGATCCGGCCGATCTGTTGATCGTCGACATCAATCTGGTCGGAAAGGACGGATTGGAAATCACGCGTGAACAGCGTGCGAAATCCGAAATCGGCATCATTCTTTTGTCCGGGCGCACCGATGACGTTGATCGGATCGTCGGGCTGGAGCTTGGCGCGGACGACTATGTCTGCAAGCCTTTCAACAGGCGGGAACTGGCTGCGCGGGTCAAGAACCTGTTGCGGCGCACGGCAGCAATACGGCAACTGCAACGCCGCATCGTGCAGTTCGAGCAGTTCAGCTTTGACATTTCCGCACGGCAGCTGTCGGACGGAGAGGGCACCCATGTCCCGCTGACGCGCGCCGAGTTCGAGTTGCTGCGCGTGCTGGTTACAAATCCCGGCATCGTGCTGGACCGCGATCGGCTACTGGCCAATATCACCCACCGCATCGACGGCACAAATCTAAGGACCGTGGATGTCCTGATCCGGCGTCTGCGGCGCAAGCTAGGTGACGATCCCAAGGCGCCGCGCATTCTGGGCACCGCGCATGGCGAGGGCTATGTGTTCACTGCCAGACTGGCCTGAAGACTGGCCGGATCGGCCCTGAGCATCGCCAGCTCTGCCTTGACCCGCATTGCGCTGGACCGGGCGGTTTGCTGCAATGGCCCCCAGATCGACAGCGCCGGGCCATCGTCCTTCAGCGCGCGCTCGAAATCCTGCAGTCCGGCCACGAGTTCGGGCAGATGAAAATTCCCGCTTGCGCCGCGCAACCGATGCGCGGCCTTGATGGCTGCCGCTGTATCATGAGCGGAAAGCGCGAATTCGATCGCCGCGACATCCTTGGACAGGCGTTCCAGGAACAACTCGCAAAGTGCCATGACACGCGGGGCGGGCAGGTCGACAAGCGCCGCGGCCAGCACCGAGCACGTCTTTGCAGGCATGATCCTGCACAAGGCCGTCCACAGCTCGGAGGGCGAGATCGGCTTTGACAGCACCTGCGTCATCCCCGCCGCATGGCACGAGGCAATTTCCTCGGATTGCAAATGCGCGGAAATCCCGATTACCTCGACAGCTTGTCCGGCAGGCATCTGCCGGATCAGGCGGGCCGCATCGATGCCGGACATGCCGGGCAGATTGACGTCCATCAGCACGGCATCAAAACGCCCAGCCAGAACCCGCACCAGCGCGTCCTCGGCATTTTCCACCATCTCGAAGCGGTGTCCCATCCGGGTCAGATACCCTTCAAGGACCAGACGGTTCACCGCATGATCCTCGACCACCAACAGGTTCAGGGGGATGTCGGCCACCTCGCTGGGCGCTACATCTGGTGCGGCCTCTGCGGGCGGGAAATGTGCCTGGAACCGGAAGGTTGCGCCTTGCCCGGGCACACTTTCGACGGACAGACGCCCCCCCATCGCCGTTGCCAGCTGTCGGCTGATGGCAAGTCCCAGGCCGGTGCCGCCATAGCGCGCCGCCGTCGTCTCATCCTCTTGTTCAAAGATGCCGAAGATCCGCTCTTGCGCGTCCTGTGCAATTCCCTTGCCGGTATCCGAAACATACAGATCGACCCCGACCAGCCCATTTTCGGCGGGCGCGCAATGCAGGGTGACGGTGATGCCGCCCTGATCGGTAAACCGGATCGCGTTGGTCAGCAGATTGAACAGGATCTGACGAACCCTTGGCGGATCGAATTGCAGCCAGCGCGTTTCGGACAGTCGAGTTTGCAGCCGAAGCCCTTTTTCCTCGGCGGCGGGGGTCATCAGCGATACCGCGTCCCGCACCAGCGCGACCGGGTCGCAGGGCACCGGCTTCATCACGATTGCCGCATCCGAGTTCTTGGCATCGTCCAGCAATGTATTCAGCATCGTCATCAGGCCTTCGCCGGATGTCAGTGCGGTCCTGACACGATGTTCTGTCGCGGTCGGCAGTTTCTCTTGCGTCAATCCATGCAGCAGGCCGATGACGCCGTTCATCGGGGTGCGGATTTCATGGCTCATGGTCGCCAGAAACTGCGATTTGGCGCGGTCGGCCGCTTCTGCCCGGGTGCGCGCCGCCGCATGGGCATCGACCTCGTCGCGCAGTCTTTGGGTCTGCTCGTCGACCAGCTGGCGCAGTTCTTCGCGATGTCGTCGCAGTTCCTTGAGGTTTCGGTCCCGCTCTGCCGCCAGGTCGCGATTTTCCAGAGCCTGCAGGCGAAAGACCTCGACTGCCTTTTCCATTCGCCCGATTTCGTCCTGGCCCTTGGGGATAACCGCCTCGTGCAGGTCTCCTTGCAAAAGTGCCCCCATCCGGTCGGCCAGGGCATCCAGCCGCTTGGTGATTTTCCCCCTGACAAAGAACCAGACGACACTGGCCGAGATCAGCAGCGCCGCAAGCGAGCCCAGGGTCGAGGTGACCAGCGTCGCGCGGATGGCTGATTGGGCGGATTTTCCTGCCGCCGCGGCGCTGGCCGCGATCGTATCCGCAAGCGCCCCCGCCTCGACGTCCAGACGCAACGCGGCTTGCCGCAACCCGGCCTGGGTCGTTTCGATCTGCGCCTCCAATGCGATCAGCTGCGCGGTCAGTTCGATGATGTTCCGTGTCCGCGGCGGCGTGTCGATTGCGGGGTCAATCCTTCGCAACAACAGCAGCGCGCGTTCGGCCCGGCTGCGATCCGGCGTCAGAGCCATCCGTCTTGTGACGATCTGCAAGCGCGAAGTCAGGGCATTGCGAAGCGACGTCAGTTCGGCATTGCTTCTTGTTTCGCTGATGCGGTTCAAAAGCATGGCGATCTCGGCGACATGGGCCCGCAATTCGAACATCTGTCCCAGCTGGAAAAGGTCCAGTTCGATCAGCTTGTCGAGTGTTTCGCCCAAGGCCTGCTGCTGGTTCCAAAGATCGTAAAGGCTGGACACCCCGGCCGAAGTTGCGGCCTCGGCATTCGCGGCCAATGTATCGGTGATCTCCAGCAGCTCGGCGGTGACCTGATGGCCCTCGGTCAGATGACGTTTCTGTTCAGCCCCGGTCGCCAGGCGCCGCTGGACCAGCAGATCCAGCTGGTCGATGCCGCGCCGCACCTCGGTTTCGGATTGGGCAAGCGCCGGGGGAAGCACCCTGCCGCTTTGCTCATAACGGCCAATACGGTCGCGCAGAGCGTCGACCTGCTGGAAAAGGAACGCCGCGCGCTCGGCTCTGGCACCGTCATTTGGGACCGAGGCAAGCAGGGGCGCCATCGCAACGACGCGGCTGGCTTCCTCGGTGAATCCGCGCACCTCGGCAATCGCGGGCAAGGTCTGATCGTTCAGACGCGCCTGGCTTTCGGCAAGGTCACGCAGTTCCATCCAGCCCAGGATCCCCATGATGCCGGGTGCGCCGGCAATGACGACAAAGGCCAGCAAAAGCTGCCAACCCAATCTTGCCTTGCGCGAAAACGACCGCAAGAACTAACCTCCATGAGACGAGATGCCCGGCCGGGCTGACCAAGGCTATATCGAAACCCAAGCGTTCGTAACCGATATGCGACATTTTCTTGAACTGATCGGGGCCGGACTGTTCCTGATTGCGATGGCCCTGCCGTCGCAAGCTGATACCTGGTCGTTGCAGGTGTTCGATCAACCCTTTCACGACGAAGGCCGTTCGCGACATCTGGACTATCAGCCGCTTGAGCAGGCGACGCGCGGCTGGCGGCTTTGCGTCCTCTATCCGCATCTCAAGGATGCCTATTGGCTCAGCGTCAACTACGGCATGGTCGAAGAGGCCCGACGCTTGGGCGTTGGGTTCGATCTGTTCGAGGCGGGTGGCTATCCCAATCTGGAACGTCAGATCGCGCAACTGCGTGAATGTGCCGATCAACGATATGATGCCGTCGTGATCGGCACCGTTTCCTATGCGGGCCTGACCCCGGTGCTGACGGAAATTGCCCGCGCCAAACCTGTGATCGCCGTCGTCAATGATATCGATCCGTCGCCCCTTACCGCCAAGGCAAGCGTGCCATGGACTGAAATGGGACGTGCCGCGGGACGCGAGCTGGCTCGGCTGCATCCGAAGGGCACGCCGACTGTGGACATCGCATGGTTCCCAGGGCCGCACGGGGCGGGATGGGTGACCTTCGTCGATGCAGGTTTCCGGCAGGCGCTTGAGGAAAGCTCGGCCCGGATCGTCAGGGTGATGTATGGCGATACCGGCCGTGAAGCGCAGGCACAATTGGTCGAGCAGTTGCTTTCAGATGGACAGCACCTGGATTATCTGGTCGGAAGCGGCCCCATGGCCGAGGTTGCCATATCGATCCTGCGCAACCAGGCGGCGACGGAAAAGACGGGTATCATATCAACCTATATGAGCCATGGCGTGTATCGCGGCATCCGGCGCGGCCGCATTGTTTCAGCACCTGCAGATGCTCCGGTTATCCAAGGCAAGCTTGGGATCGAAATGTCCATCCGCACATTGGAGGGAAAGCTCAGCATTATACACGCGGGCCCAGCAATTAATATCATCACATCGGACAATGCGGACCGGTTCGACCGCTCTGCCAATCTGGCGCCGGCAAGCTTCCTTCCAACATTTTCGGTTCATGCAACGTCAAGGTAAATTGCATGGGCAGAGAGTGGAGAAAGGATCACAATTCATGCCGCACCTGAATGTCGGCCGGCATGAGGTGGCTTTTGTTCGCCGTTTGGACCTCTACGCTTTCGTTCCGATCTGCCGAGAGCGATGCTCTGTCAAAGGAACCAGCTACACACAGCGACGAGTTCAATTGGGATGCACTTTGTATTGCGCCCATCGGCTGGCAGCACCCTGAGTGCGCCGCCTCTATGACCGCGGCCGAAACGCCAGCGTTCGGCAAGCTATCAGCGATAGGCGGGGTCGGGCGAAGCGGCACGAACGCTGGGCCGACAGGTTGGATCGTCGATGATTTAAGTGTCGCAGCTGTCTTGTTCCGATACGTCCGGGATCGGATAATCCTCGGCATTCAGGACCCAGCCCGGTTTTTGCGAGAAATCCATCCGGGGCGGACAGAAAATATCGACAAGATCGTTGTGCCCTGTGCCGGTCGCCTGCGTCGTGTGGATGACGGGTGGCGGAATTACCAGCGCCGAGGGCGAGCCGACCTTGACGGCCATATCCTCGCGCCAGTCGCTCATATCCGTGGTCCAGCTCCAGCGCAGGAAATGGGTGAAGCTGCCCTGCAAGGCGAGCGAGCATTGTTCAAAATCGTCGTGATGATGCGGCGACATCCTGGCCGGGTCGCGCGGCCCGTTCATTGTTGGCAGCGCATTCACCATGAAGGTCGTGCAGCGATAGATGCGACCGAAACGCCCCGGTTGATCCGCCACATCGAGGGGATAGTGACGGACCTTCCAGCCCCCGGCAGGCTTGGGCCAGGGATGAAATGGCGGGATGTGGCTGCGCGGCGATCTGTAGCCATCCGCGTTCGGGCAAAGCGCGACAAGATCGGCCGACTTCACCGTAAACAGCCGCACCGGCTTTGCCCCGCTGGGAAAGGTGATGCAGCTGTCACCGGGCGGGACGAAGACGATCGAACCGCCCGGGACCGTCACCGTGGTGCCATTCCATTCGACCGTTGCACCGCTTTGCCGATCATCAAGGTAAAGCACGTATTCATCGGGTTGGGACTGGCGACCCAGTTTTGCACCCGGCGCAAGCTCGGAATACTCCAGCACGAAATTGCAACCGCGCAGATACCAGCTGCGCCGCAGCGCATCCGAGACCTGCGGGGCGTCGCCGTGGAATCGTCCCAGTTGCTCTTGTGCGATCAAACCGGTGGCGGGCGGTTGCGAATTGCCCGCGAAAAGATCGGCGCGGGGATCCTTGCCTTGAAACATCGTCTTCTCCTTTTCAGGTTCTGGTCGCCGCCATCATCTGGCTGGCGGATTTGCGCAGCATCGACTGATCCGAGCCGCAGACGAACAGGGTGACGCCCTTTGCGTGCCAGCTGGCGACTTGCGACGCATCGCTGACGAAAAGCCCCACGGGCACGCCGGCCTGTCGGCCCGCGTCGATCACCCGTTCGATGGCGCGGTTAAGTTCGGCAGATGGAAAGCCCACACCCATCGATTGCGACAGGTCGGCGGGACCGACGAAAAGCATGTCGATATCCCGGCAAGCGGCGATATCGGACAGCTCGTTCAGCGCCGACGCATCCTCGATCTGAACCATCGCCACCGTTTCGCGGTCGCATTTGGCGCGGTAATCGGCAAGGCCGAAACCGCCATAGTTTCCGGCCCGCGGTGACGGGGAAATGCCGCGTTTGCCGCGGGCGAAGCGCACCGCATCCGCAACTTCGTCGGCACCGGCGCGGTTCAGGACATGGGGCACCATCACACCCGTCAGCCCAAGATCCAACAAAGGCGCAATCCAGTCGGTCATCTTGCCCCAGCGCCGCGACAGCAGCGGCAGGCCTGTCGCGCGCGCGGCCAAGGCCAGCGCATCCATTTGCGCGATGCTGATCGGTCCGTGTTCCTGATCGACGACGGCAAAATCCAACCCGGCATAGCCCAGAATTTCGATGACATGCATCGACGGTGTCTTGACGAAGGTTCCGATCAAAAGCTCGCCCGCTTTCAGGCGGCTGCGAAAATCCGTGGTCATCCTTTGCTCTCCAGCAATTTGCCGGACCTGCGCAGCGGTCCGGCTTGGTATGGGGTCAGGCCGTGGGCGCGGGGGCGCCGTTGCGCGACGGGGCGTCATGCTCGGCGTCGGCATCGGCTTCTGCCAGATCGCGGCCATTGGTCTCGGGCAGCATCGACACCGCCAGCAGCACGAAGACATAGGCGGACATCGCGGCGATCAGCGTGGCCTCGCGCAGCGGCATCTGCCAGGTCGAGCTGACCACACCGATCAGCGCCGGATAGAATGCCCCAACTGCGCGGCCGAAATTATAGGAAAAGGCCTGACCGTTGGCCCGCACCGCGCTGGGGAAAAGTTCGGTGAAATAGGGGCCGAGTGCGCTGTAGATCCCAAGCAGAGAGAAACCCAGCACAAAGATCAGCACCAGATGCAGCGCAGGCACCGCGGGTGCGTATAGAAACAGCGGGATGGTGATCCAGTTCAGCGCGGTGAACAAAAAGAAGTTCCGGCGCCGGCCGATCATATCCGACAGATAGGCCGCGACCAGATAGCCAATGAACGAGCCGAAGGTCAGTACGAATACGTAATAGCCGACCGCCACGGTCGAAAGCCCGAAATTGGCCTTAAGCAGCGTGGGCAGCCACAGCAGGATCGAGAATGCGCCGCCCTGCACCCCCAGCGCCAGAAGCGAGCACAGGACCGTCGTTTTCAGGTGGCGGCTGCCGAAGATGGCCAACGGATTGACCTTAGTGCCTGCAGCGGCCAGTGCCTTGCGGCTTTTGACGAAAACCTCGGGCTCCTTGACGCCGCGCATGGCCAGAAACACCCAGACCGCCGGAATGGCACCCAGCCAGAACATCCAACGCCATGCGATCTGCGGGTCCAGCGCCGCAAACAGCAGCGACGAAACGATTGCTGCCGCGCCATAGCCCACCGCATAGGCGCTTTGCACCGTGCCGACCGCCTTGCCGCGATACTCGGACCGGATGGTTTCGCCGATCAGCACCGCACCGGCCGCCCATTCGCCGCCAAAACCGATGCCCGAAAGGGTGCGGGCAATCAGCAACTGCTCGAACGAATTCGCAAAGCCGCTGGCGATGGTAAAGACCGTGAACCAGATGATCGCAAGCTTCATTACCGGGACACGCCCGAAACGGTCGCACAGGATGCCCGCGATCCAGCCCCCGATCGCCGATGAGATCAGTGCCGAGGTTCCAAGCCAGCCCGCCTGAGCGGTGGTCATCGCCCAAAGCCCGATCAGCGTTGGGATCAGAAAGCTGAAAAGCTGTGCATCAAAGGCGTCCGTCGCCCAGCCCAGAAAGCAGGCATAGAACGTCTTTCGTTCTCGATTGTCCAGGTTATGATACCAGTTGAACATGTTCCCCCCCTTGAGACGCCGCCGCTCGATCAACGGAAAAGGCGTCGAATGATGTTGATCCGGCTTGATGATCCTAGCCGTCCAGTCCGATGACCGAGGCTGCATTGGTTGCGACCATGGCGTGGATATCGGTGTCGGAATAACCAAGCGCCAGACAGGCGCGGACCGCTTGCCGGAAGCCCTCAAGCGGGCTCATGGTCCCGACCTGACCCAGATCCGAGCACAGGATGGTGCGGCTGACGCCGACCGCGTCGATATGTGACTTCAGATCCTCTTGGCGCGAGGTCTGGAATTTTGAGCCGTCCAGGAAGAACGCAAGCGAATGCTCGACATAGGCGCCCATGTCGGCGATCTCGCGCGCATCGTCCAAAGTCGCGCCGACGATGTCTTCGGGATGGGTAAAGATCAGCCGCTCGACCCCGCGCCGCCGCGCCTCGGCAAAGACGATCTTGGTTTCCGAAACATGGACATGACCGCTGGCCAGCGCCATTCCGGTCGCGGCGACAACGTCAAGAACGTCCAGCAGTTCGGGCCGCAGGCGCCCTTCGTCGAAAAGCGGCACCGCAGTCGCGTGCCGCATCTTCTGGGTCGCGGCGGGGTGGGACCAGCCCGAGTTTTTTTCCCAGCTCAGATGGTTTTCTGCGGCAAGCGTTGGCAGCCAGACGATCTTGCCCTGCATCGCGGCGGTATGTTCGACCGCATAGGGGTTCAGACCGCCGACAACATTGTTGAGCACGATCCCGGAATAGATCGTCGTGGTCAGCTCGGGGTGATGCTTGCGGACCATCTCGGCGGTCATCACGCCGGAATAGTCGTGGTCCTTGGTTACCGCGGCGCGAAATCCCGCGGCCGAAAGCTGTCGGGCCAATTCCAGATGGTCCAGCGCGCGCGGTGCGATCGAAGGCCCGCTATGCACATGTGGATCCACCGCCCCATGCAGGATTTCGTCAATATCGCTGGCTCGCTCCAACAAGGCGTCCATCGCTCTCTCCTAAGCGTGTTCCGTTCATCGGGATGATGTTCTGATTTATAAAGCAGACAAGCGTCTCGGGTCAATAATTTCCCCAAAGACGCGGGGTGTCACGCGACGCTGTTGAATTTAAAGCAATCGTCTTGCCTGAAGTGATAGATGACCGCCCCCACAGCTTCGGCTGCAAGCGCTCTTCCCACTTTAAATTGCAGGTGCGCGCGAATCATATTATGGCTACCTTGTTCCGATCAGCGGAACGCGCTACGCTGTGGCGGTCAAGGCGAAGCAAAGGGGGATGACGTGTCGGACAAGGATGAGAAGAACGGCGACGGCCTGCAATCGGTCGTCATGACGATGCACATCCTTGAACAAGTCGCCCGATCCCCCCGCGGCGTGGGGGTGACCGGATTGGCGAACACGCTTGGCACCAGCAAAAGCCGGGTGCATCGCCATCTGCAGACTTTGGTGCAGCAGGGCTATGTCACCCAGCCCGAGGATTCCGAGCGTTACGAGGTCGGCCATCGCCTGATTGCACTTGGCCAGACCGTTTTTGACAGTTCGGGATTGCAGCGCGCGGCACAGGATCCGTTGCTGGCGCTGCGTGACGCGCTAGGTCATTCGGCGGTCGCATCGCAATTCACGCCGGATGGGATGCTGGTCATCGAAACCATCCCCGGTCGCTCACCCATCGAGATCGGCGTTCGCGTCGGCTCGATCCTGTCCTTTCACGCCTCGGCGCAGGGCAAGGTGGCGACGGCCTTTTCCTCGCCCGAATTCCAGGCCCGCGTGCTGCGCAACAAGCTAGAGCTTTTCACCCCGCATACGATCACGACGTCCAGCCTGCTGATCGAGGAGTTTGCCCAGATCCGGCGTCAGGGATGGGCCACCGCGCCGAACCAAATCGCCTTGGGTCTGGATACGCTGGCCTGTCCGATCTTCGACGCATCCGGCAGGGTTTGCGGTTCCGTCGGCATCGTCGATATGGTCCAGCAATTCGGCGATCGGCCCAGCGACCTTCACATAAGGCAGACCCAGCTTGCCGCAAATCAGATTTCGGAACGGCTGGGTTTCGCAGGCCCCGCCTGAAGATATCGCTTGTTCCGGTCGACCAAGACAGCAGGCCAGGCGATGACCAAAGGCGCGGCCGCGAAGCCGCGCTGTTGGCGTTTTTGGTGCGAAGACAAAGCGAAATGGCTCTATGACCGCCCAAGCCTGAACCGCATCACTTGAGGCTCAGCCAAGAGCTGAAGCGTTCGGCCAGTTCCGATTCATGATCAATCCAGAACTCATAAGATGAACTCAGGGCATTGGACATGTTGGCAGGGTTGGTCGGCATATGCGGTGCCATCTCGGTCTTGCCGTCCTCATAGAGGCCCACCAGTTTTGCCGAGGACTTGCGCGCAGGACCGTAACTGATCCATTTCGCCTGATCCGCAAGTCGCTGCGTGTCTGTCGCGAACTTGATGAATTCCAGCGCCTGCTGTTGCTTCTGGGCGCCTCTCGGAATGACGAACAGGTTGTATTCATAGACCTGCCCATCCCACAGGATTTCAAACGGTTTGCCTTCGGTGACGGCGGCGCCGAAGATGCGGCCGTTATAGGCCATGGTCATCGCCACCTCTCCATCGGCCAAAAGCTGCGGCGGCTGGGCGCCTGCCTCCCACCAGACAATGTCCTTCTTGATGCGGTCCAGCTTGGCAAAGGCGCGGTCAACGCCTTCGGGGGTCGCCAGCAGCGCATAAACCTGATCCGCCGGCACGCCATCGCCCATCAGCGCCATTTCCAGCACGGCCTTGGGCACCTTCTTGATGCCGCGCTTGCCGGGGAATTTCTGCGTGTCGAAGAAATCGGCCAAGGTCTGCGGCTTCAGATCGGGGTATTTCGTCCGGTCATAGGCAACGATCGTCGAAAACACGATCGAGCCCACGGCGCAATCCGAAAGACCCTGCGGCAGGAAATCCTCGGTTGCGGGGGTGCCGTCGGGCGCGGGCGGCAGCATCGCGGGGTTGATCGGCTCCAGCAGCCCCTCGTCGCAAAGCCGGATCGCGTCGGCATATTCGACATCGGCCACGTTGACTAGGACATTGCCGGCCTCGACCTGCGCCTTGAGGGGAATTGCCGGGTTGTCGCTGTCCAGACCGACGACCTTGATTCCGGTTTGGGCGGTGAAGGGTTTGTAATAGGCTTCGACCTGACTGCGGCCGTAAGCTCCGCCCCATGACATCACGTTGATTTCTTCGGCCATTGCCGCAGTGGCCGACAAGGTCATGGCCAAGCCGATGACGACTGTCTTGTTCATATCTGTGTATCCTGTTGGGTTTTAATTTTATTAAGCGGTGCAGCGCATTGCGCCGAAAAGATGTCGCTGCATGCGCTGCATGCGCTGCGTCGCCGGTTGCGGCTTGATCGGTAAGGCGACTTTCGCCCGGCTTACCGCAGCCCGGCGGGGCTGCGGTAACGTCATCGGTTACGCGGCCTTTGCGCGACCTTTGACGATCAAATGCTCGGGGCCATATGGGAAGCCGGTGATATTTGTGTTTCCCTCGTCTTCGATGACGAGAATGTCGTGTTCCCGGTAGCCACCTGCACCGGGCTGGCCATCGGGGATGGTGATCATCGGCTCCATTGACACGACCATCCCGGGTTCCAGCACAGTCTCGCAATCCTCGCGCAGCTCAAGCCCCGCCTCGCGGCCGTAATAATGCGAAAGGACACCAAAGCTGTGGCCGTAACCGAAGCTGCGATATTGCAGCAGGTTCCGGGCCGCATACATCTCATTCAGCTCGGCAGCGATGTCCGAGCATTTCGCGCCTGGCACCAGCAGTTCCTTGCCACGGTCATGGACCTGGCAGTTGAATTCCCACAATCGAATATGCTCCTCGCTGGCATGTTCGGCGAATAGGGTCCGCTCCAACGCGACATAATAGCCCGCGACCATCGGGAAGCAGTTCAGCGACAGGATGTCACCCGCCCTGATCTTTCGGCTTGTGACCGGATTGTGGGCGCCATCGGTATTGGTGCCCGACTGGAACCAGGTCCAGGTGTCCAGCAATTCGCCGTCAGGCCAGCTGCGGGCAATCTCGCGCACCATGGTTGCCGTGGAATGCAATGCGACCTCATGTTCGGGCGCGCCGACTGCGGTCGCTTCGACACATGCCGCACCGCCCAGATCGGCGATCCGCGCCATTTCGGTGATATGCACGATCTCCTCTGCCGATTTGATCATGCGCAGGCGCATGGCGGGGCCGGCGATATCCACGAATGCGATGCCAGGAAACTCGGCCTTCAAAGCCGCCAAAAGATCCAGATTCACATGGTCGAACTCGATCCCGATGCGCTTGGCCCCGCCGATGATCTGGCGGATGGCATGGAAATAATTGTCCTTTTGCCAGTCGGTATAGGTCAGGTTTGCGCCGCCAAACGTCCGGCGCCACGGCTGTCCGCCGTCAATGCCTGCGCTGATCGAGGTTGCCTTGTCCTGATCGACAAAAAAACCGTAGCGCCGTCCGAACTGGCAATACATGAAATCGGCATAATAGTTGATGTTGTGATAGGACGTGAACAGGGCGGCATCGACGTCGTTTTCGGACATATGCGTGCGGATTGCCGTCAGCCGGCGCTGCATCTCGGCCGCCGAAAATGTGCCTTTTGCCTTGTCGCCATTTCCAACGAAACTTTGCAGTCTTTCGCGTTCGGTCATCGACCCCTCCATGCGTTAGATTTGGCTTAGGTTCGGCTTGCGCGTTGCATGCGTCAAAAGAGGTTTTATAATCGATCGATCAGTTTTTCTCATGTGAGCGACGCATGACCCAGCCTCCGCTGAACGCTTTGCGCGCCTTCGAAGCGGTCGCCCGGACCGGAAGTTTTCGCGCGGCGGCCGACAGCCTGTTCGTGACCCAACCCGCCATCAGCCATCAGATAAAGCACCTTGAACAATGGCTTGGCGCGCCGCTGTTCGATCGCGGCGGACGGGTGCCCAAATTGACGCCGCGAGGCATGGCCCTTGCGCGGGACCTGACCGCAGCTTTCGACGGCATCGAGGCGGCGTGTCATCGGGCCCGGCCGCCGGTATCGGACGGCGCTCTGGTCGTCGCCGCCATTCCCTCGGTTGCGATCTGCTGGCTGATCCCCCGATTGCCGCGCTTTCGGGCACAACATCCAGACATTCAGCTGCGCGTCGTCTATGCCCATCACGGTCACGACATCGACTTCATGACGACAGATCTGGCGTTCACTTTCGCAAATACCTGCCCCATAGGCGAAGGCATTTCTGCCGAACCATTCATGTCTGGCCGCAGTGTCCCCGTGGCCAGTCCGGCGCTGGTCGAATTGGCACCGGCACAGTTGACATCGCGATGGCTGCTGAAGGTCGGGCTTTTGCATGACAATGATCCCTCGGGCTGGCAGACGTGGCTCAGCCGCACAGGTCAGACTGTGCCGGCCCGACTGCCGGGGACGGTTTTCGAAGATTTCAATCTGCTGCGCGCCGCCGCTCTGGCCGGTCAGGGCGTCGCGCTATGCTCATTGGCGATGATCCAGTCGGACCTGACCGAGGGGCGGCTGGTCAAACTGGCCGATGAAGCCGTTCTGGAAGACTTCGACTATTACCTGACGGAATCCAGCATGATCCCTGCCCATGGCGCACGAAAAAGGGCGCGCCAGCTTTTTCTGTCATGGATCAGATCCGAGCAGTCCTTGCCCTGAAAGGTCAGGCGAGTTCCGCCGCCTTCTTGCCTGACCTGCGGCTATGGCCGCTGCCGATCAGACAAATTCAGCAGGCGGTCCAAGCTTATTGTCGGTTTGCTTCTAAAGATCATGCTGACGCCTTGGCGACACGCGTCCCGTCGCGGTCGTAAATGAACGGATTGCCAAAACAAATTTCTGTCGCATCCACGGGTTGGCTAGCCTCTTTCCTATCAATCCGGTGGGAGGCACCAAGAATGGCAGACGACATGCTGCATGTCATGGAATGGCACAACGGCGAAAAAGATTTTTCGCCTTTCTCAGATGCCGAAATGAAGCGACGCCAAGTCGATGTTCGGGGTTGGATGGCCGAAAACGACGTGGATGCGGCGCTATTCACATCCTATCATTGCATCAACTATTACTCGGGCTGGCTTTACTGCTATTTCGGGCGCAAATACGGCATGGTGATCACCAACAATGCTGCGACCACGATCAGCGCGGGCATCGATGGCGGACAGCCGTGGCGGCGCAGTTTCGGCGGCAATGTCACCTATACCGACTGGCGGCGCGACAATTTCTATCGTGCGGTCCGGCAGTTGACGCCCGGCGTCAAGCGGCTGGGGATCGAGTTCGACCACGTCAATCTGGACTATAGACGCCAACTTGAAGCGGCGCTTCCGGGCGTGGAACTTGTCGATATCGCCCAGCCCTCGATGTGGATGCGGTCGATCAAATCTGCCGAGGAGCACAAGCTTATCCGTGAAGGCGCGCGGATTTGTGACGTGGGCGGCACGGCCTGTGCAGCGGCTGTCAAGGCAGGCGTGCCCGAGCATGAGGTTGCCATCGCCTCGACCAATGCCATGATCCGCGAGATCGCCAATTCCTTTCCCTTCGTGGAATTGATGGACACCTGGACCTGGTTCCAGTCGGGCATCAATACCGATGGCGCGCATAATCCGGTCACGAACAAAAAGGTCCAGTCAGGCGAGATCCTGTCGCTGAACTGCTTTCCGATGATCTTTGGCTATTATACCGCGCTGGAACGGACCTTGTTCTGCGACCATGTGGATGATGCCAGTCTGGATATCTGGGAAAAGAACGTGGCCGTTCACCGCCGCGGGCTGGAATTGATCAAGCCTGGCGCGAAATGCAATGAGATCGCGCTTGAACTGAACGACATGTATCGTGGCTGGGATCTGCTGAAATACCGCAGCTTCGGCTATGGTCACAGTTTCGGTGTGCTGTCGCATTATTACGGCAGGGAAGCAGGGGTCGAGCTGCGCGAGGATATTGAAACCGAACTGAAGCCCGGCATGGTCGTCTCGATGGAGCCGATGGTGATGCTGCCCGCGGGGATGCCCGGCGCGGGCGGATATCGCGAACATGACATCCTGATCGTGACTGAGGACGGCGCCGAGAATATCACCGGTTTCCCCTTTGGCCCCGAACACAACATCATCAGGAACTAGACAGTATCGGAAACGAACGGGCCTGCATCAGCGGGCCCGTTCTATCATCATCAGAATTCGGCGCGCAGGGCGCCCACCACGCCTTCGGTGCAGACCTTCAGCAGCAACTCGCCCTTTCCGGCAGTCGCCTCCTTGGGCGAGGACAGGGTGCCCGGTGTGGGCGTCCATTCGGGCTTGACCGGATAGACATCATAGGGCGGAAATGAGGCGGGGGTCACATCCACCGCGCGCGACAGGTCAACGAAATGCGGATAAAGTGCCAGCATCAGCGAGGTTTCCAGCACGCCGCCATGCTCTAGCGCCCAACCCGGAAAACCATCGGGATAAAGCCGGGCAATGTCATCCTCTCCGACGAAATCCCAATAGGACAGGACCAGGATCTTCATATCCGTGATCCCGTCCCAGCGCAGTTCGCGCAGTGCAAGGTCAATGCCCTCGATGATGAACCAGGAATTTTCGTAATGTCCGTTCACCAACCCGATCTTGCGAACGCCATGCCGCGCGAATTCCTTGATCACGTCGCGCAGCGAGGCGACAAGCGTCGCACCGTCAAGGCTGGTCGTGCCCGGAAAGTGATTGCCACCCCCCGATTTCTGGTGCGACTTGTAACCATAGGTGAAAGGCGGTGCCACCAGCGCGTCGATCTCCAGCGCGGCACGGCGGGCGAATTCCGTCGGCAGCAGCACATCGACATGAAGCGGCATGTGATGTCCGTGTTGTTCCATCGCGCCCATCGGGATCAGGATCGGCGTTGTGCCATCTTTTACCGCATCATGATAATCCGGCCAGGCCAACTCAGAAGCAAATGCAGTTCTCTGCGGCATCGGGACATCCTTTTTGATGAATCTTCACCGCAAGTAGAAATTCCGATGGACGATAAATGAAATATATTGTGGCAATCCTTGGATTGCGGGGGCAAATTCATGGCAGGCATCACCAATCTTCCGACCGATCTGCTGCGCACGTTCATCGCGGTGGTGGAACTGGGCGGCCACTCTCGTGCAGGCGTCGCACTGGGCCGCAGCCAGCCCGCAATTTCCTTGCAGATCCGGCGGCTTGAAGATCTGGTCCGCGCGCCCCTGCTGGCGCAGGAGGGCAGGGCCATCCTGCCAACCCCTGCTGGTGAGGCATTGTTAAGCTATGCGCGGGAAATGGTGCGCATCAACGACGAGGCCGTCAGCTATTTCCACAGATCAGAGAAAACGGGCGTGCTGCGCATCGGGCTGCCGACCGACTATGCCGTTGCATTCCTGCAAAGCACGCTGACCCGATATATCCATGGGCATGCCGAAGTTGAACTTGAGGTCCATTGCGATCTTTCACGAGAATTGCATCAACATCTGCGCTCGGACGATCTGGACATTATCGTCGCCGTCATGTCGGGGGCAACCATGCCCTATCTTTCGCGCATGTGGACCGAACAACCGATCTGGGTCGCGGCAGAGGGGCTGTCGCTGCCCTCGCATAGCCCCATTCCCCTGGGGGCGCACCCGGAAGGGTGCGACTATCGGGCCCGGATGATCCAATCACTCGATGCCATCGAGCGCCGCTGGCGTATCGTATACACGAGCCCCGGTATCTCTGGGCTGCAGGCAGCCGTAGTGAACGGGCTTTGTGTGTCCGCGCTTACCCGGGCGACGCAATTGCCTGGGATGCGAATTCTGACCGAGGCGGACGGTTTTCCTGCGCTTGAGCCTTTGCGCGTCGGCCTGTTTTACAAGCACCCCCGATTGTCGGCGGCCGGGCTGCAGCTCGTCAGCGATCTCGTCGCAGATATGGAAAGCGTCGGGTCCGGCATCCATCCGGTTCCCGGCTAAGGCGATAACCGGCGCAAATAGCACGATTGCAAGAACAGATTTTGCATCGGCGATGGCATCTCCTAGCCTTGTCCAGGAACAAAAAAACAACATGACAGGGTGATGATATGACTTTGATAAACGGGGGCAGCCCCGGCCTTTCAAGGCGCGCAGCCTTGGCACTGGGGGCCGCTGCACTGGCGACGCCGATGTTGTCGCGGCGTGCCTTCGCTGCACCAACCGAACTGACGATGCTGGCCTGGTATGGCCATGCGGAACCTGACATCGTTGCCGAGTTCGAGGCCGAACGGAATGTCAAGTTTGTCCCGAAATACTATACCGGCGGCGACAATATGCTGGGGCTGATCTCGCAAAGCCCGCCCGGCACCTTTGACGTGATCCTGTCGGATGCCGAATATGTCCAACAATTGAACTCTGCGGGCTATATCGAGGCGCTGGACCCCGCCGACTATCCGTTCGACGAATTCTTCCCCGAATTCCAGCATTTCCCCGGCCATTGGGACGGCGATACGCTGTATTCGGTCATTACCCGCTTCGGCTTTCTGGGCGTGGCTTACAACACCGACGCGCTGACCGAGGCGCAGGCTTCGACCTATGACGTGTTCTGGGATCCTGCGCTGAAAGGCAAGGTCGGACATTTCGACTGGCATCTGCCCAATCTGGGCCAGATCAGCCTGCTGAATGGCAATGCCAGCCCCTATGACATCGACCCGACGGCTTGGGATGCGGTCAAGGAAAAGACGATGACGCTGCGGCCGCAAGTCGGCGGCTTCTTTGATTATGGTGGCACTTTTTCTTCGTTGAACAATGGGCAGATGCTTGCCTTTGCGGGCATCGGCGACTGGATCACCGGCACGCTGGAACGCAACGGCGCCAAGGTCCGCAGCGTGATCCCCGAACAGGGAGGATTGCAGTTCACCGAAAGCTTCTCGATCGGCAAAGGATCAAGCAAGGCTGAACTGGCGAAAGAGTGGATCCAGTACGTCACCTCGGCCAAGGGACAGGCAAAATCGGCGCAGATGGCCGCCTATCCCTGCATCGTCCCCAGCCAGAAGGGCTGGGAGGTGCTGAATGCCGAAAATCCGGCCGAGGCCAAACGTCAGGGCATGGTCGAGGGTCCAGGCAGCGCCATCGATCTGATCCGCTCGGGTCGCATCAAGTATCGTCAGCTTCTAGTCCAGCAGTCGCTGGAAGAGTGGAACGACTTCTGGTCGGACTACAAGGGCGCCTGACGCCGGATGACAGGGCAGGCGGAGGTTCCGCCCGCCGCACCCCAAGCCCGGAGGTTTTGATGCGCCGCCACGTGTCACTTTATGGCCTGACCGTTTCGCTGCCCCTGCTGATCTGGCAGCTGCTGTTCTTCGTATTCCCGCTGGTCTTTCTGATCGCGCTCAGCTTCTGGACGGTGCGGAATTTTCGCATGCAGCCGGATTTCGACACGGTCAACTGGATCACCATGTATGGCCGGGGGATCTTTTGGCAGGCCTATGCCACCACGCTGGCGCTCGCCACCATGGCTGCGGTGCTGACCAGCATATTCGCCTTTCCCTGTGCCTATGCCATCGCCTTCAAGCTGCCCGAACGCGCGCAACGCTGGGCGATCATGCTGATGGTGATCCCGTTCTTTACCAGCTATCTGGTGCGGATCTATTCCTGGCAGGTCTTTCTGTCGGACGCGGGCATCATCAACGTCATGCTGGGCTGGATCGGGCTGGGGCCTTACGGCTTGCTGAACACGCCCGGCGCGACCCTGCTGGGCTATGTCACGCTGGCGCTGCCCTTGGTTGTGCTGCTGCAGCTTTTCAGCCTGATCTTCATCGACCGCACGCTGGTCGAGGCCGCGCATAACATGCGCTGCGGCCGCCTGAGGACGGTGTTCGAGGTGATCGTGCCATCGGCCCGCGTCGGTCTGGTGATCGCGGGGCTGTTCGCCTTCATCCTGTCTTTTGGCGATTTCGTCAGCCCGATCTATCTGGGCGGCGGCGATCCGACGACGCTGTCGATCCTGATCACCGACACCACGAAATCCGGCCAGCAATGGCCGCGCGCGGCGGTGATTGCGCTGACCATGATCGTGACGCTGATGATCGTGGCCTTCTTGTCCATCCGCTTTGCCTATCGGGGACGCAAATGAATCAGGAAAATCAGGCCAACCGCAACCCTTGGGTCAGTGGCGCGCTGAAGCTTTATGTCGTGCTGGCCTATCTGTTCATCTTCGCGCCAATACTGGCCAGTTTTGTCTTTTCCTTCAACTCGGACCGCTTTCCGACCATCCCGCTGGGGCATTTCTCGACCGAATGGTATCGGGCGGTCGCCGCCGATCCGCTGGTCTGGGAGGGCCTGCGCAACACGCTGCTGGTGGGCGTCGTGGTGGGCGTGATCTCGACCGCACTTGGTTTCGGGGCGGCATACACAGACTATCGCTACAGCTTCATGGGTAAGCAGCTATACATGGCCCTGGCGTTGCTGCCGCCGACCATTCCCGTGGTCATCATGGGGCTTGCGATGCTGGCCTTCCTGTCGCGGCTGAACCTGTCAGGCGACGCGCTGGCCGTCATCATTGCCCATGTCGTGATCTGCGCCCCTTTTGCCATGGCGGTAATCCGGCTGCGGCTGTCGCAGATGGATCCGTCCCTTGAACCCGCAGCGTGGAATCTGGGCGCATCGGAATGGGCGACGATGCGCCATGTCATCGTCCCTTTTTGCCGACCGGCTATCTTGGGTGCGCTGTTCGTGACCATGGCGGTGTCTTTCGACGAATTCGCCATCGCTTGGTTCGTCAGCGGTCTGAATGAGACCTTGCCCGTCAAGGTGCTGGGCTTTCTGCAAGGCCAAGTCAGCCCGCGCATCAACGCCATCGGCACTTTCGTCTTTGTCATCTCGATGACGCTTTTGATCCTAGCGCAGCTGCTTTTGGGCCGCACCGCCGCCAAAGACAAGGAATGACCTTCATGACCCAAGCGCCCCTTGTTTCCTTCGAAGGCGTCGTCAAGCGGTTCGGTTCGTATACCGCCGTCCAGAAAATCGACTTGGACATCTCGCAGGGCGAATTTCTGGCCCTGATGGGCTCGTCGGGCTGTGGTAAGACGACCACCCTGCGGATGCTGGCCGGGCTTGAGGCACCGACCGAGGGCGTGATCCGGCTGTCGGGCCAGCCCATCAACGATCTGCCCAGTTGGTCGCGCGACACGCCGATGGTCTGGCAAAGCTTGGCCCTGTTCCCATTCCTGAACGTGGTCGAGAATGTGGAATTCGCCTTGAAAATGCGCGGCATGGGCAAGGCCGACCGCCGGCGCCGGGCGGAGCAGTGGCTGGACCGGATGCAGATCGCCGAATTCGCGGGGCGCAATATCAGCCAGCTTTCGGGGGGCCAGCGGCAGCGCGTCGCGCTGGCCCGATCGCTGGTGGTGGAACCCAAGATTCTGCTTCTGGACGAACCGCTGTCGGCGCTTGATGCGGCGCTGAAGGTAAGGATGCAGTCGGTGCTGAAGAACCTTCAGCGTGAGACGGGCATCACCTTTGTCTATGTCACCCACAGCCAGTCCGAGGCGTTTTCGATGGCCGACCGCGTGGTGATCATGAGCCGCGGCAAGGTCGAGCAGATCGGCACGCCTCGGGACATCTATCGCGCGCCCCGCAGCCGTTTCGTCGCGGACTTTCTAGGCTCGTCGAACATATTTTCCGGCGAGCTTGCGCGGGATGCGCAGGGGCGCCCGACCATCGTCACCGACAGCGGCGATTTCATTCTGCCAGGCGTCGGCGCCCCCGGCATCGAAGGTCAGAAATCCAGCCTGACGGTATTGGACACGCGGATGCAGGTCCATGCCGACGCGCCACAGGATGTCCAGAACTCGGTCGCAGCACGCATGGTCGGAGAGGAGTTCACCGGCGCAACCGCGACGATCTACTTCGAGACCCAAAGCGGGCAGGAAGTTCGCGTGCAGAAAACGCATGAGGAACTGGCCGGCCTGGATCTGCAGATAGGCCAGCTTTTTCATTTGTCATGGTCGCCTTCCGATGGGCATTTGGTCAATGAATAACCCGAAAACACCCCCTCCCGATGCGGGCCAGCCCCGCCTGTCGCAAGCCAGCCTACACAGTTTTCTGTGGGCGGGTCGGCTAGGGCCGATCTGGCTTTCGGATGCGCCTCAGCCAAATCAAGGGGTCATCTCTTTTCGAAGGCTGCCGCTGAGATGGAGCACCGTCCGGGCGCTGCGTTTTCCATTTCGGGCGCATTTTCAGGCGCTGCGGCGGGAAATCGGTTGGCTTCCAGGCCGCGAGGCTAAATCACGTTCTACCGCTCGGTGGGCAGGAAAAGTCTGAAAGCCCGAGCGTGGCGCGGGCAAAAAACGGTCGGCAGAGCGCACTTCGCTCGTCGTGACTGACATTGCTATTTTTCATCGCTGGCTACGCAGATAAGCTCAATTATCGAGATATTCGCGGTTTTTTCAGGCGCTGTCATGAGCATGGCATAATGCTGACTGGCAGATCGGCCAGGGCGTCGCATTCCATTCTGCGACGCCGATCTGTGCTGATGTGCAAGCTCGACGGCACTCGCGACGGCGATACCAGGGGCACGCCGCCGCGGTCCATCATGAACGGGATGTTATGCCTTGGCCCGCTCGGATCGTGCGTGGAAAATGAACCCAATGAAGTTCAGCAGAACCTGCGCCGCAAGGATCGCGGTGCCGCCGGTGTGGTCGTAATCGGGCGCGACCTCGACCAGATCGATGCCGACCACCTCGTTGCGGTTCGCCAAGGCCTGCAACATCTCCAGCACCTCGTAATAGACGAAGCCGCCATGGCTGGGCGTGCCCGTGCCCGGAGCGATCGAGGGGCAAAAGCCGTCGATGTCGATGGTGACATAGACCCGCGCGCCCGCAGGGATCCGCTCGATCACCGCCTTGGCCCCAAGCGCCCGCATCTGCCGCACCGACAGAATGTCCGAGCCCATGCTGCGAGCGGCCTCGTAGCCCTCTTTCGCGGTGGATGAGACGTTGCGGATGCCAACCTGCGTCAACCCGGTGACATAGGATTTTTCTGCCGCGCGGCGCATCGGGTTGCCGTGGCCGTTCCGCACGCCGTGCCGTTCGTCGACGAAATCCAGATGCGCGTCGATTTGCAGGACGTGGATGTCGCCCCGTCCCTCGAATGCCTCGATACAGGGGATATTGATCGAGTGGTCGCCGCCGATCACCACCGGCAGTGCCCCGGCATCCAGAATGGCCTTCACGCCGGTCTTGATGCTAGCATGGCTGGCGGTGGTGTCGGTGTGGACGATGTCGGCATCGCCGATATCGACGATACGCACATCGCTGTCCAGATAGGTGCAGTCGTCTTCGTGATCATAGGCCCCGGCATGGCCAAAGCTGAACAGGGTCGATGCCTCGCGCACCGCGCGCGGCCCGAACCGGGCCCCGGCGCGAAACTGGGTGCCGAAATCGAACGGCGCACCAAGGATGGCCACATCGGCGTCGATCTGGCTCCAGTCGGCGACATAGGGGCGTTTGCCGAAGGTCGCGATCCCGACAAAAGGCAGGTTCAGGCGGCCGGACTGATAAGTATGGGCGGTCATGTCTAGATGTCCTTTGGAAAGTTAAGGCAGCGCGGGGGCGTCAGTCGCGCTGCAATGCCGAGCCCGCCTTGCCGGCGGTGCTGATCGCGATGGCGGCGAAGGTGACGATGGCCGCCACGACAAGGAACCAGGCCGGGGCCAGTTTCGAACCCGTGGCGCCGATCAGCCAGGTCGCAATCAATGGGGCCGTGCCACCGAACAGGGCATTGGCGCTGTTGAAGCTTAGCGCGAAGCCCGAAAACCTTACGCGGGTCGGGAACAGTTCGCACAGGAAGGTGGGCAGCGTGCCGCCATTCATCGACAGCAGCGCCCCGAACAGGGACCAGATGCCAAGGATCACCAAAAACCCGGGTGAGATCAGGCCTGTGAACGCCGCGCTGGACAACATGGCGAACATCGGAACGGTCAGGATGGCGAACAGTGCCGAGCAGGCCATCAGCACCTTTTTCCGGCCGATTCTGTCCGACAGCGCCCCCATCACAAAGATCGAACCCAGATAGACAGCCAGTGAGACGGTCGAACCGATGAAGGCGGCGGTCTCGGATACGCCCAGCTCAGCGGCCAGATAGGTCGGCATATAGCTGAGCACCAGATAAAAGCCGACCGCGTTCAAAAGCGTGCCGCCAAAGGCGATCAGCACCTCGCGCCGGTGGTTGGTCATCAATTCGATCACCGGGGTCTGCGGCACGTGCTGCGCCCGCTCAAGCGCCTTGAAATGCGGGGTCTCGTCCAGCTTGCGGCGGATATAGGCGCCGACATAACCTAGGGGCAGCGCCATCAGGAACGGCAGGCGCCATCCCCAGCTGTGCAATTGTTCGACCGTCAGCACGCCATGCAGGATGGCAACGAACAGCGATGCCGCCAACAGGCCCGCCGCCTCACCCGCGGGAACCAGGCAGGTCAGCATGCCGCGTTTGTCGTCCGGTGCATATTCCGCCAGAAACGACGCCGCTCCGGCATATTCGCCCGAGGCCGCGAAGCCCTGCACCAGCCGCGTCGCCAGCAACAGACCCACTGCCCACAGCCCGATCATGTCATAGGTCGGCAGGAACGCGATCACAAAGGTCGCGGCCGACATGATGAAAATCGACAGCGAAAGCGTCTTCTGCCGCCCGATCCTGTCGCCGAAGTGGCCCCAGATAATGCCGCCGATGGGGCGCACGATAAAGGACAATGCAAAGACCGCATAGGTCGCGATCAACGCGGTGCGGGCATCCGTGGCCGGAATAAAGACCACGGCGATGACGGTGGCGAGAAAGCCGTATGAGGCATAGTCGAACCATTCGACGAACGTGCCCATGAAGCTGGCCATGCCGGCGCGGCGCAGCACGGTTCCGGTCGCGTCAGGCGCCAGCCTGGCGGTGGTGTCGGTCATTGCGAAAGTCTCCTCCCTTTCGCGGTGATGCCATGCATCGCCCCCGGCCCAGCCTATCCTTGGCCGGTTCCTCCCGGGGGTCTGCGTGCCGTATCGGAAAGTTTGTGCGGCAAGCGATGCACCCGATAAATCCGAAGTTGAATATGTTCACATCAGATTTCCTGATGTATCCTTCGAACCATGCGGATCAGCGATTTCACCCTGCGCAACATGCGCACCTTTTGCGCCGTCGCCGATCATCGCGGTTTCGCGGGCGCGCAAGCCGTGCTGGGGATGAGCCAATCCGCCGTCAGCACACATATCAAGGATCTGGAGGTCACTCTTGGCTTTGCGCTGTGCCGCCGTGGCCGGGGTGGCTTTGCGCTGACCGAAAAAGGTGAGGCGGTCTATGCATATGCGCGCCAGATGCTGTCGGGGATCGAGGATTGCGAAGCGCGGCTTGGGACGTTGGGCAGGGTGCTGGCGGGCCATCTGCGGGTCGGCGTCGTAGATAGCGAGGCCGACAACCCCGAACTGCCGGTCCATCGCGCGATCCGCCGCTTTTTCCTGCGCGAACAAGAGGTGCGGCTCAGCCTTGAGGTCGGAACCCCCGAGGATCTTGGCAAGGCCCTGCAGACCGGCGACATCCACGTCGCCATAGGACCCTTTCCCACTCGACACCCGAATATCGAATACATGCCGGTCTATGCCGAGGAGCATGCGTTGTTCTGCGGCAACCACCACCCGCTGTTTGGTCTGGAACAGGACATCTCGCTTGAGGTGCTGTCCCAACACCCGATGACGGTGCGCCCCTATCTGCAACGCGCCGAACTGGCCCCCTTGGTCAATCCGCGCGTCATCGCATCGGTCTCGAATATGGAGGCGCAGGCGATCCTGATCCGCAGCGGCTGTTTCCTTGGTTTTCTGCCGGTGCATTTTGCACGCAAATGGCTGGACACGGCCGAGATGCGGCGCATCGACCTGCCCGGAATCGGTTGGCATTCGCAATTCTTCGTCGCCTTGCGCGCGCAGCCAGAGCCGACCGAAGTAGCGCAACTGTTCGCGCGCGACGCCGTGCTGGAATTGGCTGGCGGCGGCAATTGACGCCGATGGGCATGTGCGGCCGAGCACGAGATTTCACGATTGGCTCGCGCTCACAGGTCAGTCCGAAAAGCCAGAGCGTATCTAGGGATATCGTCCACAACGGCCCATGACCCAGCGGGGCAGGGTCTCTGGCCAATCGTCCTGCCTGACGGTCTTTGGGGTAGGGCGATCCCAGTTGCGAATGGCCGAAAATACCGCGATCGATCTCTACGGATGCTTGTGCTGAACGTGCCCAGCCAGTTGCGGTGAGGGTTGGATCTTGAGTTCGCACGGATCAAACCAGCTTTGAAGAGAGGGTCTTTTTCCGACCGCAAAGGTGGTCTCGAAGAAGCCGGCCGGCAGTCGCCACCGGCTTCTTGCTACTACAAATCTTCCCTGGAAACCGCATTGCCCGCTTCACAGGGCGCACGCGTGAAGTGTCCGCCGCCGACATATTGCCAATCCATGCCGACCGAGGCCGCAAGAAAATCATCGCCACTGCCTGTAAGCTCGGCCTGGCGATGATGTGGCAGCACCAGCAATTTCATCAGCACCAGATAGAACAGGAAGCCCAACGGGAAGCCGATCACGAAAGCGAATGCCGACCACCATGCCGCGATGGCGCCCGCCAGCACCCAGGCGATCAGCCCGGCCAGGTTGAAGCCGTGACGGTAACGATACTGACCCTGGGGATCGAACAATGCGGGCACGTTCACGCGACGGCGGCGGATGACGTAATAATCCGCGACCATGATGCCGCCTATGGCCGACAGGAAAGCGCCGTAATAGCCCAGAAAGACGAACAGGTTGTCGAGAATTTGCCACGGAAAACACAGCGTGCCGACGACACCCGCGATCACCACCGCCATGCGATAGTTGATGATGTGCGGCGCAAGATTGATGAAGGTCAGGGCTGCGGGGATGAGGTTGGCCGAATTGTTGGTGGACCATTGAGCAAGCACCACCAGGATCAACAGGACCAGCAGCGCGATGCCTTGCGCGTCGCCCTGAATGACCTCGATCGGATTCCAGTTGCCGGTGGCGATGAACGATACAGCTCCCAGCCCGGCGATCATCGCCTGCGTCACGGGCAATGCGACCAGTTGCGCCAGAAAGATCGACCGGTTGCGCTGCAGGAATTTGCGGGTTCCGGTTTGCATCTTCACGAAGCGCGACAGGTTCGGAATATCGATGGCCATCGTTGACCAAAAGCTCATGTTGGCAATGAACAGCACGATCAGGGACGCTTGTCCCTGGGCCTGAAAGGTCCAGATGTTCAGCCCTTTGGTTTCCGCGATGCCTTCCAGCGTGAAATACATCCAGCCCGAGATCGCGATGATCGCAGGCGCGGCCAGGGATGCCAGCCGCTCGACCGACTTGATCCCCAACATGGTGTTGGCGACCTGAACTGCGGCAAACAACGCATACCACAGGAACCAGTTGGAGAAGCCAAGAAAGTATTCGCCGATGCCGTTCAGCGCCAAGGCCCCGAGATAAGTCTGGATGCCGAACCACATTGCCGCGACGATGCCGCGCGACACCGAGGGCAAATGCGTGCCATGGATCCCGAATGGCGCACGCAGGTAGACCGCGAAGGACAGCCCGTGCTCGGTGCCGATATCGGCGGTCATCAGCATCACCGCGCCAATGGCCAGATTGGCCAGAAAGATCGTCAGCGCGACGGTGGCCAGGCTGAAGCCGCCCTGGATGCCGGTGGCGCCCAGCGAATAGGTGGCGATGATGACTGCGATGCCCACCCAGATCCAGGCATAGCCCAACATGCCGATGGGCCGCTCGCCTGCCTTGGTGGGCAGGATGCTTTCCTCGATCAGGGCGGTGCGGTCCGGCCCGGTGGCCAATTCCTCTTGTGTCAGTGACATGTTGTTTTCCCTTTGGTGAAGATGTGCGATCGTCACGTGGCAGACTTCGCCACGTGCGGTCGTTCTTATGCTGGAAAGGAAATAGGGCCGCTTGATGCGGCCCCTTGGTCAGTCCTGGCGCTGCATCGCCAAGCGCAGCCTTTCGGTCGTCGCCATGTCCACTGTCTCGGTTTCCAGATCTATGGCGATCCCGTAGACTGCGCGCGCGTCCTTTACGGAACAGAACCCGTCCAGGACATCCTCAAGCACCTTGCGCGGTGCGCGCTTCAAAGGTTCGCCGTAGCCGCCACCGTTCGGACTGTAATAGGTCATCACGTCATTGGCCCCAACCGCCAGGCCCGAGAACTTGGAATGCATCTCGGTCTCTTGGCCGGGCCTATCGGGGTTGCTGATCGTGCAACGTCCGACCGCGCCATCCTGCCCGCCAAAGATGCCCCAGGGCGCGTCGGTATGGCGTTCGGATTCGTGGGTGATGAAGGCCGGCGTCAGCACCCGCTGGGCCTTGACGACGCCGATGCCGCCCCGGAATTCGCCCGCGCCCGGAGGCGCATCGTCACGCAGTTCATAGCGGTCGCAGACCATCGGGATATGCATTGCCAGATCTTCCAGCGGATTGTTGCGGGTGTTGGCCATCAGGTTGTCGATGCTGTCAGGTCCGTCAGATCGCGGCCGCCCGCCATAGGCACCCTCGTTCACTTCCAGAAACACCCAGTAGTCGCCCGAGGGCCGCACACCGGAATAGGCCGCGAAGCTGATCGAGGCGGAAGATCCCGCGATCACCTGCTCGGGCATCACCGGGGCAAGCGCGCGGATGATCAGATCGATCATGCGATTGCACTGGGTAAAGCGGGCTTCTGCAGATGCTGGCGCGCGCGGATTGAAGATCGAGCCCAGCGGTGCCGTGACCTTGATCGGACGGAACGACCCCTCGTTCGAAGGCACGCGCATGTCAGATGTGGCCGCGTCCAGCAGCAGCTTCCGAAAGCCCGCATAGGCCGCGACCTTGGTCGACCCTTCGAAGGGCACGTTATAGGCGGTGGGCGTCTGATCGGCAGATCCCGTCAGGTCCACCTCGACCTCGTCACCACGCACCCGGACCGTCACCTTGACCTTTAGCCGCTGGTCACGGTTGCGACCATCGTCGTCCAGCCAGCCTTCGGCGGTATAGTCGCCATCGGGGATTTCGCTGATCCGCTGCCGGGTCATCCGCTCGGCGTAATCCATCAACTGGTTGGCTGCGCCGAAGACCTTTTCCTCGCCGTATTTTTCCAGCAGTTCGACGAAACGGCGCGCGCCGAGCCGGGCCGAGGCGATCTGTGCCTCGATATCCATGACCAACTGCCCTGCCGCACGGGAATTGCGCCGGATATAGTTCCACATGGCGTTGTTGGGTTCGCCCTTGCGGTAAAGCTTCGTCCCCGCGAACAGCATCCCTTCGGCATAGACATCGGGCACGTCGATGATCAGTCCCGGCGTCGCCGCACCGATATCGACGTGGTGCGCGGTGTTTCCGGCAAACCCGACAAGGCGCCCCTTGAAGAACACCGGCACGACGATGGCCAGGTCCGGGGTGTGGGACGATCCGTGATAGGGATGGTTGTGGACGACCGCGTCGCCTTCATACCATTCGCCATCCTCCAGCGTCTCGGCGATGCCGCGCAGATATCCGGGGATGGACCCGATGTGCATGGGCGTCGATTCGGATTCGCAGAGCGTGTTGAAATCCGTGTCGAACAGGCCCGCGCCCAAGTCCTGGCTTTCCCGGATGATCGAGGAAAAGGACATCCGATACAGGACGTGCCCCATCTCTTCGGCGATGGTCTCGAAGGCGCCGCGGATTACTTGCAGCGTGATCGGGTCGACCTCGGTGATCTTGCTCATCTGGTTCATCTCATGCCCCCTTGCTGACGCGCGTATTGCCATAGTCCAGCGTCTCGGCGACGTAGCCGGGCGGGACCAGGGTGGTGGAATTGTGCTGGACCAGAATGGCCGGCCCCGGCACGCGGTCGCCTGCAAACAGCTTCGTGCGATCATAGCGCGGCGTTTCCAGCGTCCGCCCGCAGTCAAAGGTCGTCGGGCGCACGAACATCAGCGCCCGGTCGATGGACGAGCCGTCGGTGGGCTGCACCTTGGGGATCTCGATCTGGCGCACGCTGGCCGAGCCGATGACCCGCAGCGTGATCAGTTCCACCTCGGCCTTGCGATAGGCATAGCCGTAATCCCGTTCATGCGTGTCGTGGAAGCTGTCGATGATGACGTGCATGTTCTGTGGCGTCAGCGGCCCATCGGGAAAATCGGCGCGTAGTTCAAAGCCTTGCCCCTGATAGCGGCATTCCGCGATGACCCTCAGATCCTGCGCAGCCCGCTCGATGCCATCGGCGTCCAGTTCATCGTGGACCGCGTTCTGCAGCTTTTCGATATGGCCATTGATCCGGGCGATGTCGGCATCGGTGGCAGAGTTTAGAATCAGGATCTCCGCCTCGGTGTGCTCGTATTGCAAGTCGGTTTTCAGCAGCCCCACGGCGGCGGTGATGCCCGGCGCGACTGGCACGATCACGTCGCGCGCGCTGACCGCCTCGGCCAGGGCCACGCCATGCAGCGGGCCGGCGCCGCCAAAGGGCATGATGGAAAATTCGCGCGGGTCGATGCCGCGCGCGACCGAGTTCGACCGGATCGCCAGCGCCATGTTGTTGTTGATGATCTTTATGATCCCCAGAGCCGCTTCCTTGACGCTGAGCCCCAAGGGGGTCGCGATCTTTTCCTCGACTGCCTTGCGCGACAGCTCGGCGTCCAGCCGCAGGTCGCCGCCCAAAGCCATGTCAGGGTCCAGGCGGCCCAGCACGATCTGGGCATCGGTGACGGTCGGCTCTTCTCCGCCGCGGCCATAGCAAGCGGGACCGGGTTCGGAACCGGCGGAACGCGGGCCGACGTTGAAGGCACCCGCTTCGTCGACAAATGCCACTGACCCGCCACCCGCGCCGATCGTCACAAGGTCGATCATCGGGGTCAGGACCGGATAGCCTGACACATAGGTGTCGCGCTGGTTCATGATCTTCAGCTGGCCGCCCGGAATGGTCGAAATGTCGGCCGATGTGCCGCCGATATCCACTGTGATGATATTGGGCGTGCCCGCCATCTCACCTTCGGACGCGCCGCCGATGACACCGCCGGCCGGGCCGGACATCAGGATGCGGATCGGACGACGCGCGCAGGATTCGACAGTGGATACACCACCGTTCGACTGCATGATCCGCAGCTTGGACGTGACCCCCGCCTCGCGCAGCCGAGCATCGAGGTCGCGCAGGTAATAAGCGGTCTTAGGGCCGACATAGCAGTTCATCGCAGCGGTCGAGAAGCGTTCATATTCCCGCATCACCCGCGCCAGTTCCGAAGACATGGTAACGTAGGCGCCGGGAATTTCCTCCATCACGATCTCCTTGGCTCGGGCTTCGTGGGCATCGTTCAGAAAGCTGAACATGAAGCCGATCACGACCGAGCCGATCCCGCGCTTGCGAAACAACGCGCAAGCGTCGCGGACGGCCTGTTCATCCAACGGTTCCAGTATCTCGCCGGTCGGCGGCATGATCCGCTCGCGCACAGCGATACGGTTTCGACGTTTGACCAGCGGCTGGCTTTGCCACGGCACGTCGAAATGCAGACTGAAGTTATAAGGGCGCTTGTGTCGGCCGATATGCAGGATGTCGCGAAAGCCGTGGGTGGTGATCATCCCGCATTCCGCGCCATTGTGTTCAATGGTGATATTCGTCGCCGTCGTGGTGCCGTGGACAATGGTTTCAACTTCGGACGGGTCGATCCCCGCCTGGCCGCAGATGCCCTGCACACCCTGAACCACGCCGATCGACTGGTTTTTCAGAGTGGTCGGAACCTTGTGATAGAAGACACCCTTCGCGCATTCCAGAACGAGATCTGTATTTGTCCCGCCTACGTCGACGCCAATTCTAGCCATGTGATTTGCTCCCGTTGGAGTGGTGTTTTATTTGATAGTTCAGCCGCGCCTGGGAAGTGGGCTCAGGTTTTCGGCTTTGAGGTCTGCGTCGTCGCGGTCCTGTCTGGTAAACGACCGACCTGCCGTTTCGGGCGAAAACCACGTCACCAGTAGCGCCATGCCCGCGACCAGCGAGATATAGATCGCCGGAGCTAGGCGGTTGCCCGAGGCCGAGATCAGCCAGGTCGCGACGAAGGGTGCTGTGCCGCCGAAAACCGCATAAGCGACGTTATAGGTCACGGCTGAGGCGGTATAACGAACTCGCGTGGGGAACACTTCGCACAACAATACGGCGGTGACGACATTGGCGCTGACCGCACCTAGCGCCAGCAGAATTTGCGCACTGAACGCCGATAGAAAAGTTCCGTCGGACGCAAGGGTGTAGGCGGGAACAGACAGCACCCCCAGCAGCAGCGCGGCCGCCGCCATGATCGGGCGACGCCCGACGCGGTCGCACACCCGGCCAATGAACGGTGCCATCAGCGTGGCAGCTACAAGGGCGAGCACATTCGACATCAGGACGTGTCGTGGCTCCATGCCAACCACGCTGCGCAGGAAAGTCGTCATGTAGGTCGAGAAGATATAGAAGGACAAAGCTGTCAGGCTGATGAAGCCGGCCAGCCGCACCATCGGACGCCATTCATTCAGCAAGGTATCTCGAAGGGGGGTATGGGCATGTTCGGCGGCTGTTGTCTGCAGCACCTGCTGGAACAGCGGGCTTTCGTCCAGCCGATGACGGATATACAGCGCCACCAGCCCAAGCGGGGCGGCGATCAGAAACGGAATACGCCAGCCCCATGCATTCATCTGCTCTGGGCTGAGCGAAACGGTCAGAAGCCAAGAACACAGTGCCGCCAACGCAAAAGAGGCAAAGGTCGCTGCTGGCATGTAGCTGGACCATCGCGAGCGTTGATCCTCGGGCGCATGTTCGATCACATACGTTACGGCGCCGGCATATTCGCCACCGGCCGAGAAGCCTTGGACACAACGCGCGAGCGTCAACAGGATTGGTGCCCAGATTCCGATGGTGTGATAGCTGGGCAGCAAGCCGATCGCCGCCGTTGCCAGCGACATCAGAAGCACTGTCAGGGCGAGGACGCGCTTACGGCCTAAACGGTCGCCCATCAGGCCGAAATACGCGCCTCCGATGGGGCGCAGAGCGAAAGCGACAGCGAAGATCGCGAAGGTTTGCAGCAAGCCCGCCATCTGGTTGCCGGGTGGAAAAAAGGTCACGGCGATGATCGGTGCCATAAAGCCGTAGATCGCGAAATCGAACCATTCGATAACGGTTCCCGCGATTGCGGCGTTCGTGACCTTGCGTAGCGTCGCAGCATCTGCGTGCTTGGTCATTATTGTCTCCCTGAGATTTTTTGTTGCCCTTGCGAGGATGTTGTCCAGCAAGGGAAAAGGGCGCCCGCTCGGGCGCCCTTCGGGATCATTCAGCCGCGACCTTCTGCGCACCAAGACCGTCGATGTAGCTCACGCATTCATCCACGGTGTGAACGTCGCCGAACTTGGCATCGATGTCGAAAAGATTCCAGGCGACCGCGCCGGGCACCCGGTCGCCGATGGCTTCCTTGACCGCAATGGTGCGGAAGCCGTCAGCAATGCCGTCGCAGATCGTCTGGCGCACGCAGGCGCAAGCGGTCACGCCGGTGACCAGGATGGTATCCACATTGTTTGCGCGCAGAATGCCTGCCAACTCGGTGCCATGGAACGACGAGGCGCGCTTTTTCAACAGCGTGTATTCGCCTTCGATGGGTTCGATGCGGCTGTCGATGGCCCACAGGTCCGTGTCCTTGATGTCGACCACGTCGACCGGGATCTTGTTGTGCCACAGGCCCATGTCGGTGAAATCGGCATTGCGGTCGGTGATCTCATAGGCGGTGGTCACATGCACCACAGGCAAACGCGCGGCCCGGAAGGCCTTCAGCAGCTTCTGCATCCCCGGGATGATCTCGTTGTCCATCTTCTCCTGGTCGCAGGTGAAGGGATTGCCGGGACGGGTCCAAGCATTGGCCAGATCGACGCTGACCAGCGCGGGACGTTTGCCAAAGCCGACACGCCGTTGAAACCCGCGCTCTTTGTAAAGCTTGCTCGCGGTGTCGAAAGCTTCTTGCAGCAGACGGTCCAGTTCCTTGGTGTCCATTTCGCTCATGATCAGATCCTTAACTTGATGAGAATGGCGCACGGATAAGCCGTTTTCACACGCAGTGAGTGTTCAGTCATCCGTCGCACTGGTGCCATACTGCCTTGCTCCGTTGACGATGGTGAAATGGCATGTCAGCAATTATTCATGCGCCGTATGCATTAATGAGAGGTTGTCATTCCGTGAGTGATCATTTCGGCATCGAGAATGTTCATTCGTTCATCACACTTGCCGAAGAGCTCAGCTTTCGTCGCGCCGCCGAGCGGCTGCATCTGGATCAATCGGCCCTAAGTCGGCGGATCCAGAAACTGGAAGCGACATTGGGGTTCCGCTTGCTGGAACGCACAACTCGGGAGGTGCGTCTGACCCAAGCTGGTCGCAGCTTTTATGACGACAATGCGGGGCTGCTTCGGGGCTACGAAACATCGATCCACCTGGCGCGGCGGATCGCCGATGGGAAACTCGGAGCGCTCAACGTGGGGTACATGGCCTTTGCCGCAACCGAGTTGATGCCTGCGGCAGTGGCGCGTTTTCGACATGCCCATCCTGAGGTCGATCTGACAATCCGCTATATCCGGACCCAAGGCCAAAAGATCGCACTGGCGAATGACGAGATCGACCTGGGCTACATGATAGGCCCTTTCGATCATTCCGATTACCACACCCTGACCCTGTCGGTGGAGCCGCTCTATGTCGTGACGCCCCGCAATCACGCCTTGTTGCGTCTTGCGACGGTGACGCCTGCCGATCTGTCGGGGCAAGACGTCATCCTTGGCGACACGCACGAATGGGATGAATATCGCTGGCGCCTGAACAACTTGTTCAGCGCCGAAGGAATATCCCTGAACATCACGCTGGAGGCATCGAATACATTGGCTTTGCTGGGGCTGGTTGCGGCGGGACTGGGGGTGACTATCTATCCCGAAAGCCTGATCGGCTTCTTGGGACGCAGTGTCGAGGCACGCCCCATCATGCACCCGCAATTCCGTATCAGCACCGTGCTGGCCTGGAAAAGGTCGAACAGGTCGCGTCAGGTCCGTGAATTCGTGGATGTGGCCAAGCTATCCGGCATACGTTAGCATTTTGACGCTTCGTCCACAAAGACGAGGAGATCAGGAATGCGGAAACGCAAGAACCATGACGCGGGCAACAAGGCGCGCGTCGCGCTGGAGGCTCTGAAAGGCGAGTGCACTGTGTCGGAACTAGTGACCGGATACGGAGTGCATCCGACAACTCGGGTAACAACCACCCTGACCCGGCCCATTGCTGCCAGTCGGCCTCGACCAATGCTGCTTTGCCGCATTCCCGGAAGCTGCCGCTCGACACGCGGCGCAGCATTTAGAGCTGCAGAGCGTCTGCGGTTGGGACGAAGCGGACTCTTAATCAGCCGGACAGGAAAGCGCGCAAAAGTGGTGACAGCTCCGCCGGAGCCTCCATAGGGATCATATGCCCCACTTCAATGATCTTCATTTGAGCGTCGGGAATGGCGGACTGCATCTCGGCCGCCTCTTCTAAGGATCGTAGTCGATCCTTACCCCCCGCCACGATCAAGGTGGGACAATCGATGGTCGGAAGCTTGTCAAGATCGCCGTCGCGCCGGAACACGGCTTGATTACGGAATGTCTGCCCACCGAGGCGCACGCTCATTGCATGTATCCGTTCGACAAGGGCGTTGTCTTCTTCGCGTTCGGGCGAAAGAGAGCGACGAATGGATTGGCGGCTAAGACCACGAAACGCCGAAGGGTCCGCGTCAGCGATTGCGACTTTCCTTCGGGCCTGAAGATCGCTGTCGCCCCGCGCGGAGGTGGCGAGCAGCACCAGCTTTGACACTCTCTGAGGCGCTATGCGCTGAATCTCGCGGGCGACATAGCCTCCCATGGAAAAGCCCACAACCGCGAATGTGTTGGGAGCCACCGCAAGCGTTTTTTCCGCCATGTCCTCGATGGACAAGGCCCCCATTGGGTCAGCGTGAATGATTGGGCCAAACGTGGCGAGGTCATGGATCACATCTGACCAAAGGTCGGCGTCGAGCATGAACCCTGGCACAAGGATGATTCCCATCTGTAGTTCTCCGCGGGCTTCAATCGCGAACGCAGCTTATGAAATACCTGACGGAGTTCAACCTTTCGACCCGCAGCGTAGAGCTCGACGCGACGATGCTGCTCGCCCGCGCGGGCGCCGGCTCCGACGTGCCGTAGGCGATGGGACGAAGCTGCCACTCAAACATGTTTTTTATTCATCACTATGGTGCGCTACAGCGGCGAATGTTGATGAAAAGCTAGCTTCCATCCCTCATCGCGCCGGATATAGGCTGACCCGATCAGCGCCGAATAGGGTTGGCCATCGGCTCGGTTCACGTCGGCACGGTAACTGATAATTGCCACGTCTGGCGAAGGCTGAAGAACACTGCGGTCCGTCATGCGCAGGTCTTTCCATCTATTCTCTGACGTTGCGGTTCTTGCGACGTCCTCACGCGTCTGGACACCGTGCATTTCACCGGCCTGAGGAAATGCAAGGACGCAATGTGCATCGAGATGCGCTGAAAAATGCTCCTTTCCAGACAGCCAGAACCCCTGTTCAATCGTGAAAAGCTCTTGTTTAAGTCCCATGACATCCCCCTTCTCAACACCAATCGCCGAGCATTGAGGATTGTTCCAACGGCGGCAAAGGGCTCGACGCAGCGCAGCATCCCCAGGGGGTAGGGTAAGGATGCCTGGGGTCGGCTCGCCTTCCCTCCCGACCCTAAGCCGACGGTCGAACCTTTCCGAATGCTGCGCCGCAGCATTTCTCGAAGCTGCCATTCGACTAAGAGTGCCGCATTTTCATCGCTTGAGCTTCTCGCGCAGGCGAGACTGCCAGTGATCGCGGCGGCCACCTCGGCTGATCCAGGACGCAAGCACTCATTTGCGGCTTCCTTGGTCACGATCTAATTTTCGTGTCCACGAAACCGACAGCAGGTCAGACGGGACAGACCGCAGTTCTGAATTTAGTTCGCCATACCGGCCAAAAAGAGGTCATTTCCTATCCGCCAATAGCACATCCGTGCTAGCAGATGCTCAAAACGACATGCGTTAAGCTGACCGCTATGTCACGAGCGCTTTTTCGCAGTCAGGTCAGGGAAAAACGGCAATCTGAATGGGTGGGCCGTCCGATGGTGGCGAACGGTGTCCCGGCCGGGGCGACTGCGCTGTTCGCGGCCGTATTCGTGGTGGCGACCGCCTGTTTTATCGCTTTTGGCGAATATACCCGGCGGGTGAAAGTGTCAGGTGTGATCCTGCCTGCAGGTGGCCTGACACGGCTGGTGGCAAGCCAAGCGGGCTGGATCAGCGAACTTGCCGTTAGCGAAGGTGACCGCGTGCGCAAGGGGCAGACACTCTATGCCTTGGATATCGACACCGCGACGGCGCGGGGCAATACACAGGACGCTGTGACGGAAATTCTCGACCGCAAGCGGGGCGAATTGCAGCAGGCTTTGGCGTCGCAGCAGGAATTCGACGTCGCAGCACTAGAGCGCCTGCATCAGCAGATGAGAAACCTTGACGACGAACTTCCCCAGCTTGAGGCGCAAATTGCAGCCGCCGCCGAGTTTTCAGAACAGTTACAGTACTTTACGGATCGACAACGCCGCAATCTGGAACGTGGCATGGGCCTTGCGGCTGACTATGAGGCTCGGTTGCAATCGCAGCAGTCACAACGCGCTATCCTTGCCGGGCTGCGTCGCGAGAAAGTGCAGTTGACGGGCCAGCGCGAAGTGCTGGGTCGCGAAATCGCAGGCTTTATGCCCGAGGCGCGTGCCCGGATCGCGGTGCTGGATGGTCAGCTTCTGGATGTCGAACAACAGCTTTCTCAGGTTGAGGCCTTGCGTGGCCTGCGCATTATCGCGCCACGGGACGGCATCGTGACGGGCATCATCAGCAAAGCGGGGCAGACCGTCGCCGAGGGTACGCCTTTGCTGACCATCGTTCCCAACGATCAGCCGCTTGTCGTGCAGCTTGTGGCGCCGGGCGGTTCGGTCGGATTTCTGCGCGAAGGTGCGGATGTTCTGTTGCGATATCCAGCCTTTCCCTATCAGAAATTCGGGCAGTATCCCGGCCAAATCAGCGTCATATCACGGGCCAATCTGTTGACGGACGAGGCAGCGGATTTAGTTTCCGCCACCGATGCGGACAAGGGGCCAAGCCTGTTTCGCGTGACGGTCGTGCCCGACAACCCCTATGTTCTGGCCTATGGTAAAGCCGAGCCATTGCAGGCTGGAATGCAGGTCGAAGCCCATTTGTTGCTGGAAAGCAGACCTTTATGGCAATGGATTCTTGAGCCCCTGTTCGGGCTGCGGGGGTCATTCGCCCGAACCGGGTCCGGTGACAAGACATGAGCCGTGCCCTGCTTGACCGACTGTCGTCGCGTCTGACCAGCAAAACCCCTGTCATCCTGCAATCCGAGGCCGCGGAATGCGGCGTTGCCTGTATGGCGATGCTAGCCGGATATCATGGCCGCAGGCTGGACATGCTGGCAATAAGACGCAGGATTTCTTTGTCTATGCATGGCTCGAACCTAAAGGATCTTGTCCAGCTTGGCACCGGACTAGGCCTTGCGACACGGGCATTGCGGCTGGAGATGAGCGATCTTCACCGCCTGCGACTGCCCTGCATCCTGCACTGGGATCAAAAGCATTTCGTGGTCCTGACGCGGCTGACGGGTCGGCATGCCTATATCAATGATCCGGCCGTCGGTCAGCGGCGGCTTAGCTTCGATCAGGTATCCGATTCCTTCACCGGCGTCGCCCTCGAGGCGTGGCCAACGGGCGAGTTCCAACGCGGTGATGAACGCGTGCGGATCCGGCTGGGCGAATTGGTCATGCGCACGTCGGGGATAGGGCGGGCAGCAGTTCATGTCCTAGCCATCTCGGTTTTGGTCGAAATGGTGACCATCGCACTGCCCATCGGTTTTCAGTTGGTGCTAGACGAGGTAATCGTGGCGGCCGACCACGATTTGCTGACGCTGATCGCCATGGCCTTGGCCCTATTGCTGATCCTGCAGGTCGCAGCGACGTTGGCCCGCACCTGGATCGCCATGATGGTCGGCTCCAGCCTGATCCTGCAATGGCGCGTTGCGCTGTTCGACCGTCTCCTGCGTCTGCCTTTGGGGTTTTTCGAAAAGCGGCATGTGGGAGATATAGTGTCGCGGTTTTCGTCCGTGGACAGCATGCAAGAGGTGCTGACCACGCGGGCCATCCAGTCGCTGCTTGACGGTGTCATGACTTTTGTTCTGGTGCTGATGATGCTGCTTTACAGCGGCTGGCTGGCACTGGCCGCCTTGATCAGCATGGCACTTTACACGCTGTTTCGCTTGATTTCGTATCGCGCGTTCAGGCGCGGCGCCGAAGAAATGATCGTTCATTCCGCGCAGGAAGGAACCCATTTCATGGAGACCGTCCGTGGGATTGCCAGCGTCAAAGTGTTGGGCCTTGAGCCCCGCCGCCGCAGCATTTGGGTCAATCATCTGGTCGAGCGGATCAATGCCGGCCTGCGCATCCAGCGCATGGAAACCTGGCACCACGCGGCCAGCACGGCTTTGTTCGGTCTGGACCGGGTGCTGATCATCTGGCTGGGCGTCCGCGCGGTGATCGATGGTTCCTTATCGGTCGGCATGTTTGTGGCGTTTCTGGCATATAAGGATCAGTTCGCGACACGCATCGTCGCTCTGATCGACACGCTGGTGCAATTCCGAATGTTGTCCCTGCACGGAGAGCGCATCTCCGACATTGCCTTGGCTGACACCGAAGAGGGGGATGACAAGCAATCGCTTGCCACACCGGCAATAATGGATCGCGGGGCATCGGCATTGGAGGTCCGGGGACTGGCCTATCGCTATGCCGACAATGAACCGATGCTGCTGCGGGATCTGAACCTGAAGGTCGCGCCGGGTGAGTGTATTGGCGTGGCCGGTCCCTCGGGCGTGGGCAAGACGACCTTCCTGAAACTGCTGTCCGGCCTTGCCAGTCCGCTCGAGGGGCAAATCCTGATTGATGACATTCCCGTATCCAGCATTGGTCTGGCATCCTATCGCAGCCGCATCGGCTGTGTATTGCAGGACGACCGTCTGTTCGCGGGATCGATCCGCGACAATATTTCGGCATTTGACGGCACGACACCCGAAGAATGGCTGCATGAATGCGCGCGCATGGCGGCGATCCACGACGACATCATGGCACTGCCAATGGGCTATGAAACGATGGTGGGCGATATGGGCAGCTCTTTGTCGGGGGGACAGCGGCAAAGGGTCGTTCTGGCGCGTGCCCTGTGCCGTCGTCCGGCGGTGCTGTTTCTGGATGAGGCGACCAGCCATCTGGACAGCATGAACGAACAGGCAATCAATGCGGCCGTTCGTCGTCTGCCAATGACACGCATCGTTGTCGCGCATCGCGAAACGACGCTTGCAATGGCAGATCGCGTGGTGCGGCTGGATGGGTCAGGCGGGATTGTTGCGGTGCCACCGGGCCTGCGCACGCCGTTGCAAAGCACCCATGCGCAGGCCTCCGCCGACAGAGTGTAAATTAGTGCATTTGTGCTAATGGCCAAGAATCCATGGGGCTGACAGCATTAAGCCGTTCGGAAAACAGCACGGAGGAATGCCGTTTTCTGGCCGTCCATCGCGGGGCGGTTCCCGCGCTTTTCAGCAAGAGGAGAAGACAATGAGCCTTCGCAAAATCATCGCAGACCGCGTGTCGCATCAGGGCACTGACACCGATGCGCCATCGGCCGATCTGCAATTTCTAAGCGACGACGAACTTGGTTTGGTGTCTGGCGGACAGGTCTGTTTCGGTCGGGCCGAATTCCTGCGCGGCAATGGTCACAACAAGACCACGACCACGGGGCAATGCGAATAGCAAGCTGACGCGCTCGGCCGCTGAGACGGGATCGAAAGGACATCGTCATGCACAACAAAGAAGCGAAATCCCTTGATCTGATCATCAAGGTGGCCGAGCGCTGTAATATCGCCTGCACTTATTGCTATTTCTTCTTTGGAGGCGACGACAGCCACAAGCATCACCCGCCCTATCTCACCGCAGATGCCGCATCCGAGATCGAGGCGTTTCTGGAACGTGTCACTGCGGATGGCGCAGTCGAAAATCTGATGATCTATTTTCACGGTGGCGAACCGATGATGGCACCCAAGCCCATCATTGGCCGGATCGCGCGCGCAGCGTCGCAGCTGGCGGAAACTGGGAAGGTCGCAGAAGTCGGCCTGTCGATGCAAACGAACGGCATGCTGGTCAATGAGGCCTGGATTCGCTTTTGCACTGAACATGGCATTGGTGTGGGCGTCAGTCTGGACGGCGACAAAGCAGCCAATGACCTGCATCGGATCGACAAAAATCGGCGTGGCACCTATGACCGCGCGGTTCAGGGGTTTCGCCGATTGTCGGGCGGAAATGACAATGGCGTCGATCTGAAGCCCGGCCTGTTAAGCGTGATTGACCCCCAAGGCGACGGCGCAGCGCGGCTTGACCATTTCGTCGATCAGATCGGGGCAGAGCGGATGAACTTTCTTTCCCCCGATGGCGGCCACGACAAAGATATTGGCCAAGCCCAAATCGCCGGAATCGAAAATTTTATGCTGGGCGTATTTCGCGCTTGGGTGCGTCGCGCTGACGGCAACCTGCGCGTGCGCTTTATCAAGGATGTTCTGGACACACTGCTCAGCGACGAGGGGGCGCGAACCTGCACCGCATCGGCGCAGCGCATGTCCCGGATATTGACGGTGTCCTCTGACGGGATGCTGAGTGCCGAAGATACGGCCCGCACGCTGGATGCCCGCTTTCGCGATATTGGACATGTCCGCGATTTTGACCATGTCGCTCAGATATTCAGCACGCCCGCATTGGCTGAAATGCAGCATGCGGCCCTAACCGCGCCTGAGGCCTGCCAAAGCTGTCCTTGGTGGGGGGCTTGTCGCGGCGGTACATTCACCAACCGTTACTCTGCACGCGATGGTTTCGACAATCCCAGCGTCTACTGTGACGCCTTGAAGGGCTTTTTCGAAGAGGTGACGGCGTGGTTGGTACGCGGCGGTATCCCAATCGAAGATATTGAACGTCGGCTGATCCTGTCCGGCTCGTTCCCGGGTGCTGTGCATGGTCCCGATTACACCGACCACAAAAAAGTGCACCTGCGTGCGAGCGCCTGACAAAAAATGCGGCGCGGGCGGGAATTCGTGTCAGTATGACGGTCCAAAGGCAATCCAAGGGGGCTGTCATGGGCTTTGGCGTCAGCTTTACGCGGATCCGCCGAGCGATATCGGGAACGCGGCAACCCGACAGCAACTACGATGCCGAGGCAGGCCAGTCGTTGGTTCGCGTCGTCCTGACACTGGTGGCGGCACTTTACGCCTTGGCAGGCAGCCTGTCCGGCTTGATCGAGGACTGGGCGGACCGAGCATTCCAGATATACTCCCCGATCTATATGCTGATCACTTGCCTGTTGTTTGCGGCAGTCCGGCTTTGGCCCGGTGTGAACCATCCACGTCGGATCTTTGCACTGCTGCTAGATTTCTCCAGCCTGACATTGCTGATGGCTTTGGGGGGCGCGTTTATGGCTCCTGTTGCATCGCTCTTGCTGTGGATCACAGTCGGCTTTGGCATGCGCTACGGCGTGCGCTATCTTGCAGGGGCAACGGTCGCGGCCCTCGTCAGCCTGGCTGTTCTGGGGATTGTCAGCCCGTTCTGGGCGGGGCAGCCATATGTACTGGCAACCATGGTGCTGACCTCGTTGATCGTCCCGTTCTATGCCAGCCTGCTGCTCGCCGACACACACGAGGCGTATTGCGCGGCTGATACGGCAAACCTTGCAAAATCCCGCTTTCTTGCGCAGGCCAGCCACGATCTGCGCCAGCCGATCCATGCCATCGGACTGCTCACCAATTGTCTGCGCGATGCCGGCTTGCATCCAACGGAACGCGAAATGGTCGATAATATCGAGCACTCGCTGCACACAGTTCGGCGCATGTTCAGATCGTTGCTGGATTCGGCAACATTGGACAGCGGCAAAGTTGTTCCTCGCCCGCAGGCCGTCGCCTTGGGTCCGCTGATCTGTGATGTCGTGACTCAAAATAAAGAGCCCGCCCGGCGCGCCGGGATCCAGTTGCGATTTGTGGAAACCGGCCTGATCGTTCGTGCCGATCCGGGCCTGTTGGCGGTCATGTTGCAGAACCTTGTGTCGAACGCTGTCAAATATGCCCCAAAAGCCAAGGTTCTGGTGGGGTGCCGCCGCCGCGGCAAGACAATCAGCATTGTCGTCATCGACAACGGTATTGGCATCGCGGCCGAACATCAGCCGCATCTGTTCGACGAATTCTATCGTGTTCAGCACCTTGGCCGGAATGTCGAAGGCATGGGCCTTGGGTTGGCGATTGTGCATCGCATGGCCCGGCTGATTGGGATTGGCGTCGAGTTAAGATCGTCGCTGGGTCGGGGGACATGCGTGACACTGACAGGGGTTCCGGTGACCGACTTGCCAGCACCTCCTACGACGATCAGCACTGCTTCGCAAAGTTTGCTGCACGGCATGCAGGTGTTGCTGATCGAAGACGACCCCGCTGTTCTGCTGTCGACAAAAATGCTGATCGAGCGTTGGGGCTGTGAGGTTCTAGCCTATGCCGAGATGCCCTCTCCGGTCCCTCAATGCGACATGGTGATCGCCGATTTCGATCTGGACGGCCCCATGAACGGCGGCGGGGCGATCGCAGCCGTTCGCCTGGCCTTAGGTGCCGCTGTTTCCGCCATCATCATCACCGCCCATGACGAATCCCGTGTCCGGGAAAAACTGGATGATGCGCAGCTGCCGATCCTGCCCAAGCCCATGCGCCCGGCCGAGTTGCGGGCGCTGATGCTGTCGCAGAAAATGCAATCCTGTCCTAAAGGCCGCGCTGGCCCGCGTATGCCGCAGCAGCAGCCCGCGTTGGTACGTCAAGGAGGCGCAAAATAGCCGAGACGTGAATGCGCACGGTAAATGGAGAAATACACAGTTCGCGCGCGATTTGCTTGTTTGACGCCCCCTGCGCAATAAGGCAAAGCACCTCTCGCTGTCGATTGCTGAGTGCGGCCAGCGGATCAAGCGCGCTCGTCGTCATCGGCCCGCCTTTGCTAGGCTTGACGACGACTTCGCCATCCCGGATCGCGCGGATCGCTTCGGCCACGTCGTCGGGCATGACAGCCTTACCGATGAATCCATCCGCGCCAGCCTGCATGATACGCGACAGCGTCTGGTCATCATCGACCATAGATATGACGATGATCGTCGCACGCGGATAGTTTTGCCGCAGTTCCGCAATACCTGTTTCAGGATCGAAGCCCGGAAAGAGCAGGTCCATAAAGAAAGTCGACGGTGGGGGTGTCGTTTCGGCGTGGCGCCGAACTTCTGCAAAATTCGCAGCTTCCAGCAACTCCGCATGTGGAACCAGCTTTGCAACGATTCGCAGAAGACCTGACCGAAATACGGGATGATCATCGGCCAGAATGATGCGCTCGATCACTCGTGATCGCCGTCTTGGATGAGGCAGCGTCTCGAAGAACGAGTTAGCAATGGGAAACTCCTTGATCCAATTCAAAAAAATTCGCTGGTTCTTGTCTCAGAACAGCTTGCGCGCGTTCAGGTGTCAACTATTCCTTCGCCAAGATGGGGCATGTGGCTTGCTTTTGCCTGCGAAAAGCGGCCCATAGCAACCGGTCAAACCTTGGCGATGCTGCACGGCGGCATTCTCCGAAGCAGCCATTTGGCACTTGACGCAGCATTTCGAGATGAAGAGCGTCTGCGGTCCGGGACAAACCGGCCGCTCGCCCGCTGCGGTTAAGGGGCCAATCCTACGTCACGAAAAGCTCCAAACCAGACATTTCTGCTTTGGCTGCGGAGCCCACAATCAACACTCAAGTTAGGCCGGCCCATTGCGGCCATTCGGTCGCGACGGATGCTGCCGCGCGGCATCCGTGGAAGCGGCCGCTCAGACACCGCGCGCGAAAGCCTTGAGGAGGTTACGGCGCTGCTGAGATTGCTGCCATTCACGGTGGTGGGAAATCGGAAAATGATGTGGATGTTTGAGCCCCATGTGGCCATCGGCAAGACTTCAGGCGCGAACTCATTGCGGGATTTTGGTGCGGATATCCGATTATCCCAGATGCCAATGTGCCGGCGCACCTTCAGTTCCGCCGGGGTCTTCGAGACTAAGGGACACCTGCAACCAGGTGCCCCCTGATTATCTCAAAGAATAAAGCTGTTGGCATTGAGCGTTAGGCTGTCGTCCAGCAAGATCGCCAGATCCGCGATGCGATCGCCATTCACATCGGCTACGATAAGGGTGCCACCCGCGACACTTCGATACGCCAGCTCACCAGCATTTCCGGTAAAGCCGCCAGTGCCGATAAAGCTGAACGCCTGATTTCCAGCAACATTGGTGCGCGCGTCCAATGCACTCAGGTCGATACGGTCGCCTTGGGCAAAGCTGAAATCCGTGATCACGTCGCGCCCGGCCACGGCCGTGGTCGAATCCGCAAGTGTTTGGAACACGAACACATCCGCGCCCGCTGAGCCAGTCATGCGATCTGCGCCCTGTCCGCCGATGATGCGGTCAGCGCCTGCACCGCCGATCAGGATGTCATTGCCCAAACCGCCATGCAGCGTATCGTTGCCTGCGCCACCCTGGACATTGTCGTTGCCCAATCCGGCAAAGAACAGGTTATTGCCTGCATTGCCGATAATCTGGTTGGCCATAACATTCCCCGTGCCATTGATATGCGCCATGCCAGTCAGGGTCAGATTTTCGACATTCGCCCCCAAAGTGAAACTGACCGAGGATTGCACGCGATCGACGCCCGCATTCAGGCCCTCGACCACACGGTCGCCAATAATGTCCACGATATAGGTGTCGTTACCGGCGCCGCCCTGCATGGTGTCAGCTCCCAGCCCGCCATTCAGGATGTTGTTTCCGGCATTGCCCAATATCTGGTTGGCCAATGCATTCCCTGTGCCATTCAGGTGCGCCGCGCCAGTCAGGACCAGGTTTTCGACATGTGCGCCCAATGTATAGTTGATCGCGGACAGAACACGGTCGGTTCCTGCATTCCATCCCTCGCTCACAACGTCGCCAATATTGTCGACGACGTAGGTATCGTTCCCAGAACCACCCCTCATGGTGTCGGTACCAACTCCGCCGTTTAGGACATTGTTTCCGGCATTGCCGACAAGCAGATTCGCCAGGACATTGCCGCTGCCGTTGATGTGACCCGATCCAGTCAGGGTCAGGTTTTCGACGTTGGCCTCGATCGCGCGGCTAAATGCGCTATGAACCGTATCGATGCCACCATCGGCGGCCTCGATTACCAGATCGCCCGGCGTGACATGGTAGACATCATTGCCTGAGCCACCGGTCAAAGTATCGACCCCACTTGTGCCGTAAAGCACGTCGCGACCTGCGCCGCCGGTGATACGGTTGTCATCGGTGATGCGGATCTCGACGACCTGTATGGTGCCGCCGTCCGGAAAGGTCATGTTGCCGCTAAGTTCGATCACCAGATAGGCGGTTTCTGTCGTCTCCATCACCCCATCGCGGATCGCCGAGATGGAGAAGCTCTGCTGTCGCGTCGTCGGAAAGGTCGAGGCCACGCTGAGATAGCCGTTGCCCGAGGTGGCCCCGATATCCCCCACACCTGCGGTGCCTCCCGAGGTGGTGGTATAATAGCTGTAGTTGACCCAGTGGTTGGTCATGCCGACAAAGTTCAACGCCAGATTGGCCGTCTGACCTTCTCGCAGGGTGATTGTTTCGGGAAATGCCGCGACATAGGTCGTTGGCGTGGGGGCTTGTGCGCCGATCAGTTCGAACGAGGTATCGAAGCCCAGTTCGCGCAACTGGTCATTGGTATAGATCCGCCGATTGCCATATTCGTCGGTGATCCAGACCTGTCTGATATCGACGGTCCCTGAATAGTTTGCAGCGGTGATTTCCCGAAATGCACTGCCGTTCACTTCGCCGGGTGAAAAGGTCACATTATTGAAGCTGTAGCTGCCGGCGCTGCCATAACGAACCGCGATATCTCGGTCGAATATGATCGCGATATCGCTGACTTGGTTGACATCGCTGCCAGCGGCCCAAAATTCAGCCATGACATTACCATTGCGCAGATCTACTCGGTCAGGCAGGTTAAGCGAAGTCAGTTCCGGCGCGGTTCTGTCAGGATCGGTGCTCTGGATGGTGATCGAGGTATCAACCCCAAGCCCGCGCAGGGTCGGCCCCGAGACCGTTGTGCGATTCCCCAGATTGTCGGTGATTTCGACATGGGTGATGTTGAGCGTGCCGCCGATATTATGCGGCAGGACCTGCGCTGCGTAACTGTGGCTGCCATCAGCCCAATCCGCGCCCCAACCATGAATGATCTGGAACGCGTAGGCCCCGGTTTCGGTGGCCAGCGGACGGTCGAAATAGACGGTGACCTGCTGGACGCCGTCGGGGTCGCTGACGCTGGCAGCAAAGATCGCCTGGACCTGCCCGGCCCGAAGATCAAGCACCGAAGGCGCATCGACAGAAAGCAGGCGGGACGGGCCGGTATCGGGCATGATAGCTCCAAATAAATGGCTACTTTAAAACGGGAAAAAAACGCAGATCGTCATTCTCGACGTAGCCGCGGCATACTTCGCCGAGCAAGTTGTCCTTTCGGTTAGATGACTAGAGGTGCGCGTGTTCCTTGGGCGGCCAGCATGACGCGATTGTCCACTTCTCGCCGGGACATTTCGTTGACATTCTGAGCGACAAACGCACATGGCTGCTACGATAAGGCTCCGGATTCGGCCAAAAGATGCTTTGGGCCAATCCAACGCTGCAAACACTGAAAACTGCTCGGGCGCGAGAGTCATCTATGGGCTCCGGGCAAGATGCTGCGGCCCAGCAACCGAGGGACGGACTCATTCAGATCACGACCAAGCCGAGCGTCGCCGGCCCTTAGCTGCCGGTCGGCACGCGCCGATGCTGCCTGGCCGCATTCTGCAAAAGCAGACATTCGAGACGTACCGCAGCAAGGCGCGCCCGAGCCATGTTCGAAATGCGGTTAAATCCGACCAACCGCGGCGCAGCATCCACACATCGCGATGATAGGAAAGCGTGCGTTCAAACACAGCCCTCCAGATCACATGGGCGGCGAGTAGAACTGGCTAGCACTTGCTCTTGTCAGGTCTCGTCTGACACCGTCATCAGCAAACGGACGAGAGCCGTGTTGATGTAATAGTTGCTCTTCCCGGCGCGGTGTTTTTCGACAAACCCGTTCTCGGAGAGCGTGTCGAGATATCGGGCGGCAGTCTGACGCGTGATGCCGAGTTCGCTCTGGACGTAGTCGATCCGTGTGTAGGGGTGCCGGAATAGATTGTTGAGCAAATCCTGGCTGTAGATCTTGGGTAGCTCCGACCGGAGCCGATGCTTCGCGTCTCGCATTTGCATCCCAATGCCCTCGACCAGCTCTGCGGTAATGATAGCCGTGTCGGCCACTGCATCCAGCATGAAGATTACCCAGTCCTCCCACGCGTCATCGTCGCGGACGGCTTGCAGCAGTCGATAATAGTCGCCCTTGTGCCGGGTGATATGGCGCGAGAGGTAGAGGATAGGGATGTCCAGCAAGCCGGTGCGCGTCAGGTAAAGCACATTCAGGATACGACCGATACGCCCATTCCCGTCCGCAAACGGGTGAATGCTTTCGAACTGATGGTGGATCAGCGCCATCTTGATCAGCGGGTCAAGGTCGGACAACGCGTCATCGTTCACGAACCGCTCGAGTTCGGTCATCAGGCGGATGATCTCGTTGGCATCCTGCGGTGGCACGAAGACGGTTTCCCCGCTCCGCTCGTTCTTCAGCGCAGTTCCGGGCGTTACGCGAAAGGCATCGTCGCGGTCTTTCAGAAGGCGAAACATGTCGATGAGGGTCGAGTTCGGGACAAGCCCACCTGTCTCAATCAGCCTCCGGTGCCCAAGCCTCAGCGCATCGCGATAACGTGCGACCTCCTTGGCGGCCGGGGACTGTGGATCATCGGGGAACATGTCTGCCTGAAACAGCTCATCCTGTGTCGTAACGATGTTCTCGACTTCGGAGGAGGCCTTTGCCTCCTGCAATGCCAAGGTGTCGATCAGGATACCTTGGTTTGGTATCGTTCTGGCCTGACCTTTCAGATTCGCCAGCGCCCGCGAAGCGCGGTTGAGGCTTTTCAGGACCGGCACGGTCTCCAGATCGACCGGTGGAGGCAGCCCCGGGAGAATGTATGTCGGCTTTAACATGAGATTATCAACTTGTTCGAAAAATCTTGTTTTCTTAACATGACATGTGGCTCATGTTCGCTCAAGTGGCATTCCGCGAACATGAGCTTGATCTAAGCGAGAGAGGATGACGAGGTGCACGCCGTCCCGGGTATCCGCGATGAGCTGGGCGTGCGGCCGTCGCATCCGGCGGCCGCTGGACACCTTACAGGTCAACTCCTTCAGAGAGCGCCAACGCGTCATCCAGGTCGACGCCGAGATAACGAACGGTGCTATCCATCTTGGTATGGCCTAATAAAAGCTGAACAGCCCTCAGGTTTCCTGTCTTCTTGTAGAGCTGAGCGACTTTCGTCCGCCGCATCGAATGGGTGCCATAACCGCTGGGTTCGAGGCCGATCGACAGAACCCATTCACGAAGGATGCGGGCGTACTGGCGCGTCGAGAGGTGCTGACTGGCATGAAGGCGGCTCGGCCATAGATACTCACTGCCGATCATCTCGGGGTCCGCAATCCAGCGCTCCAGCGACTGTCGTGTGGTCTCGGTGATCTCGAAGCGGACTGGCTTCCCGGTTTTGCTCTCGTCACCGACGCACGATCCTTTGCTCTGCCGGCGACAAAGACCTCTCGAACCATCAGGCAAACAAGATCACACCCCCTCAGCTTGCTATCAATGGCCATATTGAACAGTGCGAGATCACGCTTGTTGCCGGACATCTCGAGACGAACCCGGATCGACCAAACATGCTTAGGCAACAGCGGGCGTTTCTGCCCTATGATGCGGCCCTTGTTCCACGCAGGGTGATCAGGTCGGACGATAGGAAGGAAGTCTGTGGACATGACAGTATCCTCTGCCACCGTCCCGCCCCAGCTCCGGATTGTCCGACATCGCTAGCATATCACGGGGGCCTGAGTCGCATCGAACGGATTGCGGGGTCTCAGAAGCGGTATACTGCGGCACAGCAATCGGTAGGTCCGGAGGGCTTCGCGGATATTGGCGCTGCTCCGGCGAGCCGCCCCCGGACATAGTCGACCCAAGTGCTTCGGGACGGCTTGCCGAGCGGCGCGATCAGGCGCCGACAGCAAAGTCGTCGCAGACGGACATCAGCAGCGCAACTACGGCATCGCGCGATGGATCGCGCACGTCGCGTGGCCAGACGACATGCAGCGGCAGGCGCAGGCTTGGCGCATTCTGAGGGGTCTCCAGCTGAACAATGCGCACGCCACGCGGCACCAGACCGGACCACCAGCGCGGTACAATGGCAGCCCCGATGCCTGCGGCGACCATGTTCATCATGGTCTGCTTTTCGTCGGCATTCTGCACGATCCTCGGCTCAAGCCCCGCGCGCTCGAACAGCGAAAACACCAGATCGTGGCTATGCGGGCGCGAACGGCGATCGGGCACGATCAGCGGCACATCCCGCAGGTCTTGAATGGTCAATTCGCCCCTTTCGGCCAGCGCATGGCCTTCGGGCAGGACCACGACCGAGGTTTCGCTTAACAGGAAATGGCCTGTCAAACGGCGGTGAAACGGTTTCAACCCCGGACGCACCAGCGCCAAATCCAGACTGCCTGCCAGCAGGCGCGGGATCAGCTTGATGGACCGATCCTCGACCAGTTGGATCTTCAGGTCGGGCAGGGCGGCGTGAACGGCTTGCAACAGCCCCGGCACCATGCCGCTGGCCGCCGTATCAATGGCACCAAGCCGCAATACCTGCCCAGCCCGGCGACCCAGCTTGCGCCAGCGATGTTCGGCGGCGTCCAGATCAGTCAGCAGGGACCGGGCCTCCTTGATCAGCTTGCGGCCTTCCGGCGTGACAGTGACGGCGCGGGTCGTGCGCTGAAATATCTCGATACCGAGCCCGTCTTCCAACTGGCGCACGGTTCGTCCCAAGGCGGCGGGCAGCATCTCCAGCCGCATGGCGGCACGTCCGAAATGCATCTCGTCGGCGACGGCGACGATGCAGCGGAGCTGTCTGATTTCCATGCGACCCAGTCCAGTTTGTATCGTTTCAGTATATAATCTTTGAACGATTGAGAAAAGGCCGTTCCAACCGCTAGGTTCGTTCGAAGGCGCTGAGGAGAGCGCATTCAATCCGGGAGGACAATATGAGCGATGCGCTCGAAAAGCGCGTCATGAGGAAAATCTCATGGCGCATCATTCCCTTCATCATGCTGCTTTACTTCATCGCGTTTCTTGACCGCGTGAACGTGGGCTTTGCAGCGATCCACATGAACGAAGATGTGGGTCTGTCGCCGTCGATCTTCGGTTTCGGGGCTGGCCTGTTCTTTATCGGCTATTTCCTGTTCGAGGTGCCCTCGAATCTTGCGCTGGAAAAGTTCGGCGCGCGTATCTGGATCGCCCGGGTCATGCTGACCTGGGGCCTGATTTCAGGCGCCATGGCCTTCGTGCAGGGGCCGACGAGCTTCTACATCCTGCGTTTCCTGCTGGGTGCGGCCGAGGCTGGGTTCTTTCCCGGCATCATCCTGTATCTTTCCTATTGGTTCCCGGCCAAAAGCCGTGCCCAGGTGACGGCATTGTTCATGGCCGCAGCCCCGATCTCGGTCGCGCTGGGTTCGCCGATCTCTGGTGCATTGCTGGAAATGGACGGGCTTGGCGGCTGGCATGGCTGGCAATGGATGTTCGTGCTCGAGGCCGTGCCTGCGCTGATCCTTGGCGTCGTCGTGCTGTTCTACATGACCGACCGTCCGGAAAAAGCCAAATGGCTGGATGCCGAGGAACGTGCATGGCTGTCAAACACCATGAACGCCGAACGCGCTGCCAAGGAAAAAGCCGGGGCCAGCCATTCGATCCTGAAAGGGATGCTGGATCCCCGCGTGCTGGCGCTGTCGCTGGTCTATTTCGGAACTTCTGCCGGGCTTTACACGCTGGGCATCTGGGCGCCGCAAATGCTGAATGCGCTTGGCCTGACCTCATTCCAGACCGGTCTTGTCAACGCCATCCCGCCGATCTTTGCTGTGATCGCCATGTATACCTGGTCGCGCCATTCGGATCGCACCGGTGAACGCACCTGGCACGTTGCGCTGGCTTGCACGGCCGCCGGGATCGGGCTGTTCTTTGCAGGCTTTGCCGCATCGCTGGTTGCTGTCGTGATCGCCCTTGTGGTCGTGAATGCCGGTGTCAGCGCCGCCAAACCGCCGCTGTGGTCGATGCCCACGATCTTCCTGTCGGGATCTGCTGCGGCGACGGGTATCGCCACGATCAACTCGCTGGGCAATCTGGGCGGCTTTGTCGGCCCCTATGCCATCGGCCTGATCAAGGAACGCACAGGCAGCTTTGAATGGGGCCTGTATTTCGTCGCGGCACTGCTGATCCTGTCGGCGGTCGTCACCCTGATCATCGCGGGAACCGCACGCAAGGACGTGTCCACCCCCACCCAAAACGCCAGTCTGAAAGGCTAAGCCATGACCATTGCACAGAAAGCGTCCGACATGTCCGCTGAAACCCGCACCTATCGCATCGCCGCAATCCCCGCAGACGGGATCGGACCCGAGGTCATCGCCGCAGGTCTGCAGGCGCTGGAGGCCCTGGCCAAGCGCGACGGCAAGTTCAGCTTTGACGTGACCCATTTCGACTGGGGCTCGGACCGCTACAAAAAGACCGGCGCTCTGATGCCCGAGGACGGCCCCGAGCAGCTGAAGGCCTTTGACGCCATCTTCTTCGGTGCGGTGGGTGCGCCGGACGTGCCGGACCACATCACGCTGTGGGGTCTGCGCCTGCCGATCTGTCAGGGCTTTGACCAATATGCCAACGTCCGCCCGACCAAGATCCTGCCGGGCATCCAATCGCCGCTGGAAGGCGTCGGTCCGGGCGATCTGGATTGGGTGATCGTGCGCGAAAACTCGGAGGGGGAATATTCCGGCCATGGCGGTCGCGCCCATCGCGGTCTGCCCGAGGAAGTCGGCACCGAGGTCGCGATCTTTACCCGCGTCGGCGTGACCCGCATCATGCGCTATGCCTTCAAGCTGGCCCAGTCGCGTCCGCGCAAATTCCTGACCGTCGTGACGAAATCCAACGCACAGCGCCACGGCATGGTGATGTGGGACGAAATCGCCGCCGAGGTGTCCAAAGAGTTCCCCGATGTCACTTGGGACAAGATGCTGGTCGATGCGATGACCGTGCGCATGGTCAAAAACCCGCAAAGTTTGGATACAATCGTCGCGACCAACCTGCATGCCGACATCTTGTCGGATCTGGCGGGCGCGCTGGCGGGAAGCCTTGGCGTGGCCCCCACCGGCAATATCGACCCCGAGCGGCGCTTTCCGTCGATGTTCGAACCGATCCACGGCTCGGCTTTTGACATCACCGGCAAGGGCATCGCAAATCCGGTCGCGACCTTCTGGACCGCCGCGCAGATGCTGGAACATCTGGGCGAAGGCGATGCCGCGAAGCGCCTGATGACGGCGGTGGAACAGGTCTGCGCCGATGGCGTGATGACCCCGGATGTGGGCGGCACGGCCAACACCCAGCAGGTCACCGATGCCGTCTGCGAAGCCATTCGCGGCGCGAATATCTAAGGCGCGGATGATGACGCGCGATCCCAAGGACCTGCTGCTGCGACTATTCCGCGCGGCAGTGGACAGCGCCAACCCGGCAAAGACGATCGCGCAGCACTTGCCCGATCCTCCCCTCGGGCGGGTGGTTGTGGTGGGGGCGGGCAAATCCGCCGCCGCCATGGCCGCTGCGGTCGAGGCCGCGTGGCCAAACGTCGATCTGTCGGGTGTCGTCGTGACCCGCTACGGCCATGCCGTCCCCACCCGGCAGATCGAGGTCTTGCAGGCCGCCCATCCGGTGCCGGATGCCAACGGCGCGATTGCAGCGCAGCGCATCCTGCAGGCGGTCAGTGGGCTTGGTCCGGATGATCTGGTGCTGGCACTGATCTCGGGCGGAGGGTCGGCGTTGATGACCGCACCGGCGCCCAGTCTGACGCTGGACGAAAAGATGCAGGTGAACCGGCTGCTGCTGGCCTCGGGCGCGCCGATTTCGGTGATGAACCGGGTCCGGCGCAGGCTTTCCGCGATCAAGGGCGGGCGTCTTGCACTGGCCGCCGCCCCTGCGCGGGTGGTGACGCTGGCGATTTCGGACGTGCCGGGGGACGATCCCTTGGCGATTGCGTCCGGTCCAACCGTTTGGGATCCGGATGCGGCGATGGACATGTCGGCCATTGCCGCGCAACTGGGCGATGACCTGCCGCCATCCGCGCGGCGCTTGCTGCTGGAAACACCCGCGCCGTTGCCCCGGTTCGATGCGAACTACCGCATGATCTCGACTCCCTTGCTGGCCCTCCGCGCTGCCGCCGATCTGGCCCGCGCCGAAGGGATCACGCCTCTGATCCTTGGCGATGCGATCGAGGGCGAGGCCGCCGCCGCCGGTCAGGTCATGGCAGGCATCGCCCAAAGCGCCGCATTGCACGGCCTGCCTGTCAAAGGGCCAGCCGTCTTGCTGTCAGGCGGCGAAACCACCGTGACCATTGGCGCGGTGAAGCCGGGGCGCGGCGGACGTAACACCGAATTTCTGCTGTCCATGGCTTCAGCGCTGAATGGTGCAAACATCCACGCGCTGGCCTGCGACACGGACGGCATCGACGGCAGCGAAGACGCCGCAGGTGCCATCGTCACCCCCGACACTCTGCTGCGCGCCCGCGCGGCGGGTCTGGACCCCGCCGCGATGCTGGCGAGGCATGACAGCTATAGCCTGTTTTCCCGGATCGGTGATCTGGTGACGACCGGCCCGACCCTGACCAATGTCAACGACTTCCGAGCGGTCTATATCCCATGAACCAACATGCAATTGCTGCGCTGCGTCCCCGCCGCGCCAAGATCCTTGCGACCGTTGGCCCTGCCAGCCGCAGTCCCGAAATGCTGCGCCGTCTGTTTCTGGCCGGGGTCGATACCTTTCGGCTGAACTTCAGCCATGGCAGCCATGACGATCACCGTGCAGCCTTTGACGCGATCCGCGCGCTTGAGGCCGAGTTCGACCAGCCCATCGGTATTCTGCAGGACCTGCAAGGCCCCAAGATCCGCATCGGCCAACTGGCTGGCGGGCCGATCCCGCTGACCGCCGGCGATATGCTGACGCTGACCCTTGATGGCGCGGATGGGACGATCCCGTTGCCCCATCCCGAGATTTTCGACGCCGTGCAACCCGGCCATCAATTACTGATCGATGATGGCCGCATCCGGCTGGAGGCGGTGGCGCACGACGCAGGCAGCATCACGGCCCGCGTCGTTGCGGGGGGACGTCTGCAGGATCGCAAAGGCGTCAACCTGCCCGACACCGTGGTTGATCTGCCCGCACTGACCGCCAAGGACCGCGACGATCTGGAATTCGGGATGTCGCTGGGCGTCGATTGGGTCGCCCTGTCCTTCGTCCAGCGTCCCGAGGATCTGGAGCTGGCCAAGGCTTTGATCCAAGGCCGTGCGGGGCTGATCGCCAAGATCGAGAAGCCCTCGGCCCTGCTGACGCTGCCGCAGATCGTGGCCGGGTCGGATGGCATCATGATCGCGCGCGGCGATCTGGGCGTGGAAATCCCGCCCGAAGAAGTTCCGGGCCGCCAAAAGGAAATTATCCGCCTGTGTCGCCAAATGGACCGCCCGGTGATCGTAGCAACGCAGATGCTGGAATCCATGACCGGCACACCCACACCTACGCGGGCCGAGGCATCTGACGTCGCGACCGCGATCTATGACGGCGCGGATGCGGTGATGCTGTCTGCCGAAACCGCCTCTGGTCAATATCCTGCAGAAGCAGTCGACATGATGGACCGCATCATCCGCCGGACCGAGGCGCATCCGTTCTATGCCGCCTCGCTGAAAGCGACTGCACCCGACGCCCATGATCCTCACCAGGCGATTGCCGAGGCGGCGGTCGAATTGGCCGGGGCAATCGCGGCCCCGGCACTGGTCGCCTTTTCATCGACCGGGGCATCGGGCCTACGCATTGCGTCCCATCGCGCGCCCCGCCCGACCGTGCTGTTGACTGCCGATCTCGCAGTGGCGCGTCGCATGGCGCTGGTCTGGGGCATTCGCCCGTTGCTGGACGCGGATGTTACCGACCATGACAGCGTGCCGATCATGGCCGAGGCGGCGATTGCGCAGCTGGGCATCGGCCAATCGGGGCAAAGCATCGTCGTGGTCTGTGGCTTTCCGTTCGGCGTGGCTGGCACGACGAACAGCCTCCGCGTGACGCCGCTGGGTCAGACTGAAAGGGAAACCGCATGACCGCCATCATCGACATTTTCGCACGCGAGATTCTGGACAGCCGCGGCAACCCGACCGTCGAGGTCGATGTCACGCTGGAAGACGGCACCA
>NZ_FXTK01000022.1 GCF_900182695.1 Paracoccus laeviglucosivorans
GCCAACGGACACCCGCAAAGCCGCATCGACGACCTGCTGCCGTGGAACTTCAGGCCGTCAAGCTAAGCTAACCGTGATGGCCAGCGAACGCTTACGACTGATTGCCCTCGACCAGATCACGACCGAGACCGCTTTCAGCCTACGCCGGGGGAGGCAAGATAGACGGCACCGCGACAACTTGGCCGCAGCAGTCAAGCGAACGGGGCGACCTCTGGACCCGATCTTGCTTTGGCGCGATGATTCCGACACGGCTGCACCCCTTGTGCTCCTTGATGGGGAATACCGAATTGCTGCCTACAGGCGGGCCGGGTGGACGGATGAAGTTCCTGCTCGAGTGATCGTATGCGACAGGCGGGAAGCCCTGCTTGAAGCTCTCAGGGCAAACGTCAAGGACACTGTGCCGCTGACCAGTTCTGAGCGGCTAGATGCCGCATGGCGTCTTGTCCGACAGCCGATGGAAAGGCGCTACACCGTCCCAGAGGTCAGCAAGGCCGCAGGTATCGCCGCCCGCACGGTCGATAATATGCGCAAACGCCTTCGGGAGATGCAGATAGAGGGGCGGGAGCCGACAGGGGACTGGCACAGAGACAAGCGACTGCCGCCCGTAGATGACGGAGGTGCAATACTTACGGATGCCCAGCGCAAGAAGGGTATAGCTGACCTGACGAAAGCAATCCGCGATCTGCTGGACAGACGAAAGCACATTGGCATGCCAATCTTGCGGGATGCGGGGGCGGTTGACGATGCCCTGATAGAGGCGCTGGGAGAGAAGCGTATCGTGGCCTTGTATGATTACCTGCATGGGGAAGGGGACGAATACGATTATGATGAAGTCCCGGACGATGACGCGGAGGACCGGTTGCGGGCTGATTACGCCTTTTGACCATTGTCCGATGTGCTGACTACTACGCATGTAGTAGAACACGCAAATTGCGTGGTCATAGTTAGGTGCGGGCGGCTTTGGTCGCCCCATTCCTAGCTGGTTGCCGAGCGAACCAAGGCCGTGCCGGTCCCAACTGGAACATCTTCTTCCGGTAGCCTAACAGCCTCCACACAGGCTCTCATCTGTTCCCCAGATGACCTCGCGATATAGGCCGCTCGGGTCACGTTCCTCTTGTCCGGGACATGCCCGATCACATCCTTAATCACAGGCTCCGGCTGGCCCGCTCTGTCTGCTGTCGTGGCAAACCAACGCCGCGCGGAGTGGAAGTTGACCAGACTCCGCCGCTTTCCGTCCCGCTTGTCATCGACTCCCAAATGGGTCCTGTAGCGCCTGAAGCGTTTCCCGAAGGTGTCGCCGGGGTCGCGCTCAATGGCGAGCTCATGGAACAGCCAAGCCTTGCCGTCTTTCGGTTGCCCTTTGCTGTCCTTCAGGCGGCGCTTCACGATGTCCATGAGGTCTGGGTGAACGGGGACGGGGCGGGCTGCGGCGTCGGTCTTGCCTTGCTGGATGTCGAACACCAGTCCGGCTCCCCCGACCTCTCGGACCTCTTCGACCCAAAGTGTGGCAATCTCGGCAACGCGCATCCCTGATAGCAAAGATATGCGCAGGATGTCTTGGATTTGCGTTTCGTGATTGGGGTCCATGCCCGAAGGGTAGGGGCAGTATAGGAGCTTTTTGACCTCCTCTTCAGTGAAGGGTCGTTCCGTCTCCTTCGCGCCGCGCTCCGCCCGCCCTGCCTTGCGTTCAAGCATCTGGTCATTCCAAGGCCAGCCGGTCCCTCTAGGCTCGCCTACAGGCAGGCTTACGTGGCCCCGTGCTGCCAGATACTTCCAATACCCGCGCAGGGCCGTCAGGTGCTTGCCCTGTGTCGCAGGGTGCATGGGGTCTATCATTTCAGAGACGTAGCGGCCCGCATGGCGACGGTCCAGCCTGTTGAGCATCAGCGGGGGCTTCTGTGCTGCTGCCCATGCTGCGAGCTTTCCGATTAGGCCCCTGCGTTCGTTGCCAGTCTTGGGAGCAATCTTTGCGGCTTTGAGGTAATCGTCCACATGCACGTCGAGCGGCTCGTAGCCGTGCAATGCGTCTAAGAATGCGCCTCGTTCCTCTGGGTCTTTTATCTTATCGGCTTCGCTCTCGGCAGACAGCACAGCGGCCTCGTAAGGGCTCACAACGGGATCTTCAGGGCCGTCTGAGTGCTGATCTGAAACCGCCGCTATCGCCTCCCTGTGGAGCACCCCACGCTCTCTAGCGGTCATCTCCTGTCCCGTGATGCCTCGGCCTTCACGGACGCAATCAAAGACCTCCGCTGTTTCGCGTTCTAGACCGTCACGAAGGCGCTGCGCTGTGCGGAGGTCTGAGGTGGCAAGGTTGACCATCCAGAAGCGGCCCCTTCCGACAGCCTCACGGCAGGCTTCAGGGATCTCCCTGCGAAACCACCAACGGTCATGCTTGAGGGTCAGAAGCCTGCGCCCCGCGTTCTTGCTCCGTCCCGCCATGATGCCCCATTCTGACCAGCCATTCCAATCAGTCGGTTTGCCCTGTTGCGCGGGCTGCGCGGCGTTCCAGATGCTGGAAACCCGCATGGATCAGCACGGCGATGATGCCGACGATCATGCCGCCCTGCACGACATAGGCCGTGTTCGATGATAAAAGCCCCGCGATGATGACCTCGCCCAGCGTCTTGGCCGCGACGGTCGAGCCGATGGTGGCCGTGCCAAGCGAGATCACGGCCGTCAGCCGCATCCCGGCCAGCAGCAGTGGCAGCGCCAGCGGCAGATCGACCTGCCAAAGCCGCTGGGCGGGGGTCAGGCCCATGCCCCGCGCGGCCTCGGCCACCTTTGCGGGCTGTCCGGTCAGGGCGGCCAGCGCGTTTTCAAAGACGGGCAGCAGGCCGTAAAGGATCAGCGCGACCAGCGTGGGGCCGGTCCCGAAGCCCATGACCGGCACGGCAAGGGCCAGCACGGCGACGGGGGGGAATGTCTGGCCGATGGTGGTGATGGTGCGTGCCAGCGGCAGGAATTCGCGCCCGACGGGTCGCGTGACGAACAATGCCAATGCCAGCGCAACGGCGGTCGAGATCAGCACGGCAAGCGCCACGATCCCCAGATGAAACAGGGTCAGCCGCAACAGGCTGGCTTGGGTATAGATGGCGGGCGCGCCATTGCGGGTCAGCGGCTGGAACAGGACAGCAAAGCTGGTCGGGCTAAGCAGGAATGCCAGCGCGAATGCCGCAGCCAAGGCCAGAAGCAGCCGCCCGATCATTGCCGGTCCTGCGCCGCATTGGCGCGCAGCGCATCAAGCGTGACGATGCCGCCGCCCTGGACAGGCAGGGCGTCACGCCCGCTCCACAGGCATTCGGCCAAGGCATCGCGCAATGTGGCGTCACGCGCGATGGGCGTGCCATGCGCCTCGCCCGGCATCGTGATCGGTCCGATGCCGGTCAGCGACAGCAGACGAAACGCCCGCTCGGTCGGGCCGATCAGGTCGCGGACGAAGGGGGTCGCAGGTTGGGTCAGGATTTGCGCGGGGCTGTCATATTGCAGCACACGGCCCCGGTCCATGACGGCGATGCGGTCGCCCAGTTGCACCGCTTCCTGAATGTCATGGGTGACAAGGATGATCGTCGTGCCCAGCTGACGCTGGATGTCGCGCAGATCGGACTGCGCCTTGGCGCGGATCACCGAATCCAGCGCGCCAAAGGGTTCGTCCATCAGCAGCAGATCTGGCTTTGCCGCAAGGGCGCGGGCCACGCCCACACGCTGGGCCTGACCGCCCGACAGCTGATGCGGCATCCGGTCGCGAAACGCCGCAGGCTCAAGCTGGAACAGCGCCAGCAATTCGTCGATGCGGGCGTCGATCCGCGACTTTGGCCAGCCCAGCAGGCGCGGCACGGTAGCGATGTTGCGGGCAACGGTGCGGTGCGGAAACAGCCCGTCGCCCTGTATGGCATAGCCGATGCGGCGCCGCAGGTGGTGGACGGGCAGGCTTGCGGTATCCGCCCCGTCGATCAGCACCTGCCCAGATGACGGCTGCACCAGCCGGTTGATCAGCCGCAGCAGCGTCGTCTTGCCCGAACCCGAGGTGCCCACAAGCACCGCGATCTGTCCGGTCTGGACGGTCAGGCTGACATCGTTCACAGCGGTCACTTCGCCGTAATGGCGCGTCAGGTTGCGCAACTCGATCATGCTTGCCCCCTTGTGGCGCGGCTTTGGTCCACCAGCAGGCCCATGACGATGCCCGATACCAGTGCCAGCGCGATGGTGGGCAGTGCGCCCAGCAGCACCAGATCCATCGCGGTCTGGTTCAGGCCCTGAAAGACGAAGGTGCCGAATCCGCCGCCTCCGATCAGGCCGGCGATGACGGTAAGGCCGATGTTTTGCACCAGCACGATCCGCACCGCCGCCAGCAGCGCAGGCAGGCCCAGCGGCAGTAGGATCTGGAACATCATCTGCGCCCGCGTCATGCCCAGCCCCGCCGCTGCGTCCCGTGCCGTCGCTGGCACCCCCGCCAGCCCCGACAAGGTGTTGGAAACGACGGGCAGCAGCGAATACAGAAACAGCGCAACCAGCGCTGGGAACATGCCGATCCCCGACACGCCCAGCCGACCCGCGCCGGGCAAGGTCGCGGCGATCCAGCCAAGGATCGGGATCATGATCCCGAACAGCGCCAGCGAGGGGATGGTTTGCAGGACGTTCAGCACCGCCAGCACAGGCCCGCGCCATCGTGGCGCCTGATAGATGGCGATGCCCAAGGGCAGGCCCGCCAGCAGCGCCAGCCCCAGCGAACCGAATGCAAGGATCAGATGGGCCCGCGCCTCATGCGCGAAGGTATCCTGACGCGCGGCGAGTTCGCGCATGACCGACACATCCGCCAGCTGCCCCGACAGCAGCAGCGCTGCGACTTGGGCCAGCGCACCCGCCAGCATCAGCCAGCTTGCGCGTAGCGAGGGACGCATCCGCGTGACCCCATCCGCCCACATCAGCGAAAATGCCAGCAGCATCAGCCAGAAGCCCGATGCCGGGCTGACCCGCGCCAGCTTGTTGTCCGGCCCGACCAGCTGGCTTGCCGCTGCCCCCAGCGACAGGACCAGCACGGCAATGCCAAGCGCTGCCGCGACGATCCGAAGGCGCGGCGACCAGTATCGCAGGCAGCCAAGGATCAGGACCGCCGCCAATCCCAGCGCGACCGGCCAGCCTGCCTCAAGCGCGGCTGCCAGCGTCAGGCTGTCGCCCGCAGCAATGCGGTTGGGTTTGAATTGCACCAGCGGCAGCCAAAGCCCGACAAGCCCAAGGATCGCGACAAGAATAGCGGGCGGGGACATGCGGCTTTATTGCTTGAGGAACCCCGCCTGGGTCAGGTAATCCTGCGCGACGGTGGCTGCGGGTTCGCCGCCGACCTGCACGCGGCCGTTCAGCTGTTGCAGGGTCTGCAGCGTCAGGGTCTGAAAGATCGGGGCCAGCACGTCGCGGATCTGGGGATGCGCCTCAAGCACCTTGGCGCGGACGATGGGGGCGGGGGCATAGACGGGCTGCACCGCCTTGTCATCCTCCATCACCAGCAGCCCGGCTTCGGCGATGGCGCCGTCCGTGCCATAGACCATCGCGGCATTCACGCCCGATGTCTGTTGCGCCGCCGCAGCAATGGTTGCCGCCGTGTCGCCCCCCGCAAGCTGGACCAGCTGTTCGGGTTTCAGCGTAAAGCCGTAAGCCTGCTGAAAGGCGGGCAGCGCGGCGGGCGAGGTCACGAATTCGGTCGAGGCAGCCAGCTTCACCTCTCCCCCGCCGGCGATCCATTCACCGAACTGGGACATGGTGGTCAGGCCGTTCTTTTCGGCCAGATCCTGACGCAGCGCGATGGCCCAGGTGTTGTTGGCGGGCGCGGGCTCCAGCCACACGATATCGTTCTGTTCCTTGTCCAGTTCCGCCACGCGGGCATAGCCCTTGGCCGCGTCCTTCCACACGTCGCTGTCGGCTTCGTTGAAAAAGAATGCGCCGTTTGCGGTATATTCAGGATAAATGTCGATCTGCCCCGCCGTGATCGCATCCCGCATGATCGGGGTCGCGCCAAGTTGCAGCTTGTCCTGCACCGGCAGTCCGGCATCACGCAACGCCAGCAGGATCACGTTGCCCAGCACCCCGCCTTCGGTGTCGATCTTTGACGAAACCACGATGTCCTGCGCGGCCACGGGCATCGAGAGCATGAAAAGCGAAGCGACGGTGGCAAGGGGGATATGACGCAGCATGGCGAACCTTCGGGATCAGGGGCTGGGACTGGCTAGACTCCTGAAAGGGCGAAAGGTTCCCGCCCGTGGGCAAGCGGGGCATTTCGGGGGCTCGGGCCACTTGGGCAATTGCCCGGATCGCGGGCGGATGGCAAAAAACCGCTTAAGCTTTTGGGCTGCTGCGTTGACCTGTGAAGGCCGCGAAGACGGGGCCAAGGTTAACGCAAGGTAAGCTTAATGAAACAGGACACTGTTATGGCCGCAAACTTCATCACCGCAATCATGGCTGGCGGCATGCTTTTCGCCACCTCGTTGATCGTTATGCAAAGTATGGGATTGATGGTCGATATGGGACCGATCGCCGTTCCCGAAGATCAGCGCGACAAATAGAAATCCGCGACGCTGCTGACCCGGATCTCCATGTTGCTGGATGCGCCTGCCATCACGTCGAAATCGGCGTAGGCGTCCAGCTCCAGCCCGGTTTCCTCGGCAATGGCGCTGATCGGGACCTGACTGTCCTGAAAATCACCAAAGACGAAACGCCCGCCCGAGGGGCGCGGCAGATAATCCATTTGCGAACGGCGATAGCCGATGGTGGTCAACTCGCCCGTGCCCGCATGGATAAAGGCCAGTATCTTCCAGAACGCGACGGGTATCTGGCGGTTGTAATAGGTCGGATCGGCATCGGACAGGATCGGCCCGGTGATGACCGTGACGCGCAGATTGGAACGGTCGGCATTGTCCAGCACGTAATCTTCAAGATCCAGCCAGATGCCGCCGTTGAAGCCCTGCCGCTGCGGCGCGACATTGGTGATGTGGAACGTGTCCACATCGGCGCGCTTGGCGGTGTCGCGGCTGCCCCAGTTCGGGTCTTCACGCCGCGTCATGTGGCCCCGGCTGAAAAGCCCGCGCCGTTCGTCGCCATAACCTTCGCGCAGGTTCTGATGGCTGGGATCGATGCGCGGATCACGCCGCCATGTATTGCTGCGCGGCACGCCCCGGTCGGATTGCGCACCGTCGATATTGCAGGCGCTGTAAATGGGCAGGGCGCGCGATTTCGACATCCGCACCGAAAAATGCGTATAGCGCAGTTCGGTTGCGTCCTGCCCGTTGCGCCGTGCGGCTGGCAAAAGCTCGATCAGGTCGTCCGCCCAGCGGCCCGGACCGGGCAGCGGCAGAGGCGTTGCGGGCAAAACGAAGCCGGGATCATAGCCCCGGCGGTCGTCATAGCTTTCCAGCGGCAACACCCCTTCGGTCACGCGAAGGGGATCAAGCTCGGCCAACGGCCCGAATTGCAGCCGCATCAGCGCAGCTGTGCCTTGTGCGGAGGATTCAGCGTGAAGATTTTTTCCTGCGACAGACGCCAATGCGCCAGATCGCCGATGCTTTTGCGAACCTGACCCAGCGTGCCTTTGACGCGGATCGTGCCCGGCACGACCTCTTCGGCGGCCAGCGGCTTCAGATGATCCATCACCCGCGCCGTTTCTTCGCGGCTGGGGTCCTGATCGTCGGAATAGACGATCATGCAGCTGTCCGACTTCTTGCGTTGCACCTTCATAGTCATCACCTCTGGTCGATCAGACCGGCGCCCTCATATTCCGGGCCGAAACCGATCGGGACGGCATGGCTGTTCGCCATCCTGATAATGTCGTCAGAGCGCTGTTGGTTGCGTTCCGCCGACAGGATTTCAGGGTTTCGCGACAGCAGCCGGGCAAACAGACCCGCAACCGCGGGACAGGCCATCGAGGTGCCGTCCATCACCCCCTTAGATTCCTTGCTGACCCAAGATATAATGCCGACGCCCGGTCCGATAAAGTCCACTTCCGGCCCAATATTGCTGAATCCTGCGAAAAAGCGGTCTCCGATGGGCGCGGGATCGTCGGCCACGTTGCGGCTGGTCATCACCCCCTGCGGCCACGCATCCAGCACGCCGCCCGCCGAAACCGCCACCACAACCCCCGACCGCGCCGGATAGGATACGGGCGCCATATAGTCGTTCCCGGTCGCCGCGATGCAGACAACGCCCATCGCCCGCGCCCGCCGCACCTCGCGCGAGATCGAGATCGGCTCGGACGGTTGACCAAGGCTCATGTTGATGATGTCGCAGCCGTCATCGACGGCCTGACGGATGGCGCGGGCAATCGCGAATTCGCTGGCTCCACCATCGCCGCGTTCGAACACGCGATAGGAATGCAGCACGGCCTGCGGGGCCACGCGGGCGACGATCCCCGCAACATGGGTGCCGTGGCCCGTGCCATTGTCGAACCATTCATCGGCAGGCTCGGTCCCGGTGGTGTTCAGCCCGCGTTCCAGCCGCAGCCCCTTGGCCGGATCGACCCCGGTGTCGATGATCGCGACCTTGACGCCTTCGCCATCGGGCTTTTTCGTGGCGGCCAGCATCCGGTCCAGCCCGTCCTGGAAATCATCCTGCACCGCGATCAGCGAAAGCGTCACTTCGGTCAGGCCATCCGCTGTGACCTGAATGTCCTCCTCGCCCGCTGGCCAGTATCCGGCCAAAGGCTGGCAGATCACCGCATCAATTCGGGTCTGTCCGGCGGGCAGGGGGGTGCGAAAGATGCCGTCCTTGTCCGTCACCGCATCCGAGATGCCAAAGCCCCGGCGGCTGTCCAGCACCACCACGACCGAGGCATCCGCGATGGGTTTGCCCGTCCTGGCATCCACGCAGCGCAGCTCAAGTTCCTTGCTGGAGCGAAAGGCCGACGGCTTGGCGTGCTTGCGGATGATGTTACGCTTGCCATAACGCAAAGGATAAAGCCGCAATTCGCGCCGGACCCGCAGTCCGGGATAGGCGCGTTGCAGGTCGCGCGCCTGTTCGGGGGTCATGCTGACCAGCGATGCCTCGTTCTCGCCGATGGAATCCAGCAGGCGGATGCGCCCAGCCTCGGTCTCCAGCAGGCGCAGGCGGGGGCGGGTTGCGGGGGCCGAACCGTCGCCCGCGCCCTGCGCCACGCTGCCGGCCGGACGCGCGCCCGCCTTTTTGAACAGCCGGTGATACATGGTGCGGAACAGGCGGAAACTGGTCGTCTCCATGCTGTCGTTGAACACGTTGTCTTCGGGGACGATCACATAGCGGGCGGATTTACGGGACATGCTCGGCTCCTTGCTGCAGGGGCAAGGCTACACGTCCTGCGGTCCTGCGCCAGATCGCGTATGCGCGCTTGGCAGGAAATCGCGCCCGCTGCCGGTCCGGCGCGGGCGCGGCTGGTTCAGACGAACAGCAGGTCGTCGGAAAGCGCGTTGATCGTCGCGTTGCGGATGGTCAGCGTGTCGCCGCCGCCGAAATCGAACACCACATTCGCACCCACCTGCGTCGCATGGCCACGCGCCTGCGCGAATGAGGTCAGGCCGAAATCCAGCAACCGGATCGTGTCCACGTCATTGCGGAAATCGGTGATCACGTCGCGGTCGAACCCGTCCCGATAGATGAAGGTATCGGCCCCCGCGCCGCCGGTCAGCACGTCATTGCCCGCCCGACCGCTCAGCATGTTGTTGACGCCGTTGCCGATCAGCGTGTTGTTCCCGGCCGAGCCGTTGGCAAATAGCGCAGCCGTGCCCGCAAGCGCCACGTTTTCGACATGCGGGAAACGCGCAAGATCGATGCCCACGGTGGCGTTGATCCAGTCGATCCCGCCGCCCGCGACTTCGGTTACCACGTCGCGGGCGTGGTTCACCGAATAGCTGTCATTGCCCAGCCCGCCGCGCATGGTGTCGATCCCCAGCCCGCCGATCAGCCGGTCGTTTCCACCCGCGCCGTTCAGGACGTCGTTTCCGGCGCCGCCATTCAGCACATTGGCGGCGCCATTGCCGCTTAGCACATCGTTGCCGCTGCCCGAGGTGACGTTTTCGATATTCATGATGGTGTCGGTGCCCTGACCCGTGGCCTGTGGCCCCCGCAGCGCAAGGTTCACATGGATCGGCGTCGCCGCGGCAAAGATCAGCGTATCCACGCCCGCGCCACCATCCAGCGTGTCATTGCCATAGCCGCCGTTCAGCGCGTCCGCGCCGCCGCCTGCGACGATCAGGTCATTGCCGCCGCGCCCTGTCAGCGCATCGTTCCCGGCCAGACCCATGATCCGGTCGGCCCCCATCGAGCCGGTGATCCGGTCCGCAAGCTGGGTCGGTGCGCCAAAGCTGCCGCGCGCGATTTCCGCGGCGGTCATTCCCAAGAATATGCGCCCGCCGATGCCCAGATGATCGCCATCCAGATATTCGCTTTCATAGGCGACAAAGATGTTGCCATTGTCCAGCGCCGTGATCGAGGGCCATTCCTGCGACCAGTCCCGTTCGTTGTTCACGATGAAATTGCCGCCGACCCGCACCCCGAATTCCGAGAAATATTGCCCGAAAACCTCGGTCTGGTGGGTATCGGCGCGTTCATCGGCCCATTGGTCCCAGACGACCGCAAAGCCGCCATTCGCCAGCCCGATGACGGCGGTATGGTCGGGCACGTTGCTGTCGTACTGATTGACCTGAAACGCACCCGTCTGCGCCCTGCCATCGGCGCCGAATATCCGGCCATAGACGCGAAACGCCGTGTCACCGTCCGGCTGCCCGTCCAGCACCGTGTCAACCCAGGTGACGATGAACCGCCCGCCGGACAGGGCCGCCACATCCACATCGGTATCGGTCAGCGCGATGCCGCCGTTAGGGCCGTTGGCATCGGGCGTGACCATGATCTCGGGGGTGATGGGACGACCGGTTGCATCAAGGATGCGCGCCCGGACGTCGCTGGGCAGGGCATAGGGGCTGTTGCCCGGACGCTCGCCTTCCCAGACGACGACGGAAAACCCGTTGCTAAGCGCCGCGCCCCGCCCGCCGTGCTGATCGCCGAATGTCTGGGTGTTCAGCAGGGTGGTGCCGGATTGCGGACTGCCATTGGCCCCGTAGCTGCGCACAAAGGTATCGCTGGAATTGAACACGTCTTCGTTCGGCTCGGCGCGTTCGCGCGACCAGATCACCGAATAGCCGCCATCGGGGCGGGCGACGACATCGGGGGCAAAGAAGTCGTTGTCGGTGGATTGGCTGACGCGCTGGATCGCGCTGGTCCGCGCGCCCGCCGCGCTATAGGTCGCCGTGTAGACATCTGTGGGGTTCAGCACCGAATCCGGTCCCGCGGTCCATGCCACGGCAAAGCCGCCGCCCGCCAAAGCCTCGACCCGCGGATAGTTCGCGACCAGTGAAAGGTCGGACAGGATCATCTCTCCGCCGACGCGGGTGCCGTCGGGGCGAAAGATCTGGGCGGCGACATATTGGTAATCCATGTCGTCATGCATGAACTTGGAATCCCAGACCACGACGACATTGCCATTCGCAAGGGTCGTGACGTCGGGATTGTCCTGCCAGGCATCGGTCCAGGTGTTGACGACGGTCTCGGGGGTCAGCGGGCGGGGCATTCGGTCCTCCTTTCCGGTGCGATGCGGGCACCATACAGGCGATTCGCGTGGCAGGGCATGACATCACCCGCCCCGCCCGCGCTTTTAGGCGGCAGCTTGCCGAACGGGGCCGGAAATCGCCCATATCTGCGCTGCGATTTCTGGGGTGCAAATATCCGGGCCGGCCACACCCGCCAGTGTTCAGCCTTGCCCCTGCAAAGCGGCTGTCCCCGCCAGCCAAAGCGGCCCGCAAAGCATCCGCCGCACCACGTCGCTTTGCCCGTCAGCCCCCATCCGCGCGTATATCTGCTTCGAGCAGCTTCGCGCCGTTTCGATCGTCCAGCCCAGTTCCGTGGCCGCATCGCGCAGGCTGAACCCGTCGCAAAGCAGCATGGCCAGCCGCGCCTCGCTGCGGCTAAGGCCAAGGGCTGCGGCGACCCGTTCGACCGGCTGCGTGCTGGCGGCGGGCATCAGACGCACGATCCCCAGCATCCGCGATTCCTGCGCGGGCAGCATGGCGATATGCATGGGCGGTTCATGCGTCAGGGTCACGAACTGCGCATTTCCGCGTTCGGCCCCGGTCATGGCGCGCTGGAATTCCTGCGCAAGCGCGGGGTCCGAAAACTCCAGCCGTCCGGTGGATCGCAGCCTTGCACCGCCCGCAACCAGCATGGGCCGCAACTGAGCCGAGCTTTCGGTGACGATACCCCCCGGCCCCAGGATCATCCAGCCGCAGCCAAGGCCGGTTGCAATCTCGCGCTCTAACGCTGCGCGGTCGCGCTCTTGTGTCAGCTTGCGCCAGCTGCGCATGGTCTGGCCCAGATAGGGAGTCAGGTTCGCAAGCTGCATCCCGTCCACCGCCCGAAAGTCCCGATCGGCGCGTTGCAGCGCCAGCAGCGCCTGTTCATCCGGGCCGATGGTGAATTTCAGCGCGCGAATCGGTGCCTCCCGTTCCGGCAGGCCGGGCAGGTCGGTCTGGGAATAAACCCGGTTCACCCGCATCTGCGCCAGATCGGCCCGCGGCTCGTCAAGGTCGCGCCCGATATGCCATGACAGCGCGCGACGCCCCTGGACCTCGACGTGCAACGACGCGGCATCCGCCCCGGTCGCCAGCGCCAATTCCTGCAGGAATCCCGGCCAACGATCGCTTGGCGACGTGCCGGGATCGGCCCCCCGTGGCGGCTTGTCGGGAAAGCCCGTCGCTGCCGCGATCAGGGCATTCAGGATATCTGGTTCGACAGAAATGGAAAAACGACCTGCTTATTTCATTTTCCCCCCATATGGGGGGTTAGACGAATAGAACGCGGCGATAGATCAGGATCAACAGCTATCTGACAGAGACTTTCAAATGACCCTGAAATCCCTGACTCACCTGCAACGCCTGGAAGCTGAAAGCATCCATATCATGCGCGAGGTCGTCGCCGAGGCCGAAAACCCGGTGATGCTTTACAGCGTCGGCAAGGACAGCGCCGTCATGCTGCATCTGGCCAAGAAGGCGTTCTATCCCGCGCCGCCGCCCTTCCCGCTGCTACATGTGGACACCACGTGGAAGTTCCGCGACATGTATGCGCTGCGCAACAAGGCCGCAGCCGATGCCGGGATGGAGCTTCTGGTCTATCAAAACCCCGAAGCGGCCGAGCGTGGCATCAACCCCTTTGACCACGGCGGTCTGCATACCGACATGTGGAAGACCGAAGGTCTGAAACAGGCGCTGGACAAATACGGCTTTGACGTGGCCTTTGGCGGTGCCCGCCGGGACGAAGAAAAGTCGCGTGCGAAAGAGCGCGTCTTTTCGTTCCGTTCGGCCAATCACCGCTGGGATCCCAAGAACCAGCGCCCGGAACTGTGGCGCATGTATAATGCCCGCAAGGCCAAGGGCGAAAGTGTCCGGGTGTTCCCGATCTCGAACTGGACCGAGCTGGACATCTGGCAATACATCCATCTGGAAGGCATCGAAATCGTGCCGCTGTATTTCTCGGCCCCGCGTCCGACCGTGGAGCGCGACGGGCTGATCCTGATGGTCGATGACGAACGCTTCCGCCTGAACGAAGGCGAAGTGCCGCAGATGCGCTCGATCCGCTTCCGCACGCTGGGCTGCTATCCGCTGACCGGCGCCGTTGAAAGCGAGGCGACGACGCTGCCGCAGGTCATTCAGGAAATGCTGCTGACCACCACCTCGGAACGTCAGGGCCGGGCGATCGACCACGATCAGGCCGCCTCGATGGAGAAGAAGAAGCAGGAAGGCTATTTCTAAGCCTTTCGCGCGCCGCTTCCAAATCATTCCACCGAAATCAGGTGACCCATGACGAACCAAGAACCCATCTACAAGACCGACGCGCTGATCGCCGAGGACATCGACGCCTATCTGGAAACCCACCAGCACAAGACCATGCTGCGCTTCATCACCTGCGGCTCGGTCGATGACGGCAAGTCTACGCTGATCGGTCGCCTGCTTTACGACAGCAAGATGATCTTCGAGGATCAGCTGGCCACGCTGGAAAGCGACAGCAAGCGCGTCGGCACGCAGGGGCAGGAAATCGACTTTGCCCTGCTGGTTGACGGTCTGGCGGCCGAGCGTGAACAAGGCATCACCATCGACGTAGCCTATCGCTTCTTCGCCACCGAAAAGCGCAAGTTCATCGTCGCCGACACCCCCGGTCACGAACAGTATACCCGTAACATGGTGACAGGCGCTTCGACCGCCGATCTGGCCGTGATCCTGATCGACGCGCGCAAGGGCATCCTGACCCAGACGCGCCGCCACAGCTATCTGGTGCAACTGATCGGTATCCGCCACATCGTCTTGGCCGTGAACAAGATGGATCTGGTGAATTACGATCAGGCGACCTTTGACAAGATCGTCGCCGATTACCGCGAATTCGCCGCCAGCATCGGCATTCAGGATTTCACTGCGATCCCGATTTCGGGCTTCAAGGGCGACAATATCACCGCCCACAGCGAAAACATGCCCTGGTATACGGGCACGGCGCTGTTGCCGCATCTGGAGGCGGTCGAGGTTGACGCGACCACCGATCAGGCGAAACCCTTCCGTATGCCGGTGCAATGGGTGAACCGTCCGAACCTTGATTTCCGCGGGTTCTCGGGCCTTGTCGCCAGCGGCACGATCAAGCCGGGCGATCAGGTGCGGGTGCTGCCGTCGGGCAAAACCTCAACGGTGTCGCGGATTGTGACGCTGGATGGCGACCGCGATCTGGCGGTTTCCGGTGAGGCGATCACCCTGACGCTGACCGATGAGATCGACTGCTCGCGCGGGCAGGTGATCGTCGCGGCCCAGTCGCCGCTTGAGGTCGCCGACCAGTTCGAAAGCACGCTGGTCTGGATGGACGAAGCGGAAATGGTGCCGGGCCGTGCCTATTGGCTGAAGATCGGCACGCAGACCGTTTCGGCCACCGTGCACGCGCCCAAGTATGAGGTGAACGTCAACACCCGCGAACATCTGGCGACCAAGACGCTGGACCTGAACGCGATCGGCGTGGCCAATATCACCACCGACCGCGAAATCCCGTTTGCGCCGTATACGGAAAACCGGGATCTGGGCGGTTTCATCCTGATCGACAAGATCACCAACCACACGGTTGCCGCCGGGATGATCCATTTCGCGCTGCGTCGCGCCCAGAACATCCACTGGCAGGCCACTGATATTGGTCGCGATCACCACGCGGGCATGAAGCACCAGAAGCCCGCGGTGCTGTGGCTAACGGGCCTGTCCGGTTCGGGCAAATCCACCATCGCCAATATCGTCGAGAAGAAGCTGGCGCGGATGAACCGCCACACCTTCCTGCTGGATGGCGATAACGTGCGCCACGGGCTGAACAAGGACCTGGGCTTTACCGAAGCGGACCGTGTGGAAAACATCCGCCGCGTCGGCGAGGTGGCGAAGCTGATGACCGATGCGGGCCTGATCGTGATCACCGCCTTCATCTCTCCCTTCCGGTCCGAGCGCGACATGGTGCGTTCGATGATGCAGCCCGGCGAATTCGTCGAGGTGTTCGTCGATACCCCGCTGGAAGTGGCCGAAGGCCGCGACGTGAAGGGGCTTTATGCCAAGGCGCGTTCGGGTCAGCTGAAGAACTTCACGGGCATCGACTCGCCCTATGAGGTGCCGGACTCGCCGGAACTGCGCATCGACACCACCCAGACCACGCCGGAAGAGGCAGCGGACCTGATCATCGCGCGCCTGATCCCCTGATTGGTGGCACATGACATGAACCCCCGGCAGCGCACCCCGCTGCCGGGGGTTTTGCTTTGTCCGGCAGGCTTGTCGCGTAGCGAAAAATAGGGTATCCCCCTATCCTATGTCTCATCTGTCAGATTCCCAGAACAAGGCCCGTCTGTTGGCGCGTGTGCGCAGGCTCAAGGGGCAGATCGAAGCCATCGAACGCGGGCTAGAGGCTGATGCCCCCTGTGGCGATGTGCTGAACCTTGTCGCCTCGATCAGGGGGGCGGTCACCGGCCTGACCGCCGAGTTGATCGAAGATCACATCCGCGAACACGTCTCGAACCCCGACAAGGATGCCGAGCCGGCACGCGCCCAAGCCTCGGCGGAATTGATCGGCATCATCAGGACTTATCTGAAATGAGCGATGCCTCACGTCTGAACAGCCCGCACGATCACGTCTTTCTGGGCTCCGGCCATGCCCGCAACGAAAGGCGGACATGGCTGGTCATCGCGATCACCTCGGCCATGATGGTGGCAGAAATCGCGGCGGGGACGATCTTTGGATCCATGGCGCTGGTGGCGGATGGCTGGCACATGTCCACGCACGCCGCGGCGATGCTGATCGCGGCGCTGGCCTACCGCTATGCGCGGCGTCACGCGCGCAACCCACGGTTCACGTTCGGCACCGGAAAATTGGGCGATCTTGCCGGGTTTGCCAGTGCGGTGGTTCTGGCGCTGATCGCGTTGCTGATTGCGTGGGAAAGCCTGCAACGCCTGTTCGATCCGGTTGCCATCGGCTTTACGCAGGCGATCTTTGTCGCAGTGATCGGCCTGGCGGTGAACCTGCTTTGCGCATGGCTGCTGCGCGACGACCACGACCATCATGGGCATCATGGGCATCATGGGCATCATAACGACCATGACGACCACCATCACGGCGCGGACAATAACCTGCGCGCCGCCTATCTGCATGTGCTGGCCGATGCTCTCACCTCGGTTCTGGCGATTCTGGCGCTGGTGCTGGGGGCGGTGTTCGGTTGGATGTGGACCGATCCGCTGATGGGTGTTGTCGGCGGGCTGGTCATCGCGCGCTGGTCATGGGGTCTGATCCGCGACACCGGGCGCGTGCTGCTGGACTATATCCCCGAGGGCGAGGATCTGCCCGCCGAAATCCGCAAGGCGGTCGAAACGGACAGCGACCGCATCAGTGATCTGCATGTCTGGCAACTGGGGCCGGGCCATCACGGCGCGATCCTGTCGATCCGTTCAACCGATCCGCGCGCGCCGGGCTACTACCGCCAGAAACTGTCGCGGCTGACCGAAATCTCGCATCTCACGATCGAGGTCGAGACGGCGCACTAAATTTTAACTACATTTTTGTAGACAATTTATGTTAACATTACTCTCGCTACAGGGAGAGAGCCATGAAGATTGCCGTCATCAACCCCAATTCGACCCAATCCATGACCGACAAGATCGCGGCATCGGCCCGTGCCGTTGCAGGTCACGGCGTCGAAATCGAAGGTCGCACCGGACATGGCGCGCCTGCCAGCATCGAAGGTCACCACGATGAGGTGATGTGCGCCCCGCATCTGCTGCGCGAAGTGCGCGAGGCGGTCGAAGGCGGCGCGGATGCCATCGTCGTCGCCTGTTTCGACGACCCGGCAATCGGCGCTTGCCGCGAAATCTCGACCGGGCCGGTGATCGGCATTTGCGAGGCGGGCGTGAAAGCCGCCAGCATGATCGCCACCAGCTTTTCAGTCGTGACCACGCTGCCCCGTTCCGTCCCGGTGATCGAGGAACTGGTGCGCCGCTACGGGTTGGAACATCAGTGCCGCAAGGTGCGCAGCGCCGAAATCCCCGTGCTGGCCCTGGAGGAGGAAGGCAGCAACGCCGCCGCCCTGGTCCAAGCCGAAATCACCCGCGCCATCGCCGAGGATAAATGCGAAGCCATCGTGCTGGGCTGCGCGGGCATGGCCGATCTGGCGCAGGAATTGTCGCGCAAGAACGGCCTGCCGGTCATCGACGGGGTGGCCATCGCCACCAAGATGGCCGAGGCGCTGGTGGGCGCAGGTCTGACCACCAGCAAGATCGGCGCCTACGCCGCGCCGCTGGTCAAGTGATTTAGCGGCAGGCGGAGGGGTTCACCCCTACGCCGCGCAGACCCCAATTGGTCATCTGCGCCAGCAATTCCTGCCCCGCCGCATCGAAAGCCGGGACCAGATCGGCGGTCCTGGTCGATGCGGCGGCGCTGGTCGCGCTGAAATTGCCGCGCGAGACGACGCGGGCGTCCATCTCGTTCACCAGTTGGGCGCTGACGGAAAGCTTGACCACGGCACCGCTGCCGGAAACCTCGGCGTTGAAATCGTTGATCTCGGAAATAAGGGCGTAATCGCCTGCGCTGCCCAAGGGCGCGCGGCCGACATGGGTAAAGGCGTCATAGCTGCCGAAACCGCGCACCAGCAGGTTTTGCAGTGTGATCGGCACGGTATCACCCCATTGCGCGTCGGGCAGGTATTGCGTCTGCAGGGCCGAGGGGCGGATCATGATGCGTTCGGTATTCAGCGTTCCGCGGGTCTTGGGCTCCTCGATCACCAGTTCGGCCAGCCGTCCGCGACCGCAGGTCTTGGGCGCATCCGACAGCGGGCGCAGCTCGAACACGTCCAGCTTGGGGCCGCCCGACAGGGCAGAAACGGCCGCACAGCCGGGCAAAGCCATGGTCAGCGCCAGAAAGGCCAAAGTCATGCGGTTCATCCTGGACCTCCTTAGCGGCGGAATTCGGGCGTGCGCGGCCCGGTTATGATCTGGGCCGGGTTGCGGCGCAGCGTGGTGACAAGCTGATCGACATTCGTGACAAGGCCGCGCAAGTCGCTGGCCATGCGGGTGAATTGCGGCAAGGCATCCCGCGCAAAAGCCTGCACCGGCGCGCGGGTGCTGTCCAGCATCACGCGCAGGCTGGCGAATGCGCTGTCGGCGCTTTCGGCGGCACTGCGCAGACGGGCGGTGATTTCGGGCAGGTCATCCGTCACGCTGCCGATGGCAGTGTTCAGGCTGGTCAGCGTGGCGCGCAGATCGGTGACGACGGGCCCGACTTCGGTATTGATCACCCGGTCCGCACCGTCAAAGGCACGGCCAGCGGATGCCATCATCGGCACGGCCTGTTCGGTCAGGCGCGACAGATCGGCCTGCAGCGTCGTCGCGGTGGAATCCAGCCGCTGCGTCAATTGCCGCAGATCGCCACCGATGTAATCACGTGCCTCGTTCAAGGTGGCCGTGCCCGCGTCCAGCGCCAGATCGGCGCGCTTTGCGGTTTCATTGAACTGTGCCATGGCGGTATCGGCATTGGCCAGCGTGGTTTCCGCCGCAGCCCCCAGACTGTCCAGCTTCGACCCGAAGGCCGAGATATCATCGGCGGCCAAGGCGATGGCATCGGTGGCCTTGCTGACATCGGCCAGCGCCTTGTCCAGATTTTCGCTGGAGCGTTCAACATTCGACAGGATGTTGTGCACACGGGTCTGGTTGGCCGGTCCCAGCAATTCGGTCATCTGCTCGGCCACGGTATTCAGGCGCGAGATCATTTCCGGCCCCTGATCGTAAAGCGTCTGCAGCACGGAACGGTTTGCCTCGATCACCGGAACCTCGTCGGGGTTTACCTCGCGCAGCAGGGGCGCGTCGGGCGTGCCCGCGCTGATCGCCATGGTGGCCGAGCCGGTAACGGCCGACAGCTCCAGTGAGGCGCGGGAATTGGTGCGGACGGGCGTATCCTCCTGTACCTCGATCCGCACGCGGACCGCGCCGTTGATGCCGTCGGCGATCTGCATGTCGATGACCTTGCCGACCATAAGACCGGCAAAGCCGACCTCCGAGGAAATCCCCAAGCCCGACACTTCCGGGAAATAGATGTCGTAATAGGCGAACTGCTTGTTCAGCTCGAGTTTCGCGAACCAGACCATGAATGCCAGCAGGCCAAGGAAACCCGCAATGGTGAATGCGCCGATCAGGACGTAATTGGCCTTGGTTTCCATATCCTAATCCTTCCCGTCCGTGGCGGCGCGGGCGCGTGGCCCGTGGAAATATTCATGCACCCAAGGGTGGTCGACCGTCAGCATGTCGGCCATTGTTCCGGTGGTCAGCACCTTTTTTTCGGCCAGCACTGCGATCCGGTCGCAACAGGCGTGCAGCGTGTCCAGATCATGCGTCACCAGAAACACCGACAGCCCCAGCGCATCGCGCAAGGCCACGATCAGCTTGTCAAAGGCGTCCGCGCCGATCGGGTCAAGCCCCGCCGTGGGTTCGTCCAGGAAGACGATTTCCGGGTCCAGCGCCAAGGCACGTGCCAGCCCCGCGCGTTTCTTCATGCCCCCCGACAGGTCCGAGGGATATTTGCCATTCGCGTTCCGCGGCAGCCCGGCCATCGACACCTTCAACTGTGCCAGCCCTTCGCGCTGCGCATTCGTCAGGCCGGGGACGGCGCGCAACGGCACTTCGACATTTTCCTGCACGGTCAGGGCCGAGAAAAGGGCCCCATCCTGAAACATCACGCCCCAGCGCCGCTCCAACGCCTCGCGCGCGGTGCCCGAAAGCTGGCTGACATCCTGTCCCAGCACGCGCACGTCGCCCTTGGCCGGGGTGATCAGCCCGACGATGGTGCGCAGCAGAACGGATTTCCCGGTGCCGGAACCGCCGACCACGCCCAGAATCTCGCCGCGTTTCAGGTCCAGATCCAGCCCGTCATGGATGACGTGGCTGCCGAACTGGGTGCGCAGGCCGCGCACCTCGATGACATTCTCGCTCATACCCCGATCTCCGCGAAGAAGATCGAGAACAGCGCGTCGATGACGATGACGGCAAAGATCGCGTTCACCACGGCAGCCGAAGTCTGCGCACCAAGGCTTTCGGCATCCTTGCCGACCTTCATCCCGGCATGACAGCCGATGATGCCGATGACGATGGCAAAGACCGGGGCCTTGCTGATGCCCGCGATGACATGTTCGATCCCGGTTTCCGCCACCAGCCGATAGCGGAACATGCTGGGCGATATGCCAAGCTCGATCCACGACATGATCGCCCCCCCGATCAGGCCCGAGACATTGGCGATCAGCCCAAGGATCGGCAGCATGATCAAAAGCGCCAGCACACGCGGCAGGATCAGCACCATATCGGGGTCCATGCCAAGGGTGCGCATCGCGTCGATTTCCTCGCGCATCTTCATCGAGCCGATCGAGGCGGTCAGTGCCGATGCCGTGCGGCCCGCAACGATGATCGCGGTCAGAAGGATGCCCAACTCGCGCAGGATCGAGATGGCGATCAGATCGACGACAAAGACCTCGGCCCCGAATTGCTGAAGCTGGGCCGCGCCCTGAAACGCCAGCACCACACCGATCAGGAATGACATCAGCGCCACGATGGGCACCGCGCGCAGGCCGGTTTCCTGACAGTGATGCACCAGCGAGGTCAGGCGAAATTCGCCGGGATGCCGGATGGCGCGACCAAGCGCGGCAAGGAAGCGGCCCAGAAACTCGGCCAGTTCGCGCATGAAGGTCAGGTATTCCATGACCCTGCGCCCGGTCTTGTCCAATATCTCGCGCCATGCGGGCATGGTGGGGGCGGCTGGGTCGGGCTGGGGCTGGGCTGCAGTCACGGCGTCCAGCAGTTTCTGCTGCGGGTCGGTCAGACCCTGAACGGTCGTGCCATCCGCTGCCCGCCCGGCCAGATACCAAGCGGCGGCAGTGTCGAAACGTGTCAGCCCTTCGACGCGGATCGTTTGGGGCGGGTTTTCGGGCAGTTGCGGCAATGTCCAGACGGTCAGCTCACCGGACAGAATCAGGCTATCGCCGTCATTTCTGGCGGTCAGCTTGTGGTCCCGTGTCAGATCGTCCATGGCCTGTCCCGCCGTAAAGTCAGGAATTATTCGAACGATTGGTCGGAAATGTCAAACCTTTGCAAGATCAAGGGTTCGCATCAGATTATCCGGGTCCAGCCGGAATTCGGACTGTCCGCCAGTCGCGATGACATAGCCGTAACGCATCCCCAGCGCGTCGGTGTAATCCTTCCACGGGTTGTTGAACCGGAAGGGCGGCTGGATTGCCACAAGGGCCGAACCTTCGGCCATGCTCAGCAGGCCGTGCGCAAAGGCGCTGCCTTCGACCGAGGCGATGATGGCCGCGCCATGCAGCTTGGTCGCGATCTGGGCCACGCTGTCGCGGGCGGGATCGACGATCTCGAATCCCTCGCGGGCCAGACGGTCGGCAATCTCGGCCTCGTTCAGCAGGTGGCGGGCCTGCCCGCCGCTGCGCAGGATAAAGGCGCCGTGCCCCTGTCGCGGTCCGCCGGCCGCGCGCATCCGGGTCCGCAGCTCGGCCATGCGGGCGCGGCGGTCGGCGGTCATCCCGTGGTCGCGAAACAGCCATGCCCGATCAATCCGCGCCCTGCCGATCTGGGGAATGTCGATGCCCAGCTGCGCGCGATAGGGGGCAGCATGTGACCATGCGTGGCGGGCGGTCGCGCGGGGCAGGCGCGGCGGGGCGAAACGCGGCGCAAGCAGCGCGGTCGAGGAATCGTCGATCAGGAAATGCCCAAAGAACTGATCCCCGACCGATGTGCCGGGCAGGCTGCATTCCTTGACCGCCTCGATCGGGCCTGCGCTGGTCAGCGGCTCTGGCCGGACGACCTGCTGGCGCCGCGCACCCCGCGTATAGATGAAGCCGTCGAAATACTGCACGTCGCGCAGCAGCAATGCCACGGTGGCGTCGTGCAGGATTTCTCCGCCGCCGATCCGGGCCAGTTCATTGGCCATGCTGGTATCGGGTGGCGTCGCCTTGACCCGGTCAAGCTGGCCGGGCAGGGCGAATGCGGGCGCCCGCTCGCCCATTTCATCGGGAGAGATGACGACCACCTCGGCGGCGATGCGTTCATCGGCGGGATTGTGGCCCAGCTTGCGCGATATTCTGGTCGCCAATCTTTGTGCAAAAAGGTCGGGGGCAAACAAGCGGCAGGCCCTTTGAAAAATGCTTTCGTCAGGCAGGATAACCAGTTGCAGGCCATCGGCAAGAAATTTAGCCCTGTGCCAATGCGCGCATCATCCGCACGGGTTCCGTCCGCGCCAGCCGCAGCACATGCGCCATATAGGGCTGGGCCAGATCGTCGCTGCGCACGGCGGCATAAAGACGGCGCAGCATCCCCTGCGGCCCCAAAGGCAACATCGCCAATTCGGGATTTCCGGCATGGGCGCGCAGCACCCAGTCGGGCATCACCGCCACCCCGCGCCCCGAGGCGATCAGCATCAGCGCGACCGCCGTCTGTTCGATCTGGCGGTGATGCGCCGGTTCGATCCCCGCCGGGTCCAGAAACTGCGAAAACACATCCAGCCGGGGCCGGTCCATCGGATAGGTGATCAGGGTCTGGTCGGCAAAATCCTGCGGCTCGGCATAGCCTTTGGCGACCAGCGGGTGATTTGCGGCCAGAACCATCGTCGGCGCATAGTCGAACAAGGGCTGGAAAGCGACGCCCTCCATCTCCTCGGGGTCCGAGGAGATGACCATATCCACCTGACCCCGGACCAGCGCAGGCAGTGCTTTCAGCGCAAGACTGGTGCGGATGTCCAGATCCACCTCGGGCCATGCGCGGCGGAACTGGTCCAGCACCGGCAGCAGCCAGTCGAAGCAATGATGGCATTCCATCGCGACATGCAGCCGTCCGGCGCGGCCCAGCTCGACCGCGCGAAACTCGGCCTCGGCGGCTTCGATCATGGGCAGCACCTGTTCGGCGGTGCGCAGCAGGCGCATCCCCGCGGCGGACAGGCGCAGGGGCTTGGTCTTGCGCAGGAACAGTTCGACCCCTGCTTGCTCCTCAAGCGCCTTGATCTGGTGCGACAGCGCCGATTGCGTCAGGTTCAGCACCTCGGCCGCGCGGGCAAGGCCGCCCTGTTCATGAATGGCGCGCAGGCTGCGCAGATGGCGAAGTTCCAGATGCATGATGACTGCCGTTCATGACGATGTTGAGGATTATGAATTTGTCTCACGTCGCGGGGCATGTCAAAAGGCCTGCGACAAAAGGATAGTGCGATGACGACACCGGCGATCAGTTTCGAATTTTTCCCGCCCAAAAACTTGGATCAATCGTTCAAGCTGTGGGAAACCGCGCGTGCGCTTGCACCGCTGGGGCCGGATTTCGTCTCGGTCACCTATGGCGCAGGCGGCACCACGCGGCAACTGACCCACGAGGCGGTGACGGCGCTGGCCAGCCATTACGGGCTGAACGTCGCGGCGCACCTGACCTGCGTGGACGCCACGCGCGAGGAGACGCTGCAGATCGTCGCCGATTACGCCGCAGCGGGCGTGCATGAGATCGTGGCACTGCGCGGCGATGCGCCGCAGGGGCAGGACCGTTTCACCCCGCATCCGAACGGCTTTGCCAACTCGATCGAGCTGATCGAGGCGATCGCGGCGCGTGGCGACATGACCATTCGCTGCGGCGCCTATCCCGAGCCGCACCCGGAAAGCCCGGATACGGCTGCCGATGTGGCGTGGCTGAAGCGAAAATCGGACGCCGGCGCGACCAGCGCGATCACGCAGTTCTTTTTCGATGCCGACACGTTTTTCCGCTTTCGCGATCAGGCGGAACGGGCGGGCGTCACCGCGCGCATCCTGCCGGGCATCCTGCCGATCCAAAGCTGGGCGGGCACGCGCCGCTTTGCCGAACGCTGCGGCACCTCGGTCCCGCAATGGGCCGAAGACGCCTTTGCCGCCGCAGGCAAAGCCGGAGAGGCGCAGCTGGCCTTGGATACCTGCGTCAAGCTGTGCGAGGAACTGGTGGCGGGCGGCGTGGACAACCTGCATTTCTACACGCTGAACAAGCCGGAACTGGTGCTGAAGGTCTGTGCCGCATTGGGCGTGGCGGCGAAATCCGAACTGGTCGCCTAAGCGGTCGCGGAATCCGTGCCGCTGCCGGGCAGGCGCAGCTTGGCCCGCCGCAAGCGGGGACGGGCCTGCGCCGTTTCCAGATGCCCGACCAGCCGCGCCGGTCCCGCATAGGGTTGGACCACCGAAGGGTGCAGCAATTCGCTGATGTCCCGGCCGGGACGGCGCGCACGACGGGTCAGGAATATCTTGCCCCAGCTGCGCCACGATCCGACCGAACGTGCGCCCACATCGCAAGGCAGCGACTGCCGCCAGTCCTGCGGCAAGGGCAGGCCCAGCACCTCGGCCTGCGCCAGCAGCCACACCAGCGGCACATTGGCCAGCGGTCGCGCGAATTCGTAACCGCCAAGCTGCCCGCCCACATCCGGGTGACAGCCGCGGAACCACATCTGTTCGACGCGCTCATCTGCCTGATCGCCGGTCCACAAGACAGGGGCAAAGGCTTCGCGGGTTTCGTCCAGCGCCAGCGCGTGCATCCCGCGACGGACATTGGGGGCGATGCAGCCCTTGGAATACGTGAAGCCCGGTTCCGACACGGTGCGCAGGAACGGCACGCGCAGGCCCAGCGACATGACCGTATCCAGCAGGCCAAGGAATTGCACCGGCACTTCGGCGTGGCACAGCGCGGGGTCCAGCCGACCGCCGGTTTCGGCGCGGTAATGCCGCCATGCCTCGGCGATCACGTCGTCGCTGGCATGTTCGGAGGTCGGCAGGCCGATGCGGTGGATCATGTCGGCCAATGCGCAGACGCCGATCCCGCCGCGCGAATAGCCAAAGAAGAACAAGGGGTTGTCCGCACGCCAGTTCCGCGCCAGCCAAGTATAGGCGGCCAGGATGTTCAGATCCAGCGACAGCCCCGAAACAAGCTGCGGCACGGTGCGCCACGCGGCCCATTGCTGGCCTGCCGCGTAGTAAAGCTGGACGTTCTGGCCTGCCAACAGCCCGTGAATGCGGGCGATGGATGAGCATTGCCCCTCGGTCAACGAGGCGAAGGTCCCGTCCATCAGGACCACTTGGCAAACGGGCGAAGCATGCGGTTCCATGCCCGCGAAACTATCGCCCGAACGCGACGCGAAAGTGGCGGCTTTATGAAAATGCTTTGACAGAAACCTGTGAAAGCTGCCCGAAGCCGTTGAAATGGGTATTCGTAACTGTGGAATAAGCACCTGCACCATGAAACACCACAAAATCGCCCTCGCAAACATTGCCGGGCAGGGCGAGTTCCCCCGGCAATCGGTCAATTGAATCGCAGGTCGGGCCAAAAATCGTGCGCGGCGTGACATTGCCGTCGCGCGGCAGCCCTTGGGGCGTCAGAACCTGAATCCGGTCCAGATTACCGATCTGCGGCAGCTCGGTCAGGCCGCCATAGACGCCGTCGTTCAGAAATATGTCGGAATTGCGAATGGCCTTGATCCGGGTGATCAGCGAAAAGGCATCTGCACAAAGACCGCGCCCCGGTTCGCAGACCAATTGCGGCGCGCGGTCGAACACCTGCACGCTTTTCGCGATCTGGCGAAAGATCGACTCAAGATCCGGGGTCGCGCCTGCGATCCGATGCGACGGAAAACCGCCGCCGACATTCAGCCGATGGATCGGCGTGTCGGCCATGTGGGCAATTTCTGCGGCCATGCGGATATAGCCGTCCCAAGGCAGCGGATCGGTGCATTGCGTGCCAGGATGAAAGCTCAGCGACGGGATATGCCCCCGCGCGGCCACCGAGCGCAACAATTCCGCGGCGACCTGGGGCGTGGCACCGAATTTCGATCCGAAGTCATAAGCCGCGCCCTTGATCGGCAGCTTGAAACGCGGCGCGATCTCGGACCCTTTGGGCAGGGCGTCGAACAGCTTTTCCAGTTCCGAAAAACTGTCCACTGACCAGACCCGCACGCCCGCGGCGACGGCATGGGCAATCTCTGAACGCGACCGCACCGGGTTGTGGTAATGGCGCGCAGCACCCGGAGCCAGCCGTCCGATCAGGTCGATCTCGGCGGGTGAGGCGACGTCGAAACCGCCGATCCCCGCCCCGGCCAGCGTGCGGATGACGCGCTTGTCGGGATTGGCCTTGACCGCATAGGTCACCAGCCCCGGAAAGCCCTGAATGAACCGTCGCGCCTGCGCGCGCAGGACGGCGGGCGCAAAGGCCATGACGGGTTGGTCGGGGGCCATGTCCCGGATGATCTGCGCGGGGTTCGTCCATAGTGCCGGGCCGCGGCCCTCGGTCAGTCCCATCTGCTCCTCCCGTATTTTCTTTCAGCTTGCGCCCGACTCGGGGCGGGCGCAGCAGCGAAAATGGTGGAATCGCCCGCCAAATGCGCTAATACGACAGGATTGTCGTCAAAATGACAGGTGAAGGCTTTGGACGAACTGGATCGGGGCATTCTGGCCCATTTGGCGCAGGATGCGCGTCTGTCGGTCGCGGTGCTGGCGCGGCGGCTGAAGGTGGCGCGTTCCACCGTGCAGGCGCGGCTTGAACGGCTGGAGACCAGTGGGGCCATTGCCGGATATACGCTGCGGCTGGGCGACAGCGCGCGTGAAAACCGCATTCGCGCCACCTGCCTGCTGACGATCGAGCCGCGCTCGCAGGCCGGGATCCTGACCCGGTTGCGCAATCTGCCCGAGGTCGAGCGTATCCATACCACCAGCGGTCGCGTGGACATCCTGCTGCAACTGGCTGCGGAATCGACCAGCCAGCTTGACGATGTGCTGGATCAGATCGGCGGATTGACCGGCGTGCGCAGCAGCGAAAGCCTGATCCACCTGTCCACCAAGCTGGACCGCGCCACTTAGGCCGGGCGCAGCAGCGTCACCACCGTATCGCCATATTGGCGCTGGTCGATCTGTTCCAGCCCCGCGACGGGCGGGGGGGCTGCGGCTTCTTCCCAGACGACCATCGCGCCGGGGGCGATCCAGCCACCGGCCAGCGCGGATTGCAGCGCGCGTTCGCCCAAGCCCTTGCCATAGGGCGGGTCCAGAAACACCAGCCCATATCCCGCGCAGCTGTTGTCGCCCAGCCGCGTGGCGTCGCGCCGCCAGCAATCGGTCACCGCCCCCGCCCGGCACTTGTCGATATTGGCCCGCAGCAACGCGCGCGAGGCCGCGCCGTCATCGACAAAGGCCACGCGGGACGCGCCGCGCGACAGCGCCTCAAGTCCCAGTGCGCCAGTGCCGGCAAACAGATCCAGCACGCGGGCATTGGGGATCGGATTGCCATGCGTGCCGTTGATCAGCAGGTTGAAGATCGCTTCGCGCACCCGATCGGTCGTGGGGCGCAGATGTGCCGCCGGATCGCCCGCGCCGACCTCGGCCAGCTTCAGCCCGCGCAGATTGCCGCCGATGATCCTCATAGCAATGCCTTCAGGTCGGTGGCCTGCGCCACGGTTTCGGGTGCGGGCGACTTGCCGCCTTCGATCAGGCGCTTGCCGATCATATAGGCGCGCGCGTCGTTCAGCGCGTCCACCGCGATCAGCCGCCCGTCCCGGTAATACCAGACCGAGCCGGGGCGCGTGACCACCCGGTCGTAACCCGCATTCAGCCCGGCGATCTGCAGCTTGGCGTCGAACTGATCCGACCAGAACCATGGCTTCGGGACATAATCCGTCGCCGCGCCAAGGATGTTGGCCGCCACCGCCTCGGCCATGTCGATGGCGTTGCCGACGCTTTCCAGCCGCAGCCGCCCATCGGGACCGGGAAAGCTGGCGCAATCGCCCGCAGCCCAGATCGCCGGATCGCTGGTGCGGCCCTGCGCGTCGGTGGCGATGCCATTGTCCAGCGCCAGTCCCGCTGCCTCGGCCAAGGCGGTTTCGGGGGTGACGCCGATGCCGCAGATGACCAGATCGGCGGGCAGGGTGCGGCCATCGGCCAGCGCCACACCGTCGGCAATGGCGGTGATGCCGACGCCCTCGATGATCTGGACCCCGTGCGAGACATGCAGCGCGCGGATCATGTCCGCCGTCTCAGACGCGGCCACGCGGCCAAGGATGCGCGGCGCGGCCTCGACCAGCGTGACCTCCAGACCCAGCTTGCGGGCGACTGCCGCCGCCTCCAGCCCGATATAGCCGCCGCCGATCACCACAAGCCGCGCGCCTGCCACCAGCGCGGGTCGGACCGCAGCGATGTCGGCAAGATTGCGGATCACATGGACATGGGGCAGATGGCCGCCCATCGCGGCAGGCAGGCGGCGCGGCGTTGCGCCCAGCGTCAGGGCCAGCGCGTCATAAGGCACCTCGCCCGCATCCGTCACCACCACGCGGCGGGCGCGGTCGATCCCAGTCGCCCGGCGACCCAGCAGCAGCGTGATGCCCTGTTCATCCCACCATTCCGGCGCGCGCAGCGTCAGGCGGTCCAGCCCCATATCGCCCAGCAGATAGGCCTTGGACAAAGGCGGGCGCTGATAGGGCGGCGCGGGTTCGTCGCCGATCACCGTGATCCCGCCCGCATGGCCAAGCGCGCGCAGCTTTGCCGCCATGGACGCCGCTGCCTGTCCCGCGCCAAGGATCACGATGTTCATGGTAAGCCCTTACTGGTGTTTCGCGGTCGGCACCCTATAGTCCGCCCGGAACCGATGCAATTCATGGAGAACCTGCATGGCAATCGCAAAAGGCGACAAGCTTCCCGAAGGCAAGCTGGTGAAACTGGGCGAAAACGGCCCCGAGACCATCGAGGTGGCCGAACTGTCGCAGGGCCGCGTCGCAATCTTCGCCGTGCCGGGCGCCTATACGCCGACCTGCAACAACAGCCACATGCCCAGCTTCGTGAAGAACGTCGACAAGTTCCGCGAAAAAGGCGTCTCGCGCGTGGTCTGCGTCACCGTCAACGATCCCTTTGTCGCGGGTGCATGGTCGAAATCGACCGGCGCTGGCGATGCGGGCATCGACGTGCTGGCCGATGGCGACGGCAGCTGGACCAAGGCGCTTGGCATGAACATCGAAGGTGCGGGCTGGGTCAACGGCCGCTCCAAGCGTTACGCGATGCTGGTCGATGACGGCACCGTGACCGAGCTTCAGGTCGAGGAAAGCCCCGGCGCCTGCACGCTGACCTCGGGCGACTCGCTTTTGGATCTGGTCTGAGCCTTCAGGCTGAACAGCCCACAGAAACGCTGGGCGGCGTCCCGATCGCCGCTTAGCCCCACGCGACCCGCGCCGGCCATGGCCAGCGGCCCCGGCCCATAGATCGCAAAGGCCAGATCATTGCCGCTGCCGCGCAGGACGAAATCCCCCGCCGCCTCGCGCATGGCCACGACCTGCGGCGCGCCGCTGGCGTCGAATGTCACGCGGAACTGTTCGACCCCGGACACGATCCCTGCCGTCAGCCCCGATCCTGCCGCCCGCGCCGCATCGACCGTCGCGGAAATCGAGATCATCAGCGCCGAGATGCTGATATGCCGCGTCGGATCGTGGTCCGGCAGCAGCAGCGCCCAGCGGCAAAGCTCGCGCAGCATCGGATGCAGGGCGCGACCCAGATCGGTCAGGGCATAGATCCCCAGCACCTCATCATGCGCGACGATGCCGAATTCCACCAATTGCCCCAGCCTTTGCGTCAGCACGCTGGCTGTGATCCCCGGCATTCCCGCGCGGATCATCTGGAAGCGCTTGGGCTGGAACATCAGTTCGCGCACGACAAGCAGTGCCCAGCGGTCGCCGATAAAGTTCAGCGCATGGGCGCCAAGGCAACCTTCGTCATATCGCAAGCGCGGGGTTTTGCCGGTGTTGGTCATAAAATAATATTAGCAGTTGCTTTTTAATACTGCAAGTGCCAACCTCCGACTCAGCGGCGCAAAGCCGCGCCATATGAGGAGGAAGCTATGACTTACTACTCGGGGTTCCTGCTGGCGGTTCCGACCGCGAATAAGCAGACGTATATCGACCACGCGAAAAAGGCCGCGCCCATGTTCAAACGCTGGGGCGCGCTGCGGATGATCGAAAACTGGGGCGTGGACGTGCCGCGCGGCAAAGTCACCGATTTCTACATGGCGACGCAGGCCAAGGATGACGAAACGGTGGTGTTTTCGTGGATCGAATGGCCGGACCGCGCCACTGCGGACGCCGCCTATGAAAAGATGATGTCCGATCCCGACATGCAAAGCATGGGCGAAATGCCCTTTGACGGGATGCGGATGATGTGGGGCGGGTTCGAACCCGTCGTGGACGAAAGCTGAGGTTACGGCGATGTATCACGGTAAACCGAACTGGTTCGAACTTTCGACCGCCCGCGGCGCACTTGCGGATGCCGAGGGGTTTTATGGCAAGGTTCTTGGCTGGGCCGTTGTCGATGGGGGGATGGAGGGTTTCACCTATCACCTTGCCAGCCATGACGGCGAGATGATCGCCGGTCTGATGGAACTGCTGCCGCAGATGGAGGGCATTCCACCGAACTGGCTAATCTATTTCGATGTCGATGACCTTGATGCGGCAGTCGCCAAGATCCAGACCCTTGGCGGCAAGGTTCACCGTGATCCCGCCGAAATCCCCGGCACGGGCCGTTTTGCAATCGTAGCTGATCCGCAGGGTGCGGTTCTGGGCCTTCTGGAGCCCGCACCCATGGACCCGCAGCCTCCGGTCGAATCCGGGGCGTTCAACCAGCGCAAGGAAAGCCACGGCAACTGGATCGAACTGATGTCCACCGATCCCGCCGCGGGCTTCGATTTCTATTCCGAGCTGTTCGGCTGGACGAAATCCGACGCCGTGGACATGGGCGAGATGGGCACCTATCAGGTGTTCGCGTGGCAGGGCACCCAGATCGGCGGCATGATGGGTCTGGGCATGTCGCCCGTGTCCTGCTGGCTGCCCTATTTCGGGGTGAATGGCGTGACCGAGGCGATTGAACGCATCAAGGCCGCCGGGGGCGAGATCCTGCATGGTCCGGTCGAAGTGCCCGGCCCGGCCTATATCGCCTTTGCTCGTGATCCGCAGGGGGCGCATTTCTCGGTCGTCGGACCCAAGGAGCATACGGAATGATCCGCGCCGCCGTCCTTGCCATTCTCTGCGCCACCCCGGTGGTGGCGCAGGAATATTCCCCCGCCGACGTGCCGCATGGGCAAAAGGATTATCACGCCGCTGCGGCAGGCAGCTATAAGCTGGACCCGATGCATACGGCGCTGGTGACGCGGGTGCTGCATCTGGGTTTTTCCTACAGCCTGTTCCGGTTCGACAAGCCCTCGGCCACGCTGGAATGGAACCCCGACGACCCCGCCAAAAGCAAGCTGTCGGCGCAGGTTCAGATCGACTCGATCTCTACCCCGGTTGAGGGCTTTGCCCAATACCTGCTGGGCAAGGAATATCTTGACGCCGCCACCAATCCGACCGCGACATTCGTGTCGGACAGCTTCACCGCGCAATCCGATACAGGCGGCACGGTGACGGGGCAGCTGACCATCATGGGCAAGACCCATCCCGCCACGTTTGACGTTGAACTGATCGGTGCGGGCAAGGGCTATACCGGCGATGCACAGGGCAATCCGATCATCCGCGACCTGATCGGCCTGCAGGCGGAAACCGAAATCGATCCGCAGGCTTACGGCCTGAACGCCTTTTTCACCGCACCAATCCCCATCCAGATAGATGCCGAGTTCGTTCGGCAGGAGTGATCTGATGCTGACCATCACCACCTATGACTGGGTTCCCGACATGGCCGTGGGCTATGTCCGCGACCTGCGCATCCGCTGGGCCTGCCTTGAAGCGGGCCTGCCCTATACCGTCGAGACGACCAGCGTGCGCGAAAAGACGCCGCAGCATTTCGCCCGCCAGCCCTTTGGGCAGGTGCCCATCCTGCGCGACGGCGATCTGTCGCTGTTCGAAAGCGGCGCGATCCTTTTGTATCTGGCCGAGCGTCAGCCCGCCCTGATGCCCCAGGACGCCAAAGGCCGGGCCGAAACCCAGCAATGGCTGATCGCCGCGCTGAACAGTCTGGAACCGGCGGTCATGACGCTGACCATCGCGCGGATATTCGATCAGGATGCCCATGCCGATGCGCTGGCATTGCCGCGGATGCACGAAAGGCTGGGCCAGCTTGCCGCCGTCATCGCCAACCGCGAATTCATCGCTGCCGGGCGCTTTACCGTCGCCGATATTCTGGTGGCCGACGTGCTGCGCATCGTGGACAGTCTGGCTGAGCTTGGCCCCTATCCCGACCTTGCCGATTACATGACGCGCATGACCGCGCGGCCCGCCTTTCAGCAGGCCCATGACGCGCAGGTCGCGCATTTCGCCAAGGCCGCATGATGCTGACGCTGTATTATCACCCGCTGGCCGCCTATTGCTGGAAACCGCTGGTGGCGCTTTACGATACCGGCACCGAATTCACCCCGCACCCCATCGACCTGTCCAAGCCCGAGGATGCGGCGCTGCTGGAAAGCCTGTGGCCGATGCGGCAGTTTCCGGTGTTGCTGGACGGCGCGACGCGCGTGCCCGAAAGCTCGATCATCGTTGAGCATCTGGACCTGCACCACCCCGCCGCTACGCGGATGATCCCGCTGGACCCGCAGGCGGCGCTGCCCGTCCGGCTTTGGGATCGGTTCTTTGACATGAATATCCAGCTGGTCATGCAGCAGATCGTCAACGATGCGCTGCGTCCGGCAGAACGGCGCGATCCGCAGGTGGTGGATGCCGCCAAGGCCAAGCTGGACCGTGCCTATTCCATTGCGGAACGGCATCTGTCGGGGCAGCAGGACTGGGCGGCCGGGGCGTTTTCGCTGGCCGATTGCGCGGCCCTTCCGGCGCTGTTCTATGCCGGTGCGATCCACCCCTTTGACGCCCATCCCGCGATGACGGCGTATTTCGACCGGCTGGTCGCGCGTCCGTCCTGCGCCCGCGTGCTGGCCGAGGCGCGGCCCTGCTTTGATCTTTTCCCGTTCCGTGACGGGATTGCGGCACGGTTCCGCAGCTAGCGCCTCTTGGCCTTTGCTGCGCATTTCGCTATCCCCTTGGCGATTCAAGGGGTGACGACATGGCCATGGAAAAGAACTTCGACGCGACCGCCGCCGAGGCGCGCATCGCGGATGAATGGGCAGCGAAGGACGCTTTCGCTGCCGGAGCCAACGCGAAACCGGGGGCGGAAGCCTTTTCGGTCGTGATCCCGCCGCCGAACGTAACCGGCAGCCTGCATATCGGCCACGCGCTGAACAATACGCTGCAGGACATCCTTGTGCGCTGGCACCGGATGCGCGGCTTTGACACGCTGTGGCAGCCCGGTCAGGACCATGCCGGCATCGCGACCCAGATGGTCGTCGAACGCCAGATGGCCGAACGTCAAGAACCCGGTCGCCGCGAGATCGGGCGCGAGGCATTCTTGCAAAAGGTCTGGGCCTGGAAACATGAATCCGGCGACACGATCGTCGGCCAGCTGAAGCGCCTTGGCGCAAGCTGCGACTGGTCGCGCAATGCCTTCACCATGTCGGGCGCCCCGAATGCCCCCGCGGGCGAGGAAGGCAATTTCCACGATGCCGTCATCAAGGTCTTTGTCGATATGTATGACAAGGGTCTGATCTATCGCGGCAAGCGACTGGTCAACTGGGATCCGCATTTCGAAACCGCGATCTCGGACATCGAGGTCGAGAACCGCGAAACCCCCGGCCATATGTGGCATTTCAAATACCCGCTGGCCGGTGGCGAGACCTATGAATATGTCGAGCGCGACGAGGACGGCAACGTCACCCTGCGCGAAACCCGCAACTATATCTCGATCGCCACGACCCGCCCCGAAACCATGCTGGGCGACGGCGCGGTTGCGGTTCATCCCGATGATGCCCGCTATGCGCCCATCGTCGGCAAGCTGGTGGAAATCCCGGTCGGACCCAAGGAACATCGCCGCCAGATCCCGATCATCACCGACGAATATCCCGATCCGCATTTCGGCAGCGGCGCGGTCAAGATCACCGGCGCGCATGATTTCAACGACTATGGCGTGGCCATGCGCAACGGCATCCCGCTTTACGCACTGTTGGACACAAAGGCCGCGATGCGCTCGGATGGCATGTCCTATGCGGACAGCGCCGCCGTGGCGTCCCGCGCCGCGCAGGGCGAGGATGTGGGCGACGTGTCGGCCGTTAACCTCGTCCCCGAGGAGCTGCGCGGTCTGGACCGCCTTGAAGCCCGCAAGCGCGTGGTCGAGGCGATCACCGCCGAAGGTCTGGCCGTGACCTATCTGCACAAGGAAATCGACAAGGAAACCGGCGCCGAGCATATGGAGCGCCGCCCCCTGATCGATGCCAAGCCGATTATGCAGCCTTTTGGCGACCGCTCGAACGTGGTGATCGAGCCGATGCTGACCGATCAGTGGTTCGTCGACACCGCCAAGATCGTCGGCCCGGCGCTGGATGCCGTGCGCAGCGGCGCGACCAAAATCCTGCCCGAGCAGAACGAGAAGGTCTATTTCCACTGGCTGGAGAATATCGAGCCCTGGGCCATCAGCCGCCAACTGTGGTGGGGGCATCAGATCCCGGTCTGGTATGGGCCGACGCTGGAGGCGCTTGAACACTATAAAGTGCAAGGCGATAACCCGTCGGCTGGAAGTAGTCTAACCGTCCACAATACGCGTTTCGCAAAACAGTTCTGCGGTTCAACTTTTAATGAAGTCTTGGCGCAGGCCCGTGACTACTATGGCGCGGATGTGGAACTCTCTGAGGTCGAGATGCACGAGAAGCTTCCCGGCTATAGGTTCGGGATCCGCATTGGTGGGACTACTCGGTTTGTAGATCTGACCCGCGACCCCGATGTCCTCGACACATGGTTCAGCTCGGGCCTGTGGCCCATCGGCACCTTGGGCTGGCCCGAGGATACGCCGGAACTGCGCAAGTATTTCCCGACCTCGACGCTGATCACCGGCTTTGACATCATCTTCTTCTGGGTCGCCCGGATGATGATGATGCAGTTGGCCGTGGTGGATCAGGTGCCGTTCCGCACCGTTTATTTCCACGGTCTGGTGCGCGACGAAAAAGGCGCCAAGATGTCGAAGTCGAAAGGCAACGTCATCGACCCGCTGACGCTGATCGACCAATACGGCGCCGACGCGCTGCGCTTTACCCTGACCAGCATGGCTGCCATGGGCCGTGACCCCAAGCTGGGGCCGAAGCATGTCGAGGCGAACCGCAACTTCGTCACCAAGATCTGGAACGCCACCCGCTTCGCTGAAATGAACGGCGTGCAGGGTGGCGTGGCCCGCCCCGAGGCGAAGAATGTCGTCAACCGCTGGATCATCGGCGAGGTCGCCCGCATCCGCATGGCGACCGATGAGGCGCTGGCCAGCTATCGCTTCAACGATGCCGCGACCGGGCTTTACGCCTTTGTCTGGGGCAAGGTCTGTGACTGGTATGTCGAATTCTCGAAGCCCTTGTTTGATGGCCCGGACCGCGAGGAGACGCTGGCCACGATGGGTTGGGTGCTGGATCAGTGCTATACCATGCTGCACCCGATCATGCCCTTCCTGACCGAGGAACTTTGGGCCCTGACCGGCGCGCGGTCCAAGATGCTGGTGCATGGCGACTGGCCGGAATATGGCGCGGAGCTGATCGACGCGGATGCGGATCGCCAGATGAACTGGGTGATTTCGCTGATCGAAAACATCCGCTCGGCCCGCGCGCAGATCGGCGTGCCTGCGGGCGCGCGCCCCGATCTGATCGTGACCGAGGCCGATGACGCGGCCCGCGCGGCGCTTGCCGCCAATGGTCCGCTGGTCGAAAGGCTGGCGCGGGTCAATCCGCCCGGCGATGGCGCGATGGGTCCGGGCATGATCTCGGTCGCGGCGCTGGGGGCAAGTTTCGCGCTGCCGGTGGGCGAGATGATCGACGTGGGTGCGGAAACCGCGCGGTTGCAGAAGTCGGTGGCCAAGACCGAGAAGGACGCCCAAGGTCTGCGCGGGCGCCTGTCGAACCCGAAGTTCGTCGAGAATGCCGAGGCCGAGGTGATCGAGGAAACCCGCGAGAAGCTGGCCGCGCTGGAAGATGACGTGGCGCGGATCAAGGCCGCGCTGGCGCAGCTGGCCGCGATGTGACCGGACGACCGTGCCGGTGGCGCGGTCGGCATTTGGGTATTTAAGGAACTGAGAAGCCGAAGGGCCGCGCGTTACCGGGCGGCCCTTATGCTTGCGGCGATCATGGCGGGGACTTCGGTTGCCATGCCGACCGGGGGCAGGGTGATGCCCCTGAAGTCTGCCTGCGCCAAGGCCTGAGGCAAGTCGTCGGTGACATGCTCGGCGCGGGTGGCGAAAAGCGGCAGGCAGATCGCGCGGGGGGGCAGGTTGCGCGCGGCGTCCGCGATATGCGGCGTTTCCTCGATGAAGCCGCAGGTGGCGTTCAGGGGGGCGAGGTCCTGCGCCATTTGTTGCGCCGCCTGAAACGGGGCGCGCGACCGGCCCGAGCCGTGGGCGGCGATCAGGATATGGGTCTGCGCGATGGGCCATCCCTGTGCAATCGCGGCCTGTTCCAGCAGGCGGCGGCACAGGTCGGGCAAGCCGGGATCGGCACCGAAGGGAGGCAGGATGCGGGCATTATTTGCCCCGGCCAGAGCAAGGCGGCGCGGCAATTCGCTGCGCGTAAACCAGCCCTGTGCCATGAACATCGGATAGATCAGCGTAGCGTCATCCGCCACGTCCAGCGCGCCGGGCATGGCAAGCGTCGCGCCCTGCACCTGCAGGTCGGGCAGGTGGCGGGCGACGGCGGCGGCAAGGGTTTCGACCGCCGCCTGCTGGGGGCCGGGATCGCCCGGCTGGCCATGGGCGACGATCAGCGCTTTAGGCACGGAACGCCTCGGCGAAGGGTTCGGGGATGTCGAATTCCTTCAGCGCGATCATCCGCGCCTGTGCCGACATCTTGCGCGCGGTCTTTTCGACGATACGCTGCAATTCGTCTGGGTCGCGGCCTTGGGCGAAGGGGCCCAGATACCAGCGGATGAAGGTGAAGCAGGCCACGTCTTCGAGTGCCTGCACATCGTCGTCGCGCTTGATGCCCTGCTTGGTCAACATCTTTTCGGCATGGACCACATCTTCCTGGCCGTAACCTGCCTCGCGCATGATTTCGGCCACGCGGGCGGCATGACGCCGGCCCTGTTCGGTGCGCCAGGCCAGATAGCCGGGGCGGTCCATCGCATAGGCGTCGCGCGGAAGCAGCCAGCGTTCGATATGCTGGCCCCGGCACGCGATGCGCAGCGCGTCCGAGGCGTCTGGGTAAAGCGCATCCTGTTCGGCTGTCATGCGCTGGCCGTAAAGCAGTTCCTTGGGCTGGTCCCCTTCGAGATGGGGGTCGGCGGCGTTGGCCTTGTCGATGGCGTCGAAAGCGGTCTGAAGGCTGGTCATGCGGTCCTCGGGCGGTTTCAGGTCTATATCATGGCGCGGGCAGGCGGCGCGTCAATCGGGTTCCGGTGGGCGAAATCCGTCGGGGATGGTGTCGCGCCCGTCAAGGATCAGGTCAGCCAGCATTCCGGCGCAGGCGGGGGCCATCGCAAGGCCGATCTTGAAGCCGCCATTTGCGACGTAATCGCCCGGCCGACCCGGCCAAGCGCCGATGATCGGGGCACGGGATCGGGCGCGGGGCCTGATGCCTGCCCAACGGTCGATCACCGAGGCATCCCGCAGCGCCGGGCAGATCGCGCGGGCCTGCGCGATCAGCGCTTCCAGCTGCCCATCCGTCGCGAGGTCCGTCACGTCGCGTTCCGAGGTCGAGCCGATGGCCACCGTCCCGTCGCCATGCGGCACGATATGCAGCGCATCGGCAAAGACCTGTGGCGCGTCGGGGGCGGCGTATTCCAGCAGCGCCGACTGGCCCTTGACCCCGCCGCCACCGAAATCCGCCAGACCTGCTGCGCCCGTGGCCCAGATCGCGGGGCCGTCGGTCGTGATGCCTTCGGCCACCTCGCCGCCCTTGGCACGGATCGCGGCGGCCAGCGCGGCACAGGCGCGGCGCGGATTGATGCGGGCGGTCAGCCGGTCCACCAGCCACAGCCCAGAAGCCGAGGCGGGCACCAGCGCCGCGTCTGGCGCGTCCGTCATTTCCATCACCGCCCATTCCGGCCAGTGGATGCGCGCGCCTGCGATGCGCTCCGCCATGCGGCCCTCGGCCCCCGGTGGGACGGGCTGGATGCGGCCGGTGCGGGCATAGCCGGGATCGACGCCACCCGCATCCGCCACCTTGGCCCACCAGCTTTCGGCGGCAATCAGCGCGTCAAGCTGCACCTGTTTCTTGGCGTTCCAGTTTTCCGGCGCATGGGGGGCCAGCGCGCCGACATGGCCGCCGGACGACCCTGCGCCGATATGCGCGCGTTCGACAACGCGGACGGGTTGGCCACGGCATAACAGTTCCCACGCGCAGGACAGGCCGAAGATCCCCGCGCCCGCCACCGTGATTTCGCTTGCCATTCCGCCGCCCCGTGCCGCATTGCCATGAGAAACAGGAGTTAGCGCGGATGGACCAGCGCGACCAGAGCGGTGCCGATCTTGATTGGCGCGACGGCGGTATTCCCGTCTCGCGCCGGTTCGACGATCCTTATTTCAGCCTGAACGGTGGCCTGGCCGAAACGCGGCACGTGTTTCTGGCGGGCAACCATCTGCCCGCGCGGCTGGTGCCGGGCTTCCACGTCGCAGAACTGGGCTTCGGCACCGGGCTGAACCTGCTGGCACTGGCGCAGATCGCGACGCAGCCGATCCGCTTTACCAGCTTCGAGGCGTTTCCGATGCGCCTTGACGAACTGGCCCGCGCCCATGCGGCATTCCCGGAACTGGCGGACCTGTCGGCCCAGCTTCGCGATGGCTGGGACCAGCATAGCTTTACCGTGGGCACGGTCACGGCGACGATCATCCGGGCCGACGCGCGCCAAGCCCTGCCTGACTGGGACGGTCAGGCGGATGCGTGGTTTCTGGACGGTTTTTCCCCCGCCAAGAACCCCGAACTATGGGGTGAGGAGCTGATGGCGCAGGTCGCGCGCCACACCGCACGGGGTGGTACGTTCGCGACCTATACGGCGGCGGGGCATGTCCGCCGCGCGCTTGCGGCGGCAGGCTTTGATGTCAGCCGCGCTCAGGGATTCGCAGGCAAGCGCCACATGAGCGTGGGTCGCCTGTCAGCGCCGCACCTCGGGGATGCGTGAGGGGGTATAGTCGATCGGGCTATGCGGCGGGCGGCCATGCGTTCGGTTCCAGAATGCCCGACCACCCCGGCGCAGAAATACCGGAACTGCCAGCACGATACCTGCGACAAAGCCCGCCGCATGGGCGACATAGGCCACGCCGTCATCCTGCACCGCCGCTGTGCCCACGACCTGCAGGGCAAACCACGCCAGCAGCAGCACCCATGCCGGGATGGTAAAGCGCTTGATGATAATAATGATGATCGCGATCACATCGACGCGGGCGCGCGGGAACAGCAACAAATAGCCCCCCAGCACTCCGGCAATCGCCCCTGATGCGCCGATCATCGGGATCGTGCTTTGCGGATCGGCAATGATCTGCCCGCCTGCGGCCAACAGCCCACATGCCAGATAGAACAGCAGGAACCCCACATGCCCCATCTGGTCCTCAAGATTGTCGCCAAAGACCCACAGGAACAGCAGATTGCCGCCGATATGCATGATCCCGGCATGCAGGAACATATGGGTCACCAGCCCCCACAGCCATTCGCCCTGCGTGATTGCCAGCGGATACAGTGCCAGCCGCGACCAAAGCTCGGACATATTGCCCAGCCAGGGATCGGTCAGCAGAAACATCAGCAAATTCAGAAAGATCAGCCCGTTGCGGACATAGGGTGTGCGCTCGGACGGGTTGTGGTCGCGAATGGGAAACATGGGTGGCCCTGACTGGTTACGGCCCAGCGTGACCCATCGGGCCTGACGGCGCAAGCGGGCCTGTTCGCATCGCGGGCACAGGTATAGCATCGACCCCGAATCTGACGCGGAGGGGATGATGACCAGCCTGACGGATCGCAAGAACGCCGCCATTTCGCGCGGGGTCGGCATGACGACGCAAATCTATGCCGAACGCGCCGAGAATGCGGAAATCTGGGACAGGGACGGCAACCGCTATATCGACTTTGCCGCCGGAATCGCCGTGGTGAATACCGGCCACCGCCATCCGCGTGTGATGCAGGCGGTGCGCGACCAGCTCGACCGTTTTACCCATACCTGCCATCAGGTCGTGCCGTATGAAAACTATGTCACGCTGGCCGAGCGTCTGAACCGCGCCGTGCCCGGCGACTGGCCGAAAAAGACCGCGTTCTTCACCACCGGGGCCGAGGCGGTGGAAAACGCCGTCAAGATCGCGCGCCATTACAAGGCGCGCCCCGGCATCATCGCCTTTTCCGGCGCGTTTCACGGTCGCACCTTTCTGGGCATGTCGCTGACGGGCAAGGTCCAGCCCTACAAGGCGGGGTTCGGGCCGATGATGAACGATATCTGGCACCTGCCTTTCCCCAATCTGCTGCATGGCATCACGCAGGAAGACGCGCTGGATGCCTTGGACCGCCTGTTCAGATCCGATATCGACCCCGCCCGCGTCGCCGCGATCATCATTGAGCCGGTTCAGGGCGAGGGTGGCTTTTACGAGGCTCCGCCCGGCTTCCTGCAACGGCTGCGCGAAATCTGCGACCAATATTCCATGCTGCTGATCGCGGACGAAGTGCAGACAGGCTTCGCCCGCACGGGCCGGCTGTTTGCGATGGAACATCACGGCGTGGCTGCCGACCTGACGACGATGGCCAAGGGACTGGGCGGCGGTCTGCCCATCAGCGCCGTGACCGGGCGTGCGGACGTGATGGACAGCCCCGCGCCGGGCGGGCTGGGCGGCACCTATGCGGGCAATCCGCTGGCCGTCGCCGCAGCCCTTGCCGTGCTTGACGTGATCGCCGACGAAGACCTGTGCGCCCGCGCCACCCGTCTGGGCCAGCGCCTCAAGCAACGTCTGGCCAGCGTTGTTCAGGATGTGCCCGAAATCGTTGACATCCGCGGCCCCGGCTTCATGAACGCGATGGAATTCAACGTGGCGGGCAGCGACCGCCCCAGCCCCGACATGGCCAACCGCGTCCGAGAGGAGGCGCTGAAACGCAACCTGATCCTGCTGACCTGCGGCGTCCACGGCAATGTCATCCGCTTCCTCGCGCCGCTGACCATCCCGGACGCGATCTTCGACGAGGCGCTGGACATTCTGGAAACCTCGATCCGCGCTGCCCGCGCCTGATGCGAAAAGGCCCGACCCAATGGGCCGGACCTGTGATTTCTCAGTTCTTCAAATACCCATGCCGGCTTCGCGGCCGGGCGATCAGGCCAGTGCCTTTGATCCCATGTTCAGGAATTTCTGACGGCGATCCTTGATGATCTCGGCGGGTTTCTTGCCGGTGAACTCGCCCAGCATTTCGGCAATCGTGTCACCCACGGCCTTGATGGCATCGGCGGGCGCGCGCTGTGCGCCGCCCATCGGTTCGGGGATGATGCGGTCGATCACGTCCAGACGCTTCAGATCCTGGGCGGTCAGTTTCAGCGCGACGGCGGCTTCGCGCATCTTCTCGGCGTCCTTCCACAGGATCGAGGCGCAGCCCTCGGGCGAAATCACCGAATAGATCGAATGTTCCAGCATCGCGATTCGGTTGGCGGTGGCGAATGCGACCGCGCCGCCCGAACCACCTTCGCCGATTACCACCGAAACCAGCGGCACACCGATCTGCAGGCATTTCTCGGTCGAACGGGCGATGGCTTCGGACTGACCGCGCTCCTCGGCGCCCTTGCCGGGATAGGCGCCGGGCGTGTCCACCAGCGTGATCACCGGCAGCCGGAAACGGTCCGCCATATCCATCAGACGGATCGCCTTGCGATAGCCTTCGGGACGGGCCATGCCAAAGTTGTGGGTGATGCGCGACTTGGTGTCGTTGCCCTTTTCATGGCCGATGATCACGCAGGGCTGGTCGCGGAAACGCGCCAGACCGCCCATGACGGCGTGATCCTCGCCAAAGGCGCGGTCGCCGGCCATCGGCGTGTATTCGGTGAAAAGCCCCGCCACGTAATCGCGGCAATGCGGACGTTCCGGGTGGCGGGCCACCTGCGTCTTGCGCCACGGATCCAGCTGCTTATACAGATCGCGCAGCATGTCCTGCGCCTTCATGTCCAGCGCGGCGGCCTCTTTTTCCAGATCGACGCCTTCACCCTTGCGGGCAAGCGCGCGCAGTTCTTCGGCCTTGCCTTCCAGATCGGCCAGAGGCTTTTCGAACTCAAGATAGGTCATTCAGGGCTCCGCACTGGTCCGGGTTGCGGGTCTATATGATCGCCAAAGCACGGGATTGCAACTTCCCGCTCACCATCTGGCAAGCGCGTCTTCGTCATCGGGTCTGGCCGCGACCCATTCGCCGGGACCGTCGGGGCCGATCTCGCGCTTCCAGAAGGGGGCGCGGGATTTCAGCCAGTCCATCAGGTATTCCGCCGCGTCGAACGCCGCCTTGCGATGGCGCGCGGCGGTGGCGACCATCATGATGGGTTCGCCCACGGACAGGATCCCGTGACGATGCACGATCCGCCAGTCTGTCAGGTCGAAACGCTGCGCCGCAGCCGCACCGAAGGCGGTCAGCGCCTTTTCGGTCATGCCGGGATAATGTTCGATCTCCAGCGCGGTCAGCCGCCCGTCCTCGCTGCGCACAAGGCCCGAGAATGTCACCACCGCGCCGGCATCCGCACCAAAGCCCCGAAGTTCGGCCCCGATGTCGAATGGCTCGGACTGGACCCGCGCCGACATCTCAGCCCCCGGTCATCGGCGGGAACAGCGCCACTTCGCGGGCATGGCCCAGGGGGGCGTCCAGATCGGTCAATTCCTGATCGACGGCGATGCGTACCGCGCTCAGGTCCGACAGCGCGGCTGCGTGCCATTCGTCCATCGCGGCAAGCTGGGCGATCAGGTCGCGCACCGTCGCGGCATCGGTCTGCACCGTTTCGCGCGGCACGCCGATGCGTTCGCGCAGCCATGCGAAATACAGAACCTCAACGGCCATCGGGTTCACGCAGGAAGGGGCGGGCCTTGTCGAAATAGTCCCAGCCGGTGATGGCGGTCAGGATGGCGGCGACCCAGATCAGCAAAAGCCCAAGCTGCGTAGCCAGATCGGACCAGCTGTCCGACCAGGGCAGGCTGGTTTCGCCGACCAGCGGAGGGTGGCCCACCTCGTAATATTTCAGCCCCGTGCCAAGGAACAGGATCGCGATGGCGACCATCTGGGCCGTGGTTTTCCACTTTGCCAGCTTCGTCACCTTCAGCAGCCGCGACTGGTCGCCCAGAAATTCGCGCAGCCCGGATACAAAGACTTCGCGGAACAGGATGACCGTCGCAGGCAGGATCAGCCAAGGGTTCATGCCGGAATAGCCGGTGATGACGACCAGTGCGATGATCACCATCGCCTTGTCCGCGATCGGGTCCATGGCGGCGCCAAAGCGGCTTTCCTGTCCCCACGCGCGCGCCAGATAACCGTCGAACCAGTCGGTCACGGCCGCGATCAGAAACAGCGCCAGCGCCGCAAAATCCGCAAAAGGCCGGCTGAGGAAAAAGAACATCAGCGGCACAAGGGGCGCGGCCACAAGCCGCAGAACAGTCAAAAGATTGGGCAGGGTCCAGCGCATGTCGCGCAATCTAGGACTTTGCCGCGGCGGGGGGAAGGGGGCGCGCGTCACTCAATCAGACGGGTTGCCATTGGCGGGTGTCTGGGTTACGCAGTCAGAAATGTAATAACATATCAAATACGAGGGGCTGATGATGAAAACCCGGATTGGCGCGATCCTGCTTGGGGGGATGATTCTTGCCGCTGGTCAGGCGATGGCGCATGACTCGCATTCCCATGACCACGGCCACGATCACGGCCATGACCACGCACATGCGCCGGTGGATAAGGCGGTCTATGACGGCTATTTCGAAGATGCGCAGGTCAAGGACCGGCCCCTGTCGGATTACGAAGGCGATTGGCAATCGGTCTATCCGCTGTTGCAGGACGGCACGCTGGACCCGGTGATGGTCCACAAGGCGGAATCCGGCGACAAGACCGCCGAGGAATACCGCGCCTATTACGAGACCGGCTACGAGACCGATGTCCACAGCATCGAAATCCATGGCAATGAAATCACCTTCCATGACAAGCAGGACGAGATCCGCGCCGAATATAAAAGCGACGGCCATGAAATCCTGACCTATGCCAAGGGCAATCGCGGCGTCCGCTTCATCTTCCGCAAGTCGGGCGGCGACGATGCGGCCCCCAGGTTCATCCAGTTCAGCGACCACGGTATCGCGCCGGGCAAGGCGTGGCATTACCACCTGTATTTCGGCAATGACCGCGACGCGCTGCTGAAGGAAGTGACGAATTGGCCGACCTATTATCCTGCGCAGATGACCGGCGCGCAGGTGGCCGAGGAAATGATCGCACATTGACGGATCGGGGCGGCTGGGCCGCCCCTTTTCCCTGCCGGGATCATTCTGTCCAGCGCGCGGCCTTGGGCAGGGGGTGTTCGGTGATCGCATAAAGCTGCAGGATGTCGTCGCGCCCCATGAACATGACCTGCGACCGGCGCGAGGCATCCAACCGCGCCCCCAGCCAGTTCCGGGCCTGCTTGGTGATCTCTCCGCCGGCCACGACGAAGGCGTGATCGACCAGCACGCGCCGATTCAACTCTGGGTCGAATATCTCATGCCCCAGCATCATCAGCGCCTGATTCAGAACCTCGCCAATGTTGCTGGCACCGCGACGGCTGTTGCCTGCGGCATCGATGCGGCCCTTTTTCGCCTGAATGCCGAAATACAGCACATGCAGCGTCGGCAGGGTCAGCTTCATCCACACGTCCTTGCCATATTCCAGAGCCTTCGCGATGTCCGGTCGCCGTCACGCGCTGAAAGCCAAGATGGCGAAAGATCGGCAGCAGCACCGTTTCAATAAATTCATCTTCGGAACAGCGGTCCAGATAATCGGCCAGTTGATCCAGTTGCTGCAATTGGGGCGCGTCCATGCAGCGCAAATGCGGCACACCTGCGGCGTCATAGCTTGCCACCCAGCCTTCGGTTTGCAGAACGGCATTCAATGCGGCCAGCGCGGCGCTGCGGTCGGGGTCGTCCGGTTCTGCCTCGGCCCGGTCAAGCAGGTTGCGCAGGATGCTGGCAAAGGCGTCGGGCAGCAGATCGGGGCGGGTCTGCGCCGCCAGAACCTCGGTCAGGCGCCGCGCCACCCAGTCGCGCCGGGTGCGGCCGTCATGGCGCAGGTCCAGTCCACAATCCTCAAAGAACTCCGTGATCAGCCGCCCCGTCCGATAGGGGAAGTGATCGACGTTGCCGCAGATCATGTCGGCGATCGCCCGGATGTTTCGATTCTTCCACCGCATGAATGGAACATAACAAGAACAAACGTCCATCACAACGCGCGCGTGTGTCAGGATTTATGGAAGTGGTCCACGATCTTTTGCGCGATGGATTCGCTGATGCCTTCGACGGCGACCAGATCGGCAAGACCGGCGCGGCTGACGGCCTTGGCGCTGCCGAAATGCGCCAGCAGGGCGCGCTTGCGGGCCGCACCAATGCCGGTGATTTCATCCAATGGGTTTGCCATCGTGGCCTTGGCGCGTTTGGCGCGATGCGTGCCGATGGCCCAGCGATGTGCTTCGTCCCGCAGCCGCTGGATGAAATACAGCACTGGATCGTTCATGCGCAGCGCAAAGGGGCGTTCGCCGTGGCGGTGGAATTCTTCCTTGCCGTGGTCGCGGTCCTGACCCTTGGCGACGCCGATCATGGGAATATCCTCGACGCCCAGTTCGGCCAGAATCTCATGCACGGCGCTGACTTGCCCCGCGCCGCCATCAATCAGCAAAAGGTCCGGCCATGTATCGGTCTGGCGGTCGGGATCCTCTTTCAGCAGGCGGGAAAAGCGGCGGGTCAGCACTTCCTTCATCATGCCGAAATCGTCGCCGGGGGTGATCTCGGTGCCTTTGATGTTGAACTTGCGATACTGGCTTTTGATCCAGCCTTCGGCCCCGGCCACGACCATGCCGCCCACGGCGTTGGTGCCCTGGATGTGGCTGTTGTCGTAGACCTCGATCCGCTGAGGTGTGGCGGGCAGATCGAACGCCTCGGCCAGCCCCTCCAGCAGGCGGGCCTGCGCGGCGCTTTCCGACATGCGGCGGGCCAGACTTTCGCGGGCGTTGCGCAGGGCGTTTTCCACAAGCTCGGCCTTTTCGCCGCGCTGGGGCACGCCAAGGACGACCTTGCGACCGGCTTTTTCGGTCAGCGCCTCGGTCATCAGATCGGGATCTTCGATACCGTGCGACAGCAGGATCATGCGCGGCGGCACCTTGCCGTCATAGAACTGCGCTATGAAAGCCTGCATTACCTCATCCACGGATTCCACGCCGTTCAGCTTGGGATAGAAATCGCGGTTGCCCCAGCTTTGATTGCCGCGGATGAAAAACACCTGCACGCAGGCCTGTCCGCCTTCCATGTGCAGGGCGATCACGTCGGCTTCGGGAACGCCGCGCGGGTTGATGGCCTGCACCGATTGCACGGCGGTCAAAGCCTTGATGCGGTCGCGCAGCGCGGCGGCGCGTTCATATTCCATCGCCTCGGCTGCCTCGGCCATCTCACGCGCAAGATTGGCCTGAACGGCGGTCGATTTTCCCTGAAGGAAACGTTCAGCATCCAGCACCAGCGCGTTGTAATCGGCCTGCTCGACCCGACCCACGCAGGGCGCGCTGCACCGCTTGATCTGGAACAGCAGGCAGGGCCGCGTGCGGCTGGAAAAGGTGGCGTCGGTGCAGGACCGCAGCAGAAATACCCGCTGCAACTGGTTCAGCGTGCGATTGACCGCGCCCGCGCTGGCAAAGGGGCCGTAATAGTCGCCCTTTTCCGATTTCGCGCCGCGATGCTTTTTGATCTGGGCAAAGGGATGCGACTTGGCGACCAGAATGTTCGGAAACGATTTGTCGTCACGCAGCAGCACGTTGTAGCGCGGCTTGAGCTGCTTGATCAGGTTCTGCTCCAGCAGCAGCGCCTCGGTCTCGGTGCGCGTGGTCAGAAACATCATCGAGCAGGTTTCGCGGATCATCCGGGCGATCCGTCCCGAATGGCCACTGCCGCGCGCATAGTTCGATACCCGCGCCCGCAGGTTGCGCGCCTTGCCGACGTAAAGCACCGCCCCCTGATGATCCAGCATCCGATAAACCCCCGGCGATGCGTCGAGTGTTTTCAGGTAGTCCTGAATCAGCGGCTGGCCGGTCTTGGCTGGCGGGGTCGGATGGGTCGAATCGGTCATGACGTCAAGGAAAGTGATTCTGATTGGCGGCTGCAAGTTTCCATGTCCAAGATCAAGGTGAATCCTGTCCACGGAATCTGGGGATAACTCTGTGAGTCTCCTGTTGGGACAACATGCTTCTGCCAGCGTTTGTTGAGGTTTCGTTGACCTGCACAAAAAATGCGCAGTATTTTAGGGCATTGATTTCTAATGTTATTTTTTATCCCTGCAACAATCCCATGAATTTGCTGGCAGAATCGTGAATGAATTGCGACGAAGCCTGTCAAGGTGGACAACTTGTCGCTGGCTTGCCTAATCAATGCTCAGCCCCATCGTGTTTCCACCACGGCTGATGCTAACCGCCGGCCCCGCGAATCGTCATTTCGGTCGCAATTTCAGCTCGGCGGCGCATCTTGGGATCAGGGCCAGCGGATGCCCAGCAGTTTCGCGATCAGTTTGCGCATACCCGGTCCGGCGACCAGCGCCAGCGCAATCAGGATCAGCAGGCAAAGAATGACGGTCTTGATCATCAGCCACCCGTGCCGAAGCGTGAAAATGCCGCGCGTTCCTGAAGGCTGTCCATCACGTCATCCGCCGACAGGCCAAAGCGTCGCAGCAGCGGCGTTTTTTGGCCATAGGTCTGGAAGCGTATATCCTTGCCGTAAAGTTCGCGCATCTTGGGGACCAGATGGGCAAGGCCATCGGCCAGCCCCAGTTCGACCGCCTGCCGTCCGGTCCAGATTTCGCCGGTGAACAGGTCGCGATCTGCGGGCAGGCGATTGCCCCGGCGGGCACGGATCTGGTTCTTGAAAGCTTCGTGGATCGGTTCCAGCAGCTTTTTCAGCCGCTCGACATCCTCGGGTTTTTCGGGGCGGAAGGGGTCCAGCATGGATTTCGACTGGCCCGCCGTGTGCACGCGCCGTTCGATCCCGTGCCGCCCGATCAGGTCGGAAAAGCCGAAACCCGCCGCAATGACGCCGATCGACCCCAGGACCGAGCTTTCATCGGCCCAGATGAAATCCGCGCTGGAGGCCAGCCAGTAGCCGCCCGATGCCGCCACATCCTCGACAAAGGCATGAACCGGCACGTCATGTTCTTCGGACAGGCGGCGGATGCGCGAACCGATCAGGCTGGACTGCACCGGAGAGCCGCCGGGCGAATTGATCGCCAGCGCCACGGCCACGGGTTTCCTGCGCTTGAAGGCGCGTTCCAGAACCGATGCCAGACCCGCATCCGACAACCCGCCACCCCCGCGCGATGACATGCCGATGGCGCCTTGCAGGCGCAGGACCGAAACGGTGGCGGGGCGGTTCAGGAACGGGATTTTCATAATCTCGCAGATAGGTGTCGGGCGGGGTTTGGGCAAGCGTCAGGCCTGCGTTTTCAGGAAAGCCATCACTTCGTCGCGGTCGGGCATGGCGTCGCCCGCCCCTTCGCGCGTGACCTGCAATGCGGCGGCGGCGGCGGCATGGCGCAGCGCGGTCGGCGCATCTTCGCCCCGCGCAAGTCCGGCGGCGAACCAACCCGCAAAGCAATCGCCCGCCCCGGTCGTGTCCTTGGGGGTCACGCGAAACGCGGCCTGGCGATGGGTCGTGCCGCGGATCAGGTCGCGATATTCCGCCCCCTCGGCCCCACGGGTAATCAGCAACCCGTCGATGGGCAGGTCTTGGCCCAAGGCGGCGAACGCCTCACGCGCCTCGCCTTCGTTCACCGCAAGGACCGAGACATGCGGCAGCACCGCCCGCAGCGCGTCGATCTGGAAAGGTGCGGCGGAATAGATCACGCGCGCGCCGTTCGCGCGGGCATGGGCTGCCGCCTCGACCTGCTGGTTCGTTTCGTTCTGCATCAGCAGGATGTCGTCCGGCCCGATCCCGGCCATGTCGCGGCTGACCAGTTCCGGGGGCAGCGCGACATTCGCTCCGCCATGAATGACGATGCAGTTTTCGGCGGCGTCATCGACCAGAATGATCGCATGTCCCGTCGGCTGCTCGGCAAGCCGCGCAATGCGGTCGGTCTGCACCCCGGCCTGCGCCAGCCGTTCCAGCACCCATGCGTCGCCCGTGCCCATCGCACCCAGATGCACCACTTCGCCCCCGGCTTTTGCTGCGGCGATGGACTGGTTCGACCCCTTGCCGCCCATGCCCAGAGACAGCGCGTGGGAATGCAGCGTCTCTCCGGCCCGCGGCAGGGCGGTCAGGCGATACACATGGTCGATATTGATCGAGCCGAGATTATAGATCGTCATGTTCATCCCCGTTTCGCCGTATCTGATGCGGCCAGACAGGCTTTGTCCAGCGCCCACAAAAGAAAGACGCGCCCGGTCAGGGCGCGTCGATCCATTGCGGGTGATGCGGCAGGGTTATTCCGGCTTGCGCCCGCCCTTTTGCGGCGCCCACAGCTTTTTGTTGGTATAATAAAGCAGTGCGGCCAGCACGCCCAGCAGCAGCACGGCGACAAAGCCCACCTGCTTGCGGTCCATCATCTTCGGCTCGGCGGTCCACATCAGGAATGCGGCCACGTCGCGCGACATCTGATCGACCGTCGCCTCGGTCCCGTCCTCATAGGTCACCTGACCATCGCTGAGCGGCGGCGGCATCTTGATCCAGCCGGTCGAGAAGGCGGCGTTGTGATAGAAGGTGCTGCCCGCCTCGTCTTTTGTTTCGCCGTTATATCCGACCAGAATGGCGTGGATATATTCCGGCCCGCCTGTGCCCTTGAACAGTTGGGCGATGCCTGTGCCCAGCGGGCCATGGAACGCGGCGCGTGCCTTGGCCATCAGCGACAGGTCCGGCCCCATCCCTTCGTCAAGGATGGTGGGGAAGTGGTCGGTGGGCGCGCGGGGACGCTCCTCGCCGGTTTCTTCGTCCATGATGGTCAGGTTGCCGGCATAGGCGCGGACCTGATCTTCGGGCAGGCCGGGACCGCCCGGATCGCCCAGTGTGCGCAAGGGCACATAGCGCAGACCGTGGCAGGCCGAGCAGACCTCGGTATAGACCTGCAAGCCGCGTTGCAGCTGGAACTGGTCATAGCTGCCGAACGGACCCTCGAAGCTGAACGAGATGTCCTCGATATGCGGCGCGGCATGGGACGCGGCCTGACCTTCGGCCTCGGCATGGGCGCCTTCGGCTGTGGCGGCAGCGCCTTCGGTCGGGGCTTCGGCATCTGCGGCGGGTGCCGCAGCTTCCTCGGCTGGTGCTTCTGCAGCGGGCGTTTCCGCAGCAGGCGTTTCTGCCGGGGTTTCCGTCGCCGCAGCTTCCGGGGCAGCAGCTTCGGGGGCCGCGGGTTCGGGCGTTGCCGCTTCCGGCGCGGCTTCAGCGGCAGGTGCTTCGGCAGCGGGTGCTGCATCAGCAGGTTCCGCCGCCGGAGCCTCGGTGGTGCTTTCCACCGGAGGTTCTGCTGAGGGTTGCGCTGCCGGGGCCTCGGCCTCGGCTTGCGCCGGTTCCTCGGTCACGGGCTGCGCGGCAGCGGGGGCCTCGGCGGGCTGCTGGGCCGGGGTTTCGGCTTCGGTCTGCGCAGATGCGGCGGGTGCGGTGCCGTAGCTGGAACCCGCAGGTGCCGAAACGCCGGGGGCCATTGCCGGTGCCTGGCCGCCGGTGTCGGCCTGCGCAGCCTCGGGTGCGACAGCGGGGGCATCGGCGGCGGGTGCCTCGGCCTGCGCCTCGGCTGCGGGTGCGGACTGCGTCGTGTTGCCATAGCTGGAACCTGCCGGGGCAGTCACGCCGGGGGCAAGGCCGCTATCCTGCGCCATGGCCCCACCTGCGACGGCAAGGGTCAATGCCGCAACGGCCGTGAGCGGTGCGTATCTCAGGGTCATTGATGCCTCTCCTTACTCGGCAGGATGGGTTTTTTGCCCGTAATGGGCCTTGAAGTCCTCTTCGATGCTGGCGGGCATCGGATCAGGCTTCTCGATGATGCCAAGGATCGGCAGGATCACCAGGAAATAGGCGAACCAATAGGCGGCGCCGAACAGCGCGATATAGGGATAGATCCCCTCGGCAGGCATGGCGCCGACCCACATCAGGACCACGAAGTCCACGGCCAGCAGCCAGAACCACCACTTGAACAGCGGACGGAACCGGCCCGAACGCACGCGCGAGGTGTCCAGCCACGGCACAAGCGCCAGCACCAGAATCGCGCCGAACATCGCGATCACGCCAAAGAACTTGGCGTCGATGATGCGGAAGGACAGGAAGTTGACCAGCTGCACCAGCCAGACATCGGCGGTGAAGGCGCGCAGGATCGCGTAGAAGGGCAGGAAATACCATTCCGGCACGATATGGGCGGGCGTCGCCAGCGGGTTCGCCTCGATGTAGTTGTCGGGGTGGCCGAGATAGTTGGGCATGAAGCCCACCACAGCGAAGAACACCACCAGAACGATCGCCAGACCCACCAGATCCTTGATCACGAAATAGGGCCAGAAGGGCAGGGTATCCTTTTCCGCCTCGGCCTTGGAGGCGCGGCGGACTTCGACGCCGGTGGGGTTGTTGTTGCCGGTGGTGTGGAACGCCCAGATATGAACGACGACCAGCCCGGCGATCACGAAGGGCAGAAGATAATGCAACGAGAAGAAGCGGTTCAGCGTGGCGTTATCCACCGCGGGTCCACCCAGCAGCCATGTCTGGATCGATTCGCCGATACCGGGAATCGCGCCGAACAGGCCGGTGATCACGGTCGCGCCCCAGAAGGACATCTGGCCCCATGGCAGCACGTAGCCCATGAAGGCCGTGCCCATCATCAGCAGATAGATCAACATGCCGACGATCCAGGTCACCTCGCGCGGGGCCTTGTAGCTGCCGTAATAAAGGCCGCGGAAGATGTGGATATAGACCGCAAAGAAGAACAGCGATGCGCCGTTCGCATGCAGGTAACGCAGCATATAGCCGCCATTCACGTCGCGCATGATGTGTTCGACCGACGCAAAGGCCATGTCGACATGCGGGGTGTAATGCATCACCAGCACCACGCCGGTCGCGATCTGCATGACAAGGCAGAACGCCAGCACGATGCCCCATATCCACCACCAGTTCAGGTTCTTGGGGGTTGGGATGAACAACGCGTCGTAGATCAGCCCGGCAATGGGCAGTCGGCGGTGCAGCCAGGTTTCGAATCCGGGCTTGGGTTCGTAATGGTCGTGGGGAATTCCGGCCATCTTGCGCTCCTCAGCCCAGCTGGATGGTGGTGTCGTTGACGAATGCGGCAACGGGGATATGCAGGTTCTGCGGCGCCGGACCTTTGCGGATGCGGCCCGCCGTATCGTAATGCGACCCGTGGCAGGGGCAGAACCAGCCGCCGAAATCGCCCGCGCCGTCACCGATGGGCACGCAGCCCAGATGGGTGCAGACGCCCAGCATCACCAGCCATTCGCCCGCCTCGTCCAGCGTGCGGTTCTGGTCCAGCGCGGGTTCGCCCGGCTTGTTCTGGTTTTCGGCATTCTGGTCGATCAGCTGGTTCAGCTCGACGTCCCGGCCCTTCTGGATCTCATCCTCGGTCCGGCGGCGGATGAACACGGGCTTGCCCAGCCACTTCACCGTCAGCTGGGTGCCGGTCTGCACCCCGCTGACATCGACCTGAATCGAGGCAAGCGCCTGCACATCCGCCGAGGGATTCATCTGGTTGACAAGGGTCCAGGCTGCGGCGCCAGCCGCGATCGTGCCGGCACCGGCAGTCGCGAAATAGAGGAAGTCCCTCCGAGTAGCGCCGTGGTCTCCTGCGTGGTCATCTGCGTGGGACACGGATTCTCCTCTCCATATTATGCACCCTGGCGGGCATATGACGGAGCGGGCCGTGACAGCCTTGCACTTCCCCCTCCCTCGCAGGATTTGTAGCGATCAATTTCCTGTCAGTCCAGCTTGGGCCGGAGAGGTATGCGATGCAACCCGCCCAAGGTGTGGGATTTTGGCGTCTGCCCCATCTGTCCCCGTCTGCCCGCGATGCCGACATGAAAGTGATGCGGGAACTGCGACTTGGCCGCGCCTGCCGCAAAAACCTACAACAGACCTTCGGCCCGGAAGCTGAGTTCGCGCGATTTGCCGATGATCAGATGGTCGTGGACGGTGATCCCCATCACCTCACCCGCCGCAAGGATACGGTTTGTCATGGTGATGTCGGCTTGCGACGGCGTGGGATCACCCGAGGGGTGGTTGTGCACAAGGATCAGCGCGCTTGCCGTCAACTCCAGCGCACGGCGCATGATTTCGCGGGGATAGACCGGGACGTGATCGACGGTGCCTTTGGCCTGCTCCTCATCCGCGATCAGCACGTTCTTGCGGTCCAGATACAGCACGCGGAACTGTTCGATTTCGCGATGCGCCATGGCGGTGTGGCAGTAATCCAGCAGCGCATCCCAGCTGGTCAGCACCGGGCGGTGCATGACGCGGGACCGCGCCAGCCGCGTTGCCGCCGCCTCGACGATCTTCAGTTCCTGCACGACGGCGGGGCCAACGCCGGTCACTTCGCTTAGACGAGGGACGGGGGCGGACAACACGCGGTTGAAGTCGCCAAAGGTATCGATCAGCCGCCGCGCCAGGGGTTTCACGTCCTGCCGGGGGATGGCGCGGAACAGGATCAGTTCCAGCATTTCGTAATCCGGCATCGCATCCGCTCCGCCCTGCATGAAGCGGTCGCGCAGCCGCGCACGGTGGTCCGAGATATAGCTGGGCAGCCGCGCACCTTGTTGCAGCGGCGCGGTCTGCGCTTCATCCCCCGCCAGCGTGGCGGGGGTGAACAGGGGAAGCGGTGCTTCGCGGAATGAGCGATTCGGGTCCATGACCGAAGGCTGGCACGCGGGCGGTTAACGCCCGGTTAATCAGCCTTTCATCTCGTCCCAGAAACCTTTGATCTTCTGGAAGAAGCCTTGGGTCTGCGGGCTGTTATCGGCGTTGATATTGTCGAATTCCCGCAGGATTTCCTTTTGCCGCGCGGTCAGGTTCACCGGCGTCTCGACAGAAAGTTCGATCAGCATGTCGCCCGATTCGCCGTTCATGCCGGGGCCGTGGCGCAAAGGCGGCATACCCTTGCCGCGCAGGCGCAGCTGCTTGCCCGATTGCGTGCCCGGCGGGATTTTGACGCGCGAACGGCCGCCGTCGATGGTCGGAACCTCGATCTCGCCGCCAAGGGCCGCGGTCGCCATGCTGACCGGAACCTGACAGGCCAGCATCTTGCCGTCACGCAGGAAGATGCCGTGTTCCTGAACCTCGATGAAAATATACAGATCGCCCGCAGGACCGCCGCGCATCCCGGCCTCACCCTCTCCGGCAAGGCGGATACGGGTGCCGGTCTCGACGCCTGCCGGAATGTTCACCGACAGCGTGCGCTCCTTTTCGACGCGACCCGCGCCGTGGCATTCCTTGCAGGGATTCTTGATGATCTGACCCTGACCGTTACAGGTCGGGCAGGTGCGTTCGACGGTAAAGAAGCCCTGACTTGCGCGGACCTTGCCCATGCCGGAACAGGTCGGGCAGGTCGCCGGCTCGACCGAGCCTTCGGCCCCCGTACCGCTGCACGCGCCGCATGCGACCGAACCCGGAACGGTGATCGCCTTTTGTGCGCCGCTGAACGCTTCTTCCAATGTCACGCGCAGGTTATAGCGCAGATCTTGGCCACGGCTGGCGCGTGAACGCCCGCCACCGCCGCCCTGACGCCGCCCCATCATGTCGCCGAACAGATCTTCGAACACATCGGCAAAGGCCGAACCGAAATCGCCATTGGGCTGACCGCCGCGACCAAAGCCGCCGCCAAACCCGCCGGTGCCGTCAAAGGCGCCGTGACCAAAGCGGTCATAGGCTGCCTTTTTCTGATCGTCCTTAAGGCAATCGTAGGCTTCGTTCACTTCCTTGAACGCAGCTTCGGACACTTTGCAATCCCGGTTGCGGTCGGGATGCAGTTCCTTTGCCTTGGTGCGATAAGCCTTTTTGATCTCGTCAGCCGAGGCGCCCCGGCCTACGCCCAGCACCTCGTAATAGTCGCGTTTTGCCATGTCGATCGCGTCCGGGGTCCTTCAAGAAATAACCGGCCCGTGCATTCTGCGCAGCGGGCCGGTCGTTTGGTCTGCCTGCGCTTACTTGCGCTTGTCTTCGCCGAGGTCTTCGAAATCGGCGTCGACAATGCCTTCGTCGTCTTCGTCGCGCGAACGCGGCTCGTCGCCTTCATCGCCCGACTGGCTGGCCTTGTAGATGGCTTCGCCCAGCTTCATCGAGGCGTCCATCAGGTTCTGGATGCCGCCTTTGATCTTGCCAGCGTCGTCGGTCTTCAGCGCATCTTCCAGCGCACCGATCGCCAGTTCGATCACCTCGACGGTCGAGCCATCCACCTTGTCGCCATGCTCTTCCAGCGATTTCTTGGTCGAATGCAGCAGGCTTTCGGCCTGGTTGCGGGCTTCGACCAGTTCCTTGCGCTTCTTGTCGGCTTCGGCATTCGCCTCGGCGTCCTTGACCATCTGGCTGATCTCGTCGTCCGACAGACCGCCCGACGCCTGAATCGTGATGTTCTGTTCCTTGCCGGTGCCCTTGTCCTTGGCCGAAACCGAGACGATGCCGTTGGCGTCGATGTCGAAGGTCACTTCGATCTGCGGCATACCGCGGGGCGCGGGCGGGATGTCTTCAAGGTTGAACTGACCCAGCAGTTTGTTGTCTGCGGCCATCTCACGCTCGCCCTGGAACACGCGGATCGTCACGGCGTTCTGGTTGTCCTCGGCGGTCGAGAAGATCTGCGATTTCTTGGTCGGGATCGTGGTGTTGCGGTCGATCAGGCGGGTGAACACGCCACCCAGCGTTTCGATGCCCAGCGACAAGGGCGTCACGTCCAGCAGAACCACGTCCTTGACGTCGCCTTGCAGCACGCCGGCCTGAATGGCCGCGCCAAGCGCCACGACTTCGTCAGGGTTCACGCCCTTGTGGGGTTCCTTGCCGAAGAATTCGCTGACGGCTTCGACGACTTTCGGCATGCGGGTCATGCCGCCGACCAGAACGATCTCGTCGATGTCGCCCTTGGACATGCCTGCGTCTTTCAAGGCATCCTGAACCGGCTTCATGGTGCGCTTGATCAGGTCGGCCACAAGGCTTTCCAGCTTGGCACGGGTCAGTTTCATGACCATGTGCAGCGGTGTGCCGGTGTTCTTGTCCATCGAGATGAACGGCTGGTTGATCTCGGTCTGCGACGAAGACGAAAGCTCGATCTTCGCTTTCTCGGCGGCTTCCTTCAGGCGCTGAAGGGCCATCTTGTCCTTGGTCAGATCGACGCCATGCTCTTTCTTGAACTCGTCAGCGAGGTAGCTGACGATGCGCATGTCGAAGTCTTCGCCACCCAGGAAGGTGTCGCCATTCGTCGATTTGACTTCGAACAGGCCGTCGTCGATTTCCAGAATGGTGATGTCGAAGGTGCCGCCGCCAAGGTCATAGACCGCGATGGTTTTCGAATCTTTCTTGTCCAGACCATAGGCCAGCGCGGCAGCGGTCGGTTCGTTGATGATCCGCAGCACTTCCAGACCGGCGATCTTGCCTGCGTCCTTGGTGGCCTGACGCTGGGCGTCGTTGAAATAGGCGGGGACCGTGATGACGGCCTGCGTGACCGTTTCACCCAGATAGGATTCGGCGGTTTCCTTCATCTTCTGAAGGATCATCGCGCTGACCTGCGCGGGCGAATATTTCTCGTCGTGGACTTCGACCCACGCATCGCCATTGCCGCCATCGACGATGGAATAGGGGACCAGCTTGCGGTCTTTTTCGACGGCTTCGTCACCGATACGACGGCCGATCAGACGCTTGACGGCGAAAACGGTATTCGTGGGGTTCGTGACGGCCTGACGCTTGGCGGGCTGACCGACCAGCCGCTCGCTGTCGGTGAAGCCGACGATCGAGGGCGTCGTGCGGGCGCCTTCCGAGTTCTCGATGACCTTGGGCTGGCTGCCGTCCATGATGGCGACGCAGCTATTGGTGGTCCCGAGGTCGATGCCGATGACTTTAGACATACATTAACCTTTCTTGCGGCGATTTCATGGGCCTTGGGTCCTGAGAAGGCCCCCTTAGCCCGATCCCTTGGAATTGTGACGGAAGGGCAGGCCCTCCCGAACTCATGGGGCTATATAGGAAGGGCGCAAACCGCCTGCAAGCTGAGCCTGCGGCAGAATCGTCGCGCGGGGCAGGCATGGGCGGGCAGCGGTCCAAGCGGGTTTCGTGCCTTGCCCTAGCGCCCGGCCAGCGTGCTGAGCGAGACGGATTTGCGGCTGACGAATTCGGCCATCAGGCCGATCATCAAAAGGCCGATGATGCAATAGATCGGATAGCTCAGCGACGAATTGCGCGGTGAATAGTTGATGAAGGCAAAGCCGCGCGTCTGGTCGATGATATGGAACAAGGGGTTCCATGCGAATGCGTGCAGAAGCGAACTGGACATGGTGTTGGCCACGAACATCTTGCCCGAAAACACCATGTTGATCCGCTGATAAAACCCGGTCAGCACCTGGGCGCCCTGCGGCCACCACGGTCTGAAGGCCAGAAATATCAGCCCGATCGCCGCACCCGAAAACCATGCCATCAGCAACATGCCGTAGCATTTCAGCGGCTCGTCGATATTGATCGGCTCGACCAGGTAATTATAGGCGGACAGCACCACGATGGCGGAAAACGTCTGGCGATAAAGCGCCGCCAGTGCCGCCGCCGAGATCATGATGGCGGTGTTCATCGGCCCGTGCTTCATCATCTGGTTCGTCGGGCTGCCCGCCCCGGCCACTGCGCCGATGGTCTGGGTATGGGCCATGAACATAAAGATGCCCGTCATGATATAGACGATGAAGTTGCCCCGGATGGGCGAGGCGCGCAGCCCGATCACCCAGAACATCAGGTAAAAACCCGCGATCATGGTGATCGACTGCACCACGGTCATCAGCAGGCCGACGATGGCGTTGCGCTGTCCCTTTCGCAGATTGTTCACTGTCACATGATAGATCAGCGCCGCCGTCGTGAAGGCGGCTTCAACCATGTTGCGACTGCGATGCTGTGCAAACATATGCTGCTTCATCCCCTGATGCGACGGGTGCTTGCCCTGCGCGTGCTGCGGCAGCATAAGGAACGCAGGTGCCGTATTCAATCGCCGCCGCTCGCACGGCTGGCCGCGACGAAAAAGGAAATTCCATGGATTTTGTTAAAATGATCACGGTGATGCGTCGTTTGGCCCTGCAAGCGGGCGATGAAATCATGAAGATCTACGGTGCCGAAGATTTCGACGTGCGTGCCAAATCCGACGCATCCCCCGTGACCGAGGCCGATGAGGCGGCGGATGCCCTGATCTCGGCCGGTCTGCGCGAGGCGTTTCCCGACATCGCTCAGGTGACCGAAGAACAGGCGGACACGCATGGCCAAAGCCTTTCGACCTTCCTGATCGTCGATCCGCTGGATGGCACCAAGGAGTTCGTGCAGCGTCGCGGCGATTTCACCGTCAATATCGCCTATGTCGAAAACAGCGTGCCGCGTTTCGGCGTGGTCTATGCCCCGGCCAAGGGGCGGCTGTTCTATACCAATGCCGAAGGCGGCTCGGTCGAGGAAAAGGGCCCGTTCGGTGAACAGCCGGGCGAAACCACGCCCATCGGCGTCAATTCGATGCCCGACAATCGCGGCCTGATGGTGGTTGCATCGAAATCGCATCGCGATGCTGCGACCGACGAATACATCGCCCGCTACGGCGTGCGCGACATGACCTCGGCGGGGTCGTCGTTGAAATTCTGCCTTGTCGCGACCGGAGAGGCGGATCTGTATCCCCGTCTTGGCCGCACGATGGAATGGGACACGGCGGCGGGCGATGCCGTCCTGCGCGGCGCGGGCGGCGAAGTCGTGCGTTTCGACGATCACAGCCCGCTGGCCTATGGCAAGCCGGGCTTTGAAAACCCCTTCTTTATCGCATTCGCGCCCGGCGTTCTGCTGGTCAAGGACTGATCCAATATGTCTGTCGTCATCGTCATTCCCGCGCGTCACGCCTCGACCCGCTATCCCGGCAAGCCGCTGGTCGAACTTCGCGGTGCGACCGGCAACGGGCAAAGCCTGATCCGGCGCAGCTGGGAAGCGGCGCGGTTGGCGCAAGGGATTGACCGGGTGATCGTCGCCACCGATGACGACCGCATCCGCGATCATGCCGAAAGCTTCGGGGCCGAGGTCGCCATGACCTCGACCACGGCGCGCAACGGCACGGAACGCTGCGCCGAAGCCGTGGCCAATCTGGGCCTGAACCCGGAAATCGTCGTCAACCTGCAGGGCGATGCGCCGCTGACCCCTGCATGGTTCGTCGAGGATCTGGTGGCGGGTCTGCGCGCCGATCCGGGGTCCGATGTGGCAACGCCCGTGCTGCGCTGCACGGGCTCCATGCGCTCGGACCTGATCGCTGACCGCGTGGCGGGACGTGTGGGCGGCACGACCGCAGTGTTCGGCCATGACCGGCGGGCGTTGTATTTCTCGAAAGAGGTCGTGCCGTTTTCGGCGCATGATTACGGCCAAAGCGACCCGACGCCGGTGTATCACCATGTCGGCGTCTATGCCTATCGCCCGGCGGCGCTGGCCGAATATCCCACATGGGACGAAGGTCGGCTGGAGGCGCTGGAAGGCTTGGAGCAGCTGCGTTTTCTGGAACGCGGCCGCCGCATCCTGTGCGTCGAGGTCGAGGCGCGCGGGCGCGAGTTCTGGGAACTGAACAACCCCGCGGACGTGTCCAAGCTGGAATCGATGATGCAGCGCATGGGCATCGCCTGATGTCCATGTCGGCGGTGCGGGCGTCGGTCATCGTCGTCTCGCGCCATCGTCCGCGCCAGTTGGCGCAATGCCTTGGCGCGCTGACCGCCCAGACCCATCCCGCGATCGAGGTGGTGCTGGTCGCCGATCCCGGCTCGGTCGGCATCTGCCCGGACCTGCCGGTCAAGCGCGTGGCTTTCGATCGTCCCAATATCTCGCAGGCCCGCAATCTTGGCATCGCTCAGGCGGCGGGCGACGTGGTGCTGTTCATCGACGATGACGCGCTGGCGGAACCCGACTGGGCCGCGCAGATGACCGCATCTTTTGCCGATGCGCGCGTGATTGCCGCTGCGGGCTTTACCCGTGGTCCCGACGGTCTGGGCTGGCAGGTGCAGGCCGAACGCATCACCCCGTCTGGCCGTGCCTTTCCGATCGAGGTCTCCGGGCCATGCCTGCTTGGGCCTGAAAACGGCAATCCGGTCAGCACGCTGGGCACGAATTGCGCCTTTCGCCGCGCGTCATTGCTGGCCATCGGCGGCTTTGATCCGGCCTTTGCGTATCATCTGGATGAAAGCGATGTGAACATGCGGTTGGCCGCGTGCTTTCCGCAAGGGCTGACGGCGGTCGTGCCGCAGGCCGAGGTGATCCATGGCCTTGCCCCCGGCACGTCCCGCGCGGCGCCGGGTGTTCCGCATGATCTGTCGGCCATAGGGCGTTCGACCGCGATCTTTGCGGCAAGGCATGGCGGCGACGTCGAATGGCTGCATCAGGCGCAGAAACGCAGGCTTTTGCGCCTTATGGTTGCGGGGCGATTGGACCCGCTTGCGGTGAACAAGGTGTTGTCGACGCTTGAACGGGGGCTGACCGATGCACCCGCACAGCCGCCAGATCCGCCGGTATGGGGCGATGCTACCATGCCGGATTTCCTGCATTTCCCAACGCTTGCACGTGAATCTCTGTTCCTTTCCGGATGGCATTGGCAGCGCCGGGCGCTGCGCGCTCGCGCGGCGCAGGCGGTGGCTGCGGGACAGCGCGTGGTTGTTTTGCTGATGACGCCTAGCCTGTTGCCACATCGGCTGATTCTGACCGATGGTGGGTGGTGGGAACAGCGGGGTGGCGCTTGGGGCCGGTCCAGACCGGGCGATTCGCCCGTGCTGCGCTATCGGCTTCGTGATAGAATCCGGCGCGAAGCACGGTATTTCGCTGCAACTCGATAAATATTGGGCAGAAAGTCGCCCAATTCATGGTTAGTTTACAATCGGTTCTTTAATTTCTCGGAACCGTTCCGTTTGTTAAACGATTGTTGCCGAACCGCTGGCAAAGAAGAATAAGCTCAGCCACACTGGCGCAGACATCAGGAGACCGAATTGATGAGTCGCAAAGTCACGAAGGCAATTTTCCCGGTAGCCGGCCTTGGCACCCGTTTCCTGCCCGCCACGAAAAGCATCCCGAAAGAGATCATGACGCTGG
>NZ_FXTK01000023.1 GCF_900182695.1 Paracoccus laeviglucosivorans
GGGTGCGATGGGCCAGAGGCCGGCTCAGACGCAAATGTCGCGCCGCCCCCAACCCAGGAACCCGCGATCAGATGCTTGCCGTGCGGGGTGTATGTCATGGCGGGCTCCTCTCCCATAATGTGATCGGGTGTTTGATGGCAGATTGATATATCAGTTACAAGACCGCTTGCCGAAACGGCCTTTCTGCTGGTGCCCCGGCTGTGCTAGGTCTTGCCCAAACAACAGGCGGATGCCTCAGATGAAGATTGCCGTAGCAGGGCTTGGTTACGTCGGCATGTCGATTGCCGTGCTTTTGTCCCAAGCCAACAAGGTTGTGGCGCTGGACGTGAATGCGGCAAGGGTCGCACAGGTCAACGAACGCCGCTCTCCCATCGAAGATGCCGAAATCTCGGACTGGCTGGCCAGCAAGACGCTGGACCTGACCGCCACCACCGACCCCGCCGAGGCGTTGGAGGGGGCAAGCTTCGTCATCGTGGCGACGCCCACGAATTACGACGCCCGTTCGCACCACTTCGACACCTCTAGCGTCGAACAGGTCATCGCTCTGGCGCGCACCTACGCCCCCGAGGCGACGATCGTCGTCAAATCTACCGTCCCCGTCGGCTTCGTCACCGAGATGCGCGGGCTGACCGGCTATGACGGCATCCTGTTTTCGCCCGAGTTCCTGCGCGAAGGCCGGGCGCTTTACGACAACCTGCACCCCTCGCGCATCGTGGTCGGCGACCACGGCCCTGCTGCGCATCAACTGGCCGATCTGCTGGTCGAAGGCGCGATCCGCAAGGACATGCCCGTCTTGTTCACCGGCGCGGTCGAGGCCGAGGCGATCAAGCTGTTCTCCAACACCTATCTTGCGCTGCGCGTGGCCTATTTCAACGAGCTGGACAGCTATTCCATGTCGCGCGAACTGAACACGCGCGAGATCATCGAAGGCGTCAGTCTGGACCCGCGCATCGGCGATCACTACAACAATCCCAGCTTTGGTTATGGCGGCTATTGCCTGCCCAAGGACACCAAGCAGCTTTTGGCGAACTATGATCAGGTACCGCAGAACCTGATTGCGGCGGTCGTGGAATCGAACCGCACCCGCAAGGATTTCATCGCCGACCAGATCATCGCGCGTCAGCCCCGGCTGGTGGGTGTGCATCGGCTGGTGATGAAGGCAGGATCCGACAATTTCCGCGACAGCTCGATCCAAGGCATCATGAAGCGGATCAAGGCCAAGGGCATCCAGTGCATCGTCTATGAGCCGGTGCTTCAGGATGACCATTTCTTTCACAGCCCCGTCATCCGCGACCTTGCCGAATTCAAGGAAAAGGCCGATCTGATCATCGCGAACCGCCTGACCAGCGAACTGATGGATGTGCGCGACAAGGTCTATACCCGCGACCTGTTCGGGATCGACTGATGCGTGTGCTGATTACCGGATCGGCGGGTTTCATCGGCTATCATCTGGCCGAACTGCTGCTGGACGAAGGCGCGCAGGTGATCGGTCTTGATGCCCATGAAGCCTATTACGACACCGCGCTGAAAGCCGCGCGCGAAGACCGCCTGACGTGTCGCCCCGGCTTCACCCCGATCCACGCCCGGATCGAGGAGCCGGGGCTTCTGGCCGACATCTTCGCCACGCATCGTCCCGACATGGTGGTGCATCTGGCGGCGCAGGCGGGCGTGCGCCATTCCATCGACAATCCGCGCGCCTATCTGCAATCGAACATCATCGGCACGTTCGAACTGCTTGAGGCAGCGCGGGCGCATCCGCCGCGGCATATGCTGCTGGCCTCAACCAGTTCGGCATATGGCGCGAATACGCAGATGCCTTATCGCGAAACCGACAAGGCCGATGCGCAGATGTCGTTCTATGCGGCATCCAAGAAATCGACCGAGGCCTTTGCCCACAGCTATGCCCATCTGTTCGGCTTGCCGGTCACGATGTTTCGGTTCTTTACCGTCTATGGGCCGTGGGGTCGCCCGGATATGGCGCCCTGGCTGTTCACCAGCGCGATCATGGCTGGCAAGCCGATCAAGGTCTTCAACCACGGCGACATGCGGCGCGATTTTACCTTTGTCACCGATCTGGTCCGCGCGATCCGCCTGCTGATGGATGCGGTTCCCGGCAATGCGCCCGTCGGTCCCGAAGACAGCCTGTCGCCGGTCGCGCCCTTCCGCGTCGTGAATATCGGCAATGGCAGCCCGGTTGAGCTTCTGGACTTCATCGCCGCAATCGAGGATGCGACCGGGCGCAAGGCCATTCGCGATCTGTTGCCCATGCAGCCCGGCGACGTGCCTGCGACCTGGGCCGATACGACGCTTTTGCGCCGCCTGACCGGCTATGCGCCGCAGACGCCCATCGGCAAGGGCGTCGCGGCCTATGTCGAATGGTTCCGCAGCTATTACCGCTGACCCCCTTGCGCCCGTCCTGCGGGATGCTTAGGCTCATGTCACGATTTCTACACTTGGGGGGCCTTGAACGAGGCTGAGAGGTGCTTGGCACCGACCCATCGAACCTGATCCGGGTCATGCCGGCGTAGGGAAGGGTAGAGCCGCACCGGAGCCCAAAGGGGCCAGCACGCGCGCGCATCCCCCCTTTTTGCCACATGGTCCGGCGCGTGAAAGGCGGGCCATGACTGCGACTGCATATCCCATCGCCCTGACGATCGCCGGGTCGGACAGCGGCGGCGGCGCGGGGATTCAGGCTGATCTGAAGGCGTTTTCGGCGCTGGGTGTCTATGGCGCGTCTGTGATCACAGCCCTGACCGCGCAGAACACGCGCGCCGTGACTGCGGTTCAGGCTGTCAGCCCCGACATGGTTCTGGCCCAGCTGGACGCGGTTTTCGACGATCTGGACGTGGCTGCCATCAAGATCGGGATGCTGGGTGGCGCGGATGTGATCACAGCCGTCGCGGCGCGCCTGCGTGGCATCGATATTCCCATCGTGCTGGATCCGGTGATGATCGCGAAATCTGGCGATGCGCTGTTGCCTGACGACGCGGTGGGCGCGCTGCGCGACCAGCTGCTGCCCTTGGCCACCGTCCTGACCCCGAACCTGCCCGAAGCCGCGCGTCTGCTGGACACCTCCGCCGCAAGCGATGACCAGATGGCCGCGCAAGGTCAGGCGCTGCGCGCACTTGGCCCCTTGCATGTGCTGATGAAGGGCGGTCACGCGGCGGGCGGCACCTGCACCGACCTGCTGATCGGCCCGGAAACCCTGACCCTGACCGCGCCGCGCCATGCCACGAACAACACCCATGGCACGGGGTGTTCGTTGTCCTCGGCCATTGCGGCAGGGTTGGCGCGGGGGCTGGCGGTTGCGGACGCCGTGACGCAGGCACATGACTGGTTGCAAGGCGCAATCGCGGGCGCAGACAGATTGCGCGTCGGCCAGGGCCACGGCCCGGTGCATCACTTCCACAGGCAATGGCCATGAGCGACGTCACCATCCTTGGCGCGGGCGTCCTTGGCCTTGCCATCGCGACCGAGTTGCGGGACCGGGGCATCACCCCGCGCATCATCGACCCGAACGGCGCCCCCGGACCCCATGGCTGTTCGTGGTGGGCGGGCGGCATGTTGGCCCCCCATTGCGAAAGCGAAAGCGCCGAGCCTGCGGTGGTGCGCCTTGGCGCAGATGCCGCCGAATGGTGGCAGGCGCATGGCGCGCAGGTCACGCATCGCGGCACGCTGGTTCTGGCCATGTCGCGCGACCGGGCCGAACTGGACCGTTTCGCCCGCATGACCGACGCGCATCGCACCGTCAGCGCAGATGACATCGCGGCCTTGGAACCCGAACTGGGCACGCGCATCTCGCGCGGGTTGTTCTATGAAACCGAAGGCCACCTGAACCCGCGTCAGGCGCTTGCCGCGCTGCGCGACGGCTTGCACATCGAAACCCAAGGTCAGCCCAGCGGCCTGATCGTCGATGCGCGCGGCCTGTCTGCCCGCGACGCCCTGCCCGATCTGCGCGGCGTCCGCGGTGAGATGATGGTGATCCGCTGCCCCGAGGTCCAACTTACCCGCACCATCCGCCTGCTGCATCCGCGCATCCCGCTATATATCGTGCCGCGCGGCGACGGCATCTACATGCTGGGTGCCACCATGCTGGAGACGGGCGCGAAATCCCGCGTCACCGCCCGCGCGGCGGTCGAATTGCTGTCAGCCGCCTATGCCCTGCATTCCGCCTTTGCCGAGGCCGAAATCCTTGAGCTTGGCGCCGATGCCCGCCCCGCATTCCCCGACAACCTGCCGCGTCTGCGCAGGCGCGGGAACACGCTTTATGCAAACGGCCTTTATCGCCACGGCTATCTTCTGGCCCCCGCCGTGGCCCGCATGGCTGCCGATCACATCACCCTTGGGACCAGACCGGAGTTCATGGATGAAGATCACCCTTAACGGAGAGACGCGCGAGTTGACCGGCCCGACCGTGCAGGACGCCTTGGCCGAAATCGGGCTGGCCGGGGCCAAGGTCGCCACCGCCCTGAACGGTGCGTTTCTGCCTGCGGGCCTGCGCGGCGAAATCCTGAAAGACGGCGACGCGCTGGAAGTGGTCGCGCCCATGCAAGGGGGCTAAGATGCCGGTATTCTATGGAACCGAAGTCGCAAACCCGCTGATGCTGGGCACAGCGCTTTACCCCTCGCCCGCGATCATGGCGGATGCGTTTCGCGCATCTGGCGCGGGCATCGCCACGGTCAGCCTGCGGCGCGAAGGCGGCGGGGGCCAGGATTTCCATGCGCTGATCCGGGGGCTTTCGATCCCCGTTCTGCCCAACACCGCCGGTTGCCATTCCGTGCGCGAGGCAGTGACCACCGCCCAGATGGCCCGCGAATTGTTCGACACGCCATGGATCAAGCTTGAGGTGATCCGCGACGACGACACGCTTTGCCCCGACGTGATCGCGCTGGTCGAAGCCGCGCGCATCCTGTCCGATGACGGCTTTCAGGTCTTTCCCTATTGCACCGAGGATCTGTCGGTCTGCGGCCGTCTGCTGGATGCGGGCTGTCAGGTGCTGATGCCTTGGGGCGCGCCCATCGGCTCGGGTCGTGGGCTGAACAACCCTTACGGTCTGCGCAGCCTGCGGGCGCATTTCCCTGATGTGCCGCTGGTCGTGGATGCGGGCATCGGCCTGCCCAGCCACGCGGCGCAGGCGATGGAACTGGGCTATGACGCGGTGCTTTTGAACACCGCAGTCGCCAAGGCGGGCGATTCGGTCGCGATGGCCCGCGCGATGGCGCTGGCGATACAGGCGGGGCAATTGGCCCATGCTGCAAATCCCATCGAGGCGCGGGATATGGCCGCGCCCTCGACCCCTCTTTTCGGCATGGCGGTGCTTTCGTGAAACTCCCCCGGTTCTACCCGATTTTCGACAGTTCGGACTGGCTGCGCCTTGCGCTGCCTTTGGGCGTCAAGCTGGTGCAGATCCGCATCAAGGATCAGGCGCCGGCCAGGCTGCTGGGCGAACTGGCGCTGTGCCATGAACTTTGCCGCGAACACGGTGCCACGCTGGTCGTCAACGACCATTGGCGCGAAGCGATAGATCTGGGCTGTGATTTCCTGCATCTGGGGCAGGAAGATCTGGACGTGGCCGATCTGCCTGCGATCCGCCGTGCCGGATTGCGGCTGGGCATTTCGACCCATGACCATGCCGAACTGGACCGGGCGCTGGCCTTGCGGCCCGATTATATCGCGCTGGGTCCGGTCTGGCCCACGATCCTGAAAAAGATGAAATGGGAAAAACAGGGGCTGGACCGGGTTCGCGAATGGCGCAAGCTGGTCGGACAGACACCGCTGATAGCCATCGGCGGCGTGACCCCGGAACGCGCGCTTGAGGCGTTTGCGGCGGGGGCGGATGTAGCATCCGCCGTGACCGACATCACCCTGAACCCCGATCCCAAGGGACGTATCCGCGAATGGCTGACGGCAACGCGATGAACCGCTATCTTCGCCAGATGGTCCTGCCCGAAGTCGGCGCAGGCGGACAGGACCGGATCGAGGCCGCCCATGTGCTGATCGTGGGCGCGGGCGGGCTTGGCGTGCCGGCGTTGCAATATCTGGCCGGGGCGGGCATCGGGCGGATCACCCTGATCGACGCCGATACGGTCGAGGAAACGAACCTGCACCGCCAGCCGCTTTACCGCATGAAGGATGTCGGCCTGCCGAAAGCCCGCGCCGCAGCGCAGGCGGTGGCACGGCTGAACCCCTTGGTCAGGGTTCATGCGCTGATTGACCGGCTGACACCCGCAAACGCGCCCGCGCTGGTGACGGCTGCGGACATCGTGCTGGATTGCGCCGACAGCTATGCCGCCAGCTACACGCTGTCGGATGCCTGTCTGGCTTTGGGTCGGCCGCTGATCTCGGCCTCGGCTCTGGGTTTGTCAGGCTATGTCGGGGGCTTCTGTGGGGGCGCACCCAGCCTGCGCGCGGTTTTTCCCGATGCCCCCGACAGCGGCCAGACCTGCGCCACGGCGGGCGTGCTTGGCCCCGTGGTGGGGATGCTGGGCGCGATGCAGGCGCAGATGGCGCTGGGGGTGATGCTTGGGCTGGCCCCTTCGCCGCTGGGTCAGATGACGCGGCTGGACAATGGCCGCATCACGCAATTCCGTTTCGACAACGCGCCGGAAACACCCGGCCCCCGCTTTGTCGCGCTGGAGGATCTGCGCGAAACCGATCTGGTCATCGACCTGCGCCCCAAGGACGAGGCGCCGAGAAAAGCCACCCCCGACGCCCTGCGCATTCCCGGCTATGGCGCGACCGGCCCCCTGCCCGACCCGGATCAGCGCGTCGTGCTGGCCTGCCGTTCCGGGCTGCGGTCATGGCGTGCCGCCGATCAGCTTGCCCGCCGTTGGCCGGGCGAAATCACCCTTTTGGCCCTAGGAGATTCCGAATGAAGCAATTCACCCTTGCCGCCCTGCTGGCCACCCTTGCGAACCCCGCACTGGCGCAGGACAAGGTCACGCTGATGCTGGACTGGTTCGTGAACCCCGACCACGCCCCGATCATCGTGGCGCAGGAAAAGGGCTTCTTCACCGATGAGGGCCTTGAGGTCGAGGTCGTGGCCCCCGCCGACCCTGCAGACCCGCCGAAACTGGTCGCCGCCGGTCGCGCCGATTACGCCATCAGCTATCAGCCGCAACTGCATCTGCAGGTCCATGAAGGGCTGCCGCTGAAACGCATCGGAACGCTGATCGCCACCCCCCTGAACTGCCTGATGGTGCGCGATAACGGGCCGCAGACCATCGCCGAGCTGAAGGGCAAGAAGATTGGCTATTCCGTCTCGGGCGTCGAGGAGGCGCTGGTGGGTGCCATCCTGAAGACCGCCGACCTGACCTTGGACGACGTGGAAATGATCAACGTCAACTGGTCGCTGTCACCCGCCCTGATCGCAGGTCAGGTGGACGCGACCATCGGCGCCTATCGCAATTTCGAACTGACCCAGATGCGTCTGGAAGGCGCGACCGGCCGTTGCTTCTTTGTCGAGGAACAGGGCGTGCCGACTTATGACGAGCTGATCTTTGTCGCCAATCCCGCCAATCTGGATGTGGACCGAACCCGCCGCTTCCTGCACGCGGTCGAGCGCGGCGCACAATACATGGTCAACCACCCCGACGAGGCGTGGGAGCTGTTTTCCGCCACCGCGCCCGACCTCAAGGATGAGCTGAATGCCCAGGCGTGGAAGGACACCCTGCCCCGCTTTTCGCAAAGCCCCGCCGCGCTGGATCATGGCCGCTATGCCCGGTTCGAGGCGTTCCTCAAGGACGCGGGACTGGTTCCCGACATCTTGCCCGTCAGCGATCTGGCGATCGATGTAGGTGTCGAATGAAATACGGACGCACGTTCACTCTGTGGCGCGAAAACGCGCGGCCCGATTGGGACAGCTATACCCGCCACAGCTTTGTCGAGCGGCTCAAGGACGGTTCGCTGCCGCAATCTGCGTTCCTGAACTATCTGGCGCAGGACTACCTGTTCCTTAAGCACTTCGCACGGGCATGGGCGCTGGCGGTGGTCAAGGCCGACGATCTGGACGAGATGCGGGCCTGTTCCGCCACGGTCGCGACCCTGCTGGATCACGAGATGTCGCTGCATGTCCAGACCTGCGCCAAGGCCGGCATCAGCGCCGACGCGCTGGAAAACGCGCAAGAGGCCACGACGACCATCGCCTATACCCGCTTCGTGATGGATGCGGGCTTTTCGGGCAGCTTTCTGGAACTGCTGGCCGCGCTGATGCCCTGCGTGCTGGGATACGGCGAAATCGGGCTGCGACTGGCGCGCGAAGCGTCCCACAAAACGCCCTATCGCGCGTGGATCGATACCTATTCGGGCGCCGAATATCAGACGGCCTGCGCGCAGGCGGGTGCGCTTTTGGACCGGGCCATCGCCAAGCGGCTGGGTGACGATCCCGAAGCGACGCCGCTTTGGCACATGCTCTCGGACCGCTTTGGCACTGCCACCCGGCTTGAAGCGGACTTCTGGGAACTGGGCCGGCCATGACGGTATCGCTGCGCGGTCAGGCATGGGTGGGCGATGCAGTGCTGTTCGCGCCGGTCGATCTGGTGTTGGAAACGGGTGGCTGGACCTGCCTGCTTGGCCCGTCGGGCGTGGGCAAGTCCACCATCCTGCGCCTGATCGCGGGGCTGGAGACCGGCGTGCGGTTTCAGGGGCAGGTCAGCCACGACCTGCCCGTCGCGCTGATGGCGCAGGATGCGGGGCTGATCCCGTGGCTGGATGTGCCGGGCAATGTCACGCTGGGCGCAAGGCTGCGGGGCGATGCCGTGGATCTGGACCGGGCACGGGATCTGATCGCCCTTGTCGGATTGGCGGATCGGGCGGACAGCCTGCCTGCGAACCTGTCCGGCGGCCAGCGCCAGCGTGTGGCACTGGCACGCACCCTGTTCGAAGACCGCCCGCTGGTTCTGCTGGACGAACCCTTCTCGGCGCTGGATGCGCGGACACGGGCGCAGATGCAGGATCTGGCGGCGCGGTTGCTGGCGGGACGCACCGTCCTTCTGGTCACGCATGACCCGCCCGAGGCAGCGCGGCTGGGCGACCGCATCCTGCTTTTACGCGAAACCGGGCTGACGGAATGGAACGCCCCCGCCGCCCGCATTCCGGGGACCGCCCGCCCCTATGACGCGCCCGAGGTGCTGGCGCTGCAAGCCGAATTGATGCGGGGGATGATGGCATGAAGACGGTGCTGGCGCTGATTCTGACCGTTCTGGTGCTGTGGCAGGGGATGATCTGGGCGTTGGGGCTGCCGCCCTTTCTGCTGCCTTCGCCCCAGTCGGTCGCGCAGGCGCTTTGGCTGAACCGGGCCGAGATCGCGCGACATGCAGGCTATACCCTGACCGAGGTGGTGCTGGGCTTTGTCATCGGTTCCGCCCTTGGCGCGGCGCTGGCGGTGGCGATGGGGTTTTCCGCGCGGCTGACCAGCCTTCTGCGCCCTTTGCTGACATTTTCGCAAACGATCCCAGTCTTTGCCCTGGCCCCGATCCTGACCTTGTGGCTGGGCTTCGACATGGCGCCAAAGATCGCGATGACCGTGCTGATCGTGTTTTTCCCGGTCTGCTCGGCCTTTCTGGACGGGCTGGGCCGCACGCCGCAGGCCGCGCTGGATCTGGCGCAAGTCATGGGCGCGTCCCGCGGGCGGATCATGCGCCACCTGCGCATCCCGGCGGCGCTGCCGCAACTGGCGACGGGGCTGCGGCTGGCGGCGGTCTATGCCCCCATCGGTGCCGTCATCGGCGAATGGGTCGGCGGCGCGCGTGGGCTTGGCGCGCTGATGATCCATGCCAATGGCCGGATGAAGACCGATCTGGTCTTTGCGGCCCTGCTGGTTCTGTCGGTGCTGACGGTGATCTTTGCGCGGTCTGTCGCGCTGGCCGTGGCGCGCATCTGGCGGCGCTACGGCGTATGATCTGTGGCGCCCCGGCCGAAACCGGGGCACCCAAGGCATCAGAAGAACTTTGCCAGTCGCGTATGCACTTCATTCAAGGCCAACGCGGCGAATGCCAGCGTGCAAAGCCCCATCATGATGTTGACGAACAGCCCGTTGCGCCATTCGCGCGGCACGCGGTCAGTGTTCAGGATCCACATCAACGTGACCGACATGAAGGGCATGAACAGCGATCCCAGCACGCCGTAAGCCAGGATCAGATAGACGGGCTGGCCCAGGAACAGCATGATCATCGGCGGGAAGGTCAGCCACAGGACATAGGCCTTGTAGAACTTGCCGCCCGCCAGACGGTCCGGGTCATCATGCGCCTTTTTCAGCGTATGGCCGGCAAAGTCGGCAAACATCATGCTGACGCCGTTCCACACCCCGATCAGCGATGACATCGAGGCCGCCCAGAACCCGATCAGGAACAGCTTGGACATCCATGTGCCGTAACGCTCGCCCAGGACACGCGCCAAATCGACCATGCCCTGATCGCCCGAACCGATGGCGATGCCCGCCGAATACAAAAGCTCGGCCCCGACGATCAGCGTGGCGATGACAAAGATGCCGGTGACGCCGTAGGCCACGCTGTTGTCCAGCCGCATGACGCGCATGAAACGCGGCGTTTCCCAGCCTTTTTCGCGCAGCCAATAACCATAGGCAGCCAGCGTGATCGTGCCGCCAACACCACCCGCGACGCTAAGGACGTTGATCATCGCGCCTTCGGGGATCATCGGCACGAGGCCCGCCACGACCTCGCCCAGATTGGGCAGGGTGAAAGCTGCGGCGATGATCACGGTGATGAACATCAGGATGACAAAGGCGGTCAACACCTTCTCGAACAGGTCGTAACGCCCGCTCCAGACCAGCGCGAGGCCCAGAAGCCCCGAGATGATCCCCCACACCGCCACGCTGAGAAACGGGAACAGCGAATAAAGCGCAAGCCCTGTCCCGGCCATCGCCGCCGCGCCGTAAACGAAGCCCCAGATCACGATATAGGGGCCGAAATACCAATGCGTCCAACGGCCAAGGCTGCTCCAGCCTTCGAAGATGGTGCGCCCGGTGGCAAGGCTATAGCGGCCCGCGCCTTCGACCAGAATGACTTTCATGATGCAGCCTGCGACGACCGCCCAAAGCAGCGCATAGCCGTATTTGCTGCCCGCCACCGTCGTTGCGATCAGGTCCGCCGCGCCAACGCCCGTCGCCGCCACGACAAGTCCCGGCCCGACAAGGCTCCATTTCGGTTCAGCAGTCTGCTGGTTGGTCTGATTGCTCATCCCGCCCCTCCTCATGTTTCCAGAAATCCTGGCCCGGCTTGGACCGAAGCAAGCGAGCCTCGGCAAGTGGCAGGGCCACTGGCAAAAAGGCTAACGGAAACAGAGGTAAGATTGAACCCCAACCGGTCCGCGCCTTCGCGTCACAGATGCCGGGCGGCCTGTGCCAGATCGTCGGGGGTGTTCAGGTTCAGGAAAGGATCGATCGGGCGGCTGTCGAAAACCGCGCGTCCGGGGTTATAGGCTGCGGCGAACTGGCCGATGCGGTGCTGCCCGGATTCCAGCGCGTCGCGCAATTCATCCCGCAGGGCCACGGGCCACAGGCCGCAGGTCGGATGGTCGCGCAACCGCCCCGTGTCGTCCGGGCTGGCTGCGATGGCGATGCCGGTGCGGCCCTTCGCCTCCAGCAGACGATGCACCAGATCTTCGGGCAGGAAAGGCGTATCGACGCTGGTGCTGACGACGGCATCGGCGCCTTGGGCCGCGGCCCATTCCATCCCTGCAAGCACGCCCGCCAAAGGACCGGCGAAGCCCGAAAAGCTGTCGGCGATCACCGGAAGCTCGTAATCCTCGAACTGTTCGGGTTCGCCATTCGCGTTGATCGCCAGCGCCGCGCATTGCGGCGCAAGGCGGGCGATGACGCGGGCCAGCAAGGTCTCTCCGCCCAGCATCCGCAGGCCCTTGTTGCCGCCGCCCATCCGGGTCGACAGCCCTCCGGCAAGGATGACGGCGGGGGGGCGCTTCATTTCAGACCGGCCTGTATCGCGCGCGAAAGCGCAAAGATGCGCTGTTCAAGGATGACGGGCGTTTCGCAGACATAAGTCAATGCCTGCTGGCGGTCCTGAAAGATGCGCATGTCCCAGTCAAGTTCCTTTTCCGCCTCGTCGATGGCATCGAAATCGGGCTTTTCTGCCTTTTCCAGTTCGGCCATCGACTTGCGATGTTCCTCGATCCGGGCAGCAAGGTCCACCTGCTTGTGGCCATAACGCGCGATGCCCGCGATCAATGCGGTGCGATTGGGATCGATCCGGTCGAAAATGGCGACCATCAGGGCAGTCAGGTGCTGGTTGTCGGTGGTTTTGGCATATTCGGCGATCTCGGCCGTCGCATCTTCGATCGACAGGCGGCGCTGTTCCAGCCGGTCGGCCATGGCGGCGATGTCGGGCGTCTCGGCCAGTGCGTTGATGGCATCGTCCGGCTGCGGGCCCGACCACATCTGGCCCAAGGACAGGTGCGGCTGCTTGCGCTGGACACAGGGCCAGTCGGGATCGGTGCTGCTGGCCGCATGGGCCGCGCCCGCGGTCAGACAGAATGCCAGGATCAGGTATTTCATGTTCCCCCCTTTCGCCGGGCCCACAGGCCCTTTGCCGGATCATACATGATGACGGCCCCTGCGAAGAACAGGATCAGGCAACCCGACACCACCAAGAAGGACAGAAGATCGAAACGCTGGTAAAGGGCGAACCGGATCAACTCAACCGCATGGCTGAAGGGGTTCACCGCGCAGATGTCATGCAGCAGGGTCGAGCTTTCGCGCATCCGCCACAGCGGGTACAGCGCGGTCGAGGCGAAGAACATCGGAAAGATCACGAAGTTCATCACGCCCGCGAAGTTTTCCAATTGCTTGATCGCCGAGGAGATGAACAGCCCCATCGCCCCCAGCATCAGCCCCGACAAAACCAGCGCGGGCAGCAGCGTCAGATAGCCCGCGACCGGCGGCCGCACGTCCCAGAACCACGCGATGGCAAGGAAGGTATAGACCTGAATGATCGACACGATCACCCCCGCGACCAGCTTGCTGGCCAGCAGGAACCAACGCGGGAACGGGCTGACCAACAGCGTCCGCATCGCCCCGGTTTCGCGGTCATAGACCATCGACAGCGACGATTGCATCCCATTGAACAGCTGGATCATCGCGCAAAGGCCGGGGGTCACATAGACTTCGTACAGGACATAAGTCTGGTAAGGCGGCGTGATCGACAGGCCCAGCACGGCGCGGAACCCGGCAGCAAAGATGAACAACCAGACCAAAGGCCGCACCAGCGCCGCCAAGAAACGCCCGCGCTGATTGACGAAGCGGAGCGTTTCGCGGCGGGAAATGCCCAGAAATGCGGTTAGCCACATGCGGGGGGTCATGCCTGTTCCCCCGTCAATTGCAGGAACTTTGCCGTGAGGTCGCAACCAAGATCACCGGCGCGGCCATCGGCCAAAACCTGTCCCTTGTGCAAAATGACCAGCCCGTCATCGGGGCGGATTTCGTCAAGGATATGCGTGGCCCACAGCGCCGAGACGCCGGTTGTGGTCAGGCTGCGGGTCAGGGCCACCACCTCGGCACGGGATTTCACGTCCAGCCCCACGGTTGCTTCGTCCAGCAGCAGGATCTGGGGGCGGTGGATCAGGGCGCGGGCGATTTCCGCGCGGCGTTGCTGCCCGCCCGAGAGCGCGGACACCTTGGCGTCCAGCCGGTCCGACAGGCCGACCTGCGCCAGCACCTCAAGGCTGCGGGCCCGCGCCTCGCGCCGTCCGATGCCGTGCAGGGCCGCGTGATAGGCAAGGTTCTGCGCCACGGTCAGGTCGGCATCCAGCGCGCGGGACTGAAACACCACGCCCAGCCGCGCCAAGGCCGCGCCGGGTTGGCGGCGCAGATCATGCCCGGCCACCTCGATCCGGCCCGAGGCATTGTCGTAAAGCCGCGTGATCAGCGAAAACAGCGTCGTCTTGCCCGCGCCGTTGACGCCCAGCAGCGCGGTAAAGCCGCCGCGCGGCACGTTCAGCGTCACATCCTTCAGCGCCTGAAACCGGCCAAAGCTGTGACTGACATTCTGGATCGAAAGCGCGTCGGTCATTGTGCAAGGGCGCGGGGATCGGACCCGCTCCCGCCTTTCCTTAATCCAGCGTCATACTGGTGATGATGAAATCGGCGTTCAGCTTGATGTCATACTGCCCGATCTCGCAAACCGCGTCATCGACCTCGTAAAGATCGTCACGTTCATTTTCGACGCTGGCCTCGGGATCGGGCTTGCAGCTGATCCGTGCCAAGGCCTCAACCACCTTCGCACGGGTTTCAGCATGGTGAACCCCGCTATTGGATATTGAACACGGCCTGCTGGGTCTCGCCATGCGAGCCGGGGATGGACAGCGTGTAGCGTCCCGGCACCATGGCAACGAAACTGATCGTCGCCGTGCCCGCATCATCGAATTCAAGGCTATGGACACCCAGAGGCCGGATCTCGATGTCGTTGATGACGATCTCGTTGATCCAGACCGCGCGGAAGAAATCGCCGCCGGAAAGCGCCAGTTCCTGCGTGCCATCCGCATTGATGTCGATGCGGTAATAGCCACCCGCTTTCAGCTTGTATTCGCCCGTGGCGACTGGCTTGCCCGATCCCAGCGTCAAGGGCGCAAGCTGCGTGCGGTTGTCGCGTGCCAGCATCCCTGAAAAGCCGTAATCGAATTTGCCCGCTGCCTCCAGCACGCCTTCGTCGGCTGCCGGTGCTTCGGCTTCGTCGTCATCATCGTCTTCGCCCTCGGCCTCGGCGGCAGGCATTTCGCTGGCGGCGGTATCGGGCTTGGGCGCGGGGGCTTCCTGCGCCATGGCGGGCGCGGACAGCCCGGCCATCAGCAGGATGATGGTCAGAAGTCTGGTCATGTCTCTCTCCTCCCTCAAGAAAATCAGTTGGGTGCGACGATCACGCCCCAAGGTTGCTGGCCCACGGGCACGGATTTGACGACGGTATTGGCCGCCACGTCGATCACCGAGACATCGTTGGAATTGCCATTCGTCGTGAACAGGTATTTTTCGTCCGGCGTGAAGGCCATCTGCCAGACGCGCTGGCCGACCAGCAGATAATCCTCGACCTCATCGGTTTCACCGTTGATGACGGCGACGCGGTTTGCGGGGCCAAGCGCCACGAAGACCTTGCTGCCGTCCTTGGTCACGCGCACGCCGACAGGCTGGATCGCCTCGGGCAGGACGCCGGGAATCTCGAAGGTGATCTTCTTGGTGATTTCCTGCGTGACGGGGTCAATGACGCTGACCGTGCCGCCGATCTCGGCGCTGACGTAAAGTTTGGTCCCGGCGTCGTTATATTGCGCAAAGCGCGGGCGGCTATCGACCAGCACGTTCGCCACGATCTCGAACGTGTCGGTGTCGATGAAATGCGCCATGTTCGTGGTTTCGGAGGTGTTGATGACGATCTTGCCATCCGGGCTGACACCCATGCCTTCTGGCTCGACCCCCACCGGAATCTCGGCCAGCACCTTATGCGTCTTGGTATCGACCACGGTGACAAGGTTGTCGTCTTCGTTGGCGATATAAAGCGGGTTGCCCGAGGGGTGCAGCACGAACAGTTCCGGGTCCGGGCCGGATGGCAGCGTGTGCGTCTCCTCCATCGTTTCGGGGTTGAAGACGCGGACCAGATCGTCATCCGAGGCGCAGACGTAAAGTTCCTTGCCGTCCGGGCTGATGGTGATGCCGCGCGGACGCGCGCCGACCGGATACGTCCCGATCACCTCAAGCGTTTCGCTGTCCAGCACGGTAACGTCATTGCCCTTTTCATTGCTGACGAACACGCGGTTCGCATAAGCGGGCATGGCAATCCCAAGGCACAGGGCCAAGGTCGGAATGGCGGTGGTTGCTTTCATCGTCTTCGGCCTCAGAATTTGCATTGGGTTTCGGGACGGTCGATGCCCAGCGTATCCAGCGCCGAGCTTTGGTGCAGATATTGGTCCTGCGGGCTGACCGATGCGGTCACGCTGTCGGTCGCCAGCAGGATCGGCTGGCGCAACTGGTGGTCCCAGTCGCGCATGGTCAGTTTCTGACCCTTGAAGCCCGCCACCTCGAACTTGTCGGACAGCATGAATTCCTTCAGCGCGGGGGCGTCGGTGCTTTGGGTCCGCGTCGCCGCTTCGCCGATCATGCGCAGCGCCAGCCAGACTTGATAATCTTCGTCCCGCATCGTGCGGCCCGCCAGCTTTTCGAAGCGGTTCTGGAATTGCAGCGCGCCCCATGCCTCAAGGTTGGGGGACCATGCGCGCGGCACCAGCCCCGCCGATCCCGCAACTGGGCGCGGATCCCATGTCTGATAGGGCAGCCAGTCGCCAAAGACGCTGTTTTCATCCGCCGCGATCACCACGTCGTGGCGCGCCGCGTCCTGCGTGAATACCGGCATCTGTTGCTGGACCTGCACATAGCCGGAATCGCTGCGGCGGCTGCCTCCCGTATCCTCATATGTGCGTTCCTCGACGATCTTGGCACCGAACTTGGTCGCGGCACGGCGATAGGCGTCGGCCAGCGCGATGTCGTCGGGATGGCTGCCCGCGATCAGGAACCATTCGTCCCATTTCTTCCACATCAGGAATTGCGCCAGCCCGTCGGCCAGCATCGCATAGCTGGGCGCGGTGTGGATGGTGTTCACGCGGCAATCGGCGCCGCGCAGATTGTCGCCCCGCGCACGCGCGTTGAAGATCAGCGCGCGGTCGCCCACCTGATCGGCCAGCGCCACGGTCTGCGCGTCATCGGCCAGCGTGACGATAAAGGGGATACCTTCGGCCAGCAGCTTGTCCAGTTCGGCCGCGGCGGTTTCGGGCGTGGCGGTGATCTCCAGCGCCTGGAAATCCTGGTTCATGAAGCGGCCGGTGGTGTCGTTGTCGTTGATCGCCAGTTTTGCGCCCGCAAATCCCAGATCGCCGGGCGGCGTGTCCAGCCGGGAAATCGGCAGAAGCGTCGGCGCATCGACACGCAGCACGGCAGCACGCACCGTCTGCATGGGTTTTGGCGCAGCCTGCTGCGCGATAACCGGGGTGCTGACGCTCAACCCCGCCAAAAGTATGATGATTCTGCCTTTCATGCCCTTCCTCCCCATATCATCATGGCGGGTGAATGCCCCGGCGTGAACCCGCCAAACTCCCCGGTTCGATCCGGGGAAAATCACCCGATACGTTTGTCTTATGGACGGGCGGGGATCGGGCGGGCATCGTCGCCCCATAGGCGCGTCGCCAGTCGTCGCGCCGTGGGAGGAGACGACAAGATGATGCGAATGCTGGCCCTGACAGCGGGGGCCGTGATGGCGCTTGCGCCCATGGCACAGGCCCACGGCCCGGTGCGGCTGAAACTTGAGCTTGACCAGAAACTGAACGCCACACCCGATGAGGTCTGGACCGCCATCGGCAAGTTTCAGGATATGAGCTGGCACCCGGCGGTTGAAAAGACCGAACTGACTGGCGACGGTTCTGTCGATCAGCCCGACAAATCCGAACGTGTGCTGACCCTGAAAGCCGAAGATGCGCCGACCATTACCGAGGTGCTGTCGAAATGGCAGCCCGAAAAGCGCTGCTATGCCTACCGCATTGAAAAGGTGGACATCGCGGTGCTGCCGGTCACCAATTACGCCTCGACGCTATGCGTCAAGGATGAGGGCGGAAAGGCCATGGTAAGCTGGAAGGCGGGCTTTTATCGCGGTTTCCCGAACAACAACCCACCCCCCGATCAGAATGACGAGGCCGCGACCAAGGCCGTTACCGGCATGTATCAGGCGGGTCTGGATGCGCTGGCCGAAAGGTTCGGCAAGGCCGAATGATCCGGCTTTTCGCCGCATTGCTGCTGGCCGGATCGGCGCAGGCCGCCGATCTGGCCTTTGTCACCTCGCAAAACGCCGAGGCGCTGAGCGTGGTGGACCTGTCCTCGGGGAAGGTGCTGGCATCGGTTGCGGTGCCGGGTGCCCCCGCCCCGGTCGCCTATGATCCCGAACATCGCCGCGCCTATGTCATCGCCGCCAAGACCGGGCGGCTGTCGGTCTTTGACGAGGCGGGCGGGGAGTTGCGCGGGCTGGACCTGCCTGAAGGTGCGTTCGGCGTGGCGGTCGCACCCGAGGGCGGGGTCTTCATCACCGAATGGTATCAGGGGCGGCTGATCCGGCTGGACGGCGATCTGCGCCAGATTTGGTCGGTGCCCACGGGCCGCGCACCTGCCGGCGTCGCGACGGATGGCAGGCTGGTCGCCGTGGCGGATCGCGATGACGACCGGGTGTCGATCTATGACGCGGCAACCGGCGCAAGGACGGCTCAGGTCGTGGTCGGCAAGCATCCCTATGCGGTGGCATTCCATGACGGGCGGTTGTGGACGGCAGATGTGCAAAGCAACACAGTCAGCGTCGTCGATCCGGTCGCGGGGCGTCTGCTGGGTCAGGTGCCCACCGGCAGCCACCCTTATGGCGTGGCGTTTGCGGGCGGGCGCGGCTTTGTCACCGACCAATATGCAGGCACGGTGACGGTCTTCGATCCCGGCACTCTGGCTGTGACAGATACGCTTGAGACAGGTGATTATCCCGAAGGCATCGCCGCCCTGCCCGATGGATCGGGCGTCGTCGTGGCGCATTGGGACAGCAACACGCTGGTCTGGATCGACGCGGCATCCCTGCAAATCACGCGCGAGGTCGAGATGCCGGACGGTCCCCGCGCCTTTGGCAGCTTTACGGGTCGTCAACGCTAGCTGGGACCAATGTGCCCCCGGCCTGCGTCCAGCCATCCGCGCCCAGCGGGAACCAGATGATGCCGCTGTAACCCAGCCCCACGGCACGCTTGGCGGCATTCCAGCTCATCCAGCAGTCGGATTTGCAGAACATTACGACTGGCGCGGCCTTGTCGCCCTTGGTCGCGGTGACAAGGCCCTGTTCAAGCCGCCGTTCCTCGGCCGTGGCCAGCCGGTCATAGCCGGTATCGTAAAGCCAGACCGCACCGGGGATGGTCATATGCGGCGGCTCGTTCCAGATCGTGCCTTCTGGCAGACCTTCGGGGCGTTTCTTGCGCGGCATGGTGTCGATAAAGGGCACGCCCTGCGCCAGCAGCGTCTTGGCCTGCACCGGGGTGATGACCCGCGCCCCGGTCAGCGTCGCAGGCACTTCGGAACGGTAAGGCTCGCCGTGATAGCCGTCAGGCTCGGCGACCTGCGCCTGCGCCATGCCCGCGAACAGAAGCAGCAGCAGGGCGGCAAGGCGCGTCATGGCTTCAGCGCCTTGCCGTAATCGTCCAGGATCGGCACGCCCGCGTCCCGCAGCAGCGCGTCTATTTCGTCCTGATTGCGGCGGATCAGGCTGTTCAGCTCGCGCTTCCATTCATCCTCGCCCAGACGGACGCCCATGGTGATGCGATAAAACATCTTGGGCCCGGTGGTTTCCTTCAGCAGCGGGGTGAATTGCAGATCCGGGTCGGCTTTGACCAAGGGACCGGCTAGCGGCCCCCACAGCACGGCGGCGGCCAGTTCGCCCGATTTGACCTGCGCCAGCATATCGCCCACCGGGTCTTCGACCCGTCGATCGACGAACAGATCCCAGCCACGCATATTCTTGGCCAGCCCCGCCTGCGCCAGATTGGTGGCGGGTGGCGTGCCTGCGACGACACCGATGGGATGATCCTTCAGCGCCGGATCCTCCAACAGATCGACCGAAGCCAGCGGACTGTCCTTGCGCGTCACGATGCCGTAAGCCGAGGTGTAGTAATGGTTCGTGTTCAGGACCATCTCATCGCCCTGGGCATAGCCCATGACCACATCGCACAGCCCCGCGCGCAGGGTCTTGCGGATGAAGCCCGGCCCCTGCGGGAACCAGGTATAGGCAACGGGAACACCCAGCTTTTCACCGACCAGCGTTGCGAGCTTGTTTTCGAACCCCGCGCCGTCTTCGGATGACATTGGGACAGCCGCCGGATCGGCGCAGACCCGCAGCGCCTCGTGCGAACGCAGATCGGCGACCTGCGCTTGGGCCGAGACCCCAAGGCAGGCCGCCAGAAGCGCGGCGGATAGCAGCGCGCGCATCACCCGTTCATGCAGGAATCTTCCTGCGCGGTGAAATCATCGGATTTGCTTTCCTTTTTCGCCGGACGCCCGCGCGGAATGGCATCCGTGCCGCGCGCCAACAGGTAAACATAGATGTCATCGACATAGCACCAGACGTTCTTGTTGGTGCCGAATGCGGGCATGACAAGGTTCGCGGCCTTGTTCACCTCTTGTTTGCCCGAGGCGACGATTTCCTGATAGGCGTAGTAATCCATCTTCAGCACCGAATTCTTCAGCGCAGGCGCATAGGTCGAACCTTCGCCGTCAGGGCCGTGGCAGACATGGCATTCCGCCGAATAACGCCGATAACCCGAGAATGTGGCGTAATCCAGCGTGCCATCCGCCTCGATCTTGAAGGTGGGGATGCCTTCGGCGTTATACCAGCGGCCGTTTTCCTGACTGACAGGCGTGATGTCCTGACCATTGGGCAGAACCGTCTTGCCGCCTTCGGTCTTGACCTCCAGATCTTCCTCGGCCGCGCCAGCGGCGGTTTCAGCGCCTGCTGCGGGGGCTGCGGGCTGCGCCTCGCCTGACGTGGCGGCGGCGGCACCTGCGCCGCCTTCGGGCGCGGTCGGGGCGGCGGCACCCGCTGCGGGGGCATCCCCCGACGTGGCGGCAGCAGCGCCCGCCCCGGCTGCAGCGGGGGGTGGCTGTGTCGTGCTATCTTGGGCAACGGCCGTCTGGGCCAAGGCTGTCATCGCGCAGGCGACGGTGATCGCCAGCCGTCTGGCAGTCGTCGAGATGGTCATCAGTAATTCCTCCCTAGCACCATCTTCCTCAAAGACAGGGCCGTTCCAAGTTACCCCTGGAACGGCCCGTTACTACTTCACAGTTCGACTTGCTGAACCAAAGTATGAGTTCAGCCCGGCAGTTCGAACACGGTCAGCTGGCCGCCCAGCTCGGTATATTGCGACAGAGAGGCATAGCCGCCGACCGCGCCCAGACCTTCGTTCGGGTTGGTCAGACCGGCTGCAAGGCCGATGCCCGCCCAGCCGCCAACGCCCGAAAGCACGCCGACATATTGCTTGCCGCCATGTTCATAGGTCATGACGTTGCCGATGATGCCCGAGGGGGTCTTGAACTTGTAAAGCTCCTTGCCCGTCTCGGCGTCCACCGCCTTCAGATAGCCCTCAAGCGTGCCATAGAAGACAACGCCGCCAGCGGTTGCCAAAGCACCCGACCAGACCGAGAACTGTTCCGGCAGCGACCACTTGATTTCGCCCTTGGTGTTGTCCCAGGCGATGAAGTTGCCCATGCCGCCATGGCTGTTCGGGGCCGGATACATCGACAGCGTTGCGCCGACATAGGGCTGGCCCGCAGTATAGGCGACGCGGAACGGTTCGTAATCCATGCAGACGTGGTTCGTCGGCACATAGAACAGGTTCGTCTGCGGCGAGAAGCTGGCCGGCTGCTGGTCCTTGGTGCCAAGTGCGGCAGGGCAGACGCCGGTGGTATTCTCATCCTCGCCGTTCTGGGCGGTCGAGTATTCCGCGACCACGGCCGGACGGCCATAGGTTTCGGAATTCTTGTCCATATCGACGCCGGTGGTCCAGTTCACGACCGGGTCGTATTTCTCGGCCACCAGCAGCTCACCCGACTCGCGGTCCATGGTATAGGCCAGACCGTTGCGGTCGAAATGGGTCAGCAGCTTGCGGTCCTGACCGTCGATCTGCTGGTTGGTCAGGATCATTTCGTTGACGCCGTCAAAGTCCCATTCGTCATGGGGCGTCATCTGATAGAACCACTTGGCCATGCCGGTATCGGCATCACGCGCCATGATGGTCATCGACCACTTGTTGTCGCCCGGACGCTGGCTGGGGTTCCACGTCGAGGGGTTGCCGGTCCCGTAATAGATCAGGTTCAGTTCGGGATCATAGGAATACCAGCCCCAGGTCGTGCCGCCGCCGATTTTCCATTGATCACCTTCCCAGCTGTCGATCGAGCTGTTGGCACCGATCGGCTTGCCCAGAACGGTGGTCTTTTCGGGATCGACCAGCATTTCTTCGTCGGGGCCGGTCGAATAGGCTTTCCACACTTCCTTACCATCGGCGAGGTTATAGGCCGTCACGCGACCGCGCACGCCGTATTCACCGCCCGACACGCCGACGATGACCTTGTCCTTGACCGGCAGAACGGTCGCGGTGTTGGTTTCGCCCAATGCCGGATCGCCGGTCTTGACCGACCATTTGACTTCGCCGGTTTTGCTGTCCAGCGCGACCAGCGTGGTGTCGGCCTGATGCAGCAGCACCATGCCATCGGCATAGGCCAGACCGCGATAGACGGTATCGCAGCACATGACCGCGATCACGTTCGGATCCTGTTGCGGCTCATAGCGCCAGATGATCTTGCCGCCATCGTTCAGGTCCAGCGCGATGACGTTGTTGGGGAACGGCGTGTGGACATACATGATGTCGCCGATCACCAGCGGCGAGCCTTCATGCCCGCGCAGCACCCCGGTCGAAAAGGTCCATGCGACGCGCAGGTCCTTGACGTTGTCCTTGTTGATCTTGTCCAGCGTCGAATAGCGCGTGTTCGCATAATCGCCGGTCTGGATGGCCCATTGTTCTGGCTTGGCAATTTCAGCCAGCACGCTGTCATTGGCGAATACCGAGGTACCAGACAGCAAGAGCGCCATGGCGGCGCCCGTCATCAGTTTTCTCATGATTTCCCTCCGCTAGCTGGCCAAGCCGCGACTCCTCAACCGCAGGGTGGCCATATGTTGCCAGTGTTCGGGCGGCTCACGGTTGCGTCAACAAACCAAGCGGCAGTCGCGACCAAAGTATTAGGGAAAATCGGCAATTGGTATGGCAAATCCCCCCGTTTGCAGGCGGAGGGATTTGCCAGTTTTTCAGGCCAGACGTTCGGCGTGCCAGCGGATGTGTTCGGACATGAAGGTCTGCACGAAGAAATAGCTGTGGTCATAGCCTTTTTGCAGACGGAATTCGCCGGGCTGACGGCGCGCCGCCATGGCATGGGCCAGCGATTCCGGCTTGAGCAGATCCAGAAACTGGTCCGACGCGCCCTGATCGATCAGGATTTCGCCCGGATAGCCCTTTTCGCGCATCAGCGCGGTCGCATCATGCTTCAGCCATGCCGCCTTGTCATCGCCCAGATAGGCGGTGAACTGTTTCTTGCCCCAGTCGGATTCCGACGGGTTGGCGATGGGCGAAAACGCCGAAACGGATTTGTAACGCTCGGGCAGGGTCATCGCGATGGTCAGCGCGCCGTGGCCACCCATTGAATGGCCGGTGATGCCCTGTGCATCGCGGTCCAGCGGGAAATTGGAAAAGACCAGCTCGGGCAGCTCGTGGGTGATGTAATGCCACATCTTGAAATGCGGTGCCCAGGGTTCCTGCGTCGCATCGACGTAAAAGCCTGCGCCCTGCCCCAGATCATAGGCATCATCATTCGCCACGCCTTCGCCGCGCGGCGAGGTGTCGGGAAAGATCAGCGCGATGCCGAATTCGGCGGCCCATTCCTGCGCACCGGCCTTGGTCATGGCATTTTCATGCGTGCAGGTCAGGCCGGACAGATACCACAGCACCGGCACCTTGCCGTGCTGGGCGGCGGGCGGCAGATAGACGGCAAAAGTCATCTCGGTGCCGGTGGCTTGCGATTTATGGCGATAGACGCCCTGCGTGCCGCCGAAGCTGCGATTTTCCGAAACGGTTTCATAGGTCAGAGTCATGCATCGGCTCCTGTCAGATCGTGGAACATGACCAGCGCATCGACATAGCCATGTTGCGGGTGAAGAAACGCGCCCGGCAGGCGGCCGACAATATCGAAACCGGCCTTCTGCCACGAATGAACGGCATCGGCATTGGTCGAAACGACAAAGTTGAACTGCATCGCCCGAAAGCCCTGCCCCCGCGCCCAATCCTTGGCATGGGTCACAAGCGCGCGGGCAATGCCGCGTCCGCGCGCATCGGGATGGGTGGCAAAGCTGGCATTGGCGACATGGGCAGCCGGGCCGGGACGGTTGCGCCCGACATGGCTGATGCCCAACACGCGTCCGTCCTGTTCGGCGACAAAGGCGGTGAAAGGCGCGGCGAACCAGTCCGCCAGCGCCGCCTCGCGCGAAATGTCGGGCGGGATGCAGTAAGTCTCGCCCGCGCGATAGACCGGCTCCAGGATCGTCCAGATCGCCGGATGGTCGTCAGGCGTGGCGGGACGGATAACGGTCGTCCCGCCCACGCTCATTTCAACTCGTCCACGCTGCGGATGACCTTGCCCAGCAGACCGTAATCCAGCGCTTCCTGCGTGTTCAGCCAGAAGTCGCGCTGGGTGTCCTTCTCGATCCGTTCGACCGACTGGCCGGTGGCCTCGGCAAAGATCTGGTTCAGGCGGTCGCGCATCAGGCGGACCTGTTCGGCCTGGATCATCATGTCGGACGATGTGCCGCCGATCCCGCCGGAAGGTTGGTGGATCAGGAAGCGGGTGTTGGGCAGGCAGTAGCGGTTTTCGTTTTTCGCCGCGACAAAGATCAGCGCGCCCGCCGAAGCCACCCAGCCCGAGCCGATGGTGCGCACGGTCGGACGGATGAACTTGATCACGTCATGGATCATGTCGCCCGATTCGACATGCCCACCCGGCGAGGAGATCAGCATGTTGATCGGCGCGTCGCTGTCTTCGGCCAAGGCCAGCAGATGCGCGACGGTGCGCTGCGCCAGCTTGTCGTTGATCGGACCGGCGACAATGACCGTGCGCGACTTGAAATACAGTTTGCCGATCTTGTCGCCTTCCGGCAGGCCCAGACCTTCATCCTTCTGGCCTTCTTGCGGGCGGTCGTCGTCGTCTTCGTCGTCCAGATGGAAGTGTCGTGCCATGATCGGTCCTTTCATGTTGACGGCGGGACCGGTCGCCCGTCCCCGCCGTCCTTTTAACTAAGCAGCCCTTGACGATCAGTAAAGGACGACCGAGCGGATCGATTCACCGCGATGCGCCAGTTCGAAACCTTCGTTGATGTCTTCCAGCGGCATGGTGTGGGTGATCATCGGGTCGATCTCGATCTTGCCGTCCATATACCAGTCAACGATCTTCGGAACGTCCGTCCGCCCGCGCGCTCCGCCGAATGCCGTGCCCTTCCAGACGCGGCCCGTGACCAGCTGGAACGGGCGGGTGCTGATTTCCGCGCCCGCAGCCGCCACGCCGATGATGACCGACTGACCCCAGCCGCGATGGGTGCATTCCAGCGCGTCGCGCATCACCTTGGTGCTGCCGGTCGCGTCAAAGGAATAATCCGCGCCGCCGATCTGGTCGAACGGGGTCTTCGTCATGTTGACGATTTCCTGCACGACCGTGCCGTCGATTTCCGAGGGGTTGATGAAATGCGTCATGCCGAAATGCTCGGCCATGGCTTTCTTGCCGTTGTTCAGATCGACACCGATGATCTTGTCGGCCCCTGCCAGACGCAGGCCCTGAATGACGTTCAGACCGATGCCGCCCAGACCGAAAACCACGGCAGAGGCGCCGATTTCGACCTTGGCCGTGTTGATGACCGCGCCGATGCCGGTGGTCACGCCGCAGCCGATATAGCAGATCTTGTCGAAGGGCGCGTCTTCACGAACCTTGGCAACCGCGATTTCCGGCAGCACGGTGTAGTTCGAAAAGGTCGAGCAGCCCATGTAGTGATAGATCGGCGTGCCATCCAGCATCGAAAAGCGCGTGGTGCCATCGGGCATCAGGCCCTGCCCCTGGGTCGCGCGGATCGCGGTGCACAGGTTGGTCTTGCCCGACAGGCAGGACGCGCATTGGCGGCATTCGGGGGTGTAAAGCGGGATGACGTGATCACCCGGCTTCACGCTGGTCACGCCGGGACCGACCTCGACCACGATGCCTGCGCCCTCATGGCCCAGGATCGAAGGAAAGATGCCTTCCGGGTCCGCGCCCGAGCGGGTGAATTCGTCGGTGTGGCAGATGCCGGTCGCCTTGATTTCGACCATGACCTCGCCGGCCTTCGGGCCTTCAAGGTTGACCTCCATCACTTCAAGCGGCTTTCCGGCTTCCAGCGCGACGGCTGCACGTGTTCTCATGGTAGTTCTCCTTGCGTGTTGGCCGGATGGCCCGTGGTAAAACGGTCTAGCGCCCCGGCTTGGCATTTTCATGGCATCGGGGGCCGGCATGACCGACCCCCTGCTTTCCTGCCAAAGCGGGTTTCGTCAAGCCGCCAGAGCGCCCGATTTTTTGGCGATATGCGTCGCGATGGCGTCCATCAGCGGCGGCGACAGCGCGTCATAGGGTTCAAGCCCCAGTTCGCGCAGCCGGGCACGGATGCCGTCCATGCGCGAGGGATCGACCCCGGATTCGATGATCGAGCTGACGAAGGCCGCGAATTGCGGTTCGGCCCAGCCGTCCTGATCGGACAATTCGGTATGGACGAAATCCAGGCCATAGAACGGATGTTCGGTATTCTCGATGCGGCCATACATGTGGACGCCGCAGCCGGTGCAGCGATGGCGCTGGATCGGGGCGTCCTTGTTGACGATTTCCAGCTTTTCGGCGCCGGACAAAACCTCGATGGCATCGCGGCCTACCACGGCAACCTGCGAGAAGATGGCGCCTTCGGGTTTCCAGCACTTGGTGCAGCCGCAGACGTGGTTGTGGGCGGTCTGGGCCTTGACCGCGACGCGAACCGGATTGCTGGCGCATTTGCAGTGAAGTTCGCCGCCCGAGAAACCGGCGGCGGCGTGCTTGATGCCGTTGTCAACGGCGGGGTGGATCTTCACCCCGGAAGTGTCGGTCATGGTCATCCCCCTCCGAATGGACCTTAGGTGCGAGGAGGTTCGCGCCGGGGGGGGTGATGAGCAAGTTAGCAAAAGGTTGTAGCGGGGGCATGCGGTCGGATGGCGCGTTTAGGGCCCGTGCGGAACTTCGCAATCAAAGAGCTGCCGGAGTTTCTGTTACAATGTTTCTTCTTCGTCCCAAGACGCACCAACGGCCTGTCGAGAGAATGTCTGACCCAGCTTTATCGAAGATGGATGCAAAAGCGTTTCATCCCAATCCGCAAGATGTCCGAAACCCACTGCCCGTCCATCTTTGTATGAATAGTGATCGTCCTCGCCGCACATATAGACAGCGCAAGGGTTCTGATCACCCGCATCCTTATCATCTCTGTATGCAAGTAGGACTGGACGTTGATGCTCAAAAATATGAACGCAGCATATGCAAAGGGTATGATCACATTCGGTATCGTCGTCCGCCATAACTGATCCCCTGTGCCCTAAAACATGGTGCAAGTTAGGTGATCTTATACAAGCAGCTGGTGCGTTCGCAAAGATAGCCAGTCCTATTTTACCACCACCGCGCTCCGCCCCTCACCCCTCAGGCCGCGAACACAACCACACCGCCACGCTGCCACAAATCAACGCCTGCACCGCCACGATCCGCGCATCCAGTCCGAAATAAAGCGACCAGCCCACGCCACAGGCCATGGCCACGGTCGCGAAAACCTTGGCGCGGCGGCTGACGATGCCGCGTTTGCGCCATGCACGGATCGGCGGGCCGAAGGTCGGATGGCGCATGATCCGCGCGCCCAGACGCGGCGAGGAACGCGCGAAGGCCCAGACGGCCACCAGCAGAAACGGCACCGTGGGCATGACCGGCAGCAGAACGCCGATGGCCCCCAACCCCAGCGCCAGCCAGCCGAGCGCAAGCCAGACCAGCCGCATCAGGCCGCAAGCTCGCGCAGGATGCCATTCAGGACGGGGCGGCCAGTCTCGGTCGCGATGATGCGGTCCGGGGTCTGGGTGATCAGGCCAAGGTCGATCAGATGCGCGATACGATCCTGCGGCAGGGTCGCGCCGTGGGCCAGATAGCGGGCGGTTTCCATGCCTTCGGACAGACGCATGGACATCAGCAGATATTCCAGCGCCATGTCGTCACGCGATAGCGGGTCACGCAGGCTGTCGCCATTGCCACGGGCTTCGACCGCTTCCAGCCATGCACCGGGGGCGCGGTGGGCCTCGGTCGCCCAGCGACCCGATGGCAGCGTCAGGCGGCCATGCGCGCCGGGGCCGATGGCGGCCCAGTCGCCCTGTCGCCAATAGATCAGATTGTGGCGGCTTTCGGCACCGGGGCGGGCGTGGTTTGAAATCTCATAGGTGGGCATACCCGCCGCGGCGCAAATTTCCTGCGTGTCCAGATACATGTCGGCAGACAGGTCGTCATCGGGCAGGCCCTTCAGGCCCCCTTTGGCATGGCGCGCGCCAAAGGCAGTGCCGGGTTCGATGGTCAGCTGATAGGCCGACAGGTGATCGACGGCCATGGACAGCGCTTGGGTCAGCTCACGCCGCCAATGGGCACGGTCCTGATCCTGACGGGCATAGATCAGATCGAAGCTGACGCGGGTGAAGCAATCACGCGCAATGTCGAATGCCGCGCGACCTTCGGCGACGGAATGCATCCGGCCCAGCTTGCGCAAGTCGTCATCGTTCAGCGCCTGCATCCCCATCGAGACGCGGTTGACGCCCGCATCGGCATAAGCGCGGAAACGGCCCATCTCGACGCTGGTGGGGTTTGCCTCCAGCGTGATCTCAATGTCATTGGCAAAGGGCCAATGACTGCGCGCGGCGTCGATGATGCCCTGCACCGTTTCAGGGGCCATCAGGCTGGGGGTGCCGCCGCCGAAAAAGATGCTGTTCAGCACCCGACCCGAGGTTTCCGCGCCAAGCCGCGCCAGCTCGGTCCGGTAAGCGGCGAGCCAGCGGCTTTGGTCGATGCTGGCCGAAACATGGCTGTTGAAATCGCAATAAGGGCATTTCGCGGCGCAAAAGGGCCAATGCACATACAAGCCAAAGCCGCCCGCCCTCCAATCGTCGGAAGGCGGGTTCGTGCTGGCAAGGGCTGGCATGGGCTGGGTCATTCCCGGAATGCGGTCACTTCGATTTCTATCTTCATTTCGGGTCTGATCAGGCCCGCGACAACCATCGTGGCCGCAGGTAACGCATCTTTCATAGCCTCACCCAGAACCGGGGTGATTTCGTCCACCAGGGCGGCGTCGGTGATGGTGTATTGCACGCGAACGATGTCGTCCGGCGCGAAACCCGCCTGCCCCAGCGTCGCGAAGATGGTGGCGAAGGCGTTGCGCGCCTGATCGGCGGCGCTTTCGGGCATTTCCATCGCGGCGTAGTCATAGCCGGTGGTGCCCGAAACGAAACACCACGGACCCTTGACGACCGCGCGGCTGTAACCCAGCGCGACCTCGAACGGCGATCCGGTCGAGATCCTATGCAAAGGCCGCCTCCAGCTTGCGGAAGGCATCGGCGCGGTGGCTGATGCGGTTCTTTTCGTCAGGCGTCATCTCGGCGAAGGTCACATCGTAACCTTGCGGAATGAAGATCGGGTCATAGCCATGACCCTGCGCGCCGCGCGGCGGCCATGTCAGACGACCGGGGGCCACGCCCTCAAATATCTCTTCATGGCCATCCGGCCACATGAGGATCAGGGTAGCGCGAAACTGGGCCGTGCGCGGTTCGGGCGTGCCCTTGGCGTCCAGTTCGTTCCACGTCCGCGTCATCGCTTGCATGAAGTCGCGCCCGTTGGGGGTTTCCGCCCAGTCGGCGGTATAGACGCCCGGTGCGCCGCCCAGCCCGTCCACCGTGATGCCGCTGTCATCGGCCAGAACCGGCAGACCCGTCGCCTGCATCGCGGCGCAGGCCTTGATGCGGGCGTTGCCGATAAAGCTGTCCTCGGTCTCGGCGGGTTCGGGCAGGCCCATTTCGCCCGCACTGGTCACCTCGATGCCGTGCGGTGCCATCATCGCGCGGATTTCGTCCAGCTTGCCCGCGTTATGGGTGGCGACAAGGATCTTTTTCTCGGTCAGCTTTCTCATGCGGTGGCGGCCTTTTGTGCGGCAACCAACGAGGTGATCCCCGCCTCGGCAAGGTCCAGAAGCTGGTTCATCTCGGAGCGCGAGAAAGTCGCGCCTTCGGCAGACATCTGAATTTCGATCAGGCGACCCGAGCCGGTCATGATGAAATTGCCGTCAGTGCCTGCCTCGCTATCCTCGGCATAGTCCAGATCAAGCAGCGGCTGACCCGCATAGATGCCGCAGGACACGGCTGCGACATGATCCACGATCGGATCTGTGGTGATGATCCCGGCTTTCAGCAGCTTGTTCACCGCCAGACGCAGCGCGACCCACCCCCCGGTGATCGAGGCGCAGCGGGTGCCACCGTCGGCCTGGATCACATCGCAGTCGATGACGATCTGACGTTCGCCAAGCGCCCGGCGATCCACACCCGCGCGCAAGGCGCGACCGATCAGGCGCTGGATTTCCTGCGTGCGGCCGGATTGCTTGCCCGCAGCCGCCTCGCGCCGGTTGCGGGAATTGGTGGCGCGCGGCAGCATACCGTATTCCGCCGTCACCCAGCCCTGCCCCGACCCCTTCAGGAAAGGCGGTGCCTTGTCCTCGATCGTGGCGGAGCACAGCACTTTGGTATCCCCGCACGAGATGAGGCACGAGCCCTCGGCGTGGCGCATCACGCCCGTCTCGATTGAAATCGGGCGCATATCACTTAAATTTCGACCAGAGGGGCGCATCTGTCATTCCTTTCGGGGGTTTTGCTGTTCAAATACAGTTCCAGAACCCCTGACCGCAACCCGTGAACTGTTCGCTGCCATGCCTGACACCGCCCTGCTTTCAGATCTGAACGACCGATCCCGCGAGGTGTTTCGGCGCGTAGTCGAATCTTACCTTGCGACCGGCGAACCCGTCGGGTCACGCACCCTGACCCGTGACATGACGGTCAGCGCCGCTACGATCCGCAATGTGATGCAGGATCTTGAGCATCTTGGCCTGCTGGACCACCCCCATGTCTCAGCCGGGCGGATGCCGACGCAATTGGGGCTGCGGCTGTTCGTCGATGGGCTGATGGAGGCAGGACCGGTTTCAGCGACCGACCGCGAGATGATCGAGGAGACGCTGGGCAATGACAGTAGCGACACGGGCGCGATGATGGACCGCGTCAGTATGGCGCTGTCATCGCTGACCCATGGCGCATCGCTGGTTCTGATGCCCAAGCAAGAAGCGCCGGTGCGTCATATCGAATTCGTCAGCCTTGCCCCCGACCGCGCGCTGGTGGTTCTGGTCTTTGCCGATGGGCGGGTCGAAAACCGGGTCTTCACCCCCCCACCCGGCCATACCGCCAGCGCGATGCGTGAAGCAGCGAATTTTCTCAATGCCTTCGCAGAAGGACGCACATTGGGCGACCTGCGCCACGGCATTTCGCGCGAAATCGAGGCGAGCCGTCAGAAGCTGGACCAGATGGCGGCGGCGCTGATCGCCTCGGGTCTGGCGATGTGGGACGGTGACGGGGCGGATCCAAGGTTGATCGTGCGCGGGCGCGCCAATCTGCTGGCGCATGAACTGGCCGATCTGGACCGTGTGCGCGTGCTGTTCGATGATCTGGAGCGCAAGCGCGACATTGCCGATTTTCTCGAATTGGCCGAACAGGGTGAGGGCGTGCGCATTTTCATTGGCTCGGAGAACAAGCTTTTTTCACTTTCCGGTTCATCTCTGGTCGTTTCGCCCTATATGAATGCCGACCGGAAGATTGTCGGGGCGGTGGGCGTCATTGGGCCCACGCGGCTGAATTATGGCCGCATCGTTCCGATCGTCGATTATACTGCGCAGCTCGTCGGGCGGATGATCTCCGGCCGGAAAGGATAAGGACATGACCAACGAGAACCTGAACGGAAGCCCGCTTGACGAGGGAGACCTTGTCGATCCCCTGCTGGAGGAAAGCGCCGAGATCGAAGCCCTGATCGCCGAGCGCGACAGCTTCCGCGACCGTTTCATGCGTGCGCTGGCCGATGCAGAAAACGCACGTAAGCGTGCCGACAAAGACCGCCGCGAAGCCGAACAGTATGGTGGATCGCGTCTGGCCCGCGATTTGCTGCCCGTCTATGATGCGCTTTCGCGTGCGCTGGAGGCTGCGGGCGACGAGCAGCGGGAAGCCGCCTCGGCGCTGATTGAAGGCGTTGAGCTGACCTTGCGCGAATTGAACAACGTTTTTGCCAAGCACGGCATTCACGTCATCACGCCGCAGGTCGGCGAAAAATTCGACCCGCAACAGCATGAAGCGATGTTCGAAGCGCCCGTGCCGGGCACCGTGTCTGGCAATATCATTCAGGTGATGGGGAATGGTTTCATGCTGCATGATCGATTGCTGCGTCCGGCAAAAGTCGGCGTAAGTTCGATGCCAGCGAACTGAGCTCATTTTTTCTGCGGAAAAGCAAAAGCCCCGAGTTATTGCTCGGGGCTTTCTATTTATAGTAGATGGCTTCGTCAAAAAGACTAGATATTGTAGCTATTGGCCCGCCAGAACCTGGCAAAGGCGGTCCAGCTGATCAAGATCCTTGTAATTGATCACCATTTGACCGCCATCCTGTCCCGCATGTTTGATCGTCACGCGCATTTTCAAGTGCGCTGACAGATCCCCCTCCAATGCGCGCGTATCTGCGTCTTTTTCCTGCGCGGCCTTCTTAGGCTTGGAATTCGCATTCTCCGCCTGACGCCGGACGAGCTCTTCCGTCTCGCGAACGGAAAGATTCTTTTCGATAACCTTGCGGGCAAGCTCAACGGCGTTGGGTGCGGTAATCAGTGCGCGCGCATGGCCGGTCGTCAGCTTGCCTTCCTTAAGCCAAACCTGAACCTGATCGGGTAGGTTCAGCAGCCGAAGCAAGTTCGCGATATGACTGCGGCTTTTATTCAGCGCCTCGGCCAATTTCTCCTGCGTATGGCCAAATCGATCCATGAGCTGCCGATAAGATGCCGCCTCTTCGATCGAGTTGAGGTCCGCACGCTGGATATTTTCAACAATCGCGACCTCAAGGACTTCGGTGTCACTGAGTTCACGAACGATGACAGGAACTTCATGCAACTGAGCGATTTGGGCGGCACGCCAGCGCCGTTCGCCCGCCACGATCTGGAAAAGCCCGCGATCATCGGGATGTGGCCTGACGATCAGCGGCTGCAGCATTCCCTTGCTGCGCAGCGAATCCGCAAGCTCTTGTAACGCTTCGGGTGCGAAACTCCGGCGAGGCTGGTCTGGATTGGGTGTCAACTGCTCGACCGGCATGACCTGACGCGGCGCAGGACGCTCGGACGGGATCAAGTCAACATCTGCCATAAGTGCCGACAAACCGCGTCCCAAGCCCCGTTTTTCAAGCTTATCCGACATGTCTATCTCTCCTTAGGCGGTCGCAAGTTGTCGTGATAGGAATTCCTGAGCCAATTCACGATAGGCAACACTGCCCTTTGAATTGGGATCATATTGCAAAACAGGCATCGCATGGGAGGGCGCTTCGGATAGCCGCACATTCCGCGGGATTACAGTTTTATAGACAAGCCCGGATAATGTATTGCGAGCGTCGGCTTCAACCTGCTGCGAGAGATTGTTGCGGTTATCCGACATCGTCAGCAGCACACCTTCGATACGGAGATCTGGATTCGCAGTTTGCCGAACCTCTCGGACCGTCATGAGCAACTGAGACAGTCCCTCAAGCGCATAAAATTCAGCCTGCAATGGCACTAATATGCTTTGCGCGGCGACCATTGCATTCACTGTCAGCAGCCCCAGCGCAGGGGGGCAATCGATCAAGACATATTCCGTGTCAATTCGCGTCGCCAGTTTTCGGCGCAGGAGCTGCGTCCTGCCTGGTCGGTTGGAAATCTCAAAATCTACCGAGGCAAGATCCCTGCTGGATGGCACCAGAGACAGGTTGGGAATATCCGTGGGGATAACACAATCGACAATCTCCAGATCGTCAATGATCAAATCATAAGAGCTGCGTTCGCGCGCTTCCGGTGGCACACCCAAACCTGTGGATGCGTTTCCTTGAGGGTCCAAGTCTACTACGGTGACTCGCTTACCAAGCTCGGCAAGCGCAGCGCCCAGATTTATCGCAGTCGTCGTTTTACCCACGCCACCTTTTTGGTTGGCTACGGCGATAACCCTAGTTTCAGACATGTTTAATACCCGCAATCTTCAGGATAACCGCATCAGGGTCAGTTTTGCTTGGATAGCTCTCAACATCAAAGACCCAGTCAACCCGCGCCTGTTCAACCTCGGGTGCCCAGTTTTTCCCCTTCATAAGCCAAGCTGTCCCTGCAGGATCAAGATGCCTTACAGCATATGACAACAGAAGCGGCAGAGGGGCAAGTGCTCTGGCACTGAGATTAGCGGCACCTAAAGGATCAACGGCTTCGATCCGGTCACAGATCACCCGCACGTTGTTTAATCCCAACTCTCTTATGGCGGTCCGTAGAAAAGCTGATTTTCGTTGATCACTCTCAACAAGCGTCACTGCTAATGCCGGTCTGGAAATTGCAAGAACCAAACCCGGAAGACCGCCCCCGCTTCCGATGTCCGTCCAATCCGATGCACCGGCTGCAAATGCAGAAATCTGAAGACTATCTTCTATATGGCGTGATTCAATTTCCGAAACCGTGTTGGGCGACACCAAATTAATTGCGGGGTTCCACTTCCGAAGCAGAACAGCAAACTGCTGCAGCAACTGTGTTTCACGTGAAACATTCATGCCGAACGACGGGCTCCGGCCTTGATGATTGAGATCAGCAGCGTTAGGGCCGCGGGCGTCATACCCTCAATAACCGCTGCCGCCGCAATAGTGGTAGGTCGATTCCGATTGAGCTTGTCTTTCAACTCATTCGACAATCCTGAGACAGCGCTATAGTCGAAACGCTCCGGGATGTGCGTTGCCTCCTCTTTGCGAAGCAATTCCGCATCCCTGTCCTGCCGTTCCGTATACTGATGATACAGCGCGTCTGTAGCAACTTGATCGAGGGTTTTAGCGTCAAATGACGCAAGTGCTTCGTCCAGCCCAAGGACTTGCTCGCGAGCAATAACCTGCTGGCTCAGCAACGAAAAAAGACTACGCCTTGCGCCGTCTTGCCGAACCTCCATCCCCAGTCTGCCGAGTTCAGTGGGCGTATATGTGACGGCTTGCGCGCGTTGTCGTGCAGCATGATATTGCGTCATTTTATCAGAGAAATACGCTTTTCGACGGTCGCCGACACAGCCCAGATCAATACCTAACTGTGTCAGGCGTTGGTCTGCATTATCAGCGCGCAAGCTGAGTCGGAACTCCGCTCGTGAGGTGAACATCCTGTAGGGCTCACTAACGCCTCGATTAATTAGGTCGTCGATCATCACGCCAATATAGCTTTGCGATCTGCTGAAATGCAAAGGTGCCCGGTTCTGCGCACGTAGTGCTGCGTTCAATCCCGCGACAAGCCCTTGTGCCGCAGCCTCCTCATAGCCTGTCGTTCCATTGATTTGACCGGCCAAGAATAAACCAGCAAGCTTTTTCACCTCAAGCGACGGCTTCAGCGCCCTCGGGTCAACATAATCGTATTCAACAGCATAGCCAGGCTGAACGATAACCGCTTCCGATAGTCCGTCAATGGACCTGACATAGTCCAACTGGACATCTTCGGGCAAGGATGTTGAGATACCGTTGGGATACACCAACTCACTGTCCAAGCCTTCCGGTTCCAGAAAGATCTGATGCGAGGACTTATCCGCAAATCTCACGATCTTATCTTCGATAGAAGGACAATAGCGCGGCCCTACCCCATCTATCCGGCCGCCATACATTGCAGATCGCGACAAGTTATTTCTGATGATCTCATGCGTTTTCAAGTTTGTGTGCGTTATCGCGCAACTGATCTGACGCGCCACCGGCAGTTCATTCAGATATGAGAACATGACCGGCACTTCATCGCCCGGCTGTTTTTCAAGGCTATCCCAGTCGATGCTGCTTTTTTCTATTCGGGGCGGTGTGCCTGTTTTAAGCCGCCCCAGCGGCAGGCCAAGCGGATAGATAGATGTCGCCAGCGAAACAGCGGCTTTGTCGCCCCAACGGCCCGCCTGGCGTTTTTCGTCACCAATATGAATGAGCCCGTTCAGAAACGTCCCGGTCGTAATGACCACTTGACCAGCTACAAGCTCGCGGCCGTCAGAAAGAGTAATGCCCTGAACATGTCCGCGATCATGGGAAAGTGCGGCAACCTCGCCAATGACGATCTCAAGTTGATGTTGTGCCTCGGCGGCGGCGCGTGCCTCTGCCCGATACAGCTTCCGGTCAGCTTGGGCGCGCGGCCCCTGCACTGCCGGACCCTTTCGCCGATTCAACAAGCGAAACTGTATCCCGGCCGCATCCGCCAACCGACCCATAACGCCATCCAGCGCATCGATTTCACGTACCAGATGGCCCTTCCCCAAACCACCTATGGCGGGGTTGCACGACATCGTTCCTATGTCTTCGATCCGCATCGTCACCAATGCGGTGCTCGCACCCATGCGCGCCGATGCCATTGCCGCCTCAAGTCCGGCATGACCTCCACCCACTACGACGACGTCAAACTGTTTCACGTGAAACATCCTATTTCCCAATGCAGAACGAAGAGAAAATCTCGTCGAGATAATCCTCCGCATCCACACGCCCAACCATAGCCGCCAAAGAGAATGCGGCCTGACGAAGCGACTCGGCCAAGAACTCCGGCGGCATATTCCTGTTAACCCGCAACTCGTAAAGCGCCTTGGACAACGCTTCGGCTTGGCGCTTATGGCCAACCAACCCCGAGTCAGCGGCTTTCACGCGAAGTCTATCATATACCAGATCCAGAAGTTCTGCGACTCCTGCTCCGGTCATTGCAGATATAGCTAAGCCATCGACCTGAACTACATCTGCCTTTGAGCGGACGATCAGGTCGATATCGGCCACATCGGTGATAGGCTCGCCGTTCTCAGATAAATGAATCCGCAGATCGCAGCTTTTCGCACGTTCTTCGGCACGGGCAACACCCATTGCTTCGATTGGATCGCTACTTTGCCTTAGTCCTGCAGTATCTAGAAATGTGACTGGCAATCCCCGAAGATCGGTCCGAAGCTCGATTATGTCTCTTGTCGTACCTGCAATATCCGACACCAGCGCAATATCACGCTGTGCGATCTTGTTCAGCAAAGTCGATTTTCCAGCGTTGGGAGGTCCTACAATAGCGACTTCATAGCCCTGCCGCAGACGTTCGGTTGCTGGATACCCATCCAGCATCTGCTCGATCTCGCTCCGCACAAGGCTTATAAGATCAAAAACTTCGGCTGGAACTTCTTCTGGAACCTCTTCATCAGCGAAATCGATGCTCGCTTCGATAAGTGCGCCCGCCCGGATCAGCGAACTGCGCAGCTTATCCACCTGCCGCCCCAGTTCACCATCTGCCGACCGCATAGCCAATTTGCGTTGAGCTTCGGTTTCTGCGGCTAGCAGATCAGCCAGACCTTCGGCCTCGGCAAGGTCCATGCGTCCGTTCAAAAAGGCTCGACGACTGAATTCGCCCGCTTCGGCACGCCTCAATCCGCGTAAGATAAGTGCCTTCGCAAGCCGATCACCGATAACAGGTGCACCGTGCAGGTGCAGCTCGACCACCTGCTCCCCCGTGAAGCTGGCGCCTTCCTCGAACCACAATACCAAGGCTCGATCAATCAGATCGGCATCATCGCGCAATGCCCGAAAATAGGCATGCCGGGGCTGCGCCATTGGCCCTGCCAAGGACTCAGCCACTGCAAGCGCATCAGGTCCGCTCAAGCGGATTACAGAGACACCACCACGGCCGGGCGGTGTGGCCTCGGCAAAGATCGTGTCCATATCATGCCTCGGCCTGTCTAGGCGTTCATCGAATCGAAGAATTCGCCGTTTGTCTTTGTCTGCTTCAGCTTCGAGATCAAGAACTCGATCGCATCCGTCGTCCCCATCGGGTTCAGAATCCGGCGCAGCAGGTAGGTCTTCTGCAAGTCCTTGGAATCAACCAACAATTCTTCTTTCCTGGTGCCGGACTTCAGAATATCCATTGCCGGGAACACCCGTTTGTCGGCGACCTTGCGGTCAAGGACGATCTCGCTGTTGCCGGTGCCTTTGAATTCTTCAAAGATCACCTCGTCCATGCGCGATCCGGTATCGATCAGCGCGGTCGCAATGATGGTCAGCGACCCGCCCTCTTCGATATTTCGCGCGGCGCCGAAGAAACGCTTCGGACGTTGCAAAGCATTCGCGTCAACACCACCTGTAAGCACCTTGCCCGAGCTTGGCACCACAGTATTGAACGCCCTGCCAAGTCTGGTAATCGAGTCAAGAAGGATGACAACATCTCGTTTGTGCTCGACCAGCCGCTTGGCCTTTTCGATGACCATTTCCGAAACGGCCACGTGGCGGCTTGCAGGCTCATCGAAGGTCGATGAGATCACTTCACCCCGAACCGAGCGCTGCATGTCCGTAACCTCTTCCGGGCGCTCGTCGATCAGCAGAACGATCAGATAGCACTCGGGATGGTTCTTCTCGATCGAATGGGCAATGTTTTGCAGCAGGACCGTCTTACCGGTCCGCGGCGGTGCCACGATCAGCGAACGCTGGCCCTTCCCGATTGGTGCCACCAGGTCGATGATGCGTGCCGAGCGATCCTTGATGGTCGGATCTTCAATTTCCATCTTCAGCCGCTCATTCGGGTAAAGCGGTGTCAGGTTGTCAAAGGCGACCTTGTGGCGCGCCTTCTCGGGATCTTCAAAGTTGATCTTCTCGACACGGGTCAGCGCGAAATAACGTTCGTTCTCGCCGGGCGCGCGGATGACGCCTTCAACCGTGTCGCCGGTGCGCAGCGAATGCTGGCGGATCATATCGGGGCTGACATAGATGTCGTCCGGTCCCGGCAGATAGTTCGCCTCGGTCGAGCGAAGGAAGCCGAAGCCGTCCTGCACGACCTCCAGAACGCCGTCCCCGCCGATCTCATAGCCTTCCTCGGCATGCTCCTTCAGGATCGAGAACATCATCTCGCCCTTACGCATGGTCGAGGCGTTCTCGATCTCCCACTCTTCCGCCATGGAAAGAAGGTCGGCCGGGCTCTTGGCCTTCAGATCGGACAGATTAAGACGTTCTTCGCTCATTTCGGGCCCATAATGGCGACGCACCGACGGGTCGGGTCGCTCAGGAAATATTCGATGGAAAGCATCGCGCCGGACGGCGGATGCGGCTCAGATAGGGATTCTTGTCGTCTGAGTCAATTCTTCAGAACTTCACGATCACGGAAAGAACGATCACCACCATCAGCAAAGTCGGCAACTCGTTCATCATCCGATAGCTGCGGCCTGACAGCCCTTGCCCCGCAAGCAATGCCTTGCGTTGCACTGCAAGCCACATGTGAAACCCCGTCATCGCGATAACTGCGGTGGCTTTGGTCCAAGGCCAAACCATTGACCAGCTTACGATTCCCGGCGTTGCAACAAGCATCAATCCTGCAGTCCAGGCCATGATCATTGCCGGGCTCATGATCAGCCGAAGCAGCTTTTCTTCCATTATGATCAAGGATGCTGCCGGCTCGGCGCCGTTCTGACCGCGCTCGGCGTGATAGACGAACAGCCGTGGCAAATAAAACAGACCCGCCATCCAGGCGATCACCGCCATGACATGAAGTGCTTTCACCCAAGGATAAGCCGAAGCGAGGAAATCGATCATGTTGCGCCTCCAGAGCCGTCTCCTTTCTTAAATAAAAGGAAAGATAAAGAAGGATGATGTAGTTATAGGCCCTGAGGATAACTGGAAATCCTTGTTCCACGCCGAAAATCCCCAGTTGATCCGGATGGGGAAAACTAGCGCCCCTGATTTGACAGAGGTATTTTTTCATTATAAATCATATTACTAGAAAGTGTTAACTTGTGGATAAGTTTGTGAAGATTTTTCTTGTCCACAATCTGTGGAAGATGCCTACGGAGTTTTCGACATGTGGAGAAGTTGCGGTCGTTCGCCTGACGTTCTGCATGGTGATCCACAGGCTCAAACGCGCCTCAAAGATTCCCACATCTCCCAGCCCCTGAGTCGCCCCGATTCCTCCACAGGGTTGTCCCCGTTGGCCGGATTTCAGCGGATCAGGTGGTTTTCGCGATAGTAACGTGCAGCGCCATCATGCAGCGGAATGGTAATGCCCATCAGCGCATTTGCGGGTTGGATAGATTCGCCGCGGCGATGTCCGGCATCGAACATGCGCCGATGGATGGGACTCCAAAGGGCGCGGGTGATGTCATGGATCAGTTCTTCGGGCTGATCAGCCGATGTGACCCATTGCGCACCAACCGAGATGGTTTCGACCGGCATTTCCTGCTGGCGATAGCTGCCTGCCACGATCCGATCGGTTGCAAAGAAGGGATTTTCCGCGACGATCCTGTCACGTAGGGCGCCGGAAATCGGAATGAAGTCAAGATCGGCGCGGCTTGCCAGCACGGCGATCGCCGGGACCGGGGGGCCGCCAGTAAAGAACAGCGCATCGACCTTGCCGTCCTGCAACGCGATGGCGGCGGTTTCCAGCGGCAGATAAGACGCCTCGATCTGGTCTGGGGCGATCCCCGCAGCCGAAAGGATCAATCCGGCATCGACCAGCGTGCCCGAATCCTTTTCGCCCCACGCGACGCGTTTGCCGATCAGGTCGCCGATTGCGGTGATCTGCGACGCACGGGACGCAACCAGATGCACTGTTTCGGGATAAAGATTGGCGATGGCGCGCAGAAGCTTTGCGGGTGGCTTGCCCTGCCAGATGCCTGAACCCGAATGCGCAAACGTCGCGACATCCGCCTGAACCAGCCCGGATTCCAGGCGTCCCGCCTCGATGGCATGGACATTTGCGACCGATCCACCCGTTGCGATGGCAGACGCCACCAGCCCCGGAACGCCGCAATCGCCCGGATTGTCGCAAACCGGGGTCCCTGGCGGGGCCGAGACGGCATTGGCGATCAGGCTGCCGATGGGGAAATAGGTGCCGCCTGTGCTGCCGGTCCCGATTCTGAAAAAGCGTGGAGCCTGCGCGTTCAGCCGCCCTGCGCTCAGCAGAAAGGCCAATCCGGTCAATCCAATGTTCCGTCGTGAAATCATCTGGGCCTTCCCAAAAGATCATGCGCCATGCGCGGCGCCGCAGCATCGCAAAGACGTGAGAACATGCCGGATATTGCAGCATCTTCCCCCGTGGTCAGCGAAAAATCTGCCGCGCAGCGCAGCGTCGTTTTCCCTGCGTCAAATTCCGCCGTCAAAATGTCGTATTTGGTAAAATACGACATCCAAATTACATGCAGGTTCGCCCCATAGGACGCCACTGCTCCAGCCACCGGAATCGAGCCATGTTGAACAACGCTGAAATTCTGTCCCACCTCGCCAATCGGCAAAAGAACTTTTCGCTGTCGCGCGAACTTTACAGCGACGCGGGCGTGCTTCAGGCCGATCTGGAAAACATCTGGTATAAGGAATGGCTGTTCGCCGTTCCCGCCTGCGAACTGCCGAAAACCGGCAACTACGCCACGCTGCAGATCGGTGCCTATCCGGTGCTGATCATTCGCGGCGGCGACGGCAAGGTGCGCGCCTTCCACAACGTCTGTCGCCACCGGGGGCAGCGCCTTTGCTCCAAGCCCAATGGCTCTACGGCCAAACTGGTTTGCCCCTATCACCAGTGGACCTATGAGCTTGACGGCAAGCTGCTATATGCCCGTGATATGGGCGACGATTTCGAGCCTTCGAAATTCGGTCTGAAAGCGATCCATTGCGTCGACATCAACGGAATGGTCTTCATCTGTCTGGCCGAGGTGCCGCCCGCAATCGGTGATCTGGCCAAGCAGCTGATGACCTATCTGGCGCCCTCGGCGCTTGCTGATTCCAAGATCGCCTTCTCCTCGACCATCGTGGAAAATGGCAACTGGAAGCTGGTCATCGAAAACAACCGCGAATGCTATCACTGCGGCGGTTCGCACCCCTCGCTGTGCCGGACCTATTCGGACAACCCCTCCATGACCGCGATGGAAGGGCCGGACAGCGCCAGCCCCGACATTCTGGACCACTGGAAGCGTTGCGAAGAGGTCGGCCTGCCCTCGCGTTTCGTCAACCATCCCAAGATGCAGTGGCGTCTGGCGCGTATTCCGCTGCTGAACAACGCTGAAAGCTATACGCTTTCGGGTAAGGCGGCGTCGGCCAAGCGCATGGGCCAGATGCCGTTCAACGACGCGGGCAGCTTGCTGTTCTTCCACTATCCGAACACCTGGAACCATTTCCTGGCCGACCATGCCATCGTGTTCCGCATTCTGCCGATTAGCCCGACCGAAACGCAGGTCACCACCAACTGGCTGGTTCACAAGGATGCCGTCGAAGGCGTCGATTACGATATCGAAACCTTGACCCGTGTCTGGCTGAACACCAATGACGAAGACCGTCAGGTCGTCGAGGAAAACCAGAAGGGCATCCTGTCCCCGGCCTATGAGCCCGGCCCCTATTCGATGATCCAGGAAGAGGGCGTGGTCCAGTTCGTGGACTGGTATTGCGACAAGATGACTGAGCGTCTGACGCCCAGCCCGGCGATGGCGGCGGAATAATGGCGGTCCACATCAAGGCTTTCGGCGACAGGCCGTGGCGTGACGACGAGCCGCTGGAATGTGCGATGGTGGTGCCCGAAACCTCGGACACGGCCACCTTTACCTTCCGCTCGCCCTCGGGGGCGTGGTTCGATTATCACCCTGGCCAGTTCGTCACGCTGGATCTTCCGGTCCCCGGCGGGAACGTGCAGCGCACCTATACGATCAGTTCCAGCCCGTCGCGGCCTCTGTCGATCTCGGTCACGGTCAAGGCGCAGTTTGACAGCATCGGGACGCGCTGGATGCTGGATCACCTGCGTCCGGGCATGAAGCTGAAGGCATTCGGGCCTGCCGGGATCTTCAGTTTCGTCCGGCACGAAGCCCCGAAATACCTGATGATCTCGGCGGGATCGGGCATCACGCCGATGATGTCGATGACGACATGGGCTTGGGACTCCGGTGAAATGCCGGACATCGTTTTCGTCCACGCAGCGAAAGCCCCCAGCGAAATCATCTTTCGCCAGCGGCTTGAACAGATGGCCGACCGCGTGCCTGGCCTGCAACTGCGCTTCACGGTCGAGGAGAACGACCCCTTCCGCGCATGGCACGGTTATCGCGGGCGTCTGAACCAGATCATGCTGGGCCTGATGGCACCGGATTATCTGGAGCGCGAGGTGTTCTGCTGCGGCCCCGAACCGTTCATGCAGGCCGTGCGTGACATGCTGGTCGCCCTTGGCTTCGACATGGATCGCTATCATCAGGAAAGCTTCGGCGCGCCGGTCCGCAACGAAGCCGAAGCGCCCGAGATCGACGATGTGGTCCCCGATGAGGCAAGTCAGGCGCAGGTCACCTTCTCGGCTTCGGGCGTTACGGCGAAATGCCACGAGACGGATACCGTGCTGGCTGTCGCCAAGGCCAATGGCCTGAACATCCCGTCGGGCTGCACCTTTGGCCTTTGCGGCACCTGCAAGGTGCGCAAGACGGCGGGCGATGTGCACATGGTCCATAACGGCGGCATCACCGATGAGGACATCGAAGAGGGCTATATCCTTGCCTGCTGTTCCAACCCGATCGGGTCAGTGACTGTCGAAGTCTGACCGATGTGTTCTAAAAAACATATCGAATAACAAACACTTGAGGGCGCGCCAATTCGGTGCGCCCTTTGCCGTCGCGGTTGACAGAACGGCTGGCCCAGAGTCATCCTTTCCCCGTACCTATCTATATGACAGGCAAAGGAGGGCACGATGAACATCGACCTCTCACGGCGCGGCTTTATGAAGCTGGCCGGTGCGGGTGTCGCGGCAACCTCGCTTGGGGCTATGGGTTTTGGTGAAGCAGAGGCGGCAGAGGCGGCGCATGTGCGTGCCTTCAAGCTGGCCTCGACGACCGAAGTGCGCAACACCTGCACCTATTGCTCGGTCGCCTGCGGCATCCTGATCTATTCCAAGGGCGATGTGGCTGCCGGCGAAAAGGCCGAGATCGTCCATATCGAAGGCGATGCCGACCACCCGACGAACCGTGGCACGCTTTGCCCGAAAGGTGCGGCGCTGAAGGATACGGTTCACGCCCAGACCCGGCTGACCGAACCCCGCATCCGCCGCCCCGGCGCGGATCGGTTCGAATCGATCAGCTGGGATGAGGCACTGGACAAGATCGCCCGCGCGTTGAAGGACGACCGCGACACCAACATGATCCTGCAAAACGATGCGGGCGTGACGGTGAACCGCTGGACGACCACAGGATTTCTGGCCGCTTCGGCCACCACGAACGAAACCGCATGGCTGACCTACAAGACGGTACGCGCCATGGGGATCGTAGGATTCGATAATCAGGCGCGCGTCTGACACGGCCCCACGGTGTCCAGTTTGGGCCCGACATTCGGCCGCGGAGCGATGACCAATCCCTGGACCGACATCAAGAACACCGATCTGGTGATCGTGATGGGCGGGAATGCCGCCGAAGCCCATCCCTGCGGCTTCAAATGGGTGACCGAGGCAAAGGCGCATCGTGGCGCCAAGCTGATCGTGGTCGATCCGCGCTTTACCCGCACCGCGTCGGTTGCGGATTACTATGCCCCCATCCGGCCCGGATCGGACATCGTGTTCCTGATGGCCGCGATCAACTGGATGATCCAGAACGACAAGGTGCAGTGGGAATACGTCCGCAACTACACCAATGCCGCGCTGATCGTGAAAGATGAGTTCGGCTGGCAGGACGGGCTTTTTTCCGGCTACGACCCGGAAAAACGCGACTACGACAAATCAAGCTGGGATTACGTCATCGGCGATGACGGCTTTGCCGCGATCGACATGACGCTGGAAAACCCGCGCTGCGTCTGGAACCTGCTGAAAGATCACGTCTCGCGCTATACGCCCGAACTCGTCGAACAGGTCTGCGGCACGCCCAAGGACCGGTTCCTGAAGATCGTGCAGATGATCGGGGAATGCTCGGCCACCGACAAGGCCATGACCTCGATGTATGCCCTTGGCTGGACCCAGCATTCCAAGGGGGCGCAGAACATCCGCGGCATGGCGATGTTGCAGCTGATCCTTGGCAATATCGGCGTCCGGGGCGGCGGCATGAACGCGCTGCGCGGCCATTCGAACATTCAGGGGCTGACCGACATTGGCCTGATGTCGAACCTGATCCCCGGCTACCTGAACATCCCGACCGAGAAGGAGGCGGACTGGACGACCTACATGTCCAGCCGCCAGTTCAAGCCCTTGCGTCCGGGCCAGACCAGCTATTGGCAGAACTATCCCAAGTTCATGGTCAGCTTCATGAAGTCCATGTGGGGAAGTGCTGCGACTGCGGAAAACGACTGGGCCTATGACTGGCTGCCCAAGCTGGACGTGCCCGCCTATGACGTGCTGCGCATGTTCGAGCTGATGAATGCCGGGCAGATCACCAATTACTTCTGCCAGGGCTTCAACCCGATCCTTGCCTTCCCGAACCGGGGCAAGGTGACGGCGGCGCTGAGCAAACTGAAACTGCTGGTCACCATGGACCCGCTGGAAACCGAGACGGCGCATTTCTGGGAAAACCACGGCGAATATAACGACGTGGACACCGCCTCGATCCAGACCGAGGTGATCGAACTGCCCACGACCAGCTTTGCCGAGGATGACGGCTCACTGGTCAATTCCGGGCGTTGGCTGCAATGGCACTGGGCGGCGGGCACGCCCCCCGGTCAGGCGCAGCGCGACACCTGGATCATGGCGCAGATCTTCCAGCGGGTGCGCAAGCTGTATCAGGACGAAGGCGGCGTGCTGCCCGAACCGATTCTGAACCTGACATGGGACTATGCCGACCCGCTTGATCCGACAGCCGAGGAACTGGCGAAGGAGATGAACGGCCGCGCGCTGGCCGATGTCTATGACCTGACCGACAAGACCAAGCTGGTCGCCGCTCAGGGCAAGCAGCTGGCGAATTTCGGACAGTATCGCGACGACGGCTCGACCATGGGTGGCTGCTGGATCTTTGCCGGCTGCTGGACCGAGGACGGCAATATCATGGCGCGGCGCGACAACAGCGACCCCGATGATACCGGGACTTATCTGAACTGGTCCTTCTCATGGCCGATGAACCGGCGGATCCTGTATAACCGCGCCTCGGCCGATCTGGAGGGCAAGGCGTGGGATCCCGCCCGCAAGCTGATCGAGTGGAACGGCGAGAAGTGGGAGGGTTACGACGTGCCCGACATCTCGCCCACGGCCAAGCCCGGCGATGTCGGCCCCTTCATCATGAATCAGGAAGGCATGTCCCGCCTGTTCACGCGCGGGCTGATGCGGGATGGGCCGTTCCCCACCCATATGGAGCCGTTCGAAAGCCCCATCCCCAACGTCTTCAACGAAAAGATGGTCGGCAATCCGGTGGCGCGGGTCTTCGTCAGCGATGCCGAGCAGTTCGGGACCAGTGACGAATTCCCGTTCGTCGCGACCTCGTATCGCCTGACCGAACATTTCCACTATTGGACCAAGCACAACCGCATCAACGCGGCCCTTCAACCCGAATTCTTCGTCGAGATCAGCCCCGAACTCGCCGCCGAAAAGGGCATCGCGAAAGGCGGCACGGTGCGGGTCTGGTCCAAGCGCGGCTCGATCACGGCCAAGGCACTGGTCAGCCGCCGCCTGCGGCCGCTGCAATGCGGGGACAAGCTGGTGCATGTCATCGGCATCCCGCTGCATTGGGGCTTCATGGGCGCCGCCCGCAAGGGCTTTGGGCCGAACAGCCTGACCCCCTTCGTCGGCGACGCCAATATCGAGACGCCGGAATACAAGGCGTTCCTTGTGAATATTGAGCCAGCGACGACGGAGGCGGTGTCATGACCACAGACCCGAATGTCGACAGCCCACGGACGGCGGTATCCAATCCGCCGATCCAGCCGATGAAGGCGAACCTTGGCGCGGGGGATGTGATGCGCGCCTCGGCCATGCCCGATCTTGCGCCGCCGGAACGCGAACTGACCCCTGTGGCCAAGCTGATCGACGTGTCGAAATGCATCGGCTGCAAGGCCTGCCAGTCGGCCTGCGCCGAATGGAACGATACCGTCCCCGAGATCGAACATAACGTCGGCATGTATGAAAACCCGCATGACCTGACGCCCGACATGTTCACGCTGATGCGGTTCACCGAATACGACAACCCGGATACCGGCGAATTCGAATGGCTGATCCGCAAGGACGGCTGCATGCATTGCGCAGACCCCGGCTGCCTCAAGGCCTGCCCCGCCCCCGGCGCTATCGTGCAATACACGAACGGTATCGTGGACTTCATCCACGACAACTGCATCGGTTGCGGCTATTGCGTGACCGGCTGTCCGTTCAACATCCCGCGCGTCAGCAAGGCCGACCACAAAAGCTATAAATGCACCCTGTGTTCGGACCGGGTGGCCGTGGGTCAGGGTCCGGCCTGCGCCAAGGCCTGCCCGACGCAAGCCATCGTCTTCGGCACCAAGGAGGATATGCTGACCCATGCCGAGGCGCGGGTCGAGGATCTGAAATCCCGCGGCTATGACAATGCGGGCATCTATGACCCCGAAGGCGTCGGCGGCACGCATGTGTTTTACGTGCTGCACCATGCCGACAAGCCCGCGCTGTATTCCAACCTGCCCGAGGCGCCCCGCATCTCGCCTGTGGTCGAGGGCTGGAAGGGCGCAACCAAGACCGTCGGTCTAGCAGCCATCGGTCTGGCGGCGGTCGGCTCGATCCTGCACGGGCTGCTGGGCCGCGCCAATCAGGTCAGCGCCGCCGAGGAGCATGAGGCCGAGGAACTGGTCGAACGCAGCGAAAGGGATGCATGATGGCACGGCGCATCTATTCCCAGTCGGGCGACCATATCGAAACCACCGCCCCCGTCACGGTCAGCCGCTATCGCGGCTTCACCCGCGCGAACCATTGGGTCACGGCCGCCAGCCTGATCGTGTTGCTGCTGTCGGGTATGGCGCTGTTCCACCCCTCGCTTTATTTTCTGACCGCGCTGTTCGGCGGCGGGCAGGTCACGCGCTGGCTGCACCCCTTTGTGGGCATCCTGCTGTTTCTCAGCTTCCTGATCCTGTTCCTGCAACTGTGGCGGCTGAACCTGCCCCGCCCCGAAGATGCCACATGGGTCAGCCATATCGGCGATGTCGTGCGCGGCGAGGAAGAAAAGCTGCCCGAGCTTGGCAAGTATAATGCCGGGCAGAAATTCATCTTCTGGGGCATGTCGGCGCTGATCGTGGTGCTGATCGGCTCGGGCGTGATGATCTGGGAACAGTATTTCCCGCAGCTCGTTTCGATCCCGGTGCGCCGGGTGGCCGTGCTGGTGCATTCGCTGGCGGCGGTGGCGATCATCCTGATCTTCATCCTGCATGTCTATGCCGCGATCTGGACGCGTGGCACGCTGCGGGCCATGACGCGTGGCACCGTGACCGGCGGCTGGGCATGGCGGCACCACCGCAAATGGCTGCGTGAACTGGCTGGACGCGAAAAGCGCGACCCGGCAGAATAATTGAAACAGGTGGCCGGTCCGGCCTGGGAATGCCATGAATACCAAACCCGACCCCTCGATGATCGGTGGCGTGGCCAAGGTGCCTCTGGCCCGCCTGCCCGACCCGGTGGCACTGTTCACCACCCGAGCCGAGCGTTTCGGATTTCTGGCGCGGCACAATCCCAATCTTGCGGGCTATCTGCGCTTTCTGGGCGGCATCGCCCGCGCGCAGGCTGCGGTCGCAGGCAGTCTGCCCGAACCGCCCGCGCCCGAAGGGATCGAGCTTGCCCGCGCGAACCATATGCCGCCCTTGGATCGCAACCGGATGCATGCCGGTCTTTCCGCCGCGCTGGATGCGCTAATCGGCGAATTGACCGCGCTGGATATGCCCGCCCCCGCGCGATTGGCGCTGGATGCGCTGCGCGATGCCGGACCTGCCGATCGCGACTGGGTGCTGACCAATGTGCTGACCGACAGGATTCCCGAAGACAGCGTGGCCCCGCATCTTTTCGCCGCCGCTGCGCTTCAGGTCCATGCGGCGATGTTGGCTGCGATGCTTCACGTGGAACAACTGGTTGCGATCCGCACCGGAACCTGCCCCGCATGTGGGGGCAGGCCCGCCGTCAGCCTTGTGACCGAAAACATCGGGGCCGAGGGTGCGCGCTACTGCGCCTGCGCCACGTGTCAGACGCTTTGGAACGAAGTTCGCGTGAAATGCACCAGCTGCGGATCGACCAAGGGCATCACCTATCGCTCGGTCGAGACCGAAGACGCGACCGTCAAAGCCGAGTGCTGTCGCGAATGCGGCCATTGGGTCAAGATCATGTATCAGAACAAGAACCCCACGCTTGAGGCGATGGCCGATGACGTGGCCAGCCTTGGTCTGGATCTGATGATGCGCGACACGGAATGGGTACGCGGCGGGTTCAACCCTTTTCTGGTGGGGTATTGATGGACCTGCGCGCCCTGCCCTCGGTTGATCGTCTGCTGGCGGATGCGGCCCCGCTGATCGACGGGCATGGCCGCGCCACCGTCACCGATGCGCTGCGGGCGGAACTGGCGCGTATCCGCAATGATCGGCCCGATCCGCTGCCGGATACCGCAGCTATCCTGACCGCCGCCGCCGCCGCCCTGACGGCGCAGGCGCAATCCAATCTGCGCCCGGTCCTGAACCTGACCGGGACCGTCCTGCACACCAATCTGGGTCGCGCGCTTTTGGCCGATGCCGCCATCGATGCCGCAACCGCTGCAATGCGCGCGCCCGCCGCGCTGGAATTCGATCTTGATACCGGCGGGCGCGGCGAACGCGACAGCCATCTGCGCGCCCTGCTGTGCGAATTGACCGGGGCCGAGGATGCCACCGTCGTCAACAACAATGCCGCCGCCGTGCTGATCGTGCTGAACACGCTGGCGCTGGGGCGCGAGGTCGTGGTGTCGCGTGGCGAGCTGATCGAAATCGGCGGTGCTTTTCGGATGCCCGCGATCATGGAGCAGGCGGGCTGCAAACTGCGCGAGGTCGGCACGACGAACCGCACCCATACCAAGGACTACCGTGACGCGATCGGCCCCGATACCGGCCTGCTGATGAAGGTGCATACCTCGAATTACCGGATCGAGGGCTTCACCAAGGAAGTTCTTGCCCCCGAACTGGCCGAAATCGCGCATCAGGTCGGGCTGCCCTTGGTCAACGATCTTGGCTCGGGGACGCTGGTCGATCTGCGCCGCTGGGGTCTTGCGCCCGAACCCACGGTGGCCGACGCGGTGGCCGAGGGCGCGGATGTCGTCACCTTTTCGGGCGACAAGCTGCTGGGCGGGCCGCAGGCAGGTTTCATCGTCGGGCGGCGTGACATCATCGCGCGGATCAACAGGAACCCGCTGAAACGCGCCCTGCGTCTGGACAAGATGCGCATCGCCGCGACCGAGGCGACGCTGCGCCTTTACCGCGACCCCGACCGTCTGGCCGAGCGCCTGCCAACCCTGCGCATGTTGTCCCGTCCCGAGGCTGAGATCCGCGCGCAGGCCGAGCGCCTTGCCCCGCAGGTGGCGGCGGCGCTTGGCTGTCAGGTGCGCGTCACCCCTTGCCAAAGTCAGATCGGCTCGGGTGCATTGCCAACCAAGACGATCCCCAGCGCCGCCCTTGCCCTGACCCCCGACCCCGAAGGGCTGGCCGCCCACCTGCGTGTCCTGCAAACCCCGATTATCGGGCGCATCCATGACGGCGCGTTGATCCTAGACCTGCGTTGCCTGACCGACGACGCAGCGCTGCTTGACGCGCTGACATGATCGTCGGCACGGCGGGCCATATCGATCACGGCAAGACCGCGCTGGTCAAAGCCCTGACCGGCATCGACGCCGACCGTCTGGCCGAAGAAAAGGCACGTGGCATCACCATCGACCTTGGTTTTGCCTATGCCGACCTGGGTGCGGACGCGATCACCGGTTTCATCGACGTGCCGGGGCACGAGAAATTCGTCCATACCATGCTGGCCGGCGCGGGCGGCATCGATCTGGCGCTGCTGGTCATCGCCGCCGATGACGGCATCATGCCGCAAACGCGCGAACATCTGGCGATCCTTGACCTGCTGGGCATCAACCGCGGCATCGTCGCACTGACCAAGGCCGACCTTGCCGATGATGATGATCGGATTGCGCGACTGACGGTGGAAATCGACGATCTGCTGACGGGGACGACGCTGGCGGGCAGCCCCGTCATCCCGGTCTCGGCCCTGACCGGCGCAGGTGTGGACATACTGCGCAAGACCTTGGCTCAACAGGAAACCATGACGCTGGCCCGTGCAACCGATCACCGCTTTCGCATGGCCATCGACCGCAGCTTCACCATTTCCGGCGCGGGAACGATCGTCACCGGCACCGTGCTGTCGGGCCGTGTTACGGTGGGCGATCAGATTGCCATCAGCCCCTTGGGCCTGTCCGCTAGGGTGCGGGGCATCCATGCGCAAAACCGCAAGGCCGATGCCGGGTTGGCGGGGCAGCGTTGTGCCCTGAACCTGACCGGCCCCGCACATCACGACATCCGTCGCGGCGATGTGGCGCTGGACCCGGTGCTGCACGCGCCGACCCAGCGTATCGACGTGATGCTGCGCGTCCTGCCATCCGAGCCGAAGTCGCTGACGACATGGTTCCCTGCCCGCCTGCATCTGGGTGCCGCCGAAGTCGGTGCGCGGATCGTGCCGTTGCAGGGGCCGCTGCAACCCGGCGACAATGCCTTGGCGCAGATCGTGCTGGACCGCCCCGTCGCCGCGACCGCCGGGGAACGCTTCATCCTGCGAGACGTGTCGGCCCGCAGGACCATCGGCGGCGGTCACCTGATCGACCTGCGCCCGCCCGCCCGCCGCCGCGCCCGGCCCGAGCGACTGGCGATCCTGCACGCCATGCATTCTTTGCCTGTGTTGGCGAACCTGACGCTGGTGGATTTGGAAGCCTATGCCCGTGACCATGCGCGGGCAGCGCTGGATACAAGCGAAATCGCCTTGATCCCCGGAACACGTCAGGCGCTTGCTCCGGCCCGCCTCGACGCCTTGCGCCAGCGGATGCAGGACGAACTGGCAGCGTTCCATCTGGAATACCCCGATCTGCAAGGCATGGGCCGTGAACGCCTGCGCCTGATCCTGACGCCGCGCATCCCGAAAACCGATTTCACCGCCTTTATCCGGGCCGAAGCTGCGGTCCAGCGTATTGCACTGGACGGTGCCTTCGTCCGCCTGCCCGGTCACCTGCCCCGCCTGTCCGACGCGGATGAGGCGCTGCTGGCGCAGATCATGCCGCAGCTTGGCGGCGAAACGCGTTTCCGTCCGCCACGTGTGCGCGATTTCGCAGGAAGTCTGAACGCGGATGAGCCTGAAATCCGCCGTATCCTGCGCATGGCTGCGCGACAGGGCCGCGTCGATCAGATTGCACATGACCATTTCTTTGCCCGCGCCACCACGGTCGAAATGATCACGATCCTTTGCAACCTTCCCGTGGATGACGGCTGGTTCACCGCCCCTGCCTTTCGCGACTGCATGCAGAACGGGCGCAAGGTGGCGATCCAGATTCTCGACTTTTTCGACAGGCTCGGTCTAACCTTGCGTCGCGGCGATCTGCGGCGCATCAATCCACACCGTATCGACATGTTCACACCGGACAGGTCGGACTGAAGGAATTGGAAGGGAATCGTCCCCGGTGGGGCGGCCGGACTTCAAATCCGGTTGAGGCAGCGAGCCTGTCTCGGGTGGGTTCGACTCCCATTCCCCTCCGCCAATAAAGGGATAGTGATGCAACGTATGACGCTAGGAAGCAGCGGTGTCGCGGTCAGCGCGGTATCGTTGGGAACCATGACATTTGGCAACCAAACCGATCTGGCCGACGCACAGATGCAGATGGACATGGCGCTGGATGCGGGGATCACGTTTCTTGATACCGCGGAAATGTATCCTGTAAATCCCGTGCGCCGCGAAACCGTTGGCCGCAGCGAGGAAATCATCGGCGAATGGCTGGCCAGCCGCGGCAATCGCGACCGGGTCGAGATCGCGACCAAGGTTTCGGGCCCCAGCGACAAGGTGCGGCGCGAGGGGTTCAATGGCGCGATCATCCGCCAGACCATCGACGCCTCGCTGAAGCGGCTGCAAACGGACCATATCGACATCTATCAGCTGCACTGGCCGGTGCGCGGCAGCTATTGCTTTCGGCAGAACTGGCGCTACGACCCCTCGAAGCAGGATCGCCAGGCTACGCTGGACCACATGGCCGATGTGCTTGGCGCAATCGCCGAGGCGCAGAAGGCTGGCAAGATCCGGGCCTTCGGCCTGTCGAACGAATCCGCCTGGGGCACGGCCCGCTGGATCGACGTGGCCGAACGCATCGGGGCGCCCCGCGTCGCGACCATCCAGAACGAATATTCATTGCTGGCAAGGCTTTATGATACCGATCTGGCCGAAACCGCGGTGAACGAGGACGTGACGCTTCTGGCCTATTCCTGCCTTGCAGCGGGTCTGCTGACCGGGAAATACGTGGGTGGCACCCCGCCCGAAGGCAGCCGCGCCGCCGTCGATCTGGCGACCGGCGGCCCCGGCGATCTGGGCGGCCGCCGCAGCAAACGCGCACCCGATGCGGTCGCGGCCTATCACGCGCTGGCCGGGCAGTTGGGGCTTGATCCGATCCATATGGCGATTGCCTTCACCCGGCAGCGGCCCTTCAAGTCGATCCCGATCATCGGCGCGACCTCGCGCGAACAGCTGGCCCACCTGATCGCCGGCATCGACCTGGTCCTGTCAGACGACGCGCTGCGCGAGATCGACCATGTGAACAAGGACCACCCGCTGCCCTTCTAACGCCACGGCACCATTGGCAGCGGGCCGCCCGCCGGGCAACCTGCTGCCAAACCACCGGAGGATCCCATGCTACCGCCCATCCTTGCCAATCTGCGCATTCCCGTCGTCGCCTCGCCCATGTTCATCGTCTCGGGGCCGGATCTGGTGATCGCGCAATGCAAGGCCGGGATCGTCGGCAGTTTCCCGGCGCTGAACGCCCGCGAAAAAGATGGTGAGCCGCCCTTGCTGGATGCATGGCTGACCCGCATCGCCGAGGAACTGGACCGCCACAACCAGTCCAATCCCGACCATCCCGCAGCACCCTTCGCGGTGAACCAGATCGTGCATCGCAGCAATGCGCGGCTGGAACGCGACATCGAGATCTGCCACCGCCACAAGGTGCCGATCTGGATCACCAGCCTTGGCGCCCGCCCCGAGGTGAACGCGGCAGCCCATGATTGCGGCGGCATCGCGCTGCATGACATCATCAACAACACCTTTGCCCGGAAGGCCATCGACAAGGGCGCAGACGGGCTGATCGCGGTGGCGGCGGGCGCGGGCGGCCATGCCGGGCCGCAATCGCCATTTGCGCTGATCCAGGAAATCCGCGCATGGTTCGATGGGCCTTTGCTGCTGTCGGGTGCGATCGCGACGGGGCGCGCGGTGCTGGCGGCTCAGGTGATGGGGGCGGATCTGGCCTATATCGGCAGTCCGTTCATTGCCACGTCCGAGGCGAATGCCGTCAATGATTACAAGCAGATGATCGTGTCGTCAGGGGCCGAGGACATCGTGAATTCGAACCTGTTCACCGGCATTCACGGCAATTACCTTGCGCCTTCGATCCGCAACGCCGGGCTGGACCCCACGGGTCTGGAAACCTCGGACCCGTCGGCCATGAACTTCAATTCGGCAAAGGCTTGGAGCCAGATCTGGGGGGCGGGCCAAGGGATCGGCGCGGTGTATGACGTGCAGCCAGCGGCGGCTATGATCGACCGGCTGGCTGCGGAATATGCGCAGGCGAAACAGGCGGTGGCCGCGCTTTAGGCCGCTTCGCGCCGCTGCGCCAGCCAGTCCTGCACCGCTTGGCGCTGTGCCACCGTCATCCTCAGGCCCAGCTTTGTTCTTCGCCACAGGACGTCTTCTGCGGTTGTTGCGAATTCGTGGGTTGTGAACCAGCGCAGCTCGGCCTCGGTCAGGCCGGCGCCGAAGTCGCGGCCAAGGTCGGTGGCGTCAGA
>NZ_FXTK01000024.1 GCF_900182695.1 Paracoccus laeviglucosivorans
CCGAACCACGCTATCAGCGTCAATCCAGTCGTCCAGACGATGGGGAAACAGGGAAGCTTGATCGCGCTCAACGCCCTCAATGAATCCAGCCATCTCGACCTCCCGAAACCACGAGAAAGTCTAACACAGAAGGGAGTTTCCACACACCCTCGGCCGGGGCTTCGCCAAGCCGTGCAGCAGGTCAGGTCGACTGAGACGGGCGAGCCTGTAGGCTGCTGTCTCGAAGCCTGCTGCCCGAGAGAGCCATTTCTGCCCCAAAAGCCCTTCGCGGCACATTTTAATTGTTTGCATGCTTTCTGACGCCAAGTCGGAGCCGGAGGCAGCGTCGGCCCAAGCTCCTTCGACAGCACCTAATCTAAGATGAAGCAAACGCTTCTTTCATCACAAGCAAACTCGCGACATCTCTAAAGTTCAATGGGCTGGTCGGAAGCGTTTCCTTCACGACCGCCGATATTCTGACAGGAACTCAGACATGCCGCAAATCACCTGGAGATGTGCATCTGGAAAATCCTTCAGCATCGATGTGGCGGCTGGCCAAAGCCTGATGGAGGCCGCCCGCGATCATGATGTGGATGGGATTTACGGTGATTGTGGCGGCAATCTGGCATGTGCGACCTGTCACGTCGTCGTTCCGCCGGAATGGGTGCCAGTAACGGGCCAGCCGGATGCGATGGAAGACGACATGTTGGATATCGTCGAGACCGGGCGCACCGAAACAAGCCGCCTGAGCTGTCAGATCCTGGCCACCGAAGAGATGGAAGGCATGGTGCTTGACGTTCCGGGTGCCTGACAAAGGTCAGGGCAGTGTTTGATCGTCCTTAACCTGACCCACCAATCGGCTGCGCTGCGTCTGGACCCATGTTTTTGCACTGTCGATGAAGGTCTTGTGCAAGCGGCTCCGCTCGACGCCCCTCGTCATCAGCAGCCCAAGCTTCATCGGGCGCTGCTGCCCGGCCAGCGGAATGAACTTCATCGGGTTGCCGTCGGGGGCAACGTCGTGCATCGGCCTGACATTCACGATCGAATAGCCAAAACCGTTGGCGACCAGGCTCCGCATTACAGCGACATCGCGGGTGCGCTCAACGACATTGGCGCGAAGATTTTCATTTGCAAAGAACGACAGGAAATAGTCCGCGCTTAGCGGCAGGTCCAGAAGCACCATGGGGAACGGCGCCAGTTCCTGCACCGAGACCTCGGACAGATGCGCCAAGGGATGCCCGTCACCCAAGGCGACCAAGGGCGGCAGTTCGATCATCGGCGTAAAGTCGAGATCCTTGGGCAAATCAAGATCGTAGGTAAGTGCCAGATCGATCTTTGCTTGTCGCAGCAAGCTGAACAGTTCGGACTGATCGGACTCTACCTGCGAGATGCGGACCTCGGGATATTGCTCGACAAAGCTGCGCCGCAAGCCAGGCAGCACCACCTGCGCGAAGGTGCTGAGACAGCCGATGGCCAGTGGACCCCGCACCATGCCCGACAGATCGCCTGCAAGGTCACGCAAGGCACCGGCCTGGCGCAGCACGGTCTGCGCATGATCCAGCAGCTTGCGGCCCGCCAAAGTTGGCGTCAGACCCTGCGCATGATGCCGCACGAACAGTTTGACCCCCAGCTCGTCCTCAAGCTGGGAAATGCCCGCCGAAATGGACGGGGATGAGACGTTCACCTGATGCGATGCCGCCGCGATGCTGCCGGTTTCGCCCACCGCGACGAAATATTCCAATTGCCGCAGCGTATAGCGCAGTTGCATCGCCTGTTCCGATCCAGAGGCGCTGAGCGGCCTGCATTTGCTTTCGAAGCCTCTTCGCCTCGCGCCAAGAGCCTGTCGCGGCCTGACCGTTTTGTAAATGGCCCTTTGGGGAGTGCCGGTGACGACAAAAATCGGCCAGCCGGCAACCGTTCCTGCCTAGGTCAGGCTTTCCAGCACCCTGTCCAGCATGCGGTCGCAAGCCGCAAGCTGGCCGACCTCCAGGTATTCATCGGGCTTGTGCCCCTGACCCTCCATGTCGCCGGGGCCGCAGACGACCGTCGGAATGCCGATGCCAGCGAAATATCCCGCCTCTGTGCCAAAGGCCACTTTAATGGGTGCCTCGTTGCCGCTGAAGCCCGACACCCGATGCACCACCGGATCGTCCTGATAGACGGTTAGCCCCGGGTAGGCATTCGTCGTTTCGACGACAATGTCTGCTTCGGGACAGATCGCCTGATAGGGCCGCAGCAGGTGCTCGATCTCACTGTTCAGGCGCTCGATGAAATCGGCGGGATCATCGCCGCCGATATGGCGCAGTTCGAATTCAAGCGTCGCGAGATCCGCCACGATATTGAGAGCAGTCCCGCCCTGAACCCTTCCCACATGCACGGTCGAATAGGGAATGTCATAAGCATGGTCATGCCCGGCACTTGCGGCATATTCATCCTGAAGCTGGCGCAGAATACCGATCAGATCTGCGGCAAGGTGCAAGGCGTTGACGTATTTCGGCGCCAGCGAAGAATGTCCTGCCTGACCGCGACAAGTCGCGCGAAAGGCCACCTTGCCCTTATGCCCGATGGCCGGCCGCATGGACGTAGGCTCTCCGACGATGCAAAGTTCGGGCTGCCAGCGCAGCGCCTGATAGCCAGGCAGCATCTCGCGGATGCCGGTGCAGCCGACCTCTTCGTCATACGAGATGCACATCATCAGTGGCCGCTTCAAAGCGACGCCGCGCGTGCGCCCTGCCAAGGCCAGCATTGCGGCCAGGAAACCTTTCATGTCGGTCGTGCCGCGGCCATATAACCGCTCGCCATCCTGGGTCAGGGTAAATTCAGGGCGCGACCAGTTCTGGCCGGTCACCGGCACGACATCGCTATGTGCCGACAGCATGATGCCCCCTGAACCCTCTCCCAGCCGGGCGAGCAAGCCCGCCTTGGGGCCAGTCTGACTGGGCAAATGGTGCACCTGAAAACCGGCGTCCCGCAGATGATCTTCGGCGAACTGGATCAGTGCCAGATTGCTTTGCGCACTGACCGTCTGAAAGGAAATCAGGCGTTCGAGCAGCGCCAGCGTCGCGTCATATGGTTTCGTCATGGCTCCACCAAACCACAGTTTTTCCCCGCCTACCCTTTCCCAGTTCGCGGCCGGGCGAAAATAGCTTCTTCCATGTTCTTGCTGCGGCAAAACCTAAGCAAGATGTTTAGGATCAGCCTAATCCTTGCTCTAGGATTTCGTAATTTTCGGCCAATGTGCAGGCCGCTAGCTTCTCCAGATGACAGGGCTGCGTGTCATGCGCCCCACCAATCCGGAAAAGGATGCCGAAATGTCAGTGGAGAAAACCGACACACTTGTGATCGGCGCGGGTCAAGCGGGCGTGGCAATGAGTGAACATCTTCGCAATGCCGGAGTGCCGCATCTGGTTCTTGAAAGGGACCGCATTGCCGAACGCTGGCGCAGCGGGCGCTGGGATTCGCTGGTGGCGAACGGCCCGGCATGGCACGACCGCTTTCCGGGGCTGGAGTTTTCCGGCGACCCGGACGCCTTTGTCGGCAAGGATCAGGTCGCCGATTACTTCGAGGCTTACGCCAAGAAATTCGACGCCCCGATCCGCTGTGGCGTCGAGGTGCAGGAGGTGCGTCGCAATTCGGACCGTTCCGGCTTTACGGTGACCACCTCGCAAGGCGTCATCGAAGCCGAGCGGATCGTGGCCGCCACGGGACCGTTTCAGGTCCCGGTAATCCCGCCCGTCGTCCCAGAGCAGACCGACATTTTTCAGATCCATTCTGCGCAATACCGCAATCCACAGCAATTGCCCGATGGCGCCGTTCTGGTCGTCGGGGCCGGATCGTCCGGCGTGCAGATCGCCGATGAGCTGATGCAGTCGGGGCGCAAGGTCTATCTGTCCGTCGGCCCGCATGACCGTCCACCCCGCGCCTATCGCGGTCGGGATTTCTGCTGGTGGCTGGGCGTCCTTGGAAAGTGGGACATGTCGGCCCCGAAACCGGGCACGGAACACGTCACCATCGCGGTCAGCGGTGCAAAAGGTGGCCAGACGATCGATTTCCGCCGCTTGGCACAGGAAGGCATGACCCTGCTGGGCATGACTCAAAGCTGGGATAGCGGCACTTTGTCTTTCGCCGACGATCTAAGCCGCAATCTGGCGAATGGCGATGCAAACTATCTGTCGATCCTTGACGAAGCGGACGCCTATGCCGCGCAGAACGCCCTGGACCTGCCGCAAGACCCCGAGGCTCGCAAACGCTTTCCCGACGCACCCTGCATCTCGCATCCGATCCTTGCGCTTGACCTGGGCAAGGAGAACATCCGCACGATCATCTGGGCGACCGGATTTGCCGTCGATTACAGCTGGATCAAGGTCGACGGCTTCGACGAAAAGGGGCGGCCGCTGCATCATCGCGGCGTGTCTGTGGTTCCCGGCATCTATTTCCTGGGCCTGCCCTGGCAATCGCGCCGCGGCTCCAGCTTTATCTGGGGCGTGTGGCACGACGCCAAGCATGTCGCGGAACAGATCGGCATTCAGCGCAAATACATGGACTATCACTTGGAAGCTTCCCGCGTGTCCGAAACTGCGTAAGCCAGCATCGCTTTCCCAATCACCATGACAAACCTGACCACGGAGACCGACATGGCCCATCACCGCATCCGCAAGTTCAACACCAAAGAAACCTATCCCGAGCAGAAGCTTGACAACGACCTGTGCCAGGCCGTCGTCACGCAGGGCGGCAAGATCGTCTGGCTGCGCGGCCAGTGCCCGCAGAACCTCGACGACGCCAAGAACATCGAAAGCCACGATCCCGTCGAACAGACCCACAAGGTCATGCAGAACATCAGGCAGCTGATCGAGGAAGCCGGCGGCAGCATGGAGCATCTCGTCAAGGTTGTGGTCTACATCACCGACGTGCGCCACCGCGAAGCCGTCTATCGCACGATGGGCGAATATCTGAAGGGCGTGCATCCGGTGTCGACCGGGCTGGTCGTGCAGGCGCTGGCGCGCCCGGAATGGCTGGTCGAAATCGACGGCACCGCCGTTATCCCGGATTGAGGCGATGACTTTCTCGGTTGTCGCCCGCTGCGCCGAAACGGGCATGTTCGGACTTGCGATCTCATCTTCGTCACCGGCTGTCGCGGCGCGCTGCTCATATGCGCGGGCCGGTGTCGGGGCGGTTGCCACGCAGAATGTGACCGATCCCAGTCTGGGGCCGTTGGGTCTTGATCTGCTGGAGCAGGGTCTTAGCGCCGTCGACGCCGTGGCGAAGTTGCGCCAGATGGGCAAGTTCATCGAATATCGGCAGGTGCTGGCGGTCGACCGAAATGGCCTGACCGCCATTCACTCGGGCCCGAATTCGCTGGGGATCTGGACCCAGGCACAGGCGGAGGATGTCGCCTCGGGTGGCAACATGCTGGCCAATGAGGGCGTTCCGCAGGCGATCATCAACGGCTTTCTGTCGGCGGACGGCCATATCGGCGACCGGCTGATCGCCGCCATGCGTGCGGGCATCGCCCAGGGTGGCGAGGCCGGGCCGGTCCATTCGGCGGGCCTGAAGATCGTGGACAAGGTGTCGTGGCCCGTGGCCGACCTGCGCTGCGACTGGACCGAGGATTGCCCGATCGAAGCCGTCGCCAGCCTGTGGGATCTCTACAGGCCGCAGCTTGACGCCTATGTCCAGCGTGCGCTGGACCCGCGCGAGGCGCCGTCCTACGGCGTGCCGGGCGACGAATGACAGTCCGTGGCGCAGCCTGACCCGGCTGCGCCATCCATTCGCGGGCATCGCTTCGCGGCACATCCAGAGCAGATTGGGGAACAGATGCGTCATGTCGTCATCATCGGGGCTGGTCAGGCAGGTGCGGCCTGCGCGGCGAAACTGCGGGCGCTGAAATTCGACGGCGAAATCACGATGATCGGCGACGAGCCGTCGCCGCCATATCAGCGCCCCCCATTGTCCAAAGCCTATCTGCTTGGAGATATCGAGCAGGAACGGCTGTGGCTGCGCTCGGCCGAGTTCTGGGCGGAACACCGGATCAATCTGAGGCTGGGCCAGCCGGTTTCGGCCATCGACACCTCGGCAAGGCAGCTGCAACTGGGCGATGAGCGGCTGAGCTATGACGAACTGGTGCTCGCAACCGGCTCGGCGCCGCGTCTCCTGCCGGCAGCCATCGGCGGCGATCTGGACGGAGTCTTCACCGTTCGGACATTGGCCGACGTGGATCGCATGCGCGCCGATTTCGCGCCCGGTCGCGACCTCGTGGTCATTGGCGGCGGCTATATCGGGCTTGAAGCCGCTGCTGTTGGGCGCAAGCTTGGGCTGAATGTCACGGTGGTCGAGATGGCCCCACGTATCCTGCAACGCGTCGCCGCATCCGAGACCGCCGACTATTTCCGCAAACTGCACGGCGACAACAAGGTGCGGCTTCTTGAAGGCACCGGCGTCGAGCGGCTTTTGGGTGAAACCCGCGTGCGCGCGGTGAAGCTGCAGGACGGTCGCGAACTGCCCGCGGATTTCGTCATCGCAGGCATCGGCATCACCCCTTGCGATACGCTTGCATCTGCGGCCGGCATCGCGGTCCAGAACGGCATCCGCACGGATGCGCAGGGACGGACCTCGGCCGCGCATGTCTGGGCTGCCGGGGATTGCGCCTCATTTCCGCTGGGCGGTCAGCACGTGAGGCTGGAATCGGTCGGGCACGCCATCGATCAGGCAGAGCTTGTCGCGGCAAATATCCTGGGCGCGGCGAAAGACTATGTCCCGAAACCCTGGTTCTGGTCGGATCAATACGATTGCAAGCTGCAGATCGTGGGGCTGAACACCGGATATGACCGCACCGTGGTCAGGGCCGCAGAGGGCGCGCCGACCAGCGTTTGGTACTTCGCGGCAGAACGCCTGCTGGCGGTCGATGCCATGAACGATCCCAAAGCCTTCATGATCGGCAAGCGTCTCATCGAGGCGGGCAAGACCGTCGATGCTGCAATATTGGCCGACGCAGCTACGGACCTGAAGGCACTGATGCGCTAGGGTCAACTGACCGGCTTGCCGACCGCCTCGGTGAAATAGCTGCGCGCATGTTCGGCGAAGCGTCGCGCGACAAGGCCACGATGCACGCCTTCGCGGGACGCGAGCACGATGCGCAGCGGGCGTACATTGTCCGTGATCGCCAATGTCCTGACCTCGCGCCCGTCATAAGTCTCGGACGATGGCGGGCGCATGACCAGGAAGGTAAAGCCAAAGCCCGCAGCGACCGCGCTTCGCACCGCCTCAAGCGACGAAGACACATAGGAAATGCGGGGCGTCATGCCGTTTTCGGCCAATAGTCCTTCGAAATAATGCCGGCTACCCGGTCCATCCAGCATGACATATGGATCGCTCTCAAGCTCGGACAGGCTGATCGAGGTGCGATGGGCCAGCGGATGATCGGCGGAAACGACGACCATCGGTTGCAAGGACGCCAGCTCCAGCAGGTTCAGCCCAGTTGTATCCGCCCCCCTGTCATAGGTCAGCGCGAAATCCAGCGATCCCTCACGCACGGCTTCGGCAAGGTTCACCAGTGACATCTCGTGCGGCGTGATGGTCAAGGCAGGCTCTGCTTTGGCAAAACGGCGGATCAGATCGACCGCGAAGAACGGGGTAAGCGTCCAGAACACGCCCAACCGGATTTCGCCCGCCAGCTCGGCGGCGAGCGCCGCCGCTTCGCGCTCGACCTGGGCTGCCTGCTCTTCCAGTTTTAGCACATGCTCAAGGAATGAGCGGCCCTGAACCGTCAAGGTCAGTCCTCTCGCATGATGGCGATCGAACAGGATCAGACCCGTCACCGCCTCCAGCTTTTCAAGTGCCTGCGCTACCGACGGTTGGGAGATGTTCAGTACCCGCGCGGCCTGCGCAATTCCACCATGTTCCGCGACTGCACGAAAATAGCTGCATTGCCGCAAAGTAAAGCGAACCATATTTTTACGACCCAATCATCGGATATATGAATTTTTACCTTGTTTGAAAAAACGTCAAGATGAGGTGTAGCCCTTTGGCCCAAACCGCACTCAGGCCAATGCAAACACAAGGAGGTCAGCCATGACGCAAGTTCAACCCATCAGAGAATTGCTCGCAGCCGCAAGCCGCCCACTGGTAGATGCGCGGGCGATGCCGCCTTCGGTCTATAGCAGCTCCGATTTCCTGGCAGTTGAGAATGAATCCATCTTTGCCCGCGACTGGGTCTGTGTCGGTCGCGCCAGCAGCCTGCCCAATGTCGGCGACTACATCACACATGAACTGGCAGGTCAGCCGGTCGTGATCCTGCGCGACCGCGACAACCAGATCAGGGCCTTGTCGAACGTGTGTCTGCACCGCATGTCGACGATCGTCGAGGGCAGCGGCAACAAGCGCGTGCTAGTCTGCCCCTACCACGCCTGGACCTACGATCTGAGCGGCCAACTGCGCGGTGCGCCGTTCATGACAGAGACGACCGGTTTTTGCAAAGAAAGCTATAAGCTGCCCCAAATCCGCTGTGAGGAGTGGCTTGGATGGATCTATATCACACTGAACAAAGACCGCCCCAGCGTGGCGCAGGATCTGGCCGAGGTCGAGCAGATGATCTCGCAGTATCAGGTCCAGAACTATACCGAATGCTTCCGTGAAACCCATGTGTGGGACACGAACTGGAAGGTTCTCGCCGAAAACTTCATGGAAAGTTACCATCTTCCTGTCTGTCATGCTGCCACAGTCGGCGGACACTCGAAGCTGGAGGAGATGGACTGTCCCCCCGGACTAAGGAACTTCAACTACCACTGGATCACCAAAGAGGCGTCGCTGCCGATCGGCAATGCCCACCCGGACAATACGCGGCTGGAAGGGCGGTGGCGCAAGACAACTGCGCTGCTGACACTTTATCCAAGCCATCTGATCACACTCACGCCGGGATATTTCTGGTATCTGTCGCTGCAGCCGCACGGCACTGGTCAGGTCTCGATGATCTTCGGCGGCGGTCTTTCACCCGAATTCATGGCGGATCCGAAGGCCGAAGAATACATCACCTCGCTGAAAACCTTGCTGGACGAGGTCAACGTCGAGGATCGCGGTTGCACCGAAAAGGTCTTCCGGGGGCTGAGCGCAGATGCGGCGAAACCTGGACATCTGTCCTATCTGGAACGTCCGATTTACGACTTCATGCAGTATATCGCCGATCGGACCGCAGGGTTCGAACGCTCGTTTGCTCTGGCAGCGGAGTAGGGCGGATGGCTTTTGATAGCGGAAGCAAAGTTGATGCCATGAATGCGACGCTGCACGATGTTGCGGCGCTGCACGAACACGAGGCCCAGTGCTTGCCGGGTCGTTTTTACACAGATCCGGACTATTTCCGTTATGAGGTCGACACGTTTCTCTCCAAAGAGTGGCATGCACTTGGGCGGGCTGACGAGATCCCCAAACCGGGCGACTATTTCGTAACCCAGCTCTTCGATGAGCCGCTGCTGGTCGTGCGTGGCGACGATGACGAGGTGCGCATCCTATCGAACCTGTGTCGGCACCGCGGCATGCCGCTGGTGGAAGGAACAGGGTCGACCCGTCGCTTTGTCTGCGCCTATCACGCGTGGACCTATGGGCGAAGCGGGCAACTGATCAACGCCCCGCGCATGCGCGATAAGGGCGTGACCGACAAGAACTGCAGCCTACCGACCTTTCGTTGCGAGGTGTGGAACGGCTTTATCTATGTCAACCTGGACGACTCGGCCGCACCGCTCGCGCCGCGATTGGGTCAGTTGGAAAACCTGCTTGGCAACTATCGTCCGTCCGAGATGCGGATTGTCCGCACCTTTGAAGAGGACTGGCACACGAACTGGAAATGTCTGGTCGAGAACTTCATGGAGGCCTACCACCTTTCGGTTGTCCACCCCGAGACGCTGCATCCCTATACCCCGACCGGGCTAAGTCGGAAATCGATGTCGGATGACAGCTTCACCTCCTATTGCGCGAACTATCCGGACGCGGCCGCATCGCGCGGAACGGGCGCGGAGGGGCTGACCGAGGAAGAGCGGCGGCGTTCGACGTTGTTCAACCTTTTCCCGGCCCAGATTGCAAGTCAGGCGGCGACCCTGCTGGTGTCGTTTTCGATCAAGCCGCTGGCAGTCGATCGGATCAGGGTCCGATGGACCATGTCGACCCTCGGCGACGAGCTGACACAAGACGAGCTCGAGGAGCGGATCGCACTTTGGCACGAAGTGAACCGCGAAGATCGCGAAAAGCTTGAAAAGATGCAGCGCGCCCTTGCGTCGCGTCACGCGCCATCGGGACAGCTTGCGCCGCGTGACTACGAGGGCACGATCTGGGATTTCTACCGATACCTCAGCAGGCAAATCCCCGCGGTCGGCTCACCGCTGCGGGCCGTGGCCGGAGGCTGACAACAAGCCGAGGCCGGGAGTCGATCCCGGCCCTCAGCCCGTCGGCAGACCAAACTGCGGGGAACAACTGTCGCCGGCAGCGCAGTGAATGCGCCATGCGGTGGACGGACTTTCAATGACTGGCGGCGGTGCGGGCAGCATGCCGCCTTTTTTGTTTGAGCTGCTGAAAAACCGATCATCCCTTCTACCAAAATCGCCCAGCCGACCCTGATTTCCCGAAGATTAGCATCACCCTAATCAGCGTAATGGAATTGCGTAATTTACCCGGTCCATCGCAGTTCTGATGATGCCTCAACACTCATGCGATTGGGATCAAGAGCTGAGCAGAACCAGACGGCGACACCCGTAAAAGCGCGTTCGTCAAAAAATCGATAGGGAGCCAAAGTTGAGCACAGCTACCGCGGCCCGGATCAATCCGGAAGACGACGTGAAGGACAGCTTCGTCTCGTTCGAACGCGTTCAGAAAAGCTATGACGGCGAAACGCTGGTGGTCAAGGATCTGAACCTGACCATCGCCAAAGGTGAATTCCTGACCATGCTTGGCCCCTCTGGCTCAGGCAAGACCACCTGCCTGATGATGCTGGCGGGGTTTGAAACTGCGACTTCAGGCGAGATCCTGCTGGCCGGGCGCCCGATCAATTCTGTGCCGCCGCACAAGCGCGGGATCGGCATGGTTTTCCAGAACTACGCGCTTTTTCCCCATATGACGGTCGGTGAAAACCTGGCTTTCCCGCTGAAGGTGCGAGGCCTAGGCAAAGCGGAACGCGATGCGAAGATCGTGCGCGCTCTGGATATGGTCCAAATGGGCAGGCTGGTGAACAGACGGCCTGCACAGATGTCGGGCGGCCAGCAGCAGCGCATCGCCTTAGCGCGCGCCTTGGTGTTCGACCCCCAACTGGTGCTGATGGACGAGCCGCTGGGCGCATTGGACAAGCAGCTGCGCGAACATATGCAATTCGAGATCAAGCGCCTTCACGAAGAGCTTGGGATTACCGTGGTCTATGTCACGCATGACCAGGGCGAGGCCCTGACGATGTCTGATCGCGTCGCCGTGTTCAACGACGGCCGCATTCAGCAACTCGCGCCCCCAGCCGAGCTTTACGAACGCCCCGTCAACAGCTTCGTCGCCCAGTTCATCGGCGAGAACAACAAGCTGCCTGGACGTATCGAGGCGTTGGGACAAGGTGTGGCCACGGTGCGGCTCGTGACCGGTGAGCTGATCGACGCGACCCCGGTCAATATCACGGCCGCGGGGCAGGAAACGCTGGTCTCGATCCGGCCCGAACGTATCGAGTTCAAGCCCGAGATGATGCCCGCAGGCGCGCATCGGATCGGCGCACAGGTGCTTGACGTGATCTACATGGGCGACGTGCTGCGGGTTCGCATGAAGGTCGCGGGGTCCGAGGATTTCGTCATGAAATGTCGCAACACCTTGGGTCAGCGCCGCTTCAAACCCGGCGAGCTGGTCGAGATCGGCTGGCACCCTGAGGATGCGCGCGCGCTGGACCCGATTTAAGCACCGGGTGGTCGGCGCGCACTCTCGCTCTCGCAACAAGAAAGGCCGGAAAGGCCAGACATCACTCAACTGGGAGAAAGTAAGATGAAGAAGTTCCTAGCACTCAGCTGCGCCTTTTCGACCTTCGCTTTCGCGGCGCAGGCCGACATCACCGTCGTCAGCTGGGGCGGTGCGTATGAGAAAAGCCAAGTCGAAGCTTACAACAAGCCCTTCATGGCCCAGACAGGCACAAAGATCACCATGACCTCGGCAGACAATCCTGCGGGGCCGATCAAGTCGATGGTCGAGTCGGGCAACGTGACGATCGACGTGGCCGACTTGGAATACACCGATGCATTGCGCCTTTGCGACGAGGGCCTGCTTGAACCGATCGATCCCGCCAGTCTGCCGCCGGCACCGGATGGTACGCCCGCCACCGAGGATTTCCTTGAGGGTGCGGTGACCGAATGTGCCATCGCGTCGATGGTGTTTTCAAACGTCTACGGCTTCGACACCACCAAGTTTTCCGATCAGAAACCCAGCACCATCGCTGATTTCTTCGATCTGGAAAAATTTCCGGGCAAGCGCGGCATGCGTAAGACCGCCAAGGCCAATCTCGAGATGGCCTTGATGGCCGATGGCGTGGCGCCCGGCGATGTCTATGCGACGCTGGAGACGCCTGAGGGCCTGGACCGCGCCTTCGCGATGCTCGACAAGATCAAGGGGCAGACCGTCTGGTGGGAGGCCGGTGCCCAGCCGCCGCAACTGTTGGCGGATGGCGAGGTCGCGATGACCACTGCGTATAATGGCCGCCTGTTCAGCGCCGTGGTGACCGAAGGCAAGCCCTTTGAGGTCGTCTGGGATGGCCAGGTCTATGAATACGAGCTGTTTGGCATCCCGAAGGGTGCGCCGAACAAGGATGAGGCGCTGGAATACATCAAATTCGCCACCGGCACCCAACGGCTCGCCGACCAGACGAAATGGATCAGCTACGGACCCGCGCGGAAATCTTCGCTGCCTCTGGTCGGCTTGTTCGAGGACGGCAAGACCGAAATGGCTCCGAACATGCCCACCGCCGAGGCCAATATGAAACGCTCTCTGCGTACCTCGGTTGATTTCTGGGTCGATCGGGATGTCGAGATCAGCGAGCGCTTCAATACCTGGCTCACCAACTGATCCCATAGATCGCTTCCTGACGCTGAAGGGAGCGGGATTTTAAACCGACAATCGGGCGGCGAACTCAACCTGCCGCCCTTTTTTGTTGTCTTGGAGTAATCTCATGGCAGATCTCTCTGCGAATGGCGCCATCACCGGCAGCAACGTCGCGGTGACGCCACTTTCCACAACGGATGGACGCTCGCTGAAAACGGCGCTGGCCGCCGCACAATCCCGCGCCAAGCGCCGCGCCCTGCTGCTGGTTCTGCCGCTGCTGTTGTTCATCCTGATCAGTTTCGTCCTGCCGATTGGGCAGATGCTGCTGCGCTCAGTGCATAATGACGCCTTTTCGGCGAATATGCCGGTGCTGTCGGCCTGGTTCGACGAAAACCCCGGAAAAGCACCGGATGAGGCAGCCTACTCGGCTCTTGTCTCTGACCTGCGTCAGGCAAGGGCAGACAAGACTGCCGGACTGATCGGCACACGCGTGAACTACGACCTTGCCGGGTCGCGTTCGATGTTCACGGCCGCAGCCCGCAAGGCCCCGGAACTGGAGCCGCCCTACCGTGATGCTGTCCTTGCCATCAATGCGGACTGGGGAAACCCTGCATTGTGGCAGGCGATGCGTTCGGCATCGACGCCTTACACCGCGAATTTCTATCTTGCCGCGCTGGACATGACGCGCGACCCGCAAGGCAATATCGTCCGGGTCGAGGAAAGCCGCAGAATCTACGTTTCGCATTTCGTGAAAACATTCGTGTTTTCCGGCGTCATCACCGCGATTTGCCTGATCCTTGCCTATCCGGTCGCGCATATGTTGGCGACACTGCCGCTGGGCAAGTCCAACCTGCTGATGATCCTAGTGCTCTTGCCGTTCTGGACCTCGCTTCTGGTGCGGACGACGAGCTGGATGGTGCTGCTTCAGGAACAAGGCGTGGTCAACAACGCGCTGGTTGCCACCGGCACGGTGGACCCAGCCAATCGGCTATCGATGATGTACAATCAAACTGGCACCGTCATCGCCATGGTGCATATCCTTCTGCCGTTCATGATCCTGCCGCTTTACGCCGTGATGCGTCCGATCAAGCCGCATTACGTTCGCGCCGCGCGCAGCCTTGGCGCCAGCAGCTGGACCGCGTTTCGTCAGGTCTATCTGCCCCAGACATTGCCCGGCATCGGCGCGGGCGCCCTTCTGGTTTTCATTCTGGCCGTCGGTTACTACATCACGCCCGCCCTTGTTGGCGGGGCCAGCGGCCAGATGATTTCGAACTTCATCGCCTATCACATGCAAAGCAGCCTGAATTGGTCCATGGCCGCGGCATTGGCGGCGATCCTGCTGGCGGCAGTGCTGCTGCTTTACTGGCTCTATGACCGCCTTGTCGGCATCGACAACATCAAGCTGGGGTAAGTCCATGTCACTTCCAATATATGCTACGCCGCTTGAAAAAACTTGGCATCATATCCGGCGGATCCTGTGCTGTCTGGTCTTTCTGTTCCTGATCGCGCCGATACTGATCGTGATCCCGCTCAGCTTCAACGCCGAGCCATATTTCACCTTCACGCAAAAGATGCTGTCGCTTGATCCGACCGGTTTCTCGCTGCGTTGGTATGACGCGTTGCTGACGACGGGCATGCATGCCCCTGAAGCCGCGCGCGGTTCATCCTGGTGGCGGGACATGTGGGAACACGCGCAATGGATTTCAGCCGCCAAGAATTCGATGATCGTCGGCTTCTTCTCGACGCTGCTCGCCACAACGCTTGGAACCCTTGCAGCCTTGGGTCTCAGCCGCCCAGAGATGCCCGCCCGCCGTATCATCATGGCGGTGTTGATCTCGCCGATGATTGTCCCGATCATCATCACGGCGACGGGCCTGTTCTTTTTCTACTCGTCAATCCGTATTCAGGACTGGGGCATTCCCTATCTTGGCATCATTTTGGCGCACTCGATATTGGGCATCCCTTTTGTCATCATCACGGTGACTGCAACACTTGTCGGCTTTGACCATTCCTTAACGCGGGCCGCTGCATCGATGGGCGCCACCCCATGGACGACATTCCGAAGCATCACGTTGCCGTTGATTCTTCCGGGCATGATCTCTGGCGCGCTGTTCGCGTTCGTCACGTCATTTGATGAGGTCGTCGTGGTCATGTTCATCGCCAGCCCCGACGAGCAGACAATTCCCCGGCAGATGTGGAACGGCATCCGTGAGAGCATCAGTCCTGCGATCCTGTCGGTCGCGACCATTTTGGTAGTCTTCTCGGTTTTGCTTCTCACTGCTGTTGAGCTGCTTCGTCGGCGCAGCGAAAAGATGAGGGCTGCCGACACTTCCATTTAGGTCTAATCGAGAATTCCGGTTTGGGCTGTAATTTGGTGTCCAAAGTCGTTCAGTTGATGCAGTTTGCGCCGGAGCTTGGGCCGACGGAACGGTGGTGAAGGCGGGCCTCCACTATAGCTAATCCAGTTGTGCCGCGGAGCGCACCAACGGCGGCTTTGGGAAATGCCGCCGCGCAGCATCGGCGAGGCTCGACCGGCGGCTATGGGCCGCGCCTGTGTGGAAACAGGTGGTTAGCGGCGCGCGGGGAATCCGTGGTTGTCACTGCGGCTGATCCGCATCGACCACGTCAGCTGGCGATTTCAGCTGACAGACGCCGGATGCCGATCCGGGAGATGGTCCGTTTGACGTTATAGGCGAGGACGTTCAGTGCCATTTCCGTCCTGACGTTCGGTAGGCGCCTTGTTAGGAAGTGCGTTTCGCAAACACCCGTGAAATGGTCACGCGGCTCTGATCGACCATGAAGGCGATGGTCAGACGGCGCTCAAATCCGTTTTTGTTCCGGTCGGTGTCATTCAGCCGCTTGCCGACGTTTTCGAACGCGGCTAGTTCTTGCGAAGCCGATCGCGAATTGCTTGCTCGATTTGCTGATCAGTCTTCTCAGCCTCGACATCGGCCTGCAGAATATTCGCCGCCAGCGAGCCGAGTGCAGACCAGATTTCGTCTCGCATCCAACCCGCCGTGGCGGCCTGATCGGCAATTTCTAGGACAGCTTCTTCAAGGGCCCCTTTGCAATCCAATGCGCGATCCGCATAAGGCCCAAGTTGCTTTGGTCCGCGCATGTTGTTTGCCTATCAGCTAGTAGCGTGTCGTCCGACAATGACCCCTGCCTAGAGGACAGGGGTCAGCGACATCGCCGGGTCAGGCAGCCGCGCTGTCATCTTCATCGTCATATTCCGCAGCCGCGTCGTTGACCGAACTTTCGGCCAAGTCGTTAAGCTTCTGATCTGCGGCCTTTTCCTGTTCGAGGATGGAATCGATGTGATCGCGCACCTCATCAAGTCCCAAGGCATCAGCGAAAGCGCGGATCGACCCATAGCGCGTGATTTCGTAATGCTCGACCGCCTGACAACTGAAGATGATGGCAGCGTCGGCGGCAACTGAGTCGCCGAAATCCTCCAACAAGCTTTCACCTTCTTCGAGGATTCCATCAATCGCTTCGCATTTCTCCCCCCGCGCGCGCTTGCCCATCACCTCGAACACGCTCTCGAGGGTATCAATCTGGCCGGCGGTTTCTTCACGATGATGCTGCAACGCTTCCTTGAGGTCAGGATGATCGGCCTTTCTGATCATCTTCGGGAGCGCGCGATAAATCTTCTTCTCAGCGTAATAGATGTCCTTGAGCGCGTGCTCCAACAGGTCGGAAAGCGATTTCTGCTCTTTCGGGCTGCGGCGCGAAGCGGCGCGCTTGGCCACGGCCTGCGAGCGCTTCGTCCGAGCCGCGCCCGTGGCCTTGGTTGTGGACTTGCCCTCTTCCCGGGCTTTCTTGCGGGTGGCCGTTGCCGACTTTTTCGCGCTGCCTGACTGTGCTGTGGTCGAGTTCGTGCTCATCTTCAGCTCCTGTTTGAGGACCTATTGCGGTCGGAGCTAAAAGCCGAGTGTGGCGGCAGCGGTTCCTGTTTCCTGTGATGCATTAATTTAAGTTCTGCGACGCAATTTTGAGGAACAACGAGGCTGCTCCATGTCACCCCTTGGGTTTGCGTTAGACTTCAGTCAACTCTGTCTGATTGCAGTGCGCCATCGGGAAGCGGGCACTGCATGGCTCACGCCTCTTCCCATGGCAGCGTCAGCCACGCCCACCGTCTATCCAGGTTGGGATACTTAGCTGCATCGCCGCCGATGAATTTGAGGCAGGCTGGCAACTCGATGGCGCCGCACGACGTTCCAATCTAACAAAAATTTTAGCGAGAAGCGTCTCATGGGTTCTATCATCTATCTTGTTGGCCTTGTGGTCGTCGTCCTGTTCATCCTTTCAATGCTGGGGATTTCGTGATGGCGACACCAGGTATTCGGGACGCGACGGATCGCGGTTACGTTGATTGGGCGGCGATTTTCGCTGGTGCAGTCGTGGCCACCGGAGTAGCAGTCGTCTTCACAACATTCGCGGCCGCTCTAGGCCTTGGCTCGGTTTCGGTGGGCGAGGGCGGGGGGATCAGCTTCTGGTGGCTGATCATCACGGCGCTTTTCGTCGTGATCTCAATGGTGGTCGCCAATGCGCTTGGCGGCTATGTCGCGGGGCGGATGCGCCGTCCGGTCGGCAGCGCCACTAAGGATGAGGTGACCGTGCGCGACGGCTTCAACGGGCTGGCCGTCTGGGGCGTGGGCATGATCGTGAGCGCAGTCATTGCGGCCAGCGTGGTTTCGGGCGGGTTGAAGACCGCGGGCAATGTCGCGCAGACCGCCGCCGAAGTGACGGGATCGGCCGTGGGTGGCATCGCGCAGGGCGCAGGCCAGCTTTCGGGCGGCGTCGTGTCGGGAGCGGGTCAAGCGGTCGGCGGGTTGGCGCAGGGCGCGGGCCAAGCCGCAGGCCCGGCGCTGGACGACATGCTACCGCAGGGGATGCAAAGCAATCCGCTCGATTACATCACGGATCGGCTGCTGCGTGCCGATGGGCAGAACCCCGCCTCAACCCTTCAGCAGGATGCCGAAGCGAATATGAGCGACACGCAACGCCAGATCGCTGGGATCTTTGCCAATGTCATCCGTACTGGCGAGATTTCGGACGGCGACCGTGCCTTCCTACGCGATCAAGTCGCCGCACGCACCGGCGAGAACCCGCAAGAGGTCGATGCCCGCGTCAATGAAGCCGTCGAGCAGACCAACCAGATCCGCGCCGAAGCGCAGCAAAAGGTCGACGAGGCCAAGGCCGAGCTGGAGCGGCTGCGCACCGAAGCCCAGCAGCGCCTTGACGAGGCCAAGCAGCAAGCTGTCGACGCCGCCGAGCAGGCGCGCGTAACCGGCATCCTGTCGGCCTTCCTGCTGGCGGCCTCTGCGCTGATCGCGGCGGCCGCGGCATATATCGGTGCGGTCCGTGGCGGCCGTGACCGCGACGAGGGTCGCGTCTGGGGTGGCCTGTCCTATCGCGGTTAGTCATAGGCCAAGTTTCAACCTGTCCAAAACACAAAATGCCCCCGCCCGGGAATGACCGAGGCGGGGGCGTTCATTTCCGACCTTCGACATCCTAAACCTGTCGAGATAATTGGAACGACAAGCGAACAATTGATTGATAAGGGGGGAGGCATGATCACATGCCTTGCCGCCATCTGTCTTTCAGGAGCCGTCGCGATCGACGGGGATACATTGCGCCTGGACAGCCCGGGAAAGAACCTGCGGCTGCGGCTGTGGGGCATCCAAGCACCGGAGATCAAGGAGGCAGGTGGGGCCGAGGCCCGCCACGCGCTGGCGGCGCTGGTCAGCGATCGGCCGGTGGCCTGCGACCTGATGGACGTCGATCGCTATGGGCGGCCGGTTGTGCGCTGCCATACCGATACGGTGACCGACCTTTCCTGCGAAATGGTACGGCAAGGGCATGCCACAGACTGGCGACGATATAGCGGCGGTGCCTATCAGCACTGCAACCGAATAGTTCCCGCAGCGGCGGAAGAATTAGATTAAATCAGCTGCAGAAACTCCCGCTGAGGATCTGCCTTTTACGTCGCATTCAACGCTGGAGGGCGATATGAACCGCGATATCATCAAAGGCAAATGGGACCAGATGAAGGGTTCCGTGAAGCAAAAGTGGGGCGACCTGACCGATGACGACATGACCCAGATCGAGGGTGATGCCGACAAGCTTTCGGGCAAACTCCAAGAGCGCTATGGCTGGGCAAAGGAAGATGCCGATCGTCATGTGACCGACTTCTTCCGTGACGACGACGAACGCGGCGATGATACCCTGCGGGGCGATGATCGCCTCTGATAGGTAGGGGGAAGGCATTATCCCTATCTGGGTCCCGGTTCGGTGACGGACCGGGGCCTTTTATTGCTTTCGCCTTAGAGCAATAAGCCATCAAAGCCTCATTCATAACGGGAAGGTGCGGAATCTCATGGTGGTGCGATGAAGAAAGGTCACTCGATCAAGGTCGCCCTGACTGATGCCAGGACAGGCCGGACAGAGATTTACACAAATCCGCCTTGGTCGCTTCTTGCCCTGAACCTGACAATCGATGGGTGCTCGGTCACTCTGGTGCATTCGGATGGCGGCCGGCAGACAGTCCATGTGAACTCGTCGTTCGAAGCCATGACGGCGCGCTTTTCAAATTAGTGATTTCTGAAGCAAACCGCGTTCGACATTGCGGTGCGCCCGCCATTCTACCATTATGCTTGGACACCGTGCATGTACTCCCCGGCGCAAGTGCCCAGGGTCGTCGGGGAGACATGGTTCTGAGCTTCGCCGATGAAACGTTCGGTATCGAGGGTTGATCGGCATGTCCAAATCGACAGCTACAATTTCGCCAAAAAGGATAGTATCCCTTCGCGTGTGCCCAGCTTGTTCGGGCTTTTTTTCATGAGTAAGCTGTTTCGCGTTGTTAGCGATTGTCAGGTTAAAGGCCCCAGCAAGCGGTCACCTTCGGGGCCGCTTGATAGCTTCCGAACCCCCTTTTCTTGATCCAGTTCTGTGCACCAGATCGGTGGCCATCCCTCGTTTTTGGCCCATAGCTGGAGCATTTGGGCGCGCATGATGCGGCTTTGGTGCTCTGGTTAGACGCGGATCCTCAAACTTTTTGCGTTGAGGAGCGCTGCGCTTCGTTCAGATTCTGCAGATATGCGCCCTATTTCCTGACCGTCCACAGCATCGTGCGCTTCGCCCGCTCGCAGGGCATTCTCTGCCAGGGCCGGGGATCGGCGGCGAACTCAGCGGTCTGCTTCGTGCTGGGCATCACCTCGATCGATCCCGGTCGCAACGATCTCCTGTTCGAGCGCTTCGTCAGCGAGGAACGCCATGAGCCGCCCGATATCGACGTCGATTTCGAACACGAACGCCGCGAGGAGGTGATCCAGTGGATTTACCGCACCTATGGCCGCGACCGGGCCGCACTGACCGCCACGGTGATCCGCTACCGCGCCAAGGGGGCGCTGCGCGATGTCGGCAAGGCTATGGGTCTGCCCGAGGATCTGATTACCGCGCTCTCGGCGCTGATCTGGGCCTGGTCCGAGGATGGCGTCACCGATGCGCAGCTGCGCGAGCTGAACCTCAATCCCGCCGATCGCCGGCTGCGGCTGGTGCTGGATCTGGCCGCACAGCTGATGGGCGCGCCGCGGCATCTGTCGCAGCATCCGGGCGGTTTTGTCCTGACCCAGGACCGGCTGGACGATCTGGTGCCGATCGAACCTGCCGCCATGGCCGACCGCCAGATCATCGAATGGGACAAAAACGACATCGACGCGCTGAAGTTCATGAAGGTCGATATCCTCGCCCTTGGCATGCTCACCTGCATGGCTAAGGGGCTGGCGCTGATCGCCGAGCACAAGGATGCAAGCTATGATCTCGCCACCATCCCAGCCGAGGATCCGCGCACCTATGCGATGATCCGCCGCGCCGACACGCTCGGCACTTTCCAGATCGAGAGCCGGGCCCAGATGGCGATGCTGCCGCGGCTGAAGCCGCGCACCTATTACGATCTGGTGGTGCAGGTCGCCATCGTGCGGCCGGGCCCGATCCAGGGCGATATGGTGCATCCCTATCTGCGCCGCCGGGCCGGGCTGGAGGTGGTGGATTACCCCAAGCCCGAGCTGGAGGCGGTGCTGGGCAAGACGCTCGGCGTGCCGCTGTTCCAGGAGCAGGCGATGCGGGTGGCGATCGAATGCGCCGGCTTCACTCCGGGCGAGGCCGACATGCTGCGCAAATCGATGGCGACCTTCAAGTTCACCGGCGGCGTCAGCGCCTTCCGCGACAAGCTGATCGAGGGCATGGTCGCGCGCGGCTACGAACATGAGTTCGCCGAGCGCACGTTCAAGCAGCTCGAGGGCTTTGGTAGTTACGGCTTTCCGGAAAGCCATGCCGCCAGCTTCGCGCTGATCGCCTATGCATCATCCTGGCTCAAATGCTGGCATCCCGACGCCTTCTGCCCCGCACTGCTGAACAGCCAGCCCATGGGGTTCTATGCCCCGGCGCAGATCGTGCACGATGCGCTGGACCATGGCGTCGAGGTGCGCCCGGTCTGCGTCAACGCCTCCCGCTGGGACTGCACGCTGGAACCGACCGGGGACGAGACCCGCTTCGCGGTCCGGCTGGGTCTGCGCATGGTGAAGGGCCTCGCCAATGCCCATGCCGCCGCCATTGTCACCGCGCGGGCCGACACGCCCTTCGCCTCGGTCGAGGATCTCTGGCAGCGCGCCGAGGTGCCGGTGGCCAGCCTGACCCGCATCGCCGAGGCCGATGGGTTCCACCCGGCCTTCGGCCTTGCCCGGCGCGAGGCGACCTGGGCGATCAAGGGCCTGCCAGAGACCGAGCTGCCGCTCTTCGCCGCCGCGGCCCGCCGGGACGGTCGGGGGCACGAGACCATCGAGCCCGCCATCGCCCTGCGCCGCATGGCCGCGGGCCGCGAGGTGGTCGAGGATTACAGCCATGTCGGCCTGTCGCTGCGCCGCCACCCGGTGGCCTTCCTGCGTGAGGATTTCTCCAGACGCCGCATCGTCAGCTGCGCCGAGGCGATGTCCTTGCGCGACCGCCGCTGGTACGAGGTCGCGGGCCTGGTGCTGGTGCGCCAACGCCCAGGCTCGGCCAAGGGGGTGATGTTCATCACGCTCGAGGACGAGACCGGCATCGCCAATCTGGTGGTCTGGCCCAAGGTGTTCGAAGCCCATCGCCGGATCATCCTCGGTGCCGGGATGATCGCCGTGCGAGGCCGCGTGCAGCGCGAAGGCGAGGTCGTGCATCACGTCGCCCACACCATCACCGATCTATCCGCCGCCCTGAGCAGCGTCGGCGAACGCAACGCGGCCTTCCCGCTGCCCCATGGCCGCGGCGATGAATTCCATCATGGATCGCCCACGCCGGACCCGCGCGACACGCCAAAGGGCCTCAGAACCCGCGACATGTATGTCCGAGATCTGCATCTCGACACCATCAAGGTGAAGACGCGGGATTTTCGGTGAGGGCGGGGCGACTATCGCGATCAGGTGAAATCCGAAGACGGCGACCTGAAGCGAGGTAGTTGCGCAGACCACGCGTGATACTGGCCGCAGGTTGCCCGCATGTCTGAATCAACACACCGCGAACCAGCAACCGACACCCCGATTTCGGGCGACCGCTGCAGAACGGACCCGGCGGGTCGGCCTCTCGTCCAACGCGTTCGAGCACCATGTCTTCAGCCGCGAAAGCCCGATTGTGTTGAAAAACTCGCTTCAGATCCTGCAATGACATCGCGCTGAGCTCGGCCTGCGCGCTCCCTTCAAGCCGTTTGCGGGCCATCGGGGAGCAGCTTGGCGAGTTTGCGGAGGTTCTGGGCGGTTGCGGCGAGGAGGAATTCGTCTTTGGCGCCGTTCGGGCCGCGCAGACGCAAGCGGCCGAGGCGCAGGATGCGCTTGAGGTGGGCGAAGAGCATCTCGACTTTCTTCCGCCGTCGCGTGCTCTCGAGGTAGGCATCGGTTCCGGCAAAGGCGCTTCGACATGTTCTGCGAGACGAACGGGATCGAGCATCGGCGGACAACGCCAAATCATACCTGGACTAATGGGCAAGTTGAACGGATGAACAGAACGATCAAGGATGCGACCGACGAGCGTTTCCGCTATGACAGCCACGATCAGCTGCGCACGCATCTCGGCAATTTTAGGGCCGCCTACAAGTTCGCATTCAGGCCCAAGACCCTAGGCGGCCTCGCGCCTTACAAATACATCTGCAAGATCTGGACATCAGAGCCTGACAGATTCATCCTAAACCCGATCCGCAAATGCCGGGACTGAGCACCTAGGTTTAGCCTGCAAACTATTTTTCAACAGAAGTCAGCACCCTGCGATAGCGGTGCAGGCTGTTTTGCAAATGGGCGCGCATCGCCTTTCCGGCCTGTTCCGAGTCTGACGCGCCGATGGCGGATACGATCCGGGCGTGTTCCTGATGGATTTCGGCCAGACGCGCGGGGTCTTGTGCCATTGCGTCCTCCACCGGGTTCAGCGCCATCTGAGGCACCATCATGCTGCCTGAAGCATAAATAAAATCGCTGAACTGGCGGTTGTTCGTTGCCTGTGCGATGGCCTTGTGCAGCGCCAGATCCGCGCCGAAGGTGGGTTGTCCGGCCTTGAGCAGATCGCCGAAAACGCGGTGGCGATAGAAGATCTCTTCTTCCTGCGCGGGGGAACGGCGGATCGCGGCCAGGGCCGCGGCCTCGGTTTCGACCGCAAGCCGGAATTCTGACAGCTCAAGCACGACTGCCAGGTCCGCCTGACTATCGACGACCGCGACTTCGGGTTCGTTGCTGACGAACACGCCCGCGCCCTGATGAGATACGATCAGGCCTTCATTGCGCAGCAGGTCGACCGCCTTCCGCACGACGTGCCGTTTGACGCCGAAGGTGTTGATCAGCTGCGCTTCCGAGGGCAGCTTTTGCCCCGGCGCATATCGCCCGCTTGCAATATCCTCGCGCAGCGTTTTCAGGACGGTCTGCGCCTTGGCAGGAATGGCAATCCGCACGGAATGTCGCCTGTTGGTCGTTGAAATTACTTTCCGGTTATGAACGGTCCGAGGCTGCTGCTCAATACGCTGGTGGGTCTGAAACGGGTTTCGGTGGCGCGGACGCCACCGATCCTTCAGGTCAGACTGGCGATCATCTGTTCCAGACGGTCACAGGCCGATGCCAGTTCGGCGTCCGATGCCGCGATGGATAGCCGGATATGGCCCGGCGCGGCAAAGGCGCTGCCCGGCACGCTGGACAGGCCAAACCCTTGCAGCAAATGCGCGGCGACGGCGGTGTCATCGGCCAGAACCTCACCCGCTGCCGTGTGTTTGCCGATCAGGCCACCAATCTGGATAAAGGCGTAGAACGCGCCCTGCGGCGCGACGAAGCCGATCAGGGGCATGGCGGACAGGCGATCCGAGACCAGCTTTGCCCGTGCGGCGAAACGCGCCGCGCCTTCCGCCACGCATGTCTGATCGCCGGTCAATGCGGCCTCTGCCGCTGCCTGCACGATCGAACAGACCGAGGTGACGCTTTGCGACTGCATCTTGTTGATCGCGGCAATCAGAGGGCGCGGCCCTGCTGCATATCCCAACCGCCAGCCGGTCATCGCATAGGCTTTCGACACGCCATTCAAGATCACCGTGCGATCGCGCAACTCCGGGCAGGCGCTGCCAAAGGACGCGAAGGGCGTGTCGCCCAGTAGGACGTGTTCGTAAATCTCATCCGACAGGATTAGCACGCGCGGATGATCCGCCAGCACCGCTGCCAGTTCGCGCAGCTCATCGGCGGAGTAGATCGCGCCGGTAGGATTTGATGGCGAGTTCAGCAGCAGCCAGCGCGTTTGCGGGGTGAGGGCCTCGGCAAGACGCGCCGCCGACAGCTTGAAATCCTGTTCTGCGGAACACGGCAGGTATAGCGGCACACCGCCATGTAGCGACACGATGTCGCCATAGGAAACCCAGCAGGGACTGGGGATGATCACCTGATCGCCCGGTTCCAACGTGGCCAAAAAGGCGTCGAACAGGATCTGTTTTGCGCCATTTGCGACGGTGATTTCTTCAAGTGCGTAGGTCAGGCCGTTGTCGCGTTGAAACTTGTCGACAATAGCGCGGCGCAGGGATTCCGAACCGGCTGCCGCGCCATACAGAATGCCGCCTGCGCGAATGGCGGCAATCGCGGCTTCGGACACATGGGCGGGCGGTTCGAAATCCGGCTCGCCCAGCGACAGATCAACGATATCGCGGCCTTCGGCCCGCAACGCCCGCGCCGCCATGGCGATCTTCATCGAGGGAGAGGGTTGTATGGAACTGGCGCGCTGATTTTCGAAGCTCATCTTGGATATCCGATGCATATCAGGGAAAACGGGGCGGGATCACCGCCCCGCAGTTTCAGTTTTTTGCCACATATTCAAAGGCGATGTCGCGGGCCTGCGCTTCCGGGTCACGCTCGTCCACGGGGCCATAGCCGCCGCCGCCCGGCAGTTCCAGAACCAGCCTGCGCCCCGACGGAACGTGCTGGCGGCCCTTGGTTGCAAGCATCGTGCCGTCATCCAGCCGCACGACGCCAGGGGCGCCGTTTTCGCCGCCTTCACGGCCACGCGGCGGATGCGCCACACGGTCGAACATGGCGTTGAAGTAGATTTCATGCCCATCCGTCGGCGCAATCTCGACCACTTGGCCCAGACCGCCGCGGAATTTGCCCGCGCCGCCCGATCCGTCACGCAATTCCTTGCGCCAGAAGATCACCGGGCCGACATGTTCGGTCGCTTCGATCGACATGGAGTGGACGCCACTGGGGAAGGCCGTTGCGCTAAGACCGTCCAGCGTTGGTCGCGCGCCGGCACCGCCGCTGTTGAACAACAGAACCTCGGCCCTCTGACCGCCATCGGCGGGGGCAAGATTGCCGCGTAGCGGTCTGACCGAAACATGCAGATTCCACAGCGCGCCGGATCCTTCCGCCGGAACATGGCCGGGAAGCATCTTATGAACTGCGCCCAGAACCGCGTCGGGAACCAGATGGCCCAGAACGTGCCGGACCGAGACCGGGGCAGGGCGCTTGACGTTCAGGATGCAATCCTCGGGCGCCTTCACCTTGAACGGCAGGATCGAATAGTGGTTGTTCGGGATTTCCGGCGCGACCGAACATTTCAGCGCATAGCAGGCATAGGCCGTGGAATAGATCAGCGGGCAGTTGATCCCTTTCGGACTGGGCGCCGAGGTGCCTGCGAAATCGCAAGTGATGTGATCGTCCTGCACATCCAGCGTCACCGCGATGTCGATAGGCTCGCCATAGCCGTCCACGCGCATGATATTGTCATACTGCCCCTTGGGCAGCGCGGCGATGGCATCGACCGTGGCATCATAGCTGCGCTTGAAAATGAAATCGGCCAAATCTTCCAGATCGCTCATCTGGAATTCGTCCATCATATCCATCAGGCGCCGGTGGCCGATCTCATTACAGGCGGCCAGCGAATAGACATCACCCACGACCTGATGCGCTTCGCGGACGTTGTTGCGCAGGATCTGCACCAAATCCATGTTCACCTCGCCCCGCTTGGCGAATTTCATGATCGGGACGAAGATCCCTTCTTCATAAACCTCATTCGCGTCAGGCCCGAAGCCGCGCCCACCGACATCGACCACATGCGCCGTGCAGGCAAAAAAGCCGATCAGATCGCCGTTGCGAAAGCTGGGCGAGACGACGGTGAAATCATGAAGGTGGCCGGTGCCCTTCCAAGGATCGTTGGTGATGAAGACATCACCTTCGTAGATATTGTCGCGGCCAAGGTCATTGATGAAATGGCCGACGGCTTCTGCCATCGCGTTGACATGGCCGGGTGTGCCGGTGACTGCCTGCGCGATCATCAGCCCGGCGCGGTTGAAGACGCCCGCCGACAGATCGCCGGATTCACGGACGCTGGTGGAAAAGGCGGTGCGGATCAGTGTGACCGCCTGTTCTTCGACCACCGAGATCAGGCGGTTCCACATGATCTGTTTGTGGACATCGGAAAGAAGTTCGTTTGTCATATCTTTCATTCCCCGGATCAGGCGTTAGCTTTGGTGGCGATCAGCAGGCAGCCATCGGCCTGCAGGATCGCATCGCGGCTGGCCGTGACGATGGTTGAGGTTTCGCGTTCGGTGATGACGGCAGGCCCCGCGACCCAATCGCCAGGTTTCATGCTGCTGCGTTCGACAATGGCCGCGTCGTTGAAGCGGCCCTGTGCCGCGTCGAACATGCGCCGTTGGCCTGACACCTGTGCGGCATTGGTTCTGGCGGTGCGGGCCACCGGTGTGGGCGGCGTCACCTGCGATGTTGCGCGCAACGACCAACTGACGATTTCCACGTCCAGCCCGTCGATAACGCGGCCGAAGAAGCGTTCGTAGCAGTCGTTGAACAATGCGCGGAACGATGCCTCATCCGCCTGCTGATAGCTGCGAACCTCGATCGGGACCGGCACTTCCCAGCCTTGGCCGACATAGCGCATATAGGCCGTGCATTCGAGGTCAAGTTCACCGTCGCTGGTGCCCCGCCGGGCAAAGCCGGTGGCTTCGTCGGACAGGTCGCGGATGACCGCGTTGATCGCGGTGGCGTCGAAATGGCTAAGGCGGCTATAGGCCGAACGCACACTTTCAAAGCCGAAAGGCGCGCGCAGGAAGCCTATGGCTGATCCGACACCCGCGCCTGGCGGGATAAGAAGCGCGTCGATGGACAGCTTTTCGCACAGGCGTGCAGCATGCAGCGGTGCGGCGCCGCCGAATGCGATCATGGTGAATTCGCCCAGTTCCTTGCCATTTTCGACGGCATGCATCCGCGCGGCGTTCGACATGTTCTCATCGACCATTTCGCCGATACCATAAGCAGCGGTCGCATTGTCGATCCCCAGCTTGTCAGCCAGTTCGCGCTGCATCGCACCGTTCGACGCATCGGTGTCCAACTGCATTGTGCCGCCTGCAAAGCCATCCGGGTCCAACCGACCCAGAACCAGATCGGCATCCGTGACGGTAGGCTTGTCACCGCCGCGACCATAGCAGGCCGGGCCGGGTTCCGATCCCGCGCTATGCGGCCCCACGCGGATCTGGCGCATATTATCCACCGATGCGATAGAGCCGCCGCCCGCGCCGATTTCTACCATCTCGATCACCGGGATCGAGATCGGCATGCCGCTGCCTTTCTTGAAGCGCCATGTCCGTGCCACCTCGAAGGTTTTCGAGGTTTTCGGAACCTGCCCTTCGATCAGACAAATCTTGGCGGTGGTGCCGCCCATGTCGTAGCTGACGGCGCTGTCGATCCCGTAAGCCGCCGCGACATTCGCGGCGAAGATCGCACCGCCTGCAGGGCCGGATTCCAGAAGCCGGACGGGAAATTCGATGGCGCTTTCGACGCTGATGATGCCGCCGCCGGAATGGATCATGAAGACCGGGCAATCAGTGCCCGCATCCTTCATCCGGCCCACCAGCCGGTTCAGATAGGAGGCCATCAGCGGCTTGACGAAGGCATTAGCACAGACCGTGTTGAAGCGCTGAAATTCTCGCATCTGCGGCGATACCTCGGCCGAGATGGACACCGACAGATCGGGCGCCTTCTTTAGAAGCGCGTCGCGGACGCGGCGTTCATGGGTGTCGTTCAGATAGGAATGGATCAGCCCGATGGCGACGCTTTCAAAGCCTGCGGCGATGATACGGTCGCACAGGGCGTCAACCTCGGCATCGTCAAGCGGCTTCAGGATGGCGCCGTCGGGGCCGATGCGTTCGTCCAGAACGAAACGGTCATCGCGGCTGACCAGCGGGGCGGGCAGCACGATGTTCAGGTCATATTGTTCGAACCGGCTTTCGGTCCGCATTTCGATAACGTCGCGGAAACCCTTGGTGGTGATCAGGGCGGTGCGCGCGCCGCGCCGTTCGATCAGCGCATTCGTGGCCAGCGTGGTGCCGTGGATGATCAGATCGATCGCAGACAGCGGCACGCCGGCGGTGGCGCAGACCTGCTCGACGCCTTTGACGATAGCGTTTTCGGGGAATGCGTAGTCGGTCAGCACCTTCGTCGAGTGCAGGTCGCCCCCGATCTCCATCGCGATATCGGTGAACGTGCCGCCAATATCGACGCCCACCCTGACTTGCTTGCCATCTGTCGTCATTGTTCTTTCAAACTCCGCTTGCGGAACAGGCGATCGCCTTGCACCGGCACATCTTCTCTGAGCCCTCCGGCCAAGCTGGCCGGAGGTGGTGTCGTCGGTTCGGGTTGTCAGTTCAGGCTCGGTCGGAAGACCGAAAGTCGGTTAGTTGCCCGCCTTGCCGGTGAAATCGACGCCGGGCAGTTCGGTCGGTAGATCGGCGCGGTCTTGGCCGATCCATTTCAGGTAAAGTTCGTCCAGTTCGGCGTCGTGGCGGGTGACGAAGTCGTTCAGGTAATCCAGCATTTCCTGATCGCCCTTGCGTACGGCCATCGCCTGGATGTTGTCGGCGACCTTGTATTTCGCCTCATACCCGTCGCCGCGCCCGGTATTCTGGATCACGATCCCATAGGTTTTCGATCCGACGATGGCATCGACCTGACCCGACAGCAGCGCCTGAACTGTGGTCGCATCATCTTCATAGCCGCGGATTTCGGTGCCCTGCGGAGCTGCGTCCGACAGGATCGGTTCAAACGCGCTGCCGCGGTTCACGCCGATCACATAGCCGCCAAGGTCTTCGTTCTTGGTGATCTCGGCATCGGTGCGCGCCCAGACGGTGATGTTGTTCGAGGAATAGGGCAGGACGAACTGGATCACCTGCGCGCGTTCAGCCGTAACGGTCATCGAGGGCACAAGGAAATCGACCTGTCCGGTCGTCAGCGACGGGATGCGGTTCTGGCCGGTGATGCGGAAGAATTCAGGCTCGACCCCCAGATCGGCGGCGATCAGTTTGGCGACGTCGATGTCGAAACCTTCGTTCTTGCCGGCTTCGTCGATGAAGCCCCACGGGAACTGGTCCATCTGCACGCCGATTACCGCCTTGCCTTTTTCGCGCAGCTCATCAGGCGTGATCGCCAGCGCGGCCGAGGCCATGAAAGTGGTCGCCATCAGGGCGCCGGCGACGATTTTCTTGAAGCCTGTCGTGATGCACATGGGAAAACCTCCTGTTGATGTGCCGTTTGGCTGTTATTCGGTCTGGGCGCGACAGTCAGCCGCGCGCATTCAGGCGCCGTTCCAGCCGCGAACTGACCAGCGTCAGCGGCAGACAGATGGCGAAGTAGACAAGCCCGACGGTCGCGTAGACCTTCAACGGCTCGAATGTGATGTTGGACATCAGCTGCCCCGCCCGGGTCAGTTCGGTCAGGCCCAGCAACGCGGCCAGCGCGGTGCCTTTGACCAGATTGACCATGAAGCCGACGGTTGCAGGCAAACTGATCCGAAAGGCTTGCGGCAAAACCACGTCCCGCATCCGCGAGATATAGCCAAGGCCAAGCGCACGCGCCGCCTCGGTCTGGCCTTCGGGCACCGCCTGGATCGACCCGCGCCAGATTTCGGCCAGAAACCCGCTGGCATGCAGCGACAGCCCGGTAATCAGCGCCAGCCACAGTTCGACGCGAATACCGATGATCGGCAGGCCGAAATAGACGATGAACAGTTGGATCAGCAGCGGTGTGCCCTGAAACAGTTGGATATAGCACAGCGCCAGAAATCGCGCCGGGCGGATTTTCGACGTGCGCGCCAGCGCCACCAGAAGGCCAAGCAGCCCGCCGAACAGGAACGCCGCCAGCGACATCAGCACGGTCCATTTCGCGCCGTCGAGGATGAACAGAAGCTCGGGGAAGCCGAATGTGCGGATCATCTTTGCCTCACTTCGTCGGGTAAGAGAAATAGACCCGACCGATCATGCTCAGCCCGACCGAGAATAGCTGCGACAAGACCAGATAGATCGCGCCCAGCACGAAATAGACCTCGAAGCTGCGGAAGGTCCGGTTGTCGATCATCTGCGCGGCGTAGGTCAGTTCTTGCGCGGAAATCGACGCGACTAGGCTGGTGTTCAGCATCATCAGCACGAACTGGCTGCACAGCGACGGATAGACCGCGCGAATGGCAGGACGGAAGACGATGAAGCGGTAGACATCCGGCGTGGACAGGCCAAGCGCCTTGCCAGCTTCGATCTGGCCGGGGCGGATGGATTCCACACCGCTGCGCACGATTTCGGCGATATAGGCCGAACAGTTCAGCGTCATCGTCAGGATCGCGGCTTCCATCGCATTCAGGCGCAGGCCCAGCTCGGGCATGCCGAAATAGATGAAGAAGACCTGCACCAGAAACGGGGTGTTCCGCACCAGTTCGATATAGCCGATGGCAAAGGCGCGCAGCGGCGCAAGCGGTGCCATCCGCAACGCTGTCAGTACGATGCCGAAAACCAGTCCCAAAGCCATCGAAATGGCCGAGATATACACCGTGGCCCAAGCCCCTTGGGCCAGAAGGCCCCAGGCCTGAAAGATCGGGGTGAAGTCGAAGGTATAGTTCATCGCGCCCCTCAGTGGTTCAGGATCTGGCTGAGGAAAGCGCGCGTCCGCTCGTGCTGCGGATTGCCGAAGAATTCAGTCGGCGGGGCGGTCTCGATGATCTCGCCGCGATCCATGAAGATGACTCGATGGGCGACGGCACGGGCGAAACCCATTTCATGGGTCACGCAGATCATGGTGATGCCCTGATCGGCCAAGCCAACCATCGTATCCAGCACCTCTTTGACCATTTCCGGGTCAAGCGCGCTGGTCGGTTCGTCGAACAGCATGATCTGCGGACCCATGCACAGCGCCCGTGCAATAGCGACACGCTGTTGCTGGCCGCCCGAAAGCTGCGCCGGATATTTGTGGCCATGTTCGGCGATATGGACCTGTTCCAGAAAATGCATCGCCTTGTCCTTGGCCTCGGCTTCGGAAATGCGATGGATGCGGCGCGGGGCCAGCATGCAGTTCTGCAGCACCGTCAGATGCGGGAACAGGTTGAACTGTTGAAAGACCATGCCGACATCGCGGCGGACGTGATCGACATTCGCGCCTTTCTTGCCCAGCACATTGCCGTTCACCTCGATCGTGCCGCCCTGAATTTCTTCCAGCGCGTTGATGCAGCGGATCAGCGTCGATTTGCCGGAGCCGGACGGGCCGCACAGCACAAGATGCTCGCCCTTGTTCACGGTCAGATTGATGTCCCGCAGGACATGCATGGTGCCAAACCACTTGTTGACATCATTCATATGGATGGTCGTCTGGGACATCTGTGGCCTTTGCATTTGAATTGCCTGCGGGGCGGTCATGCGCGGATCTCGAACAGGGCGTCGATTTCGACTGCGAAGTTGCGCGGCAGCGACCCGGCGCCCAAGGCGGTGCGGGCATGGCGGCCCGGTTCGCCCAGAACCTCGACGATCAGATCCGACGCACCGTCGATGACGGCAGGATGATCCACAAATCCGGGCGCCGCATTCACGAAGCCGCGGAGCTGCAGACAGCCGGTCACCCGGTCTAGATCGCCGTCCAGCGCCCGCGAGACCTGCGCCAGCATATTGATCGCAGCGACGCGCGCGGCCTTGCGGGCATCGGTCAGCGAAATGCTTTGCCCGACCACGCCTTGATAGGCGTCCTCGCCGTCGACACGCGGCACCTGACCCGAAACGTAAAGCGTCGTCCCGCTGATCCGACAGGGAACATATGTCCCGCTTGGTCCGGCAAGTTTGGGCAAAGTTATTCCCAACTTGTTCAGACGTGATGCGACTGTTTCCATCGGCTCCCACTCCCTGTTGCTGCTCATCTTCTTGCGGTCCGGTTCGCCCATACCGCAAGTGATGTCATATCTTATTGGATAAGTTGCACGGTAATATTACGTTCTGTCAAGCGACCTTTTGAATAAGTTTTGCATTCAAAATCGGCAAAAACAGCACTGAAATATCAAACTATGTGCAGTAATCCGCTGGGAATCGCCGGTTTGAGTGCGGTTGCACGTAACATATCCGATGTCGTCATATCTTCTTGGCGTGGCCGATGAGGCGATTCGAGTGATCGTATCTCTTTCCCAACAGGTCGAAATGCGCTAACACCTGTCGGAAGCCCTTTCAGTCATTATTGGTGTCAGCCCTTGGAATCCCTCAGCACGCAGACGATCCGAAAAATTCAGTCCCGGATTCAGGGGGATGGGCTGGCCATCGGCGACAAGCTGGGAACGCTATCATCGCTTAGCTCTGAATACGGGGTGTCGCGGACGGTGATCCGCGAAGCCGTCGCGGCGCTGACATCTGACGGGGTCCTTACCACCCGGCATGGGGTCGGCGTATTCGTCGCCCGCGATGCTGCCGAATCAGCCCGGCGCGACCACGGCTCGCTTCTGCAATCAATGAGCCAGTTCAGCGGCTCGTTCATGGACATGCTGGAACTGCGCATGGCGTTTGAAGTTCATGCGGCGGGCCTTGCCGCCGTCCGCCGATCCCTTGCGCAAGAGGCGGCGATCTGGGCCACGGTGCGCGATTTCGAACTGTCGGCGAAGAACGATGCGGTTCTTGACGACATCGACTTTCAGTTTCATCAAGCGATCATTCAGGCTACGAACAATGCGGCGTTTATTGAATTCTTCGCCTTGATGGGCGCCCGAATCCTGCCCGCGTCGACATTTTCGCGCGCGCTGCATCCGACGCTGATCACCGACACCTATATCGATCAGACCACGCGTGAACACCGTGTCATCTGCGAAAGGATCAGTGATGGCGATCAGGAAGGGTCGCGCGACGCAATGCGCGCGCATCTGACGCGCGCGCATGATCGGTATCGGGGCATCGTGTTCCAGAACATCTAGCCCACTGGCTAAGGGTTATTCGCCCCGCAGATCCTGCGGCAGCAGACTTTCGGGGATATTCTGGAAGCAAACCGGGCGCAGGAACCGCCGTATCGCCATTGTCCCGACCGAGGTTGCCCCGAAATTGGTCGATGCCGGATAGGGGCCACCATGGACCATCGCATCGCTGACCTCGACCCCCGTCGGAAAGCCATTGGCCAGAACTCGTCCTGCCTTGCGCTCCAACACCGGCAGCAACTGGCGTGCCAGATCGGCGTCGGCATCGTCCAGATGCAGCGTCACGGTCAACTGACCTTGAAGTCGCTTGGCGATCTCGACCATCTGTGCCTGATCCCGCGCGGTGACCAGAATGCCCAAGGGGCCGAACACCTCTTCCGCAAGTTCGGGATCGGCTAGGAAATCATCACCTGACACCGTGAACAGGAAAGGCGATGCCTCTCGCTGGCCGTTTCCAGACGACACGATTCCGGTGACGCCTTTGCCCTGCGCGATCCGGTTGCAACCTGTTCGATAGGCGGCGGCGATACCATCGGTCAGCATCACTTGCGGCGCGACGGCCTGCAATGCCTCGCTTGCCGCCGAAGCGATGGTGTCGGCGTGATCCTCGATGACGATGGCAATGCCTGGATTGGTGCAGAATTGCCCCGCGCCCATGGTCAGGCTTGCCGCCCAGCCACGGCCCAGATCGCCCCCGCGCGCAGCAGCGGCGGCGGGCAGGATGAACATCGGATTGACCGCACCCAATTCGCCGAAGAACGGGATCGGCTCGGGCCGCGCGGCGCACAGATCGAACAGCGCCCGACCACCGGCCAGTGAGCCGGTAAAGCCCACCGCCTTGATCAGCGGATGTTGCACCAACGCGGTGCCGACCTGACGCGAACCGCCATGGACATAGTTGAAGACGCCGGGATGCAGATCGCAACGCGCAATTGCCGCAGCGATAGCCTCGGCCACGATCTCACCAGTGCCGGGATGGGCGTCATGGCCTTTGACCACGACCGGGCAACCGGCGGCAAGCGCCGATGCAGTGTCCCCGCCCGCGACAGAAAAGGCCAAGGGAAAGTTTGATGCACCGAAGACCGCGACTGGCCCGATCGGGCGCTGGATCAGCCGCAGATCAGGGCGTGGCAGCGGCTGGCGATCCGGCAGGGCGGAGTCGTGACGGCGATCCAGATAGTCGCCCTTGCGAATGTGATCAGCGAACAGACGCAACTGCCCGGTGGTCCGGCCACGCTCACCTTCCAGACGCGCCGCGGGCAGACCTGTTTCCTGACTGCCGATTTCGGTCAGCGCCGGACCACGCGCCTCGATTTCATCGGCGATGGCGTCCAGAAACGCCGCGCGGTCTTCGCGGCTGGAATAGGCATATTGCCAGAACGCCTCTTCGGCGGCCTGAACCGCGCGATCCACCAATTCGACCGAACCGCAGGCGAAGCAATGTGCAGGCCCATGCGCGGGGTCAGAGGCGAAAGTGCCGGGACCGGCCAGCCATTCGCCAGCGATCAGGTTGCCTTTTGGGGTAAAGCTCATCCGTTCGTCCTTTCCTGAATGCAGGGCAGCCCCGCGCAAAGGCAGGGCTGCTGTTGTGGCGTGATCAGTGGCGATCAGCGACGATGATCGCCGATCAGCCTTTCCATCATCGCCTCTTCCTCTTTCGTCAGATCGGTCAACGGCGCGCGCACCTTGCCCGCGGCAAAGCCTTGCAGGCGCACGCCCGCCTTGACGGCCGAGACGGCGTAGCCTTTCTGACGGCTGCGGATATCCATGAACGGATAGAAGAAGTCCCGCAGCAGGCGGTCGCAGGTCGCACGATCGCCCGACCGCAATGCGGTGTAGAACTCATTCGCCAGTGCCGGAACGAAGTTGAAGACAGCAGACGAATATGTCGTGAAGCCCGCGCCCAGATAGGCTTCTGCGAACAGTTCTGCCGTGGGCATGCCGCCCAGATACATCAGCCGGTCACCGGCCCGCGCGGTGATCTGCCGGACCAGACCGATATCGCCGGTGCCGTCCTTGAAGCCGATCAGGTTCGGGCAGTCATCGCACAGCCGCATCAGCGTGTCGGCCTGCAGGACCGAGTTGTCGCGGTTGTAGACCATAACGCCGATGCCGACCGATTGGCAGACCGCCTTAATATGTGCGTATAGCCCGGCTTGGGGCGCGTCGATCAGATAATGCGGCAGCAAAAGAATGCCGTCAGCGCCGGCCTTTTCCGCAGATTTCGCAATTTCGATAGCGATTTCAGTTCCGTAGCCACAGCCGGATACGATTGCGGTTTTGCCGGCGGCTTCCTTGGCGGCGGCAACGATGGTCGGCACTTCGGATGGTTGCAGCGAAAAGAATTCGCCCGTGCCACCAGCCGCGAACAGCACCGGCGCGTCAAAGCCGGACAGCCATTCGACATGCGCCTTGTAGCTTTCGGGGGCGAATTTTCCGTCTTCATCGAAATGGGTGACAGGGAAGGACAGAAGGCCAGCGCCAAGGGCGGATTTGATTTCTTCAGGGGTCATCGGGGACTTCCTCAGGTTCTCAGGGGGACTGCCGTATGCGTAATTCAGCACATGACGAATTGCAATATACATACGATGAATTAAGCAGAATTAATCATACGACGCGTGCAATTGCTTTGCTTTGGTTGAAAAGCGCGTAAAAAGTAGCATCAGCAAAGGAGCGCAGCTTGTCCGACACAGCCAGGATCAGACCAAGTCGTGTGACGGAGATCGTTGCGGCTTTGCGGGCGCGAATCGATAGCGGTCAGGTGCAGCCCGGCGACAAGCTTCCGACCGAGCCGCAGCTTTCCGCCGAATTCGGCGTCAGCCGCACCGTCATCCGCGAGGCGGTGGCGGCTTTGCGATCCGATGGGCTTTTGCAATCGCGGCAAGGGTCAGGGGTCTTCGTTCTGGCGCCCACGCGGACCGAACACGGCATGCTGACCGAGGTGGATCGCAGCAAACTGTCATCGGTCCTGTCGCTGCTGGAACTGCGCATCGCGGTCGAGACAGAGGCGGCAGCACTGGCAGCGCAGCGTTGCAGCCCCGATCAGGAAGAAGCGATGTTGGCCGCCTTGGCACATCTGCGGGCCGAGGTGCAGGCGGGCAAGAACGCGGTCGAGGCCGACTTCGCCTTTCATAAATCCATCGCCGCCGCATCGGGAAATCCCCGGTTTGTCGATATGCTGACCATGTTCGGCGAAGCCCTGATCCCCCGCAGCCGCGTGGGGGACGCGACCCAGACGGACCCGGACTATCTGTCTGCGCTGGATGGTGAGCATGTCTCGGTGGTTCGGGCCATCCAGAACCACGACCCAGAGGCCGCTCGCCGCGCGATGCGCGACCACCTGACCCATAGCCAGCGCCGTTACCGCGCGATGCAGATGGGCAGCGCCTGATCCGGGATCAGGATGCGCTGCGGTATTTGTCGGACCCGTTCAGCTTTGCCAGGGATTCCCCTGCCGCCAGCCGTTTGCGCCATTCGACTTCGCGCGCTTCATCGGCCGCGGCCCGCTGGACCAGTGCTGCCATATCGGGATTGGCGGGGTCGAGGCTCAACAACCCGTTCGCATCGCCAAATAAGAGATCGCCGGGTCTGACGATCACATCACCGATCAGAACCGGGCCGAATAGCTCGGCCCCCGGAACGTCCAAAACGCGGGTGGTCACGACGTTCAGCCCGCGTGCATAGACCGGCAGGCCAAGATCGCGCAGTTCCTCGATATCGGTGACGACGCCGTCTACGACGATCCCTGCCGCCCCGGCAGCCAAAGCGGCGCGGGCCACCATTCCGCCAACGCAGGCGATGTGATGATCGCCCGCGCGGTCGATGACCAGAACATCGCCGGGTCGCAGATCGTCAAGCAGAAGATGAACGGGAATTGCATCGGGCAGGGGCTGACGCAAGGTGACGGCGCGGCCCAGCAGCTTGCCCCCGGTCAGTGGTCTGATCTGTGGCGAGACGATCCCGCTGGTCAGATAATGGCCCAAGGATGCGGGCTGAATGGACCGCATCTCGTTCAGAATGGTCGGATCAATTGCCGCTGCATTTGCACGGGGATGCCGGATCATGCGCGGGCACCCCGCATAAGTTCAGCCGCCCTGCGGCAGCCAGCGTTCAGAAACGCCATGTCATTGCCGACCAGAAGCATATCGCCGCCCTCTGACAGAAGTTCTGCGACCTGCTCTGGTTCATAGGGGAAACAGGGCAGCATCACCTTGATATCGCGGGCATGGCAATCTTTGATCAACTGGCGCATCGCTTGCCGGACTTGCGGATGACGCATCGAATAATCGACAGGGATGCCGCAGGACAGGGCATAGTCGGCGGGGCCGAAATGGACCGCATCGATTCCCGGCACCGACAGGATGTCATCGATGTTTTCGAAGAATCCCGGGCTTTCGGCCATTGGGATCAGCAGCGTTTCCCGATTGGCGCGGGCGGCATATTCGGTCCAGTCAAAACCCGGCCCCCCATAGCCCGCCGACCTGACAGAGCTGTCACCGCCGCGCCGGCCCATGGGTGGAAACTTCGTCGCAGCAACGATGGCGCGCATCTGCGCGCCGTCGTGAACCTGCGGGATGATCACGCCTTCTGCCCCCAGTTCCAGCGCCTTACGCAGCGCGGCCGCGCCGCTGTCTGGTACGCGCACCAGCGGCGAGACCCCGGCCAGTCGGGCAGCTAGGATCATCCGCTCCATCGGCAGATCAAGGCCAAGGACACTGTGTTCGGCATCGATGAAGACGAAATCCAGTTCCCAGTTTCCGGCAATCTCGACTACAGCGGGCGCGCCGGAATAGACGTTCATCCCAAAAGTGGGCTGACCCAGCTTCTCGCGCAGACTCATCGCGTTGCCGCCATGATGCAGATGGCGTAATCTTGTGGGCGGCGATCTCGGAACGGGTGAACCTCGTAGATACCCGGATCGCGGATGATGGATTTCACCTGCGCCTGACCCAGATCGATATCCACGCTGAAGATGCCATCGGCCATGCTCGCATTGATGATTTCAGCGCCATCCGGGCCGATAACATGGCTTGATCCCATGAACTGCATGCCGTCATCTAGATCGTTGCGGTTGGCGGACATGAAATAGACGAAGTTTTCGGCGGCGCGGACGCGACTGAAGAGATCGGGCAGGATACGCGCCGCTTCGGGCCACGCGGCGGGCAGAACGATCAGCTCTGCCCCGTGCAGGGCCAGCGTCCGGGCAACCTCGGGGAAGCGGATCTCATAGCAGATCGCAATACCGATCCGCCCGATTTCGGTATCGAAGACCGATGGCCCTTCGATTTCGGGAATATCCACGAAGCGGTCGCCGATCATGAAGGGTAGATGCATCTTGTGATGCAGCCCGATGATGCCGTCTGGTCCGATCAGGGCGGCGGTGTTCAGCGCTTCAGCGCCCCGCTTTTGATAAAAGCCCACGACGACATGGATGCCGGTTTCGCGGGCAACCGCCACGATCGGGTCCAGATCGCCGCGTTCGATATCTATCGCAGCAGCCAGCAGGCTGTCGCGGTCATCGAAGGAACCGCCGGTCAGGAAGCATTCCGGAAAGGCGATCAGGCGCGCGCCGGTTGTCGCGGCCTCCCGCGATTTTTCCGCCACCAGACGGGTCGTGGCGGCCGTGTCGCCGTGAACAGGTGAGAATTGAGCGAATGAAATCTTCATGCAGCAGATCCGATCTGGAGGAGGGAAGGGGGCCGAAGCCGCCCGGCGTTCATTCCAAGCTGAAGCCCACCGCGTCGAACACGGTCTTGGTCAGTTCGGGGTCAAATGTGGCGGAATATTTCGCGATGACGGGCCGCACGGCGTCCTTCATCCGCTGCAGTTCCGCAGGCTCGATCTCGGTCACGGTATTGCCGGCCTCACGAATGGCCTTTAGCGCCGAGACCTGTGCATCGCGGGAAATCTGGCGCTGTTCGATGGCGGTTTCACGCGCAACTTCGGTGATCATTGTCTGTTCGTCGGGGGTCAGCTTTTCCCAGAACGGTTTGCCGATCAGCACGATCTGGGGGTTATAATTGTGCCTGGTATTCGACAGATATTGCTGAACTTCGTAGTATTTCGACCCATAGTTGAAGGGCGCGGTGGATTCCTGCCCGTCAACCGCGCCGGTCTCAAGCGCTGTGTAAAGCTCTGTCACCGCCATGGGCGTCGGGTTCGCGCCAAGCGCGGCCCACATATCGATCAGCAGCGGGTTCTGTTGCACCCGCACCTTCAGCCCCGAGATATCCTCAAGCGTTTTCACCTCGTGGCGGTTGTTGCTCAGCACTCGGAAACCCTGTTCCCAGAACGCCAGACCGATCACACCGTGTTCGGGCAGTTTGTCAGTCAGGAACTTCCCGACCTCGCCATCCAGCAAGTCATCGACCACGTCGACATCCTGATAGATGAAGGGCAGATCCAGAATGCCGAAATTCTGGTCCTGCGTGATCATATTGCCCGCATTCCAGACCATCATTTCGACGACGCCGCCTTGCAGCGACGACAGCACCTGAACGTCACCGCCCAGAACACCGTTGGCGAAAACGCGGGCATTCAGCTTGCCGCTGCTTCGCTCTGCCAGCTTTTCGGCGAAAATGTGCATCCCCAGAACCGGCGGCGTGCCTTCTTGCCCGGTTGCGGCGAATTTGATGGTGCGGTTGTTGATATCTTGCGCATGAGCGGCAGAAATCAGCAACGTGGTAGCCAGAATTCCGATCAGTGACTTCTTCATGTTGATATCCATGTTGGGGTTGGTTGGGGGGTCTTTGCGCCCCTTAATGTGAAATCCAGGATGCGGGGACGGTGACCAGTTCCGGAAACAGGACCAGCAGGAACAGGATGATGATTTCCGCGAGGAAGAAGGGCAGAGTGCCTTTCACCAGCGTCTCGTAATCCATCTTCCCGACTGCGCAGACGACGTTCAGAACCGTGCCGACAGGTGGTGTTATCAGCCCGATGGCGCAGTTGATCATGAACAGCACACCGAAATAGATCGGATCGACCCCGGCGGCGTCCACGACTGGGACAAGAATAGGACCCAGCAGCAGAATGGTCGGCGTCAGATCCATCGCGGTGCCGACGATGATGATCAGAACCATCAGCGCAAAGACCAGCAGCTTCGGATGTTCCATCAGCGGCTCGACCAGGGCGATGACCTGACCGGGAATGTCCGCGATGGTGATCATCCATGCGGGGATCGCCGCGGCGGCCACCAGAAACATCACCCCGGCGGCGGTCTTGCCTGCACGGAAGACCAGATCGATCAGGTCGTCGAAGGTTAGTTCGCGATAGACGAACATGGCGACACACAAGGAATAGGCGGCGGCCACTCCTGCGGCTTCGGTCGGGGTCACGATGCCAAAGCGCAGGCCGACGATGATGATGACAGGCAGCATCAGCGCCCAGAGGCTGTTCGCAAAGGTGCGCCCGACATCGGCCCAGTTTGCGCGCGGCTGCGGCGTCACGTCCTCAGACCGGGCGACGAAATACCACGCAACGGCCAGTGCCAAAGCGATCATGATGCCCGGCGCGATCCCGGCAAGGAACAGCCTGCTGATCGACAGGTTGGTGGCGACGCCAAAGACGATGAAGCCGATGCTGGGCGGAATAATCGGCCCGATGATCGAGGCCGATGCGATCAGGCCGCCCGCCCGTTCCTTGCTGTGCCCGGCAGCAACCATCATCGGCAACAGCAGTGCCGACAAAGATGCAGCGTCCGCCAGTGCCGAACCGGACAAGCTGGACAGAAGCACGCCGGCAAAGATCACCACATAGCCAAGCCCGCCACGGCGATGGCCGACCAGTGCCTGTGCCAGCGCGATGATACGGCGGGAAAGGCCGCCCGCATTCATCACCTCACCCGCAAGGATGAACAGCGGAATTGCGATCATCGGGAAGCTGTCGACGGCGTTCAGCAGGTTCTGTGCGATGATCTGACCATCGAACAAACCCATCTGCCACATCAGCGCCGCGCCAGTAACGATCAGGGCGTAGGCGATTGGGGCACCGATCGCGATGATCAGCAGAAGTGTGCCTGTGAAAAGCGTTATGGTCATTTCGAGACCCCGTTAGCCATCAGGCGTGCGGCCTCGTCTTCATCTTCGCCTGCGGCGACAATCAGGTTGGCGTCAGAAAGACGGCCCGTTACCAAAGCGATCAACTGCCAGATCAGAAACAGCGCGCTTGCGGCAGCAAAGAATACGCCTGCCGCATACATCAGGCCGATAGGCAGTCGCGTTGCCGGGGAAAAAACGTGCAAGTTGATCATCATTTGCTGCCAGCTTCCGGTCAGCAGCAACCAGGTGACATAAAGCATCACGGCATGGGTCACCGCGAAGGCCAGCTTGCGCAGCGGCACCGGCAGACGGCAGACCAGCATCTCGACCCCGATATGGCCGCGTTCATAGAGAACCAGCAGGGCGCCGACAAAGGTCATCCAGACATACATCAGCCCAGACAAACCTTCGGACAGATAAATGCCCATATTGAACGCATAGCGCAAAACGACACTAGCAAAGATCAGGAACAGTATCCCGAACATGCAGGCGATGACTATCCAGCGTAGTAGCGCGAGATAAAACTTGCTGAAGGCAGCCACGTTTCCTCCGTTCGCATAAGGAAGGGCGAACCCTTCATTTCGACCAAGGACGCGTGATCAAGGCTGACCGATATCGATCAGTCCAGCGATCGCCGCGATTCAGAATCGGGCTATCGCGCATCCCTCCCTAGGAGGCAGGGTTAAATTAGTTGTATGATGACTGTCAACATATGAATTAATCGGCTTGCAGTTTGCGATATCTTTCAAGGCTGCCTGCAAGGTGAAACCGCATTGTCTCGCGCGCGCCCACGACATCACGGCGATCAATCGCTGCGGCAATACGACGATGTTCCTCCAGCATCTTTGACAGGTAGTCCCGCGTGATCTTGGGAACCGAGGCGTGGATCAACTGGCTACGCGGAATGATCACCGGCCCGATAAACGACATGAAGCGCGGCATGTAGCCGTTCCCGGTCGCCTGCGCGATCGCCATGTGAAAGGCAAAATCAAGCTCACGCGGCTTTTCCGCGAATGTCTCGATATCATCGGCCATGGCAAGCGTTCTGTGGATATCGTCCATCTGCCGGTCTTCTCGCCGATGCGCCGCCAGACCTGCCGCTTCGACCTCGACCCCCAAGCGAAGCTCAAGGATCTCCAATATCTGCGCCAGTTCACCCGCCTCATCGGCGCTGATCTTAAGCGTCAGCCCACCTTGGCCCGATACGAAGACGCCAACCCCTTGCCGGGATTCGACCAGACCTTCAGACCGCAAATGGGCAATCGCCTCACGCACCACGGTCCGACTAACATTGTAGAGGTCGCAAAGCTGGGCTTCGATGGGGATGCGCTCACCAATCGGATACTCGCCATTCTCGATCCTCTCGGCAATATCGCGCGCCACGATCGAAGCCAGACTATCACGCCTGCGTTTCATTCCATACTCCAGCAATCAGACATCATATAACTAGCTATGCGTTTTTTCCTGCGGGCTGCAACAGGCTGGTGGCTGAGCTACTCCCCGATGCTTGGACAGCTTTCCGGCTGATTTAAGCTTCTCTTAGAAGGATCTTCGGCTTTCGTGCGATACGGGGGCTGCTGCCCGGCACGGCATATATGCCGGGCAGCGGCGGGGGCAGGATCGAATTAAGCTTGGCCGTGCTGGGCCGTGCAGTAGTCAGATCACCCCCGCCTTTTCATGTGGCCTGAACGGATACTTGGGGGAAAGCCCCGCATGAGAAGCACAGGGGATGAAAAGGCAAATGAACGATACAATCGGAATCGATATCGGAAAAGACACTCTCGTCATTCACCGTCTGCCAGACACGGCGACCCTCGAGGTCGGCAATAACAAGGCCGGTCTGACCACACTTCTACGCTGGTTGGGCCGGGACGAAGCGTTGCGCGTCGTCTTTGAGCCTACTGGCCCTTACCATAGGCTCTTGGAAAAGACGCTGGCAGCGGCGAACATTGCCATGATCAAGGTGAACCCGCGGCAGGCACGGCGCTTTGCCGAAGCCATCGGTCGCCTCGCCAAGACGGACCGGGTCGATGCGGCAATGCTGGCGCGGCTTGGGGCGACGCTGGATCTTCAAGCTCTTCCGCCTAAAAGCGAAATTCTGCACGATCTGAGAGAGTTACGCGTTTCCCGCCAAGGCCGGGTGAAGGATCGCATTGCCCTGACGGTGCGCCTCCGGCACGCCAATCTTGCGTTGATCAAGCACCAGCTCCGGCTCAGCATTCGTCAGGTGGAGGCGCATCTGGCCGAAATCGACGCTGCCATTCTCGAAGCTGTCAGGGCGGACGAAGCATTGTCGCAACGCTTTGACATCCTGACCAGCATTCCGGGCATCGGCGAGATCGCAGCCTGTGCCATGCTGATCGAGATGCCGGAACTCGGCCAGTTGGAGGCCAGACAGGCGGCAGCTTTGGCGGGCCTCGCGCCCATCACCCAGCAGTCAGGTAAATGGAAGGGGCTTGCGCACATCCAGGGCGGGCGGGCCGGCCTGCGAAGGTCTCTCTACATGCCCGCCCTGGTCGCCACGCGCTACAACGCGCCACTCAGGGAAAAATACCAGAAGCTGATTGCCAGCGGGAAGGCCGCGAAAATCGCCATCACCGCGATCATGCGAAAGCTGATCGTCCTCGCCAACGCGCTTCTGCGCGACAAACGAAACTGGACGCCAAATACCTCTTGCTGACAACGGATACTACTGCCTGCGCCTGCTGATCGGTTTCGATGCTGTTGAAGTAGACCACGGCGGGCGGCTGTCCGCCATGGGCAGTGTGGGGTCTTCGATGGTTGTAGAAGGTGATCCAAGATCCGATGGCGGCCTTTGCCTGCGACCCTGTTTCCCAGGCGTGCAGATAGACGCATTCATACTTCAGCGACCGCCACAGACGCTCGATGAAGACATTGTCGATGCGTAAGCGGCGGCTGCGCCCCACTTACGTTCAGCTTGACGGCTTGAAGTTCCAGGGCAACAGGACGTCGATCTGAGCCTGCGGGTGGCCGGCTGCG
>NZ_FXTK01000025.1 GCF_900182695.1 Paracoccus laeviglucosivorans
CCCGCCTTGCGGCCCTCGGGCTCGCGCGTCGAGACGATTTCCAGCCGCGGCGCGACATCGACGCCGTAATCGCCGGGGGTCTTTTCCTCCAGCGGCTTCTTCTTGGCCTTCATGATGTTGGGCAGCGAGGCATAGCGCGGCTCATTCAGGCGCAGGTCGGCGGTGACCACGGCGGGCAGGCCCACCTCGATCGTCTGCAGACCGCCATCGACTTCGCGCGTGACGCGGACCTTGCCGCCGTCGAGTTCCAGCTTGCTGGCGAAGGTCGCCTGACCCCAGCCCAGCAGCGCCGCCAGCATCTGGCCGGTGGCGTTCATGTCGTTGTCGATGGCCTGCTTGCCCGCGATGACCAGCTGCGCGCCTTCGGCTTTCGCCACGGCGGCCAGGATCTTGGCCACGGCCAGAGGTTCGATATCGGTCGCGGCATCATCGGCGGCGACCACCAGGATCGCGCGGTCGGCACCCATCGCCAGCGCGGTGCGCAGCGTTTCCTGCGCCTGTTTCACGCCGATGCTGACGGCGATCACTTCTTCGGCCTTGCCCGCCTCTTTCAGGCGGATCGCCTCTTCGACCGCGATCTCGTCGAAGGGGTTCATCGACATCTTGACGTTCGCAAGATCAACGCCCGACCCATCCGCCTTCACGCGGGCCTTCACGTTGTAGTCGATCACGCGCTTCACGGGCACGAGGAGTTTCATCAGGGGCCTCAGTGGATGATTTGCGACAGGAATTGGCGGGCGCGGTCAGTCTGGGGATTGCCGAAGAATTCGTCCGGGCGGCCCTGTTCCATGATGCTGCCGCGATCCATGAAGACCACGCGATCCGCGACTTCGCGGGCAAAGCCCATTTCGTGGGTGACGCAGATCATCGTCATGCCTTCGCCCGCCAGCGTCTTCATCGTTTCCAGCACTTCCTTGACCATTTCGGGGTCCAGCGCCGAGGTGGGTTCGTCGAACAGCATGATCCCCGGCTGCATGCAAAGCGACCTTGCGATGGCCGCGCGCTGCTGCTGACCGCCGGACAATTGCGATGGGTATTTCCCGGCCTGATCCCCGATGCGGACCTTGGCCAGCAGTTCCATCGCGCGGGCCTCGGCCTCGGCACGGGACAGTTTCAGCGTGGTGCGCGGCGCGATGGTGCAGTTGTCAAGGATCGTCATATGCGGGAACAGGTTGAAGTTCTGAAACACCATGCCGGTCACCGAACGGACCTGCGCGATGCTGTCGGCGCTGCGGTCCAGCTTGATGCCGTTGACCACGATCTGGCCGCCGTCATGTTGTTCGATATGGTTGATGCAGCGGATCAGGGTCGATTTCCCCGAACCCGAGGGGCCACAGATCACGACCTTTTCGCCTGCCGCAATCTCAAGGTTGACGTCGTTCAGGGCCGCGAAATCACCGAAGCGTTTCATGACGCCAGCCAGTCGGACGGCAGGAACGGGAGGATTGTTCATAGCTATATTCCTTGTCCGGGTGGCTTAGCGGCGCAGAAAGCCAAGACGTTTTGCACTGGCGGCGGCAGGGACCGAGCGACCGAAATGGCTTTCCAGTCGGGCCTGCACAATGTCCCACAGGCTGGTCAGGATCAGATAATAGATGGTCGCTGCGGCATAGACCTCAAGCACTTGGAACTGCTCCTGCATCAGCAGATCGCTGCGGCGCATGATCTCCTCGACCGAGATGACCGAGGCCAGCGAAGTGGCCTTCAGCAGCCCATTGATCGAGTTGCCCAGCGGCGGGACCATCAGGCGGAACGCCTGCGGCAGTGTCACCCGCCAAAAGATCGTGCGGCGGCTGAGGTTCAGTGACCAGCCCGCTTCGGTCTGGCCCTTGGGGACGGCCAGAAAGCCGGTGCGGACGATTTCGGCCATATAGGACGCTTCGTTCAGAATAAGGCCCAGCAGCGCCGATTGCAGAACGCTTAGCTTGATGCCGAACAGCGGCAGCCCCGCATAGATCACCACAAGCTGGATCAGCAGCGGCGTGCCGCGAAAGAACCAGATGTAGAAGCGGGCCGGGAATGCCAGCAGCGGTTTGCCGGACATGCGCATCAGCGCGATGATCATGCCCAGGCAAAGGCCGCCGATGACGGCCGCCACGGTCAGGCCGATCGTGACTCCGACGCCCCCGATCAGGAAGCTGTTGAAAAGATAGTTCACGAAGGCGTCGAAGTTGAAGATCGGCATCTGCAGGGCTTTCGTTCAAAGGTTCCGCGCGTTCGGCATCACTGAGCCGGACCGGGGCCGGCGATTTCCAGCGGTTCGTCTTGTGCCAGCGGCGTCAGGCTGAATTTCTGAAACAGCGCATCATAGCTGCCATCCTTGCGCATGTCGTTCAGCGCGGTGACGATCGCATCGGCCACCGCCTTGTCGCGGAATGCCAGCGTGGCACGGGTCTTGCCCAGTCCCGACAGCACCTCTTTGACCTGACCGCGCCCGACCAGATCGCGGGCCACGCTATCGACCAGCACGGCATTGTCCACCTGACGCGCGCGCAGGGCGGCGACGACATTGCTGGCGGTCGGGAATGAGCGGACCTCGACGGCGGACTTGCCCTCGGCGGCGGCCGCGTCGCTGAATTTCTTCAGCCATGCCATCTGGTAACTGTTCACCTCGACCGCCGAGGATTTGCCAAGCAGGTCCTGATCGCCCGCCATCTGCACATCGCTGTCGGGCAAAACCGCGACCGAGATCGATTGCTGGCTATAGGGCACGGTATACATCAGCTTGGAGCGTTCTTCGTTCCAGAACATGCCGGTGTTCAGCCCGTCGATCCGGCCTGCATTCATCGCCGGGATCATGGCGGGGAAATCCATGCGCACCAGTTCGATCTGGATGCACAGCCGCTTGGCGATCTCGGCGGCCAGTTCGACGTTAAGGCCCTGCAATTCGCCTTTTTCATCGACGAATTGCTGCGGCGGGTTCGTCGGGTTGATCGACAGCATCAGCTTGCCCGGCTCGACCAGATGTTTGTCGGAAATGGCCGGGGTGCAGGTCTGCGCGGCGACAGGCCCCGCGACGGCAAGAAAGGCGGCGGCCAGCACAGCGGCGCCAAGGGTCGGTTTCATCTTCATATCTCCATGTCGGGTCATGCGGCCGTTGTCCGGTCCGTCATCTGCTTTGGAAAACCCTGGCGGTGCGCCCGCCAGGGGGCAGTTCAAACCGCCTCGTCGAATCTTTCCGAGATAGGACGAAGCTGGATCCGGGTGAAGTTCCTTACATGCGGGGTAAAGGGACCAAAGCCCTTTACCCGGTGGAACTCGGGCGTGTCGAAGGCCCATTCGCCATCGACTTCGTAAAGTGCGGCATAGCGCGGCCCGTCACCCAGCGAAAGGAAGCGGCGGGCGCTGCGCCAGCCGGGGCAGGCCAGCAGGTCCGGGAAATGCTGTTCGACATACCAGCGGCTGAAGGCGTCTTCGTGTTCGGGATCGATGTCGACCCGGACGATATGCCAGAAGCTTTCATCATCGGCATCCATCGCCTACGCCTCCTGCCGCAGCAGACCGGCCTGTTCCAGACCGGCAAGGATGCGGGCCTCGACCTCGGGCAGGATCGGCATCAGGGGTGCGCGGGGGTGGTCATGCGCGATGATGCCCATGGCCTTCAGGCCGGTCTTCATGCGGGTGTGCATGTCCATGACGGGCGCTTCGTGATAGATCGCGCGGACTACCGGATACAGCCGGTCATTGGCTTGGCGCAGCGCCGCCAGATCGCCCGCGCGATGGGCCGCCCACAGATCCGCGAACAGGCCCGGCACAAGGCTGATCAGCCCCGACAGGATACCCTGACACCCGATCGCCAGTTGCGGCAGGAACCAGTTGTAGTTCGAGGCCAGCACCGCCACATCTGGCGCGGCCTTGGCCAGCGCGCGGACGTTTTCGTCATAGGCCAGGATCGTGTCGCTGCCTTCCTTGACCGCGATGACCTGCGGAATGGTGGCAAGTTCGGCCAGCACCTGCGTGCCATAGCCCAGCCCCGAGGTTACCGGATACTCGAACAGCGACACCGGGATCGAGATCGCGTCGGCAATCGCCCGGATATAGGCGCTGGGGGCGCGGGCCGTCAGCGACGCGCCGCCGCCCAGCGGAATGGCCGGGAAGATCACGGCGCAATCCGCGCCCTCGGCCTCGGCCAGCTTGGCCTGCGCGATGGCGTCGGTGGTGCAATGGGCGATGACGCCTGCCAGCAGGGGTTTGGCACCGATGCGGGCGCGGGTGCGGCGGATGACCTCGCGCCGTTCGTCGTCAGACAGCGCGCCGCCTTCGCCCGCATGTCCGTTCACCAGAACCGCCGCGATGCTGTCGGGGGTGGCGCAGTAATCCAGCACGGCATCGTAGCCGTCCCAGTCGATGGAAAGATCCTGGTGAAACGGCAGCACGGTCGCGACCGTCAGCCCGTGCAGATCCTTGCCTGTCAGTTTCGTCATCGGCTTTTCCTTTCAGGCAGCAGCAGGTTTGCGGCGGGGGAATTTCAGGGTGGCGCGCGCCTTCAACACCTCGGTGCCCTGTTCGTTCGTGGCGCTGGCTTCCCAGATGATGGTGCGGTTTTCCTCGATCTTTTCGGCGATCCAGACCGAAAAGCTGATCGTGTCGCCGTAAAAGACCGGACCGGTGAACCAGAAGCGGTCCTCGATGGACACGCCGATGGTGCCGACCAGTTCCGCCGTCAGGATCGAGGTGCAGATGCCCGCGACCATGATCCCCGGCGCCAGCCGCTGGCCGAAACGGGTGGCACCCGCATAGGCCTGATCGACATGGACCGGACCGAAATCGCCGGTGGCTGCGATGTACAGCGCGCCGTCCGCCTCGGTTACGGTCTTGGCCAGCACCACCCGATCGCCGACCGACAGATCGTCGAAGGAAATCGGGTCATACATCGGCACGGTCCCCGGCAAAGGGCACCAGCACCGCCTCGCCGGTGGCGACGATTTGGGCGTCGGGATTGCGGCGGATCTCGATGCTGCAGGTCGCGGTCCCGCCGTCCAGCGCGGTGACGCGGGCCAGTGCTTCGACCGACTGGCCGACGCCCACGGGGGTCGCGAAATCAAAGGCGATGCGCCCAATGCGGCGACCCGATCCGCCAAGGCGGCTCAGCGCGGTGGTGGCCAGCGCCCCCACAGCCAGTTCGAAAGCGACGGGGCCGTCAGCCCCTTCGGCGCGGGCGCGCAGGGCATCGACGTAAAGCCCGCCCATATTGCCGCTGATGCCGGTGAACATGGCCTGTTCGGCCACCGTCATGGTCTTGCGAAAGGAAAATTCCTGTCCGACGGTCAGTTGATCCATCGTCATGCCTCCAGAAAGTCGAAACCGTGTTTGATCGTGGCGCGGGCGACCAGCATCCGGTGAATCTCGGACGTGCCGTCATAGATCCGCGTCACGCGGGCGTCGCGATACATCCGCTCCAACGGCATTTCCTTGGTAAAGCCCATGCCGCCAAAGACCTGAATGGCGCGGTCCACCACGCGGCCCTGCATCTCGGACGCGGCGATCTTCACGGCGGACACCTTGGTGCGCACATCGCGGCCCTGATCCAGTTCCCATGCGGTGTTCAGCACCATCATCTTGACGCCGAAAATCTCAATGGCGCTGTCCGCGATCAGCTTTTGCACCATCTGGAAATCGCCGATGGGCTTGCCGAATTGCTGGCGGTCGGCCGCATAGCGGCGCATCAGGTCCAGTGCACGGGTCGCCATGCCGACGGCACGCGCGCCGATATGGGCCAGCCGGATTTCCTGCACGCTGTTCATGATCAGGCCAAAGCCGCCGCCCACCTCGCCCAGGACCGCATCTGCGGGGATGCGGCAGTCCTCGAACGCCAGTTCGGCGTGGCCATAACCGCGATGGCCCATCATCGGCTGGGTCCGCGCGACCTTGAAACCGGGCGTGCCCTTATCGACCAGGAACAGGGTGATCCCGCCGCGCGCCCGCTTTTCCTTGTCGGTCAGGGCCATGACGATGACGTAATCGGCAATGTCGCCATCGCTGATGAAATGCTTGGTGCCGTTGATGACCCATTCGTCACCGTCCAGCCGCGCGGTCGTGGAGATCGAGGCGGCGTCGGACCCGGCCCCCGGCTCGGTGATGGCCATGGCGCAGATCTTTTCGCCGCGGACGGTCGGCAGCAGATATTTCTCGCGCTGGTCGCCCTTGCAGGCCATCAGCATCGGGTAGACCTGACCAAAGACCCGGCGGATCAGCGCGTCCGAGGTCTTGCCCAGCTCTTCCTCGACCAGGCAGTGATCGACGCAGCTCAGGCCACCGCCGCCGACCTCTTCGGGCATGTTCATCGCAAACAATCCCAGGGATTGCGCCTTGGACTTGACGGTTGCCAGCTTGTCTGCGGGCACGCGGGCGGTTTCCTCGACCTCGGTTTCCAGCGGCTGGACTTCGGTTTCGACAAAGCGGCGAACCGTGTCGATCAGCAGGCGGGATTCCTCGGGCAGCGAAAAGTCGATCATGGATGGATTCCGGTCTTGGGGGTGTCGTGGCGGTCAGGCGACTGCGCGGTCCGCGATCAGGCGGGCGATGTCGTCGGGGCTGTAGCCGGCTTCGGCCAGAATTTCGGCGGTCTGCGCGCCCAAGGGCTGCGGCGGCAGCCGCACATCGGGCGATGCGCCGTCATAACGCGCGGGGTGCATGACCATGGTGATCGGCTGGCCCGAGGCGCTGTCGCAGGTCTTGAACGCGCCAAGGTGGCGCAGTTGCGGATCGTCCTGCAGTGCGTCGTAATCCTGCACCGGCGCGTGCCAGACGCCCGCCAGTTCCAGATCGGGCAGCCATTCCGCCGTGGTGCGGGTGACAAGGCGGGCAGCGACCAGCCGCGTGATGTCTTCGCGCCGGGCAAAGCTGTCCTGTGGGCCGAAGGCTGCCAGTTCCGGGCAATCCAGCCCATTGGCCAGCGCGGCGGGGGTCGCCATGGAAATCGCGATATGCCCGTCCGCCGTGGCGTGGATGCCATAGGGGCCGGGGCTGAACCACGACGCGATCCCGGCGGTGCCGCGCGAGGTGGGGCTTTCCGCCCCGTTCAGCCAGGCGGTCAGCGGTTCGACCTGCAAGTCCAGCGCGGCTTGATACAGGTTCACCTCGACCAGACGGCCTTGGCCGGTGGCGTTGCGCGCCACGACTGCGGCAAGGATGCCAAGCGCATAGATGCTGGCCGCGTGCTGATCGACGATGACCGAGCCAACGGCAGTCGGCGCGCCATTGGCCTGACCCGTCCGCGCCGCCAGTCCCGACAGCGCCTGCAACAGCAGATCCTGTCCGGCGCGGTCCTTCCACGGACCATCGGTGCCGAAGCCCGAGGACACCGCATAGATCAGGCGGGGGTTGATCTTCTTCAAATCCTCATAGCCCAGACCCAGCCGTGCCATGGTGCCGGGGCGGAAATTCTCCATCACCACATCGGCGTCCTGCACCAGCTTGCGCACGGCGGCGACGCCTTCGGGGTTCTTCAGGTCGATTACGATGGAACGCTTGTTTCGGCCTGTGGCGATGTGGTTGACGCTGTCATCGCCGACAAAGCGGTTGGCGACGGCCCAGTTGCGCTGGAACGCGCCGCCCGGCGGTTCCACGGCGATCACATCGGCGCCCAGATCGCCCAGAATTTGTGCCGCCAGCGGCCCCGCCAGATAGTGATTGAAGCTAAGGACGCGCAGCCCGGACAGCAGTTCCATGTCGTTCTTCCCTGTGCTGCCCCTTGTCGGTGGGGCTTTCTTGGGACCGACTATCCGCCCGCCATGCCATTCCGGCAATATGCATATTGATTATGTTTAATGCCGTATGTATTTGTTGGATGAATACATTTCGCTGTAATCAATCCGCTTTTTTAACAGGCAGTTTGATAAGCTTCGTCATCACGCAGCCAAAGGAACAGGCATGAACCTACGCCAGTTGGAGATTTTTCGGGCGGTCGTGCGCTATCGTTCGACAGTTGCCGCAGCCGAGGCGCTTGGCATGTCCCAGCCTGCTGTCAGTAATGCCTTAAAAAGCATCGAGACCTCGCTTGGCTTTCTGCTGTTCGAACGGGCGAATAAGCGGATGACGCCGACGCCCGAAGCGATGATCCTGCTGAACGAGGCCGAACCGCTGTTCAGGATGCAGGAGGTGATCAACCAAACCGCTGCGCATCTGCGTTCCGGCAAGAAGGGATTGCTGCGTGTGGCGGCCACGTCCGAGCTTTCCGAATCTCTGCTGCCCCGCGTCATCTCGCGCTTCTGGAGCGGGCATGAGGGGGTCGAGCTGTCTTTGGAAACCCAGCGGCTTGATACGATCATGGAGCAGGTCGAAAGCGGCATGGTCGATCTGGGCCTCGCGATGGAGCCGCATCCACGCGCCACGCTGGAAATCACGCCTCTGGCCCGCCTTGGCATGGTTTGCGCCTGTCATGAGACCAGCCCGCTGGCTGCATTGGATCAGGTCCGGCCTGCGGATATGGCGGGGCAGACGATGATCAACGCCCGCACCTCCAGCCGCATCCTTGGGCTGGTTCTGGACGCATTCCGCGCCGAAAGCGTGCCTTACCAATCCGCGATGGATGTCCGCTTTATGAACGTCGCCGGGCATTTCGTCGAGGAGGGGCTGGGCGTGACCATCATGGATGAACTGACCGCCTCCTCGGCCCGGTTCATGGCGCTGCGGGCGATCCCGTTTCTGCCGCGCGTGGAAATCGAATTGTCGGCGATCATCCAGCTGGATCGCAGCCATCACGTGCTGATCCAATCGTTCCTGTCCCATATCCGGGCCGAGATTGCATCGCGCGGGATCGCCGTGCCCGATCCCCGGACACGGCAGGGCTGATCGTCAGGCCGAGGCCAGCGCCGCGTTTTCGGCCATCTGCAACGCCTTGCGGCGGATCTTGCCGAAACCGTCGCGCGGCAGCGCGGGCAGGACGCGGATGCGCTTGGGCAATTCGCTGCGTTCCAGCCGGTCGGTCAGGAACCGCGTCAGATCGGCGGGGGCTTCGGTCCGGGCCGGATCGGCCAGCGCGATCAATGCGGTGACCGCCTGTCCCCAGTCGCGATCCTCGGTCCCGAAAACGACGGCATCCACGATCTCGGGATGGGCCAGCAGCGCGGCCTCGACCCGTTCGGGATGGACCTTCAGCCCGCCGGTGTTGATCACATCATCGCGGCGTCCCGCAAGGTAAAGATAGCCTTCCGAGTCCAGCCAGCCCATGTCGCCCACGCATTGAAAGCCGTCGGCATCCCGGCGCGGTTGGGCGGCGTCCTTGCCGATATAGCGGCTGCGTCCGCGAATATCGTCGGGATACATGAACACCTCGCCCAACTCGCCGGGGTCCAGCAGGCGGCCATCCTCGGGGTCGCGGATGCGGATCTGCGTCTCGAACCCACGCCCGACCGAGCCGCGATGTGCCAGCCATTCAGGGCCGGTGATGACGGTCTGGCCGGTATTCTCGCCCGAGCCATACATCTCGAACACCCGGTCCGCGCCCATGATGTCGATCCATTCCTGTTTCAGCCAGATCGGGCAGGGGGCGGCGGTGTGGTAAAGCGCGTGCAGCGACTGCAGGGGCGTGGCATCAATCACACCCGCCGCGTCGCGCGGCATGGCATCCAGCAGCCGCACCAGCATGGTGGGCACGGTCAGCAGGAAGCCGACCTTGAAACGCGCCACCGTCTCAATCACGCGGGCGGCGTCGAAACGCTCCATCAGGATGGTGGTATTGCCTTCGAAAATGCCGTTCTGGGTCCATGTCAGCGGCGCGTTATGCGACATGGCCGCGCAGGTCAGCTGCACCTGATCGGTGCGGAAACCCAGCGACGGCGCGACCCGCCCCCAGCTGCGCCCCGGCTGGCGCAGATAGGGCTGGTCGTCGGCCATCAGCTTGGGCAACCCCGTCGATCCGCCCGAGGTATAGATCTTGCCCGGTCGCGAAATCAGGTCGGGCAGCGGGTCCGCCGCGGCAAGCGCCGCCCGCGTCTCAAGCTGGGCGCGATCAAGGATGCCTTCCCCGGCGGTTTCCTGAATGCATAGTTTCGCGCCGATGCGATCAATCAGGCCGTCCCGCGTCGCGGCGGGCAGCGATGGGTCCAGCCCCAGTGTCGTGGCACCCAAACGCCAGATCGCCAGCGTGGTGAAGATATGGGCGGGTATATTGCGAAGACCAAAGGCCACGACATCGCCCTGACCGACCCCTTCGGCCATCAGAACGCGGGCATAGCGATTCACATGGTCGTCCATGTCGCGCCAGGAAAAACGCTGCTCGTCCCCTTGCGCGGGCAAAAAGACCAAGGCAAGCCCGGTCTCGCGCGTGGTGGCGTGATGGGCCAGTCTTTGGCCATAGCTGAACAGGTTTTCCTGCGACATCGGTCTTGATCCTTGCATCCACCGCCGCCGACAAAGCAGCAGCCGTTTTGCGAAGGCCTGTCATTTTCCGCGGACATAGGCAACCAATCAGCCGCCAAGGTCAGGGGAATATGTCGAACGCCGCGCAAATCGCCACAAGGCGCTTAGCGCGGCGACCGATCATGCCACGATGTCACTCGGCGGCGATGGATGCGCTTTCGCCCACCAGTGCCCTGACGCGCGGAATCAGGTCACGGCCATAGAGAAAGGCATCTTCAAGTGGATCGAAGCCCCTGATCAGAAAGGTGTCGATGCCGATGCGGTGGTAATCCAGCATCGCCTCGGCCACCTGATCGGCGGTGCCGACAAGCGACGTGGAGTTGCCCGCTGCGCCCGTCAGCTTGGCCATGCCCGTCCAAAGCCGCTTGTCCAGCCGCGCGCCCTTGTCTGCGGCGGCCAGCAGGCGCCGCGACCCTTCGTTCGGAGGATTGCTGCTGCCGCCGGTCGCAATATGGCGTGTCGGTCCTTCGGCTTCGCGCAATTCGGTGGCGCGGGCCAGCAGGCGTTCGGCCTTGTCCCATGCGGCCTGTTCCGTATCGGCAAGGATGGGGCGCAGCGACAGGCTGAAGCGGGGATGACGTCCATGGGGGGCCGCTGCGGCACGGATGGCCGCGATGGTTTCGGCCACCTGCTCCAGCGTTTCGCCCCACAACGCATATGTGTCGGCATGACGCCCGGCCACCGCCACCGCAGCAGCGGAGGAGCCGCCGAAGAAGATTGGCAGATTGCGCGGCTTGACATCCGACCTTGCGCCCGCGACCCGGTAATAAGCACCGTCATAGTCAAAGGGCTCGTCGGCCTGCCACTGCAGGCGCAGGATGTCGATATATTCCGAGGTGCGGGCATAACGTTCGTCCTTGGTCAGCCAATCGCCGTCCCGCGCCATTTCGGCATCCGCCGCGCCAGTGATGATATGGACCGCCACGCGCCCGCCGGTCAGATGATCCAGCGTGGCCAACTGACGCGCCGCCAGCGTCGGCGCGACAAAGCCCGGACGGTGCGCCAACAGGAAACCCAGCCGCTCGGTCACGCTGGCAGCATATTGACCGACCAGCAGGCTTTCGGGCGAATGCGAATGAAACGCCAGCAGAACCCGGTCAAAACCGCCGTTTTCGTGGATCGAGGCCGCAGCACGAATGTGTTCGCGGTCGATGACCGGCCCGGAATAGGGGATGGTTTCGGACCCATTGCGGTTGCCGATATAGCCGATGAATTCGATGCTCATGTTGCGCCCCTTTCAGAAATACATCCATTCCGGGTCGTCCACCGCGTCCAGATCGGGCAGGTTGACGACAATTTCCTCGGTCCCGCTGCGCACCAATGCGCAATGCAGATCCTCGGTATCCGAGGCGTTCAGTTCCTGATGCGGCATATAGGGCGGGACCAGCAGGAACGAGCCCGCCTCGGCCTTGGTGATGAATTCCAGCCTTTCGCCCCAACGCATCAGAGCCGTGCCGCTGATGACGAAGATGATGCTTTCCAAGGGGCCGTGGTGATGCGCACCCGTGATTTCGCCGGGGCGGATATGGTTCGTGCCGGCCCAAAGTGCGCTGGACCCGGTGCGCCTGCCCGAAATCGCCACCTGCCGGTTCATCCCTTGCGTTTCGGGCGTGTCCTTGTCACGACCGCGCGGAGCGATGACGCGGATACCTTCGGTTTTCCAGTTGCGGGTGACTGCGACTTGTTCGTTCATAAGCCATTCCTTTCGATCGTCAGTGATGGACGCCCAGCCAGTCCAGAAACCGGCCGCGCAAATTCGCGATTGCGGGATCGGCCACATCGCGCGGGCGCGGCAGGTCGATGCGATGTTCATGGGCGATGACGCCATCCTTCATCACCAGCACGCGGTCGGCCAGAAGGGCTGCCTCCTCGACGTCATGGGTGACCAGCAGGACGGCACAGCCGTGGCGTTGCCACAATTCCGCGACCAAAGTTTGCGCCTTGATCCGCGTCAGCGCATCCAATGCGGCGAAGGGTTCATCCAGCAGCAACAGTTCGGGCGAGCGGACGAGAGCGCGCGCCAACGATGCGCGCTGCGCCTTTCCGCCCGAAAGCACCTTGGGCCAGACATCGGCGCGGTGGCTTAGCCCGACCTCGGCCAAGGCGCGTTCGGCCAACGCACGGTCCGCATTCGGCAGGCCAAGCGTGACATTGCGCCACACCTTTTTCCACGGCATCAGCCGGGGGGCCTGAAACGCCACGGCGCGGCGGGTCGGGACCTCGACCTCGCCCTGAAAATCGCGGTCCAGATTGCCAAGGATGCGCAGCAGCGTGCTTTTCCCGCAGCCCGACGCGCCCAGCAATACGATGAATTCGCCCGCGCCGATGGACAGGTCCAGATTTTGGATGACGCGCCGCCCGTCGAAGCTGCGGCTTAGCCCGGAAATGCGGACGGCATCGGGGGCCGTCGCCGCAGTTATGTGCCGGTGAACGAGGGACGCCATGACAACAGGCTCCTTTCCAGAAAGCGGACGATGAAATCGACGGCAAGGCCCAGCAGCGCATAGACGACAAGACAGACGACGATCACATCGGTCTGAAAGAACTCGCGCGCGGTGGCCATCAGATAGCCGATCCCGGCAGTGGCATTGATCTGTTCGCCAAAGACCAGCGCCAGCCAAGCCACGCCAAGCGCATAGCGAAAGCCGGTCAGGGCATTTGGCAGCGCGCCCGGAAGGATGACATGGCGCACCATGGCAGTTCTGCCCATGCCAAGCGTTCGCGCGGCTTCGACCAGATTCTGATCAACCCCGCGTATCCCAGCGTAAACATTGATATATAGCGGAAAGGCCGTCGCCAGTGCGATCAGCGCGATCTTGGGTGCCTCGCCGATGCCGAACCAGATGATCAGCAGCGGGATCAGCGCGACATTCGGGACGGTGCGCAGCATCTGCATGGGCGCATCGACCAGATCCTCGCCCAATCTTGTCAGCCCGGCTGTCACGGCCAGCAGGATCCCGATGCTGCCGCCAAGCGCCAGCCCTGCCACCACCCGCTTCAGCGAGACAAGGATCGCAGCCTGCAACTCTCCGGTTTCAAGCAGGGTGGCGGCACTGCCGATCACCGTGGACGGGGCGGCAAGGACTTCGGCGGGCAGCACGCCTGTCACCGATGCCAATTGCCACAGCACGACCATCAGCAGCGGACCCAAGGCGCGTCGAAACCCGCGCGGCACGCCGGTTCGCGCGACTGCGGGGTGCAATCGCTCCAGCTTTGGGGCGGGGCGTAAGGGCTGCATCAATGTCATTGCGAGACCACCTTAAGCGGCTCGCGTTCAATGTATTTGGACAGGTCCAGATCGCCGGAAAGCACGCCCGCTTCGACCCATGTCGCAAAGACCTGCTGCAGATCCGCCGCCAGCTTGTCGTCGATGGGCCGCCGGGTATACGAGGTCTGCTCGTCGAACATAGGCTCGACCACCTCGCGCTTTTGCTTGGTAAAGGCGGCGTAGAAGTCCAGAAACTCCTCGCGGTGGTCGCGCGACCATGCATAGGCCCGTTCCATACGATCCGCGTAATCCGCGATGGCGGCACTCCGGGCCGGATCGGCCAAGGCCTCCTCGGTCGCGGCATAGACCGAGTAACCGCTGTTTATCCCTTGGCCGTCCAGCAATATCCGCGCGCCCAGCACTCCGGTCGTGCGTGCGGTATAGATGCCCCACGTTCCCCAGGCATCGATGCTTCCCGCCTGAAACGCCGCCGAGGCATCGGTGGGTGCCAGAAAAGCCAACGTGACCTCGGACGGGGTAATACCCGCCTTTTTCAAGGCACCCAGCACCAGATAATGTGAAACGCTACCGCGCGTAGTCGGTGATATTGTCTTGCCGCGAAGATCGGAAATTGTCTGAATATCGCTGTCCTTGGGAACAAGTATGGACGTGCCCTTGCCGCCATTATTGAACGCGGCGGCAATTCTGATCTTGGAGCCGCCGGCAATTGCGCTGACGGCGGGCGAATCCGCGGAACTGCCGATGTCGATTGCGCCAGCCTTCAACGCTTCGTGCAGATTCACAGCGGCAGGATATACCGACCATTCAATGTGATAGGGCAGGTTATCCAGCAGTCCAGCAGCCTCTAGTCGCGCGCGTTCCGCGCCGACCTGATCGCCCACGCGCAGCACGACTTCTTGCGCGGACGCGGGTGCGCAAAGGCCAATCGCCATCGTCAGCATTGCACCAAATCGAGAAACTGCGGCCGCCAGCATCATATTATCCTTTCCAATGCCCTGAAGATTGCGGGTGAATGCTAGCAGTCTGCGCGGTTTATGCCGTTCCAAAGTCGCATCGGTTTAGGGAACGGTTCCTTCACGGATTCGCGGTGGGCAGATAATCTGTGCCAGCGTAAATTCAGACAAATTGCAGCACGGGAATCGCTGATAGGGGGGAACGCTACGTTCGTTCCTTGTAGCTTTTTCCAGTGAGAAAATTTCGTCTGCCCACGGGCCGGAATAGAGAATCGCGAACGCCGGAGAAATCTGTTCTATTAAAAACGATAAAGTTAGTCGTGTAAGACGAACGGACGGAAGGAACGGGTGTCGTGACCATTCAGCTTACGGAACGAAATACGATCACAGCCGCACCGCGCAAGCGCGAAAAGGCCAAGCTGACTTCGTTGCAGCTTAACGTCATCTCATGGTTGGCACCCCTTGGTTTCCTGCTGATCTGGGAGGCCGGATCGCGGCTGGGCCTGATTTCGCCGCAGGTCATGCCCGCGCCCAGTGCGGTCGCGGCGACCGGCTGGCGTCTGATTGCAAACGGCTTGCTGTTTCAGCATCTGGGGGCAAGCCTTGCCCGCGCCGCCGTAGGCTTTGCCATCGGGGGCAGCATCGGCTTTGCCCTTGGCGTGCTTGTGGGCTTTTCGCGCCTGGCCGAAGCGGTGCTGGACAGGTCCATCCAGATGATCCGCGCAATCCCTTTCCTTGCGATGCTGCCGCTGGTCATCGTCTGGTTTGGCGTGGATGAGACGGGCAAGATCTTCATGGTCTCGCTGGCCGTAATGTTCCCCATATATATCAATACAGTGCTTGGCATTCGTCAGGTGGATCCGAAGCTGCTTGAACTGGCGCGCGTGACCGGCTTGTCGTGGAAAGCCACGATCCGCCGGATCATCCTGCCGGGTGCGATGCCGTCGATCCTGACCGGCGTGCGCTATGCGCTGGCGGTAGCATGGCTGGCGCTGGTGATTGCCGAAACCATTGCGACCACCCGCGGCATCGGTTTTCTGGCGATGGACGCGCGGGAATTTCTGCAGACCAACGTGATCGTGCTGACCATCCTGATCTATGCCGCGATCGGGGTAGGGGCCGACAGTCTGGCCCGCCTGCTGGAGCGTCAGCTGCTGCGCTGGCATCCCAATTACGCCAAGGAGAGCTGATATGAGCGCCGTTTTCGTCCGTGGCCTGCGTCGTCAATATGGTGACCGCGTGGTGATCGAGAACCTGGACCTTCGCATCGGAGAAGGGGAATTCGTGGCGCTGCTGGGGGAAAGCGGCTGCGGCAAGACCACATTGCTGCGCGCGCTTGCCGGGCTGGATCCCATCGACGGCGGCCATATCGATGCGCCGGGCAAGCCTGCGGTGGTGTTTCAGGAACATCGCCTGCTGCCGTGGACGCCGCTGTGGCAGAACGTGGCACTGGGCATGGAAACACCCGAAGGCCGCAAGGCTGCCATTGCCGCGCTGCGCGAAGTCGGTCTTGCCGGACGCGAAGAGGACTGGCCGCGCAACCTGTCCGGCGGTCAGGCGCAGCGGGTCGCCCTGGCACGGGCCTTGGTACGCGAACCGAAACTGCTGCTGCTGGACGAACCCTTTGCCGCGCTGGATGCGCTGACCCGGATCAAGATGCACGTTCTGATCCGCGAACTGGTCGCCCGCCATCGCCCCGGCGTGCTGCTGGTGACGCATGACGTAGACGAAGCCGTGGCGATTGCCGACCGCATTCTGGTGATGCGGGAAGGGCGGATCGCGGCCTCATACCAAGTCGAGGGCAGCACCGGCCTTCGTGACACTTTGCTGCAGGAGCTTGGGGTCGAAAGCGACACCCGCGCCGCCTGACGCATCAAAACCAACCCAGATTTCAAGACACGGGACCGCCCGAATGGCGGAGCCATGCCGCGGAGACAGACATGACGATCAACAGACGCAATCTTATTCAGGCGACCGCCGCTTTTGGGGCCGCAGCCCTTGTCGGTCTGCCTCCGCTTGCCGTGCAGGCGCGGACCACCGACACCGTGCGGCTTGGCTGGGGCAGGGGCGGTCTGCCGCTGATCGCCAAGCAGCGCGGAGAGTTCGAAAAGCAACTGGCCGCGAAAGACATCAAGGTCGAATGGGTCGGCCCGTTCCCGAACCACGCGCCGTCCTTGCAGGCTGTGGTCGGCGGCAGCGCCGATTTCGGTTTCTGGGGCAGCACCACCCCCGCACTGGCGGCGATCCTTGCCGGATCGAACTTGGTCTTTACGCAGTTCAACGTCTACAAACCGCGCTCGACCGCGATCATCGTCAAGAAAGACAGCGGTATCGACAGCGTGGCCGATCTCAGGGGCAAAAGCATCGCCGTCAACCGCTCGGGTCTGGGCGAGTTCTTGTTGATCGCCGCGCTGGAGAAGCATGGCCTGAGCCGCAGTGATGTGACGGTGGTTTATCTGAACCCGCCGGACGCCGCCCCTGCCTTTGGTCAGGGCAAGGTCGATGCGTGGTCGATGTGGACCCCGGCGGTCGATATCGCCCGCGATCAGTTCGACGCCAAGGACATCTTCTTTGAAGGCACTGATCTGGATTTCCTGATCGACTATTCCAGCCTGGTCACCACCCGCGATTTCGCGACCGAGAATGCCGATCTGGTTCGCGCGACCATCGACGCCTATCGCACCGAGGGGCAGTGGATCAGCGAAAACCCCACCGAGGCCGAAACCATCGCGCAGGCCGAAGGGCAATATAGCGACGCCGTGCGCGACCATCTGATCGGCTATAACCGCCAGAACATCTTCTATGAGGCGGATGACGCGGCCTTCCTGACCGAATTCCAGCGCGCCGCCGACTGGTTGTCCGAGCGGGAAATCCTGCCCGGCCGCATCAATGTCGCCGACCATGTCGTAAGGGTTTAAGCCATGAACAGACCTGTCCGCCTTGGCGTCAATGTGCTGGCCTCGGGCCGCCACGATGCCGCATGGAAGACGCTGCCGGATGCGGCGACGCTTTCCACCGATATCGATGCCTTCATCCGTATCGCCAAGGTCGCGGAACGCGGCCTGATCGACGCGCTGTTTCTGGCCGACGGCCCCGGCGGGCTGGTCGAGGAAAGCTTTACCCGGCCATGGCGCGCGCTGGACCCGGTGACGCTGCTTTCCGCGCTGTCGCAGCAGACCGACCATATCGGGCTTGTGGCAACCACCTCGACCATCTTCGGCCATCCCTATGTGGTGGCGCGGCAGATCGCCTCGCTGGATCATATCTCCAAGGGGCGGGCGGCTTGGAACATCATCACCAGCCAGACGCCGGTGGCGCTGGACGCCTATGGATTGGATAAGGGCTTCAGTCAGGACGAACGCTATCAACGCGCCAAGGAATTCGCCCAGATCGTGACCGGCCTTTGGGATTCCGTGCCGCAGGATGCGGTGGTCGCCAGCGGCGATGTATTCGTCGATGAAAGCCGCCTGCGTCCCATCGACGTGCAGGGCCAGCATTTCCGTGCGCGCGGCAGCCTGTCTGCAACCGTGCCGCCGCAGGGCCGCCCGGTCATCTTTCAGGCAGGCCAGTCCGAGGACAGCAAGGCATTCGGCGCGCGCTATGCCGATGCGCTGTTTACCGGACAGCGCACCATTCAGGGTGGCCAGAAATTCTTTGCCGACGTCAAGGCGCTGGCCCGCGCGAACGGGCGCGATCCGTCGCAATTGCTGGTCATGCCGGGCCTGTTCCCGATCCTTGGCAGCACCGAGGCCGAGGCACAGCAGCGCAAGGCCGATCTGGATGCCGGGCTGGACATCGCCTTCCTGCACGGCGAACTGGCGCGGCATTTCGGGCTGACGCCGGACGACATTCCGCTGGACCGCGTTCTGCCGTTCGATCTGATCGACCGGGCCGAGCCGAATGTGCCCATCGCCTCGCGATGGCCGCGGGCGCAGATCCTGTCCGAAGCGCGTCCGGCGAACTGGACCGCGCGGCAGGCGGCGCTGTCAAATATCATCGGCGGCCATCGCATGGTGGTCGGCACGCCCGAACAGGTGGCTGACGACATCCTGAACTGGATTGATGGGGATGCGGCAGACGGCTTCAACCTGAATATCGACGTGCAGACCTCGGGGCTTGAGGACATCGTGGATCACCTGATCCCGATCCTGCAAAAGCGCGGTCGTTTCCGCACCCGATACCAAGGCCGCACGCTGCGCGACCATCTGGGGCTGGACCAATATGTGGACCCGCGGGACGTGGCCACGCGCCGCACCGGAACCAAGGATTAAGCCATGCGACACACGAATTTCGTCACTGGCGTCACAACGCCTGACTGGGCACCCGTCACGCGGCGACTTGGCTTTGACGCGCTGTTTCAGGAATTCGCTGATGGGGCTGCGGCGCGTGACGTCGCCCGTCGCCCGATTTTCGATGAAACCGCCGAATTGAAGCGGCGCGGCTTTGCCGCCGTGCGTCTGAACGGCGCGACACTGCCGGAGCTTTTCGCGCTGGCGCGCGATCTGGCGACGGCGGACCCGAATATCGCCCATGTCTTCCGCAACCACTTCTTTGCGGTCGAGCAGCATCTGAAAACCGAAAGCGACGGCTTTTCGCAGCACGTGCTGGCGCTGGCGCGTGACAATCGCATGTTTGGCGTGGCGTTTTCCGAACAGACGTCCAGCGCCGCAGGCGGGCGCAGCCAGATCCCGGCGGCGACGCTGGAACCCGATGGTGACGGCTATCGCGTGTCAGGGACCAAGATCTATTCGACCGGCAATATCTATGCCGACCATCTGTTCGCGACCGCGATCGATCCGCAAGGCGCGGTGCGGCAGTTCTTCATCCCGACAAACGCCCCCGGCGTCGTGCTGGAGGATGACTGGGACGGTTTCGGACAAAAGCTGACGGGTTCGGGCAAAACGGTGTTTGACCGGGTGGTCATCCGCCCCGGCGACCTGTTCGAACTGCCGGTGGCCGATCCCGATGAACCCTATCTTTACCACTACACATTCCACCAGATTTACCTGACCACGGTGATTTCTGGCATTGTGAACCGGGTTCTGCTGGATGCGCTGAATCTGGTGCGCGGGCGCAGCCGCAACTATTATCACGCGCTGGCCGAACGCCCCGCAGATGAGCCCGAGCTGCAGACCGTGATCGGGCGCATCGCCGGTTACCGCGCAGCCATCATCGCCGTGACCGACCGCGCGATCGAGGCGCTGGACCTTGCCTGGCGCCACGCCGCGTCCCCGGATGCACAGCGCCTGTCGGTCGCGGCCAGCATCGCCGCAGCCGAGGCAAAGGTGGTGGTGGACGAAACCGCAGCGCAGCTTGCCAGTCTGCTGATCGACGTATCGTCGGGCAGCGGTGTTTCGGCCTCGCGCGCGCTGGACCGGCACTGGCGCAACATCAAGGTGATCGCCGCGCATAACCCCCGCATCTACAAAGAGCGGATCATCGGCGATCATTACCTGAACGGGGCTTTGCCCCCCACCGGAGCGTTTTTCTGAGATGACAAGAACGATGACACCTGCCGAATTGCGCGCCCATTGGACTTCTGGCCATGAAATCGCGCTGATTGACGTGCGCGAGGAAGGCCCCTTTGCCGCCGGACACCCGCTTTTCGCCCTGACCATCCCGGTCAGCGAAATCGAGGTCGGCCTGCCGCCGCTGGTGCCCCGCAAATCCACATCTGTCGTCGTCTATGACGACGGCGAAGGTTATGCGGAACGCGCCGTCCCCCGGATCAAGGCGCTGGGTTACAGCGATGTCGCCATTCTTGCAGGCGGGCTTTCCGCCTATGCCCGCGAGGGTGAGGTTTACATCGACGTCAACGTGCCCTCGAAAGCCTTTGGCGAGTTGGTCGAGTCGATCCGGCACACGCCTTCGTTGCCCGCCGAAGAGGTCAAGGCGATCATCGAAGGCCAGCAGGACGTGGTCGTTCTGGATGCCCGCCGATACGAGGAATACAACACCATGAGCATTCCGCGCGGCCAGTCCGTGCCGGGGGGCGAACTGGTCTATCGCATCAACGACATCGCGCCGTCGCCCGACACGTTGGTCGTCGTGAATTGCGCAGGACGCACGCGCAGCATCATCGGCACGCAAAGCCTGATCAATGCCGGCATCCCGAACCGCGTGGTCGCATTGCGCAACGGCACCATCGGCTGGACGCTTGCGGGGCTGTCGGTGGAAACCAAGGCCAGCGCACGCGGCGGTGATCCCTCGGCTCAGGGCCGCGAAATTGCACAGACGAACGCGCGTCGCTGGGCCGATCATGTGGGCGTGCCTATCGTCAGCGCGGCTGTCGTCGAAAACTGGCGCGTGCAACAGGACCGGACGCTTTACCTGCTGGATGTGCGCAGCCCTGACGAATACGCCGCCGGTCATCCGCCAGGTTTCATCTCGGCGCCCGGCGGTCAGTTGGTGCAGGCGACGGATGAATGGCTGGGCGTTCGCGGCGCGCGCGTCGTGCTATTCGACGATGACGGCGTGCGGGCGCGCATGGCTGCAAGCTGGCTGCGGCAGATGGGCTGGGACGTTGCGGTGCTGGAAGATGCAGCCGGGCTTTCGCAAGTCGCGCCGCCCAAGGAATGGCAATTCGACGGCGACACGGTCGCGTCTGTAGACGGGGCGACGGTCGCGGATCTGGCGCGGCACGCGGTCTATGCCAAAGGCCATATCCCCGGCGCGTGGTTTGTGTCCGGGCCTGAACTGGCGCGCGACATCGCGGGTCTGCCGGGCGATGGCCCCATCGTGCTGACATCGCCGGACGGACGAATTGCCGCAGCCAATCTTGCGGTTGCACGGGCCGCTACGGACCGTCCGGTGCACGTTCTTGCAGGTGGGACTGCTGCTTGGACAGAGGGGCTATCCACCGAACTGCACGAGGCATCGCAGCCGATCGACGCTTACAAGCGGCCATATGAAGGCACGGATAACGCGCGCGAAAAGATGCAGGCCTATATCGACTGGGAACTGGGTCTGGTTGCGCAACTCGCCAATGATGGGGTGTCGCGGTTCCATGTCGTCAGAGCCTTGGTTGATCGGGAATGATCGAACGACCAGCGACGGTTGCACGCAAAGCGCAACCCGTCGCTGGGAACCGTATCCCAGCGCATCGAAAGAAAAATAACATAATTCGTGTTATCTTTCTTTCAGCACGTTAGATCCACAAAGCGACCGGGCATCAACCCTGCGGCGGTGCCCAGTCCTTACCCGGAACCGTATTGATCATCCACGGTATGCCGAAACGATCGATCAGCCCGCCGAAACCGGGCGACCAGAAAGTCGCTTCGAACGGCATGGTCTGTTTGCCGCCATCGGACAGTGCGTCGAACCATCGCCGCGCCTCGGCGCTGTCTTCGGTGTGCAATGTCACGTCGAAGCCGTTCTTGGGCCTGGCGATATTGGGCGCCCATTCTTCGTCCATATCTGCACCCATCAGCGCCTGATCCCCGACCTCAAGCCAGCAATGCATCAGCCAGTCCTTGTATCGGTCGTCGCTGAGCATCCCCGGCGGTGCTTCTCCATAAGGGAACGCCGCCGTGATCTTGCCGCCCAGAACCTTGGCGTAAAATTCAAACGCCTCGCGGCACTGTCCCTGAAAACTGAGGCTGGTCACGATCTTCATGGTTGTCTCCTGACATGAGTCGCTAAGAGTTCCGTGAGAGGTCTGACCGCAGTTTAGATGAACAGGCACAGGCTGCGTGGGGAAACTGGTGGCATGGGCGCATTATCGCGCGACGATGCGGCAATCGCCCGAACGGAAAGACAAACCGACGACCTGATCTGTTCCCAGATCAATGGGCGAATGGACCCGCACCTCGCCGCCCAGTGCCTGAACCAGATATTCTGTCACGGCGCCCAGATATTGCGCCGACAGAACCCTGCCGGGCACCGAGATATTGTCCGAGGCAACGTGCTGCGGGTCCAGCAGCAGCGATTCAGGACGCAGCATCAGCTGGTGGGCGGTCCCCTCGGGGGAATGCAATGTGCCGGGCAATACCGTGCCATCCGGCGTGCGCCATGCGCCCGAGCCTTCGCGCACAACATCGACAAAGCTGGCCTTGCCCACGAAATCCGCCACAAACCTGTTCACTGGGGCGCGGTAGAGTTCCTGCGGCGTGCCGATCTGCTGGATCTGGCCCTTGTCCATGACGATCACGCGGTCGGACATCGACAGCGCCTCTTCCTGATCGTGGGTCACGTAAAGCGATGGCACGTTCAATTGCTTCTGGATGCGCCGGATTTCGGTCCGGGTCGATTCCCGCAATTTCGCGTCCAGATTGGACAAAGGCTCGTCGAACAGCAGGATCGAGGGGCGGCCGACGATGGCGCGCGCCAACGCGACGCGCTGTTGCTGACCGCCCGACAACTCGGACGGGTAACGGTCGCGCAGATGCGCCAGCTCCACCGCCGACAGCGCCCGGTCCACCTGTTCGGCAATGCGGGCCTTGGGCGCGTTGCGGGTGCGCAGGGGAAACGCGACATTCTCGGCCACGGTCATATGCGGCCAGATCGCATAGCTTTGGAACACCATGCCGATGTCGCGCCCGTGGCTGGGGACCGAAATGCCACGCGCCGGATCGGACACCACCTTGTCGCCGATGCGGATCACGCCACCGCTGGATTCCTCAAGCCCCGCGATGCAGCGCAGCGTCGTGGTCTTGCCGCAACCGGACGGCCCCAGAAGCGAGATGAACTCACCCTCGTGCACATCAAAGGACACATCGGGCACGACGGTCAGCGCGCCGTAAGCCTTGCAAAGATTCTGGACTTGGATGCTCATGCCAACCTCATGTCATTTGCGGCGCGCGGCCGGGTAAAGGGCGGTAATCAGCGCCATGGCGACAAAGATGATCAGCGTCGCGATCACCGACAGCGCCGAGGCCAGCCCCCAGTTCGCCTGTTCGAAAAAGGCCCAGATCGAGATCGAGATCACTGCCGTCGCCCCGGTATAAAGCAGGATCGCAGACGAGATTTCGCGGAAAAAGGCCATGAACATCAGGAAATACGCGCCCTGAATCGAAGGCGCGACCAAAGGCAGCAGGATGCGCCGGACGCCCTGCGCCTTGGTTGCGCCGGACACCCACGCGGCTTCCTCAAGGCTTTTGTCGACCTGCACCATCTGGCCGCCGATCGTTTCGGTCGCATAAGGCAGGTAACGGGTGACAAAGCTGACGATGATCAGCGTCAGCGTGCCGTAAAGCGGCAGCGGCAGATAGGCATAGGCCCAAAGCAGCCCCAGCCCCAGCACGATGCCGGGGACGCCAAAGGGCAGCGTCGCGATGAAATCCAGATAGCGCGAGCGCGTGGCCGTGGACCGCACGGTGAAATAGGATGTCAGCAGACCCAGCATGACCCCGAAGGCCGCACCCACGCCCGAGACGATCAGCGTATTGCTGAAGCTGCGCATGGTGGAACCTGACGAAAAGATCGCCGCGTAATGCTGGAACGTATAGGCCGCCTGCATGGGGTTCGCGTTGAACCATTTGATCAGCGAGGTGTAGATCAGCATCAGCATCGGTGCGACCAGCCCCAGCGCGATAAAGCCGAAACAGAACAGCGTGGCCAGCCAGTGCCAGCGTCCCAGCCGGATCGGGTTCAAGCGGCTGGTCTTGCCCGTCACCGTGGTCAGACGGCCCGAATGCGTCACGCGCCGCTGCGCCCATATCGCGGCGCCGGTGATGACCGACAGCGCAATGCCGATGGCAGCGGCAAGCCCGTAATCGGTGGGCGAGAACCGCACCAGTAAGTAAAGCTGCGTCGCCAGCATGTTCACCTGCGCCGGGATACCTAGCAGCGCCGGGATGGCGAATTGCTCGATGGTGATGATAAAGGTCAGGATGAAGCTCGACAGCAGCGAAAAGCTCAGCAGCGGCAGCGTCACCTTGAACAGCACCCGGCGCGGCGGTGCGCCTGCGACGCGGGCAGCTTCTTCATAGATGCCATCCATACCCATGATCGGGCCGCGCATCGTCAGATAGACGAATGGCACCTGATGCAGCACCATGACAAAGACGATGCCCGCCAGCGAATAGACGTCGATGCGCAGCCATTCCAGGCCCAGCCAGGTGCCCAGCACGACGTTCCAGATCCCACCCGGCGCGCCGATGATGATCCATGCCATCGCAAGGATGAAGGACGGGAAATAGAATGCCAGCCCCACCATCATCGTCACCGCCTTGCCATATCGGAAATCGGTGCGATGCACGATCAGCGTGATGATCGTCCCGATCACGATACACAGGGCCGAGGTCAGCAACCCCACCGCCAGCGTGATCCCCATGGTCCGCACGACGCCCGGTGAAAACAGCGCCCAGTAATTGCGCAGCGTCCATTCCCCCGGAGCGCCCGGCGCGGCAGTGCGAAAGCTGCCATAGACCAGCGCCAGAATTGGCGTCAGCACCATCAGCGTGACGATCACCGTGGTCGCAAGCCGAAGATAGCGGAACTCGTCGCGCTTTCGGGCCAGCGCTGTTGCTGCCTTGCTGCCGGACATGACCCCCGGCTGTGTCGTCGTGTCGGACATGTCTTATCCCCTCCCCTTTCGGATCGGGTCGCCTTTGCGGCGATCCCGTTGGCGTCTGGTCAGACGGTCACTGAATGTCGAACACAGTGCGCCAGTGCTTGACGATCTCGGCCTGTTTTTCCGGCGATAGCAGCTTTTCGCCATCGACCACGTTTTTCAGGTCCGAGGTGGCGGGCAGCTTGCTTGGTGGCGCGACACCCGGTCGGGTCACGGCAAGGCCGCCGAACTTGACCAGTGCGGCCTGCCCCGTCTCGGTCATCAGCCAGTTGGTGAACACCATGGCGGCGTTGGGATGGGGCGCGTTCTTGGCCACGAAGATCCGCGAGGCCGAGGTTGTCGTGCCGCTTTCGGGGTAGACGAAGCCGATCGGCGCACCTTCCTCCAGCAGAGGGTTCAGGGGAATGTCGCTGAGTTCGGCCACCACAACGTCGCCACGGATCACGGCCTGAATGATGCCGCCCGACCCCTCGAAAAAGCGCACGTCATTGGCTTTCAGTTGCTCGGCCGCATCGGGAATGCCCAGTTCCTGCCAATAGGTCACGATCTGCTGGATCGCCAGTGACCGCCATGGCGGGTTCATGCCGACCTTGCCTTTCCACATCGGGTCGAACAGGTCTTTCCATTCGGTCGGCGCGGGGTTCGCGCCCAGCAGATTGGTGTTCCAGATGATCGCTTCGCGCGTCTGCTGGATGGTGAACATCATGTTCTGATAATTCACCTCGGCGGGATAGGTGGCCAGTTCGGGCGGGGTCCATTCGGTCATCCAGCCGTTCTTGGCGCCGTTATAGACCCGTTCGTCGGCATAGGTGACCACCACGTCTGCAAGATTGCGCTTTGCATTGAATTCGGTCTCGAACCGCTCGATCAGCGGGTTCGATCCCAGCCGCACCTGTTCGGTCGAGATGCCGGGATATGCCGCGCGAAATTCGGCCAGCAGCGGTTCGATGCCGTTGGGCTGAAGATTGGAATAAAAGACCAGCGCGCCTTCGTCCTTTGCCGCAGCCTCGACCAAGGCCCAGTCCTGCTGCTGTGCGGATACCGGCCCGGCCAGACCCAATACGATCAGTCCAGCGAATCGTGAAATCTGGGAAATATTTCCCGTTATCATCGTCATGCCCTCCCAAACCTGACTGTGCTGCACTGAACGGCAACGTCAGGAAGCGTAACATCTGACGTTCACAAGTCAACTGTTGACAATATACATAATTGCGAACAGTTTGAGCCTTAACCTGACTTGCCAGGAAGGAAAAAACATAATGAATATATGTTCCAACGAAACCGGGGGCGGCAGGAGTCAAGGCGATTGCACCGGATCGCTTTCAGCGCGTCGCAAGGCATTGCGCCAATTGGTCGAACAGCGGCAGGCCACGCTTTTGCCGGGCGCGGCGAATGCGCTGGTCGCCCGCATCATCGAGGAACTGGGCTTTCAGGCCGTGTATCTGACGGGCGCGGGGCTGACGAATACCCATCTGGGAATGCCCGATCTGGGGCTGATTACGCCGACCGAGATCGCCGAAACCGCAGCGCGGATCACAGATGTCTGCGCCCTGCCCCTGATCGCGGATATAGATACCGGCTTTGGCAATGCGTTGAACGCCTATCGCACCGTGCAGATGATGGAACGCGCGGGCTGCGCGGCGCTGCAGATCGAGGACCAGATATTTCCCAAGAAATGCGGCCATTTCTCGGGCAAGGGAGTCGTCCCGATCGAGGAGATGACGGGCAAGCTGAAAGCCTGTCTGGACGCACGCTCGGACCCTGACCTCATGATCATCGCGCGCACGGATGCCCGCGCCGTGCTGGGTTTTGAAGCGGCGCTGGACCGTGCCTTCGCCATGGCCGAGGCAGGTGCGGACATCATTTTCGTCGAGGCCCCGCAGACGCCCGAAGAAATCCGCCGCATCGGGCAGCTGCCGCAACCGCAGCTGATTAACATCGTCATGGGCGGGCTGACCCCGATGCTGACGCTGGATGAATTGCGCGATGCCGGATTTTCGCTGGTGCTTTACGCAAACGCCGCGTTGCAGGCGTCGGTCCTGTCGGTGAACCGCGTGCTGGGCCATCTGCGCGACCACGGCTCGCTTCACGGGGCCGAGGACATGCTGGCCAGTTTCGAGGAACGCCAGCGGGTGGTGCGGAAAGATCATTACGATGCCCTGCAGGCCCGCTATACCGGCGCCTGAACGGCCAGGAGAAGGAACTTAGTCATGTCGCAAGCCAGCATACCCGCGCAGTTCTGGCGCGGCGGCACATCCAAAGCACTGGTGTTTCGCGAATGTGACCTGCCGACTGACCCTGCGGCGCGCGATGCCATCTTTCTGGGCGCGATGGGTTCGCCCGACGATAACGGTCGCCAGTTGAACGGCATGGGTGGCGGTATGTCGTCGCTGTCCAAGGTCTGCATCCTGGGTCCGTCCAGCCATCCCGATGCGGATGTGGATTATACCTTTGTTCAGGTGCCGGTCGGTGCGGGTGCGGTGGATTATTCCAGCAATTGCGGAAACATGTCTTCGGCCATGGGTCCGGCGGCGCTGGATCTGGGGATGGTCCCCCCGCCGCAGGGAAACGAAGCGGTCGTGCGCATTCACAACACCAATACCGGCAAGGTCATCGTGGCGCGCTTTCCCGCAGATGGCGGACGGTTCGATCCTCGGGGCGATTTCCGCATCGATGGCGTGTCGGGCAGTGGATCGGCCGTGCGGCTGGAGTTTCTGGCACCCGGCGGCGCCAAGACGGGACGGCTGCTGCCGACGGGACGCGCCGTTGATATGCTGACATTGGCCGACGGAACCAATTGCGCGGCCAGCTGCATCGATGCGGCTAATCCCTGTGTCTTTGTTGACGCTGCAACGCTGGGCAAGACCGGGTTGGAACTGCCCGACGCGCTTGAAGGCGATGCCGCTTTCCTGCACCGGATCGAGCAGATCCGTCAGGCGGCAAGTGTCGCCATGGGCCTGACGCCGGATCTGGGCGCGGCGGCGGCGGGCCAGTCACTGCCCAAGGTCGCCATGGTGTCCGCCGCGGCAGATGGAGCGGTTCTGTCGGGCGCCTTGCTGGCGGCAGCCGATCACTCCATTGCGATCCGAATGATGTCGATGGGCCGCCCGCACCGCGCCGTGCCCGTGACCGGCGCGATATGTCTGGCGGTCGCAGCCCGTCTGCCGGGAACGATCCCCGCCATGATTGCCGGGGCGACGCCCGGTGCGCTGGTCGTCGGTCACCCTTCGGGCACACTGACGGTCGATGCCGATGTCACCAGCGACACAGACAAGGTAACGGCACGTTCCGGCACCGTCTATCGCACCGCGCGCAAGCTGTTCGCGGGCGAGGTCTGGCATTGCTGACGCGCGATTTTTTGCAGGCGGTCGGTGCCGTCCCGATCACTGACACCGCGCGGGATGTGGCGGCGCTGGCCGTCGCAGATGCGCTGGCCATCGGATGCGCCGCAGTGGAAGAGCCGGGGCCGAAGCACCTGATCGCTTTGGCCAAGGACCAGCCCGGACCCTGCCATGTGCTGGGCCATCGGCTTCGATTGGCCCCAGCAGCGGCAGCACGGATCAACGGCGCGTTGATCCACGTGCTGGATTATGAACCGATGTGGAACCCGGCCAATCATGCGATCTCGACCACCCTGCCCGGCCTGCTGGCCTTGACGGCGATCAGGGATGTCGAAACGCCCGATCTGCTGGATGCTTTGGCCCGAGGGATCGAGACGCAGGCGCGGCTGCGCCTTGCGTCGCGCCAGTTCGAACCGGGCGATCTGGTGCTGCATCCGCCGGGTGTCGTCGGCCCGATCGGTGCCGCTGTGGCCTGCGGAACGCTGATGCGCCTTACGCCCGATCAGATGGCGACGGCTGTAGGTATAGCCGCATCATCTGCGGGCGGTATTCTTGCCAATGTCGGGTCGATGACCAAGGCATTGCATTGCGGACGCGCCGCTGCATCGGGGCTTGAAGCCGCGTTGCTGGCTGCGCGTGGATTTTCGGCCCATCCCGATGCGCTTGCCGGGCCGCGCGGCTTTGTCGCGGCCTATTTCGGGGCGCACGCCGACCTTGAGGCACTGACCAGCCGCACCCCATTGCACCTGCTGGACCCCGGCCCTGCGTGGAAGCTTTATCCGGCGCAATACGGCACGCAGTTCCTGATCTCGGCCGGGCTGAAGCTGTTTGGCCAGATGCAGGATCTGGGGCTGGACGCGGACCGGATCGTGGCAGGGCGTATCACCGCCCCGGTCATGCCCTATGTGGACAGACCTGCGCCGGTGGACGGGTTGGACGGTAAGTTCAGTATGCAATACGGTTTTGCGCTGGCATTGCTGGACGGTCAGGTCGGGCTGGCCAGCTATTCCGATGCCGCGCGCTTTCGCCCGCAGATGCAGGATTTGCTGCCGAAAATCACGCTGCACCCGGACCCAGAGCGCCAAGGCCGGTTCGACCGGATGCGGGTTGAGGTCGAGATTGCGTTTGCCGATGGTCGCCGGATGACTGCAGGCTCGGACGGGCCTGACGGTATCTGGTCCCGTCCATTGCAACCGGGTCGCCTGCAGGAAAAACTGCGCGACTGCCTGACCGCAAGCCATGGCGCCGACGCGGCACAGAAACTGTCGCAGATGCTTTTGACCCTGAACCACACCGGCGGGCCAAAGCTGCGCGCTGTGATCGATCGACTAGAGGAGGACTTGCCATGTCCGAGCAGGTGAATTCCGATGCGCCCGCCCCGCAAGCGACGGTGACCGAGCTGTTCCTGCGCTTTGGCATGATCGGCATTATGGGCTTTGGCGGCGTCGGGCCTTGGGTTCGCTGGCTGCTGGTCGAACGCACCGGCTGGTATACCGAAGAGGAATTCGTCAACACCTTCGCGCTGGCCAATTTCATCCCCGGCGGCAATGTCATCGCGCTTGCGACCATTGCAGGGGTGCGGCTGCGTGGATGGCCGGGTGCTCTGGCCGCCATTCTGGGGCTATGCCTGCCGCCCGCAATTCTGGTCTGCGCCGCGGGATCGTTATATCTGCGTTATAGCGAAACCGAAATCGCGCAGCGCATTCTGGGTGCGATGGCTGCGGCGGGCGCGGGCCTGATCGTTGCGATGGCAATCAAGCTGCTGAAACCGATGCGCGGCTCGGTTCGTGGGCTTGGGATGACGGCGGCCGTCTTTTCGGCGGCATTCCTGCTTCAGCTGCCACTGACCACGATCCTGCTTGTCCTTGGCCCGGTCAGTCTGGCGCTGGCGCTGGTGATGCGGAGCTGACCATGGGTGACGATCCGGTCCTTTTGCTGGCGCTGAAAGTTGCGACGCTGGCTTGCGTCGCGGTCGGCGGCTACATCACCACCGTTCCCGACCTGCAAAGGTTCGTCGTCAGCGAACACGGCTGGATGACGGCGGAGCTGTTCGTCACACTTTTCGCCGTGGCGCAGGCCGCGCCGGGACCAAATTTTCTGGTCGTGACGCTGCTTGGGTGGAGCGTGGGCGGCATATTCGGCGCCCTGCTTGTCACGTTGGCTGCGATCCTGCCGACGACGCTTGTGGCCTATTTCGTCGCCGGGCCTTGGGAACGGCACAAGCAGGCGCGGTGGCGCATCGTCGTGTCGCGCACCATCGCCCCTATCGCGGTGGGGATGGTGCTGGCGACGGGCGCGCTGCTGACACATTCGGCATGGGGCGGCGATTGGCGGCGGCTTGCCGTGACGGCTGTGACCATCGGCATCTCGCTGTTTACGCGCTATAATCCGCTGGTGCCTTTGGCACTGGCCGCCGGTCTTAGCGTGCTGGGTGTGCTGTGACCGATTTCAAGGCACCCAGGTCGTTTCTGGCACATCCTGATCCGAGGCGGCGGCGAAGCTGACCTGATCGGCGCGCGACTGAGGGCGCTGCAAATGCGAGACCTGCATCTGCCGCACGACCTGCGCCATGTCCTTGGCGCCTTCCAGTGTCATCAGCCGCTCGAACAGCGGGGCGGTCTGTTCGCGGGTCAGGCTGCGGCTGGCGCAATCCTCGAACTTGGACCAAAGCTCCCGCTCGGTCATTGGATTGTCGCCGCCGCGACCGACCATCTGATCCAGTCTGGCGCGCAGCACAGCCCCGTCCGTGCGGGTCACGATCACCTCGGCCCCCCATTGCTGCGGGGCGTCATCGGCCATATCGGGATGCGCGCGGGCTGTAGTCCGATCCAGCAAGGCAAGAACCGCAGGCTCCAGATGCGCCTCGCCTTCGAAATCCTTCAGCCGCACGGTCCCGTCCAGCAAGGCGCGGGCCACGACATATTGGACCGAGAACTTTGCCTGCAGCGGGGTCTGGGGGCGCGGCGTATCGGTGTGGCGCAGGCGGCGCGCATGGGGCAGCACCTCGACCTTAGCGATGTCCTCGGGGCGCAGCGCATGTTCCGCCCGCAGTTTCAACGCCATCATGATCGCCGGATGCGTCGAGCCGCAGCAGGGGAACTGCTTCAACCCGATGTCGTCATGCGCGATCTCCCAAGGCGCGCACCAATCCGCAAACAGCCGACCTTCGTCATAGGTGCCCGCGCCGTTGAAGACTTCGAAAAAGCCCTGACGATGTTCGAAAACCCCGGCGGCTGCGGTGAAATCCCGCGCGGCCAGCAGGCAGGCCAGCAATGCCGAGCGATTGGTCAACCCGACATGCAAGGGCTTGGTCATCGTGCCGAAATTCGCCTTCAGCCCCGAAGCCATCGAAGCAGCGATCGCCAACGCCGTCGCGGTCCTGTCGGTATCCAGCCCCATCAAGCTGCTTGCCGCCGCAACGCCACCAAAGATGCCCAGCGTGGCGGTCGGATGCCAGCCTTTGTCATAGTGATGATGATTGACCGCGCGGGACAGCCTGATCTCGGCCTCGACCCCCACGGCATAGGCATGGATGAAATCCCGCCCCGAGCTATGGTGCTCCTCGGCCAGTGCCAGCAACAAGGGCACGACAGGCACGGATTGATGCCCGCCCAGAACGCCGGTGAAATCGTCGAAATCCAAGGCATGAGCGGCTGTGCCGTTGACCAATGCCGCATCCAGCATCGAGGTGCGGCGCGAGGTTCCAAGGATCAGCGCCCCACCGGGGCCGTCGGCGATGCCGGGGGTTTCAAGCAGGATCTGCGCACAGGGTTCCGGCATCCCCGCCAATGTCACGCCCACGGTGTCAAGGATGCAGGACCGCGCGACCTCCATCGCGCGCCGGGGTAAAGGCGCCTCACGGGCGGCGCAGATCTGACGGGCAAAGCGCAGTGCAACCGGATCGGTCATTGCGGCCTCCGCCTAGTTGCGCGCGCGGGCGGCGTTCCGCCCGGCGATGCGTCCGAAGGTTGCGCCTGACACCAGCCCGGTCCCGGCGGGGTAGTTATCGTAAAACAACCCACCCAGCATCTCGCCGCAGCAGTAAAGGCCGGGGATGACGCGCCAGTCTGTGCCCACAACCTGCGCGTCGCGGTTCACCCGCAGCCCGCCAAACGTAAAGGTGATGCCGCCCGTGGCGCTGTAGGCGTAGAAGGGTGGCTTGTCGATGCGGATGCCCCAGTTGGTCTTGTCCAGCGCCAGCCCCGTGGTGGAAACCCCATCAGGCCGCGTGGCGTCGAAGCCCTCGGCCGCATCCTTGGCAGCGGCATTGTATTCGGCCAGCGTGCGCAGCGCCTGCGGCTTGTCCTCGATGTCCAGCTGCGCCACCAGTTCCTCAAGCGTGTCCGCCACGATCGGATCCGAGGTCTGATAGCGCGGTTCCAGCAAATGCACCGTCTGGCTGTCGAAGATCTGCCACGCCTTCGCCCCCGGCTCGGCCAGAATCGAGCGGCCGAACTTGGCATAGGTGAACAGCGCCGCATCCTCGCCCTCATCGACAAAGCGGCGGCCTTTGCGGTTCAGCATCACCGAATAGACATAGCTGAGCCGGTTCGAGCGGTCGGTCATTTCGCGCGGGGCAAAATCGCCCCAATCGGCGCTGATGGGCGTGGCGTGGCAGCCGCTCCACTGGCCCCAGGGCATGGCGCCGATGGCCATGGCCATGCGCAGCCCGTCGCCCTGATTGTGTGGCGTGCCGCGCACCTTGGCCGCGCCGATCAGCGAACCCAAATATTGCGTGCGCATCTGGACATTCGCCTCGAAACCGCCCGCGCCCAGCACGACGCCGCCAGCCTCGACCTCCTCATAGCCATCATCGGTGCGAAAGCGCACGCCGCGCACCCCGCCATCGCCGCCGGTGATCAACTCGGTCGCGGCGGCGCCATAGCGGATTTCGATGCCGCGTTCGCCCGCCGTGGAAAACCATGACCGCGACAGGCCCACCCCTTCATGCGCGGCGCGCACGATCAGGCCGCGCGCCCAGACCATCGTATTGCCCTTGCGCACGGCAGATAGCGTGACGGCTGGCTCCATCTCGATCTTGCCGACCGATTGCATCCAGCGCACCGTCGCCTGCGAACTGCTCACCAGCAGTTCCGACATTTCGGGATCGGTTCGTCCGCTGGATACCCGGCGCAGATCGCCCAGATAGTCGTCCTTGGTATAGGGCGAGATGCCTTCGTAGAAATTGTCGAACTGCTTATGCGCGTCGGGCAGGATCTCACCGACCTCCTGGGGATCGTCGAAGGCAAAGCGCAGCACGCCGCCGGACCAATGCGTGTTCCCGCCCCGCATGTCGCGCGGCGCCTTTTCCAGAACCAACACCCGCTCGGCTCCGTTCTCATGCGCCGATATCGCTGCGGCCAGCGCCGCATTCCCCGCCCCGACGACGACAACGTCGTAATGCGTCCCATTGGACATGATTCGACCTCCTCCCTGTTGGCTTGGCTTGACCGTAATGCCAACTGGCAACTGTTGACAATATACATATGCGCCGCAAATGCAAAACCCGGCGCATCGCTGCACCGGGTCCATTGCCGTCAGGCTGTCGCGGATCAGTCGTGGGCGGCGGGCGGCATCATCTGTTCGACCGACAGGCGCGCATTGCGGATATGGTCGCGCATCACCGCCTCGGCCCGGTCGGGATCGCCCGAGCGCAGGGCCGCCACGATCTCGACATGCTCGTGCCAGGCCTTCTGCGCGCGGCCTTCCGCCTTGGACGAGCGCGCCCGATACAGCCGCAGCAGATCGTAAAGATCGTTGATCAGGCTTTCCTCAAGCTGGCGATTACCGCTGGCCTTGATGATGCGGAAATGGAAGTCGTTGTCATAGCTGGCCTGAAGATAGGCCTTGCCGTCGCGCAGCTCTTCCTGATCGGCATGTTCATGCAGCAGACGCTCAAGCTCGTCTATTTCGGCGGGCGTCATGCGCTGCGCGGCCAGCCGGGCGGCCATGCCCTCCAGCGCCTCGCGCACCACCAGAAGGTTCGACAGATCGCCGGGCGAGAGTTCGGCCACGCGGACGCCGATATTCTGCCGCCGCTCGACCAGCCTGCGCCCTTCCAGACGGCGGATCGCCTCGCGCAGCGGGCCGCGGCTGACCTGCAACGAGGCGGCCAGCGACTGTTCCAGAATGCGGCTGCCCGGCGCAAGCTCGCCGCTGACGATGGCCTCCTCAAGGCGCTTGGTCACGATGTCCACAAGGGATTCGGAACGCACCGGTTCGGACAAGCTGGGGATCATACAAAGCCTCGGCAACTGTGAATTGTCAGCAAAAGACTAAGTATCGCGCCAGCGGCGAAAAGGAAAGAATTGCCTTTCCCGCCCCCGGCGCGATCATCTGACAGGTCACGCCGCAGCGCGGGCCGCCACCGAATAGCTGGCGGCCGATTCCCCTGCCCGCTTGCCAAAGACCGAGCCGGACATCAGCCCGGTGCCGCCGGGATAGTTTTCATAAAACAGACCGCCCACCAGTTCACCCGCTGCATAAAGACCGGGAATGGATTGATCGGTCATGTCCTGAACCTCGGCACGGGTGTTCACCTGCAAACCGCCAAAGGTAAAGGTTATGCCGGTCGTCGTGACAAAAGCGACATAAGGCGGCTTGTCGATCGGCAGCGCCCAGTTCGATTTCGGCGGCGAAATGCCGGTCGTGGCCTTACCATCCAGCACCGCCGGATTATAGGGCTGATCGCCGCAGGCGGCATTATATTCTGCGATGCAGGCTTCCAGCCTGACGGGATCAAGCTCCAGCAGTTCGGCCAGACCGGCGATGGTGCCGGATTCGGCCTTGGTCACCTGCTTGATGCGGTATTCGTCGCGCAGCATGCCCACGGTCTGCTGGTCAAATATCTGGATCGCGGTGCGCCGCGGTTGCTTCATAATCTCGCGCCCGAACTTGGCATAGGTCAGGTTGCGGTAATCCTCGCCTTCATCGACAAAGCGTTCGCAATCCAGATTGACCATGATCCCCAGCGGGTAAGAATGCTTCTGGAAATTGTCCAGCACCCAGCGGTCGCCGTAAGGCGGGGCCGAGATGTCCCATTCACAGGCATGGCAGCTGGACCAGTTGCCATAGGGGCGCGCGCCGATGGCCAGCGCCATGTTGATGCCTTCGCCCATGTTGTGGCGCGTGCCGCGCACCCGGCACAGATCCCAGCCCGGCCCCAGATAGCGAACCCGCATTTCCGGGTTTGATTCAAAACCGCCGCACGCCAGAATGACCGCCTTGGCCCCGATTTCGGCATAGCCCGAAGGCGTGCGGACCTTGACGCCCGACACCACGCGGTCCTGCCCCTGCAGCAGCCCGATGGCCGCGGTGTTGTAGCGGATTTCGATGCCCAGCTTTTGCGCGCGGGCCAGTTCGGCCTCGACCAGACCTGCGCCACCGCCGACAGCTTCGATGTTCACGCCGCCGTAGAAATGGTGCTTGCCATCGACCAGATAGGATTGCCGCCCGAACATCGGCACGAAGCGGATGCCGTGGCTGCGCAGCCAGGCCATGGTCGGGCGCGAATTGTCCACCAGCAGATTGGCCAGATCCTCGTCCGACTGGTGATGCGTCACATCCATCAGCTGATTATAAAAGAACTCGCGGCTATGCGGTGGCAGTACGATCATCTCGGTCTCGACCGGGGAAAGATCGGTCAGGATGTCTTGCGCCACATCCTCCAGCCCTTCATGCGCAAAGCGGAAGCCGCCTGCGGTGAAATAGGAATTCCCCCCCTTTTCCTCCTCGGGCGCGCGTTCCAGCACCAGCACCCTTGCCCCATTCTCATGCGCCGAAAGCGCCGCGCATAACGCAGCATTCCCGGCACCCACGACGATCACGTCATATTCCGGCATGTCATCCTCCTCCCGTCTGATACGGGAAAAGTCATCATGACGCGTGTCTATTGTCAACAGTTTACGGGCTTGCTATTCCGCAATCATAACGTCCGGGGTCTGCCACACCAGATGTTGCCCGCCATCCACGCAGATCATCTGCCCGGTCACCGATTTTGCCCGCAGCAGATACAGCACGGCATCGCAGATTTCCTCGGGCGAGGAGCCGCGTTGCAGAATCGTCGCCTGCTGCTGTGTCGCGAAATCCTGCTCGCTTTGCCGGCTGCCTTTCAGGGTAGGACCGGGCGCGATTGCGTTGACCCTGATATGCGGCGCCAGCGCCTGCGCCGAGGTCCGGGTCAGCCACCAAAGCCCTGCCTTTGCCAGCGAATAGGTCATGAAATCGGGGCGCGGCTTCAATACGCGCTGATCTATCATGTTGATGACATTCGACGCCTCGACCTCGCCGCCATTTGCGTGTTCGGCGCTTTGGGCGGCGAACTGCTGTATCAGCATGAAGGGGGCGCGCAGGTTGGAATTGATGTGGCGGTCCCAGCTTTCGCGGGTCGCGGAATGGATGCTGTCTTCCTCGAATGTCGAAGCATTGTTGACCAGAACCGACAGCGCCCCCATTGCGGCATTCACCTGCGGGACCAGTGCCTCAACCGCGTCAAGGTCCAGCAGATCGGCCTGGAATACCTGTGCGCGGACGCCCAACGCGCGAATTTCAGCGGCAGTCGCTTCGGCTTCGGCGACCGATCGACCGCAATGGATCGCGATGTCATGGCCCTGACGCGCCAGTGCCAGAGCGATTTCGCGACCGATCCGCTGCGCCCCGCCCGTTACAAGTGCCGTCATTTGCGCAAACCGGGCGAAAACACCCGCTGATGAAGGGCTTGCTGGAGGAAATTCATGATTCTCGGCCTATGCGATAAATGTCTGAATGCTGCCTTCACCATCGAAGTTTCCTGCTGCATGGACAAGCCGCTTCACGCCACAAGCTGCGACAGGCTGCCTGTGACCTGCCGGATTGTGCGTTGTTGGCCGCAGTCTGCACGGCTTGTCAGCGCCGATAGAAATTCCGCTGGACACAACTAAAAGCTGAGGCATAAGTCCTTAACAATAGTGTTTCTCGATCGTTATGTCTGCCCGGATTCTTTAAGGAGAGATCAACGATGATCCGCTCATGTGCCGTTCTGCTTGCCGCTGTCTGCTTTACAAACGCCAGCTGGGCAGATGCGCTGCCAAAGCCGACCGGTCCCGTTATCCTGACCATCACCGGCAACATCGAAAACACGAATGATGGCGACATCGCCCAGTTCGATCGCGCCATGCTGGAGGGTCTGGGGCTTAAGGAAATCAAGACCAACACCCCTTGGTATAACACGCTGTCCACCTTTGAGGGCGTGCCCTTCAATGAGGTGATGAAGTATGTCGGCGCCAACGGCGAGACCGTGCGGGCCATCGCGCTTAACGATTATGAAACCGAAATCCCGATGAGCGATGCCGTCGGCCCCGATGCCATCCTGGCGATGAAGCTGAACGGGCAATACATGGACGTCCGCGACAAGGGGCCGATCTTCGTCGTCTACCCTTATGACTCGTCGCAGACCTATCAGACGCAGACGTATTACAGCCGTTCGGCGTGGCAAGTCACCCGCTTCATTGTCGAATAGGTGAGCAGTGACCCGCCTTCTTGGCATCCTGATCGCTGCCTTCGTCATAGCGACCGTCTACATGACGACCACAGTGTCACAGCGCCAGGAGGTGCTGCGACACGTCGCGCATCATAACGACGCATGGGCCGTCAGCCAGTCGGTCGCCGAGTTCATGCGGCTTGAGGCGATGCTGGCATCGCATTTCATGTCAGATGAAACCGCCTCTCTGGATGAGGTGCGGTTGCGATTGGACATCGTCTTCAGCCGCCTCGCGTCTTTCGATGAGGACAAGCTCAAGGCATTTCTGGAAGCCAGCCCGAAGCGGCTGGAGATCGTCACCAAGCTGCGCAGCGTTATCAGCGATCTTGATACCGAACTTGATCAGATGGACCGCGCCAGCGCGATCGCGATGATCAACCGGATGCACGAACTGAATGGCCCGCTGACGCAGCTTTCATCGCAATCCGTGCAGCAGGGTTGGGCCGACATCGAAGCCAATCTGGAATCGCTGGAAGAACTGCACCAGATTTACGGGATCGTCGTTGCCTTCCTGATCTTTGCCTGGTGTGTGCTGATCCTGTTGCAACTGCGGCAAAATCGTCTGCTGACCAATTCGCAAAAGCAGGCAGAGGTTTTGAACAGCGATCTGGTATCAGCCAGCAAAGAGCTTCAGGAAAAGAACCGCAGTCTGGAATATGTCGCCCATCACGACGCGCTGACACAGCTTCCGAACCGGATACTGTTCTGGGCCGAACTGGAAAATGCTTTGCGTGAATCGCGTGGGGCGGTCAATCTGATGCTGATCGACCTGAACGACTTCAAATCGGTCAATGATACGTTGGGACATGATTTCGGCGATTTGCTGTTGAACCAGGTCAGCCAGCGGATGCGCGAATTTGACGACAAGGTGCATATTTTCTGCCGCCTGGGCGGCGACGAATTCGCATGCCTGATCGTCGGCAAAGACGACGCCGGCGCTGAGAATATTGCCCATGAACTGGCCGCCCGCATCGCAGCGCCGCATTTTCTGATGAACCGCAAGCTGGAAATCAGCTGCTCGATCGGCATATCCAGCGCGCATGATCCGCAATCGACCGACGCGCAGACCATGTTTAAACAGGCCGACATTGCATTGTATCGCGCGAAAGACGCGACGGGCCAGCGGATATGCCTGTTTGAAGAATTCATGCAGCGCGAATTCGACGACCGCAAGGCGTTGGAAAATGACCTGCGGCTGGCCGTTCAGCGCAATGAATTCGAATTGCTTTACCAAGCGCAGGTCGATGTGATGTCGCTGGAATTGCGCGGGCTAGAGGCGTTGGTGCGCTGGAACCATCCCACCCGCGGACAAATCCCGCCGGGTCTTTTTGTCTCGCTGGCCGAGGAGTTGGGGCTTATCAACGAATTGGGCCATATCATTCTGGTCGCCGCCTGCACCGAGGCAGCGACATGGATGCGCCCATTGAAGATCGCCGTAAACCTTTCGCCGCTGCAGCTACAAGCACCAGACTTTGTTCAATCTGTGGTCGATGTGCTGAAAACCACCGGACTGCCGGCCGAGCGGCTTGAACTTGAGATTACCGAAACGGTATTGCTGGATAATCGCGAACGTGTTGTTAAAATCCTGAATGAACTGCGGGCATTGGGCCTGACGATCGCGATGGATGATTTCGGAACAGGCTATTCGTCACTTGCCATTCTGCGCGATATCCCGTTCGATACGATCAAGCTGGACAAATCATTCGTTCGCGACATTGCCGAAAATCCTCAGGCGGCATCGCTGGTCAAGCTGGTGGTGGACGTGGGCACCAGCCTGAACAAGACGGTGATTATCGAAGGTGTGGAAACCCGCGCCCAGCACGAACGCATTCGGCAGCTAGGCGGACCTCTGAGCCAAGGCTTCCTTTTCGCACGTCCAGTGCGCGCATCGAAGCTGGGTTTTTTGCATCAAGCGGAACAGCACGCTGACTTGATCGACGATTTCTCGCATTAAGCAATCGCCCGAACCCCCAGAACCGATACGCAATAAAGCGGTGGCACACGATATGATTCTGCATGGCATCAACCTTCCGATAACCCCGGATGATGTATCGCCTATTATCTGGGAGGCGCTGGTTTCTGGCAAATACGAAGCGAAAGAGGCGATACAGGTTCGCCGTATGCTGCGCGCGGGCGATCGGGTGCTGGAACTTGGTGCGGGGATCGGAGTCATCACCACCGTCATGGCGACGGCTGCGGATGTCGAAATCTGGTCCTTTGATGCAAATCCGCACACTATCGCGCTGGCAAAGCGTGTCGCAGCTGCGAATTCCGTAGGAAATGTAAGTTTTGGCCATGGCTTGATCACCGCCGGTCCGCCAGCGGAATATACCTTCTACATCCGCCGCGATTTCTGGATGTCGTCAATGATCAAGGAACAAGGCCCTTATGAGGGTGAGATTCCTCTTTTATCCCGCAATATCGAAGAATTTATAGCAGAACATGCCATCAATGTTCTGGTGATGGATATTGAAGGTGCTGAACGCAGCCTGTTGGGTGCGGCGGTGCTTGATGGCATCGACCGGGTATTTCTGGAACTTCACGATCATCTTTATGGCCTAAGCGGTATCCGCGATATATTCACCGCTATGGCCGCACGCGGATTTGCTTATGATCCACGAAATTCATCGGGCCCTTGCGTGCTGTTCACGCGTGACGACGGGACCATGCGCGAATTCTGCGCGGACGAGATTTGACAACCGGCTGCTGACGTCCGAAAGGACGCCAGCAGTCAATCTGTAATCAGCTGTGGATCAACGATCCGAACATGCGTGGGTCAAGGCTTTGACCGATGAAAGTTGTTCCTTCGGAAAGCACAGCCACAGCGTCATGGCTATGCAGGCTTTCCTGATGGCTGGCGACGACCCGAAAATCGCCCACACGCGGATCAGCAATAAGAGGCGCTGCAAATGCGCGAACTGCATCTTCGACAAAAATCGGATTGGCCGCGTTCAGTTCGGCAAAGGCCTGTTCATCTTCGCGCTTGACCATGACTTGGGTTTCAGTCGGAACGGCGAACCTTGCCATTTCGATCAGGTCTTCGAACCATAGCGGATCATCAACACCGTCGTTCAGAACCACCGAAATCCGGGCAACCGAGCGCTGCGAATGCGGCGTTGCCAACTGCCCGCGTTCACGCCGCGCATGCTCCGACAATTCAAGCGAGCATGGACAAGTCGAGGAATAGACATAATCCAGATGAATGATCTTGCGCCGCGTTCCCGCAGTTTCGACCAGTTCCAAAGCGATTTCGTAATATTGCCAGCCTTTCAAACCCGACCGCAGGCTTGTGACTTGCGCTGGAAAACTGAAGCGCATCATCAGGCGGGCATCGAAACTGCCCAGATCCTTTTTATAGGCATCGATCGCGGCAGCCATCACTTCAAATGAGAACTGATTTTCGGCATAATCGTAAAACGAACGCATGATCCGGGACATGTTGATCCCTTTTTGGTTCGCTTCAAGGCTGACGGTTCCCGTAACCGAAGTTTCCAGCATGATCGAGCCACCCGCGCGCAGCTTGTAGCCAATCGGCAAGCGGAAGTTCGAAATACCGACATGCTCGATCCGGGTATTCGCGCCGACAATCAACGATGCCGGGCCGTTCTGCAAATCCGGCAGTGTCGCGCGGTAGTTTTCCCCTACGCGAAAACCGGGATCATAGACACGCTTCAGATCGGGATAGCTTTCCTTGCTACCCGTCTTTGCGGGTTTTTCTTCGCCAGTTTCTCGGGACAGAGAGCCGGAGAGCGCGGTCATATCTTCAAAACTCATAATTGCCTTTTCAAGCTCTCGTAAAAATTTCCGCATGGAAATATGGGAATGAAACTGGTTGGATTGATCAGATGGGCGGGTGCGCCCCTGCCCTTCGCCTACTGCGTTGATTTACATGGTGCGAAGTTACCGCATTTCTTATCTGCGATCCATCCTGACAACGTGCCGGTCAGCACATAGCTTAAGAAAGCGGGCGAAACGTGTCGTTCCGGCCACCGCTTTCCAGCATTGTCAAGCTATTGTTACGTGGAAACTATCGCCACATCGCCCGAGTTCCCTCGGGCGCTGTGTTTTCGCGATCTCGGCTCACATCCCGCTATATAGCGGGAACTTCGCGCAAAGTGCCTCGACCTCGGCCTTGACCTTGGCTTCGACGGCGGCGTTGCCCTCGTCGCCATG
>NZ_FXTK01000026.1 GCF_900182695.1 Paracoccus laeviglucosivorans
CCGAACCACGCTATCAGCGTCAATCCAATCGTCCAGACGATGGGGAAACAGGGAAGCTTGATCGCGCTCAACGCCCTCAATGAATCCAGCCATCTCGACCTCCCGAAACCACGAGAAAGTCTAACACAGAAGGGAGTTTCCACACACCCTCGGCCCAAAGCTGACCGACAAGTTGCCAGTCCAGCGCAAAGCCGCCCATCCCGTCCGGTTGCCGCACCGGGCTTTCCAGCATCAGCGGCACGCTTAGTCGCGGCGCACTCATGCCCGCTTGCGCGAAACGCCGCGCCCCCCAAGCACCCGGACCGCGCGCCAGCGTTCGATCAGCGCGCTGACCCCGAACGGAACGGCAAGGGCGTTGCCCTCAAATCCCCGATCCTCGTAATAGCGTGCGGCAAGCAGCAGCACGGCATGGGCCAGATCGTCGGGAACCGCGTCCCAGACCGCGCCAAAACCCGCAGAAAAGGTGACGGTGGCAAAGCCTGCATCGGGCACGCCGGGCAGCCATGCGCCACGCGGCACCAGCATCGGGCGCTGCATGTCGGGTTGCAGCCCCCACGTATCGGGCGCGGCCACGGTGATCCGCCCCGCGCCGTCGTCGATCTCGACCCGCTCGATCGCGGTGACGGGGGCCAGCGGCAAAGGCTGGCCTTCGGGGTCGCGCCAGTCATCCAGCCGCAGCCGGAACTGCCGCGCCAGCAGCACCTTGCCCGTCCGCGCCTCGATGGTGGCAATGGCCGCGCGTAGGAACCCCGCAAGCGCCGCCGTCTCGGTCGCGTCTTCGGCTATCTCGAAGCCGGTTCCCAGCCGCAGGTGCGTCCGCAACCCCGCGACCGGCAGCGCCTCAATTGGTGGCGCCGTCAATTCCACAAGCATCATCTGAACCTCCCGCTTGCACGGTTGCTGCATCGCTGACGAAAATCGGGGCCGCGCGTATCCGCCCCTTGCGCGTGCGGACAGTCTTGCCAGTCGGGCGGACATGTCCCGCGCGGCCCCCTTCGGCCTTGGATCAGCCGAAGATCATCAGCTTGATGGCGCGGGCATCCGTGACGCCGCCGCCGACGCGCTTGGTGGCATAGAACAGCACATGCGGCTTGGCCGAGAAGGGATCGCGCAGCACGCGCAGATCGGGACGCTCGACGATGGTATAGGCCGAGCGGAAATCACCGAACGCGATCGAGGCCGAGCCTGCGGCAATATCCGGCATGTCCTCGCATAGCAGGACCGGATAGCCCAGCAACTGCGGCGGCTGACCCATGGCCAGACTGTCGGCCCACAGGAAGCGACCGTCAGTGTCGCGCATCTTGCGCACTGCGGCGGCGGTTTTCGAATTCATCACGAAGCTTGCATTGGCGCGGTATTGCGCTGCCAGCGCATAGACCAGATCGATCAGCGCATTCGCCGGATTGGTGGCCGCGAAATCGCCCGCAGCGCCGGACGGAATGGTGCCGATCTGCACATTGGTCGCCGAGGCATTGGCCGCACGCGCATGGTTCAGGAAGCCGCGCGGCTTGTTGACGCCGTCACCGCTGATGAAGGCGGTGGCCTCGGCGCGGGCGAATTTTTCGGCGATGCGACCGGCCAGCCACGTCTCCACGTCAAAGGCACCGTCATCCAGCAGGCGCTGGCTGGCCTTGGGCATGGCCGACAGTTCATGCACCGGGATGACCACGCGCTGCACGGTGGGCGTGCCCGTTTCGGTCTGTGCAGCGGTTTCGCTGGCCCAGCCATGCGCGATGTCGCCCATATCCACCAGCATCTCGAAGGTGGCGCTTTCGACCTGCACCACATTCGCCACGCGGCGCAGCGAGGCGGTGACATTCAGCGCCTCCTGGACCTGCACAGCGACGGTCGGCGCGGCCAGAAAACCCGCATCAGAAGTCGAATTCATCGCCTTGCCTTCCAGCGGCAGACCGCGCAGCGCGCCGTCATCGCCGTGGCGGATATAGGCATCGAACGCCTTCTGATGGGGCGCGCCGGCATCGGATTCGGTGGCAAGGGGTGCGCGGGCGCGGGTCAGGGTCTTGCGGTCAAACATGGTCATGCGATTTTCCTGTGCTTCCAGTCGTTTCTGAATATCCGTGCGGAAAGACTTGAGTTCATTGACGAACCCCAGCATCTCAGCACCCAGATCACCGGGCATGTCCGCCCCGGCCGCGGTTTTCACCTCGGTCATGGTCCCCTCCGTCTTGGTGAAATTCACTCGGCGCGCAGCGCCATGGTCGCGGCGCGGAACGCCGCCGCCACCTTGTCCAGCCCGTCATCCAGTGCGTCGGACTTCTTGCCGACCTTGGCCTCGGCCAGCATCGGAAAGGTCACCAGCGACACCTCCCACAGCTCGACCTCGGCCAGCACCCGGCGACCCTTGCCGTCGCGTTCGGCGGCGATGGTGCGATAGCCGATGGACAGCCCGTCGATGGCCCCTGCCGCGATCAGCGCCGCAGCCTCGCGGGCCTGCGCCACTTCGGGCAGCAAGCGACCCTTGACCCATAGGCCACGGTCATCCTCGCGGATTTCATCCCAGACGCCGATGGGGCGGGCCGGATCGTGCTGCCACAGCATCCGCACCTTGTCGCCCCGCGCCGCCAGCCGCGCCAGACTGGCGGCATAGGCGCCCTTTGCCACGACATCGCCGCCCTGATCGGTTACGCCGAACAGGCTGGCATAGCCTTCGATCTGGGTGCCATCCGACACGATCTGCGCCCCGGCCGAGAACTTCAGTTCCAGCCCGTAATCCTTTGAATTCATGTCACCCTCCTTTCGGGGTATAGGCAAGGATCGACTGCACCGCCTGGGTCAAGATCACGCCCACGACGCCGTAGACGGTCATCCACAGCCGCCGCTCCAGCCCCTCGATCAGCGCCTCGATCCGTTCCAGCCGCCGTTCGACCTGCCCGAATTGCAGCGCCATGATGCGGTCCTGCGTGTCGATGCGCTGGTCGTGCCAGTCGAACGGCTCCTTCAGGAAACGCGAGCCCTCCATCTAGCCCTCCGTCAGCGGTGGAAGGCCCAGCACAGCGCGCTTTTCGCCCGGCGACAGGAATGCAGCGGCGCCCACGCGCTGCCACAGCTGGTCGCGTTCCTCGGCCAGTGCGGGAACTTGGTCGGGGTCGGGGCGCAGGTCGATCTCCGTCCCCAGATGCTCCGACAGCCACCACGCCACCGCACTGGCCACGCGCGAAACCAAGGGCAGCACGGTCAGGCGGTAGAACGCCCGATGCGCTTCGGCATAGTTCGCGTAAGTCGCGTCGCCCGGAATGCCCATCAGCATCGGCGGCACGCCGAAGGCCTGCGCGATCTCGCGCGCGGCGGCCAGCTTGGTTTCCTGAAACTCCATGTCGCTGGGGCTGAAACCCATCGGCTTCCAGTCCAGCCCCCCCTCAAGCAGCATGGGCCGCCCGGCATTTCGCGCGCCCTGATGGTGCATCTCCATCTCGGTGACCAGCCGGTCGTATTGATCCGCCGACAGGCTGCCCTGCCCATCCGCGCCCTTGTAGACGATCGCCCCCGAGGGTCGCGCCGCATTGTCCAAAAGCGCCTTGGACCAGCCGGATGCGCTGTTATGCACATCCACCGCGACCGCCGCCGCCTGCATGGGAGACAGGCCGTAATGATCGTCCAACGGATGAAAGCTGCGGATATGGCAGATCGGATCGGGGCTGCCGCGCATGTCAAAGCGGTATTTCCGCCCCCCCACGGCATATTCGTAAGCCTCGGGCCAGCCATCCGTCCCCGGCACGACCGCCATCCGGTCCGAACGAAGGACGTGCATTTCCCCCGGCAGGCCCTGCGGCCCCTCGGCTACGGCCTCAAGATAGCCGTTACCCGACAGCAGGATCTGACCGAACAATGCTTCGAACAGCTCCGCCCGACCCTGCCCCGGATTGGGCCGCCGCAGCAGGTCCAGCACCGGATGGATGTCATAGCGCCGCTCGCGGTCCTGACAGATCAGCGGCACGGCAGCGGCGGCCTCGGCGATCAGGCGAACGGCGCGAAAACCCACCGGGTTGCCGGCAAATCCCGTCCGCGTCAGCGATACCGTATCGCGCGCCGACCAGACCACGCGCCCCGAGCCAGCGGCCAGCGCCACGACCTTGCCCGCGGCGCTGGCCTTGACCTCGGTTTCAACCGGGGGGGCATTGCCCCGCCCGAACCAGGAAAAACCCATGTTTCCCTCCTGACAATGCCAATGAAAAAAGGGCCGCCGGAAAGCGACCCTTGCGAAAACCTTGCCCGGACGACCCCATTCAGGGGCCTTCGGGCAAAAGGCGGCTGCGCCCCCTTACAGCGCCCGAACCTGCGGGCGGCGGTAATGCGCGGCAGGTTCGATCATCAGCTCATGGATAGCCCAGACCAGCGCATCCAGCCGGTCAGGCGATCCCTTGCCGTGATAGCCCGCGACCGTCATGCGGCACATCTGATCCTCAAGCGCACCAAGCCCGCGCAAATGATGGACGCGGCCCTGTTCGTAAAGCGCCGCCACCGGCTCGGCCCGCAGACCCTTGCCACGGGACGCGCGCAGCGACCGGAACGGCACAAGCGGGTCGATCTGCCGGATGACGCTTTCCACCAGATCACCGCCCTGATTGACCTCGGCCACCAGCCTTTCCGCGCCGTGCCGGTCCATCGCGGCGATGGCGGCCCGCGCCCAGTCGCTGGGACCGCCGCGCAATGTGGCGTCCTCCAGCACATAGGCGCGCCATTCGGTCACCGGCCCCTCGGCCACGACCCCCGCGACGACGATGCCGCATTCGTCAGATGCCGCGCCGCCGCTGACCGCCGGATCGACCGAGACCACGATCCGCGACAGTTTCGGCGCCGCATCGACCCGGCAACGCTCGACCGTCGCGGTGGTCCACAGCGCGCCCTCCACGTCGTCCAGCAGCAGCCCTTCCAGCTCCTGCCGGCCCAGCCGCGTGCCGGCATAGCGGCTTTCGACCTCGGCCAGAAAGCTTTCCGCAAGATAGGCGCGGTTCGCCTCGGTCGGGGCATGGGTCGTCACGGTCGAGGCCGCGCCGAGGATGCGCTTCAGCACGCCCACATTGCGGGGCGTGGTGGTCACGACCTGCTGCGGATGTTCGCCAAGGCGCAAGGCGAATTGCAGCATGTCCCAGGTGTCCTCGGCCTTTTTCCACTTGGCCAGCTCATCGACCCATGCGGCGTCGAATTGCGGACCGCGCAATGCCTCGGGTTCATGCGCGGAATAGACCTGCGCGGTCGCGCCATTGGGCCAGACCAGCCGCCGCCGCCCCGCCTCCCAGACGGGCCGCCGATCGGGCGGCGAGCAGGCCAGAATCCCGGACTCGCCAAAGACCATCACGTCGCGCGCCTGATCAAAGGTTTCGCTGATCAGCGCCACGCGATGCGCCCGACCGGCAGCATCGGGCACAGGCCCTTCGACCTGCGCGCGCACCCATTCGGCCCCGGCACGGGTCTTTCCCGCACCGCGTCCGCCCATGATGACCCAGCTTTTCCAGTCACCTTCGGGGGGCAACTGGTGCGGCAGGGCCCAGAACTCGAACAGCCATGGCAGCGCCGCCAGCGCGTTGTCGCCAAGACCGCCCAGAAATGCGTCCACCTCATCGGGCGCGGCGCAGGCAAGCCAGGCGGCGCCCGATTTCATCTCGTGCCGCGGCAAGGTCGAGTGTGCCTGCACCGACCTGTCCGGCAGCATCCTTGCGTAGCTTGTCAACCTTGCCCCTTTCCTCCAGCACCAGATGGGCCGCGTCGCGCAGCGCCCGGACCAGCTTGCCGGATTCCTTCAATTCATCAGTTTCGCCCAACCGGATCTTGTCCCGCAGCCGGGTCAGATCCGCCGCGTAGGACCGGAACAGCCCATCCGCGATGTCCAGAACCTCCATCTTGTCGCCAAGCATGAAAGGTCCTTCCGGTGGCTCCTGCCCCGGATCGAATTTCATCGTCATTGCCGTATCGCCCTGCCCCTCGTGTGCTGTCCGCACGAGCGAGACATGAAAAAAGCGGCCCTAAGGTCCATGACCCGGCCGCTTGCCCATCTCTCCCAGCATGGGTAATTTCTACTTTGAAGCGTTCGCTAAGTCAACGCTAAACCACCGGTTGCAAATCCACGGCAGAATTAGACGTTTTAAATCAACGCACTAAACCCGCGCAACACCCTAGCGCACGCTTGACGCAACGGGGCGAAATCCGCCCCGTTGCGTTGCGAATCTAGTCGCTTTGCACCGGCGAAAGCGGCTCGCCGCGTTGCCGTTCGATCTCGCGCCAGCGCGCCACGTTGGCGTTATGTTCCTCCAGCGTGCGGCCAAAGGCGTGCCCGCCCGAGCCATCCGCCACGAAGAACACGTATTCCGTATTCTCGGGGTCCAGCGCCGCCGCGATCGAGGCGCGGCCCGGATTGGCGATCGGCGTCGGCGGCAGGCCGTCGATCTGATAGGTGTTGTAAGGCGTGCGCCGCCGCAGCTCCGAACCGCGGATGCCGCGATCCAGAATCCCCTCGCCCTTGGTGATGCCATAGATCACCGTGGGGTCGGTCTGCAGACGCATCCCCTGCCGCAAGCGGTTCACGAAAACGCTGGCGACGACACGACGCTCGGCGGCGATGCCCGTTTCTTTTTCGATGATCGAGGCCATGATCAGCGCCTCTTCGGGATTGGCATAGGGCAGGTCCGGCTCGCGCGCTTCCCATGCCGCAGCCAGTGCCGCACTTTGACGCCGCGCCATCTCGGCCAGCAAGGTCGCACGATCCCCACCGCGCTGGATGTCATAGGTGTCGGGCGCAAGGCTGCCCTCGGCCGGGACGTCCTCGACCTCGCCGTTCAGGAAACCGGCCTGTTTCAGCCCCTGCACGATCTGCCAGCTGGTCACGCCTTCGGCGATGGTCAGGCGCAGGCGCGAATCGGATTTCTGCTCGGCACTGGCGATAACTTCGGGCGCGGTTTCGGTGGCTGGGTTGTATTTCGCCTGCTCTGCCATCTCACCGGTAGCGGCGTCGGTATCGCGCAGCACGACCGAGTTTTCGCGCACGCCGATGCGAAAGATCACTTCGGTCCCGCAGGTCGAAGGGCCGCCTGCGGTGATCGTGCGGACGACCTCCTCCATCGTGACGTTCGGCGGCACCAGATAGGCGCCGTATTTCAGGTCACGCGCCTTGCCAGCGTAATCGGCGCCCGCACGAAAGATATAGGAATTGGTGACAACGCCCTGTTCCGCCAGCTGTTCGCTGACGGCGTTCAGGCTGGCACCCGGTGCCACGCGCACGCAAGCGGCGGCGGCGTTGGGTCCGGGCGCGACATATTGATGCTTGGCCCACGCGACGGCAGCTGCGGCCGCGACCAGAATCACGACCAGCAGCGTCAGGAAATTCGACGCGATATGGCGCCAGATCATCCTTGCACCCGGCCCATCACCAGGCTGGCATTCGTGCCGCCAAAGCCGAAGCTGTTCGACAGCACGTAATCCACCTTGCGGCGCACGGCGGCATTGGCTGCCAGATCGATCGCGGTTTCACGGGCGGGGTTGTCCAGATTGATCGTCGGCGGGCAGATCTGATCGCGGATCGCCAGAATGCAGAAGATCGCTTCGACCGCGCCCGCCGCGCCCAGCAAATGCCCGATCGAGGATTTGGTGGACGACATGACCACATTCCCCGCCGCATTGCCCAGCAACCGCTCGACCGCGCCCAGCTCAATCACATCGGCCATGGTCGAGGTGCCATGCGCATTGATGTAATCAATATCCGCCGGCGAAATGCCTGCGCGTTTCAAGGCGTTGGTCATCGAACGGAAACCGCCGTCGCCATCTTCGGACGGCGCAGTGATGTGATAGGCGTCGCCCGACATGCCATAGCCCAGAATCTCGGCATAGATCTTGGCACCGCGCGCCTTGGCGTGTTCGTATTCCTCAAGGACGACGACCCCCGCGCCCTCGCCCATGACGAAGCCGTCGCGGTCTTCATCCCACGGACGGCTGGCGGATTTGGGGTCATCTTCGCGCTTGGTGGACAGCGCCTTGCAGGCGTTGAAGCCCGCGACGCCGATTTCACAGATCGGGCTTTCCGCCCCGCCCGCGATCATCACATCCGCATCGCCAAATCCGATCAGCCGCGCCGCATCCCCGATGGCATGGGCACCCGTCGAACAGGCCGTCACCACCGCGTGGTTCGGCCCCTTGAAGCCGAAGCGGATCGAAACCTGACCGGACACAAGGTTGATCAGCGCACCCGGAATAAAGAACGGCGACACCCGCTTGGGCCCGCGTTCCTTGATCAGCACAGCCGTTTCCGCGATCGAGGCCAGACCGCCGATCCCCGCGCCGATCATGACGCCGGTGCGTTCGCGGTCTTCGTCCGATTGCGGCTGCCAGCCGGAATCCTTCACAGCCTGTTCAGCGGCAGCCATGCCATACAGGATGAAGTCATCGACCTTGCGGCGGTCCTTCGGCTCCATCCAGTCGTCGGGATTGAAGGTTCCATCGGTGCCGTCGCCCAGCGGAATCTCGCAGGCATATTTCGTCACCACGTCCTTGGTGTCGAAGCGCGTGATCGGTCCTGCCCCGGATTCACCGGCCAGCAGACGCTTCCACGTTTCTTCCACGCCCGATGCCAGCGGCGTGACCATCCCAAGTCCGGTGACGACAACTCTGCGCATAGATGGCTCCTTGACCCTCTGATAATCGGGCAGGTTCTACACGCGGCCCGGCTTTCGCGCAACGCCATGGCGTCCTGCATGTTCCAAAACGCACAAAACCGGCCAAGCATAACCCCGCGCATAATGCGTCCCGATGGCGCAACTGCCATTGAACCCTCACAAAATCCGCATATTGTTCGCATGGTCCTGAATGGAAACGAAAGGGCGACCCGGATGACCGACAAGACGCAGGCCAGCGCCGAAGCCGCATTGGACGAGATCAGGAGCGTGACCTCGGTGGTCCTGCCCGATCCGCCCCCCGCCGCCCCGAACTACGCCGAGGCGCAGGGGCCGCTTGCTGACGAAATCCGCAAGCGCATCGCCGAAATCGACATTCGCGATACCGGCTCGATCGTGCATTTCGGTGCCCGTGCGCAGAACGAATTGCAGGAAATCAGCCAAGCCATGCTGGCGGACGTCAAGAACAAGGATGTCGGCCCCGCAGGTGAATCGCTGCGCGACATCGTAACGACCATTCGCGGCTTTTCGGTCAGCGAACTGGACGTGCGCCGCAAGCGCAGCTGGTGGGAACGCCTGACGGGCCGTGCCGCGCCCTTTGCGAAATTCGTCGCCAATTACGAACAGGTGCAGTCCCAGATCGACCGCATCACCTCGGATCTGGACGGCCATCAGCACCGGCTGCTGAAAGACATCAAATCGCTTGATCTGCTTTACGACCGCACGCTGGCCTTTTACGACGAGCTGGCGCTTTACATCGCAGCGGGCGAGGAGAAACTGGCCCTGATCGACCGCGACGAGGTTCCCGCCAAGGAAGCCGCCGTCAAGGCCGCGCCTGAAAACGATCAGGTCATGGCCGCGCAGGAATTGCGCGATCTGCGCGCCGCGCGTGACGATCTGGAACGCCGGGTGCATGACCTCAAGCTGACGCGGCAGGTCACGATGCAGTCGCTTCCCTCGATCCGGTTGGTGCAGGAAAACGACAAGTCGCTGATCACCAAGATCAATTCCACCTTGGTGAACACGGTGCCGCTGTGGGAAACCCAGCTTGCGCAGGCTGTCACCATCCAGCGCAGCGCACAGGCGGCCAAGGCGGTCAAGGAAGCCAACGACCTGACCAACGACCTGCTGACCGCCAACGCCAAGAACCTGCGTCAGGCCAACGCGACCATCCGCACCGAGGTCGAGCGTGGCGTGTTCGACATCGAAAGCGTGCGCGGCGCGAATGCCGAACTGATCGCCACGATCGAAGACAGCCTGCGCATCGCGGACGAAGGCAAGGCGCGTCGCGCCGCCGCCGAAACCGAATTGCAGCAGATGGAGGCGCAGCTGCGCACCACCCTGTCGGCTGCGCGCGCCAGCCAGACCCCGGCGCAGGCTGCGGCACGATCGTGATCGCGCAGCCCGCCACGCCTGCAACCTTTGACCTCGCGCGCGTTCTGCGCGCGGGGCTGCTTCTTGGCGCACTTGGCCTGCTTGCCGCCTGCGCCGACGATCTGCCCAAATCGGACAACGCACCGGGCATCAGCGCCGCCGCCCCCCTGCCGCGACCCGACCGTCCCGAACTGACGCAGGCCGCGCTGCGCCGCGAACGTGCCGCACAGGCCCGCGCCGCCAACCGCGCCGCCGCCAGCGCCGCCGAAACGCCCGCCAGCCGCAACATGCGCAGCTATCTGCAGGGCGTCGAGGATGCGCTGATCGCGCGTGGCAAGATGCGGACGGATGACGGTTCCGAAATCCGGCTGACCCCCGAGCGTCTGACCGAGGATTTCATCCTTGTCGCGCTACATGACGAATATGTGCGCGACGGCGACCGGCTGGTATCGCGCAGCACCCCCGCGCCTTTGCGCCGCTGGGATCGCCCCATCAGCATCCGCATCGAATTTGGCGCCTCGGTCGCACCAGCACAGCGCGCCCGCGACCGTTCCGACATCGCGGGCTATGCGGCGCGGTTGCAGAATGCCTCGGGCCACCCGGTCGGGCTGACGGGCGGCGACGGCAATTTCGACGTGCTGATCCTGTCCGAGGACGAGCGTCGCGCCATGGCCCCGCGTCTGACCGCGCTGGTCCCCGACATTCCCCCCGCCGATGTGAACGCGCTGGCCGAACTTGCGCCGCAGAATTACTGCACCGTCTTCGCCTATTCGCGCGGGGATTCCGCGACCTATGCGCAGGCCGTCGCCGTGATCCGCGCCGAAACTCCGCCGCGCCTGCGCAAATCCTGCATTCACGAAGAAATCGCCCAAGGGCTTGGCCTTGCCAATGACAGCCCGCTGGTGCGCCCGTCGATCTTCAACGACGACGAAGAATTCGCCTATCTGACCAAGCATGACGAATTGCTGCTGAAGATCCTTTACGACCCGCGCCTGCGCCCCGGCATGACCGAGGCCGAGGCCCGCCCCATTGTCATGCAGATCGCAAGCGAGCTTCTGGCGACTGAAGCCTGATCCGTTCAACGCGACAACGCACCGGGAAAGCCGCCGCTTTTCCCGGTGCTTTCGCATGGCAACCCAGCCCAAAACCGCTTATTGCCCAAACACATCAATCAACATCTGTTCCTGCCTTCGAACTGCCGATAAGCTGCGGGCGTGAACCATTCGCGGGCGCGGTCCCTGCTGTTTGCGGGCCATCTGCCGTCGCCCTTGCATCTTGTATAAGGGAAGGAAGCATGTCGCTTTTCAACATCCTCGGCGGCGAGTTCATCGACATCATCGAATGGACCGACGACACCCGCGACACGATGGTCTATCGCTTCCCGACCGTCGGCAACGCCATCAAATACGGCGCCAAGCTGACCGTCCGCGAAGGTCAGGCGGCCGTGTTCATCCATGAAGGTCAGCTTGCCGATGTGTTCGGCCCCGGCCTTTACATGCTTGAAACCAACAACATGCCGATCCTGACGCGGTTGCAGCACTGGGATCATGGCTTCCGCAGCCCGTTCAAGTCGGAAATCTATTTCGTCAACACGACCCGCTTCAACGATCTGAAATGGGGCACCAAGAACCCGGTCATCGCACGCGACCCGGAATTCGGCCCGGTGCGTCTGCGCGCCTTTGGCACCTATTCCATGCGCGTCACCGACCCCGGCAAGTTCATGCTGGAGATCGTCGGAACCGACGGCGAATTCACCAAGGACGAAATCACCTTCCAACTGCGCAACATCATCGTGCAGGAATTCTCGCGCATGATCGCGGGTGCGGGCATCCCGGTTCTGGACATGGCGGCGAATACCGGACAGTTCGGCGGTCTGGTGGCCAAGGCGATCAGCCCCACGGTCGGCCAATACGGCCTGACCATCCCGGAATTTTATATCGAAAACATCAGCCTGCCCGACGAAGTTGAAAAGATGCTGGATAAGCGCACCTCGATGGGCATTGTCGGCGACCTGAACCGCTTCGGCCAATATGCCGCGTCCGAGGCGATGCTGAACGCCTCGCGTCAGGACGGCGGCATGGGCGCCGGGATCGGTGCGGGCCTTGGCGCGGGACTGGGTGCCGCGATGGGTCAGGCGCGCGGTCCGTGGGGTGCAAGCCCCGCGCAGCTTTCGCCGACGCCCGCCCCGCAGACACCGCCTCCGCTGCATCCCGAAACCGTCTGGCACATTGCCGTGGACGGTCAGGCGCAAGGCCCCTTTGGCCGCGCCAAGCTGGGGCGGCTGGCCAACGAAGGCGCGTTCAGCCGCGACACGCTGGTCTGGACGCCGGGTCAGGACGGCTGGAAACCCGCCGATGAGGTGGCCGAGCTTGCGCAGCTTTTCACCATCTCGCCGCCGCCCCCGCCACCCCCCCTGCCCAAGCAGCAAGGCTAAGCGGTTGCGCCCATGCCGACGCCTCCCTCGGAATACCGCTACCCGTGCGAAAATTGTGGCGCGGGCCTGGAATTCTCGCCCGGTCAGCAACAGCTAAGATGCCCCTATTGCGGGCATGAACAGCATATCGGTCCCGGTCCTGCCCGTGCGCCCAGCCGCTCGGTCAAGGACGGGCCATGGGGCGATACCGCCATCCTGCGCGATCCGGCCACGGGCCGCGCCCTGCAATGGGATGCCAGCCACAAGGCGCCCGAAATCGTCGAACTCCCGCTGGAACAGGGCCTGCGACTGGACCGTGACAGCGACCTGACGGAAACGGTGCGCACGCTGTCCTGCCCCAATTGCGGCGCCAAGATCGAGGTGACGTCCGATAGCCACGCCTCAAGCTGCCCGTTCTGCGCGACGGCGGTGGTGACCGATACCGGCACGACGCGGCTGATCAAGCCCCAAGGCGTCCTGCCCTTCGTCATCACACAGGATCAGGCGAAATCGGCGCTGGAAAGCTGGCTGAAAGGGCTCTGGTTCGCCCCTTCCGGGCTGACGGCCTATGCCAAACGCGGCAAGCGGTTGCAGGGCATCTATTCGCCGTTCTGGACCTTCGACGCCATGACGCAATCGCAGTATAGCGGCGCACGCGGCGACTGGTATTACGAAACCGTCTGGGTGACGCGGGAAATCAACGGCCAGCGCCAACAGGTGGCCGAACAGGTCCGCCGCACCCGCTGGACACCGGTGCAGGGCCGGGTGCAGCGCCATTTCAACGATGTGCTGGTGCTGGCCTCAAGTTCGCTGCCGCGCCGCATCACGGATTCGCTGACACCTTGGGATCTGTCGCACCTGATGCCTTACCGCCCCGACTACCTCGCGGGGTTTCTGGCCGAGGGTTATACGATTCCCCTCGCCTCGGGACACGACATCGCGCAACAGGAAATGTCGGGCGTCATCGCGATGGACGTGCGCCGTGCGATCGGCGGCAACGAACAGCAGGTCAGCCAGATCCGCACCGCCCATTCGGACGAAAGCTTCAAGCATATCCTGCTGCCGGTCTGGTCCGCCGCCTATCGCTATAACGGCAAAAGCTACCGCTTCGTGGTGAACGGCCAGTCCGGCCGCGTGCAGGGCGAACGTCCCTGGTCGGTCTGGAAGATCGCGCTGGCGGTGCTGGCCGTCATGGCGCTGCTGGCGGCCCTGCTGGCGCTGAACGAACGCGGCCAATATGTCCAGAACGGGACGGGCCGCGGCATCAGCATCGACATGCCCGCGATTTCCATCGACGGATTTGGCGGTTACCGCTATCAGGATGAAAATTCAGGAGGAAGCCCTTGATCCTTTGCGCCGGTGAATCGCTGATCGACATGGTGCCCCAAGCGGGCCAATTCCGCCCGCTGGCCGGGGGGGCCGTCTATAACACCGCCATCGCGCTGGGTCGTCTGGGCACGCCGACCAGCTATCTCTGGCCCATATCCCGCGACCCGTTCGGAGAGATGCTGCTCACCCCCCTGACCCAGGCGGGCGTGGCAACCGACCTGTGCCCCCGCTCGGACCGGCTGACCACGCTGGCCTTTGTCACCCTGACCGGGGGCGAGGCGCGATACGCATTCTACGACGAAGGCTCGGCTGGCCGGATGCTCAGCCCTGACGATCTGCCGCCCATCCCGGCCGACATCTCGGCGCTGTTCATCGGCGGCATCAGTCTGGTCCCCGACCCCTGCGGTGCCGCGATCGAGGAACTGGCCCGCCGCGCCAAACCCCGGATGCCGGTCATGCTCGACCCAAATATCCGCCCCTTCTTCATTCAGGACGCCGATGCCTATCGCGCCCGGCTTGAACGGCTTTTCGCGCTGGCAGACATCGTCAAGCTTTCGTCGGATGATCTGGAATGGCTGATGCCGGATGTGGATCATGCCGAAGCGGCGGCACGCATTCTGGCCAAAGGCCCCAGGATCATCCTGAAAACCGGCGGCATTCAGGGCGCCATTGCCTATTGGCAGGGCGAACCCCTCGCCGCACCCGCCCTGCAGGTCGAGGTGGCCGACACGATCGGCGCCGGTGATACATTCAACGCAGGCGTTCTGGCCGCCCTTCACGAATCCGGCGCGCTCAGCCGCGACGGCATCGACAAGCTGACACCGCAAACCCTGCTGCAAGCCCTGACCCTGGGCACGCGCGCCGCCGCCGTCACCGTCTCACGCCCCGGCGCGAACCCGCCATGGCTGCATGAACTGGCTCTGACGACCTGACAAAGCTACGGCCCGCGCCATCTTCAACGCGGGCCGTCCCTGTCATATCTCAAACACCCAAAACCCGCGCCGCCCGACGCAGGAACGGCGCCGCCACCCTCAGGTACTTCTTAGTTCTGCAAATACCCATGCAGGTCGCGCCACAAGCGCGGCGCTTACAGCGCCTCGAAACTGCCCCGCTGGCGTTCGGTCCAGCTCACGGTGACGCGCACGCCATTCTCGGTCGTTTCTTCATGGGTCACGATGCCCTGCCCGTGCAGCCATGCGCGGCGACGGCCATCCTCCAGCTTCAGCAGCAGGATGTCTTCGGTCCGCGGCTCATCCAGCGCCTCGGCCAGACGCGCCTCGACACCGGCCAGCAGATCGTCCAGCCCCTCGCCCGACAGGGCCGAGATCGCCTGCACACCCTCGGTCCGCGCATCGGTGCGACGCAGCGCCTCGCGGGTTTCGGCGGAAAGCGAATCGATCTTGTTCCAGACCTCGATCAGCGGCACGTCCTCTTCGACGCCAAGCCCGTCCAGAATCTCACCAACATCGCCGGCCTGCTCCTCGGTCTCGGGGTGGCTGATGTCGCGCACATGCAGGATCAGATCGGCGGCAAGCACCTCCTCCAGCGTGGCGCGGAAGGCAGCGACCAGTTCATGGGGCAGATCGCTGATGAAACCCACGGTATCGGACAGGATCACGCGCCGCCCACCGGGCAGCACCATCTGGCGCATGGTCGGGTCCAGCGTGGCGAACAACTGGTCCTTGGCCATGACCTCGGCGCCGGTCAGCTTGTTGAACAGCGTGGACTTCCCGGCATTGGTATAGCCCACCAGCGCCACGATCGGATAGGGCACCTTGGCGCGGGCCTTGCGGTGCAATTCGCGCGTCTTGACCACACGCTCCAACTGACGCCGCAGGCGGATGACCTGTTCGTCGATGGCGCGGCGGTCGGCCTCGATCTGAGTCTCACCGGGGCCGCCGACAAAGCCCAAACCACCACGCTGCCGTTCAAGGTGGGTCCATGCCCGCACCAGCCGCGTCCGCTGATAGGCCAAGGCGGCCAGTTCGACTTGCAACACACCTTCGCGGGTCTGGGCGCGGTCGGCGAAGATCTCAAGGATCAGCCCGGTGCGGTCAAGGATCTTGACGCCCCAGTCCTTTTCCAGATTGCGCTGCTGAACCGGCGTCACCGGCCCGTCGATCAGCACAAGCTCGGCCCCCTCGCCATCGGCGGCGGCCTTGATGTGCTGGCCGATTTCCTCGCGCTTGCCTTTGGAAAACAGCATCCCGGCATCGGGGTTGCGCAGCTTGGCAACCTCGGCCCCGGTCACGTCGATCGCGGGCAGCGCATGGGCCAGCGCCACCGCTTCCTCAAGCGCCAGATCGGGCGAACGTCGCGTGCGCGAATTGCCCAGATCAGGATGGATCACATAGGCGCGGGTCGGCTGTTCGTGGGTTTCAGTGGGTTCGGCCAATCATTCCTCGCCGTCATAAAGGCTGATCGGCTGCCCCGGCATGATGGTGGAAATGGCATGCTTATAGACCAGTTGCGACTGACCATCACGGCGCAGCAGCACGCAGAAATTGTCAAACCAGGTGATAACACCCTGAAGTTTCACGCCATTGATAAGGAAGATCGTCACCGGGACCTTGCCCTTGCGGACATGGTTCAGAAAAGCGTCCTGGAGGTTCTGTTTATCGCCGGCCATTCGGGGCACCTTGTTCTTATCGCTGTTTTGCAAGACTTAGGCGAGCCTTACCGCGCTTGCAAGCAGGTCATGGGCATTGACGAATACCCGTTGCAACAAAGACGACGCGGCTATCGGCGCCAGAATTCCGGCGAGAGCAGCGCCAGAATTGCCAGCGTTTCCAGCCGTCCGACGATCATCGCCCCGGCCAGAATGCCCTTGGTCAGCGCAGGCAGGCCGGCCCAACCTTCCCAAGGCGCGCCCGCCATGCCCGCCGAGCCCTGAAAAGTCGGCGTCAACGGAATCGCATTGGCCAGTGGTCCGGTATTGGTCAGCGCCGCGATGGACAGGATCGTCGCGCTGTCGAATTCCACCTGCTGCAACGAAATCAGCATGATGACCACGGCGATGGAACTGGCAAACAACATGAAAAAGATAAATGCCAGATAGGCACCTTCGTTGCGCAACCGCCGCGCCATCAGCCCGCCCCCACCCACGGAATTGGGGTGGACGATCTTTTCCAGCTCGCGTTCCGAATGCCGCGCCAGCGCATAGACACGCAGCAGCTTGACCCCCCCGGCAGTGGTGGCGACCCCGCCCCCCATCATCGCCAGCCCCGCCAGCATCAAGCCCGGAGAGCTGATGCCCGACCAGTTGCGCGCGCCCTGCCATTCGACCGAATTCCATCCCGTCGTGGTCAGGTAGCTCAGCCCGTTGAAGATACCGCCCCATGCGGCGGATAGCGCACTGTCGATAGACACAAGCAACCCGCGCGCGCCGCCGGGTGTCACGTCGATCGCACCAAGGAAATGGCGAAAGAACAGCATCCCCGCGACCAACAGCACGACGCCGCCCGCCAGCTTCAATTCTGGATCGTTCAGCCAGCTGTCGGATGTGCGCAATTCGCCCCCTCCCGGCCAGAAGCGCCGCGACAGCGCCGGGATCAGAAACAGAAAGATCACCATCTCGCCCGCCACGCCACTTTGCTGCGCCGCACCGCCGTTCACCGGGCTGATACCGCTGGTCGAAAGCGTGCCCATGGCGCGGGTCAGCGCGACCAGACCCGGTTCGTTCAACATCAAAAGCAGCACCCACATCAGCAAGGTCAGTCCGGCGTAAAGCGGAAAGACCAGCCGGAAAGACCGTATGGCGCGATGCACCGGATCGGTCATCTCGGTCTTGAACACCGGCGCCGACAGATGCGTGGGCACCCGCAGCGCCTCGGCCGAGCGTGGCAGGCGCTGGAAATGTTCGCTGCGGCCATAGGGCGAGGATATGATCTCAAACCCGCCGACACGCAGAGGGGCCAGCAGCGCAACGGCCGCGACCAGCATGAACAGCCCGCCCAGCCAGCCCACCGTCGCACGCCACAGATGCAGCGGCGCAGGCAGCAGTTCGGCGGCGTAAAGCGTGGCGCCCGTGGTGGTCAGGCAGGACACCATTTCCCACCATGCATTAAAGAAGCCGGTATCGGGCAGAACCAGCAGAAACGGCACGGCCATGATGGCGGGCAGCAGCACCATCGCCCCCAGCATGGTCAGCAAGACGCTGCGCGGACGTGACTGATCCGGCCGCCCCTCGGTCGCGATGCCAAGGATCGCGGACAGGATCAGAAAAAGCCCACCGCTGCCCAGAAAGGCCGAGCCGATCTGATGCAGGTCCAGCGCGTGGGCATATAGTCCCGGTATCGTCATCGACAGCGAAACGATCCCCGCAAGGATCACCAACAGCGGCAGGCGGATCAGCCGGGACATCAGAAAAAGTCGATCGAGACCTGCAGCAGGCGCTCGACCTCGGGGACATCATGGGCAAGGGCAAAGATCACGATGATGTCGCCCTCGTCCACACGCAGATCGCCGACCGGCTTGACCACGCGCCCGCCCTTTTGCACGGCGCCCAGCAACACGCCTTCGGGAAACTCGATGTCGCGCACCGGACGCCCGGCGATGGGCGAGGTGGAAAGCACCTGCGCCTCGATCACCTCGGCCTCGGCATCGCCGATGGAATAGATGTCGCGCACCCGGCCATGCCGGATATGGCGCAGGATGGTCGAAACCGTGCTGGCCCGCGGGTTGATAAAGGCGTCGATGTCCAAAGGCTCCATCAGCGTCATCAGCGTCGGATCATTGACCAGCGAAATCGCCAGCTTCGCGCCCGCCTGCTTGGCCCGGACGGCGGCAAGGATATTGGTTTTGTCGTCATCGGTGATCGCCAGAACCGCATCGGCGCGCGGGACGGCCGCCTCCTCCAGCAGTTCCGCCGACAACCCGTCACCGTTCAAGACAATCGTGCGGTTCAGCGCATCCGCCGCGTCCTCGGCACGTGCGCGGTCGCGTTCGATCAATCGGACCCGGACACGTTCTGGCCGCGCCTCCAGCGATTGCGCAACGGACAGGCCGACATTGCCCGCGCCGATAATGACCACGCTTTCCTGTTTCTCGGCAGGCTTGCCAAAGACTTCAAGCGTGCGCGGCACATCTTCGGTCAGGGTAAAGACATAGATCTGATCACCCTCGAAAAGCTGATCACCCGGCTCGGGTGCAAACAGCCGCCCCCCGCGCCGCACACCGGCGACGATGGCACTCAGGCTGGAAAACATCTCGTCCAGCTGGCGCAGCGGCGTGTTCAGGACGGGGCTGTCGGGGTCCAGAAGAATGCCCAGCAGATGCAGCTTGCCGTTCAGAAAGGTCTCGGCATCAAAGGTCGAGGGCGCGGACAAACGCTGCAACGCCGCCCGCGCGACTTCGCGTTCGGGGCTGATGACCACATCGATGGGCAGGTGATCGGTGCGGTAAAGATCCGACCAGATTGCGTCCAGATAGGCAGACGACCGCAGCCGCGCGATCTTGCGCGGGACCTGAAACACCGAATGGGCCACCTGACAGGTGACCATGTTCACCTCGTCCGAATGGGTTGCGGCAATGATCAGATCGGCATCCCGCGCACCCGCCCGGTCCAGCACATCGGGATGGCTGGCAAAACCCGTGACGCCCTGCACGTCCAGCGCATCGGTGGCGCGGCGGATCAGTTCGGCATTGGTGTCGATGATCGTCACGTCGTTGCGTTCGCCGGACAGATGGCGCGCGATATGCCAGCCGACCTGCCCCGCCCCGCAAATGATGATCTTCATGTCTTTCCTGCCAAATCCGATTGCGCAACGCCGATCCTAACCCGCCGCCCGCGCCCGCGATACCGCAAAACGCCGGATCGGAGAGGTTGCGCTTGCCGCGATCTTGCATGGGTATTTGAAGAACTAAGAAGCCGGGGCGCCGCGCCAGCTATTTCTCAGTTCTCCAAATACCCATAGGACGCCGGCAAGGGGCGGCGAGGGTGGCTCTACTTGCCCACCAACTCCTCATCCGCGCGAACGCCGCCGACGACGCCCAGCGATTTCAGCTTGCGGTGCAGGGCCGAGCGTTCCATGCCGACGAATTGTGCCGTGCGGCTGATATTGCCGCCGAAACGGTTGATCTGAGCCAGAAGGTATTCCCGCTCGAACAGCTCGCGCGCTTCGCGCAGGGCAAGGCTGGTGATCTGCGGACCCAGCGCCAGCGCCTCGCCCGAGGCGCTGCTGGCGCCCTGCGTTTCCAGTTCCGAAGGCTGGATCGGCCCCGTGCCTTCGCCAAGGATCAGCACCCGCTCGATCACGTTGCGGAGTTGGCGGATGTTGCCCGGCCAAGCCATCGCCTGCAGCGCCGCCACAGTTTCTTCGGGCAGGCCACGCTGGGTCAGGCCCTGACTGGCGTGGAACTGTTCGATGAAATGTTCTGCCAGATGGCCGATGTCGTCGCGACGCTCCGACAGCGACGGCACCGCGACGGGCACGACGTTCAGCCGGTCATAAAGCTCTTGCCGGAAGCGGCCCGCTGCGATTTCCGTCGCCAGATCGCGGTTGGTCGAGGAAATGACCCGCAGATCCACCCGCACCTTGTCCGTGCCGCCTGCGCGCTGGAATTGCTGTTCCGTCAGCACGCGCAGGATTTTCGGCTGCGTCCCCAAGGGCATGTCGGCCACTTCGTCGAAATAGATCACGCCGCCATGCGCCTGTTCCAGCAGGCCCGGTTCGATCCCGCGTTCGACCGTTTCGCGGCCGAACAGGATTTCCTCCAGATGCTCTGGCTCGACCGTAGCGCAGGGAACGGTGATGAAGGGTTCGCGCGCCCGCTGGCTGTGGGCGTGGATGTAGCGCGCGGCCATTTCCTTGCCCGCGCCCGGCTCGCCCGTCAGCATGATGCGGCCATTCGATTTCGACACCTTGTCCAGCTGTTCCCGCAGCCGCCGGAACTGGGCCGAGTTGCCCAGCATCTCTGTCGACCGCGCCTCGCCGCGTTTCAGGGTCGAGTTTTCGCGACGCAGGCGCGAGGTTTCCATCGCACGCCGGATCACCACCAGCAACTGGTCGATATTGAAGGGCTTTTCGATGAAGTCGTAGGCGCCCTGCTTGATCGCCGCGACCGCGATTTCGATATTGCCATGCCCCGAGATGATGACGACCGGCACATCGGGATTGTTGCGCTTGACCTGTTTCAGGATGTCGATCCCGTCCATCTTGCTGTCCTTCAGCCAGATGTCCAGGATCATCAGCGCGGGTTCTGCGACGTTGAGTTCCGCCACCGCCTGATCGGAATTGGCGGCCAGCCGGGTCGAGAAACCTTCGTCCCGCAGGATGTCCGCAATCAGTTCGCGGATGTCTTTTTCGTCATCGACGATAAGGATGTCACTCATTTCACTGGGTCCTGCTCATGTTTCTGGCGCCGCGCGGACAGGCGCACGGGCTGGCGTTCTCGGGGCAGTCGTATTTCGGCCATGGCGCCGCGCTGACCGGGCGCATCGCCCAGGGTCAGACTGCCGCCATGCTCCTCGACGATCTTCTTGCAGATGGGCAGGCCAAGGCCGGTGCCGCCCTGTTTCATGGTCACGTAAGGCTCAAACAGGCGCGAACGATCTTCGGGCAGGCCGGGGCCGTTATCGGTGATGCGGATGGTGACGGCATCGGGGGCCGCGCGCATTTCCACCCGGACCTGCGGCTGCCAGCCTTCGGGTGGGGTGGCGCGCAATTCGTCGATAGCCTCGCCCGCGTTTTTCAGCAGGTTGGTAAAGACCTGCCGCATCATGCCCTGATCGGCATCGACGATCACCGGATCGGTCGGGATGTCCGATACCAGCGCACCTTGCAGGGCATCGCGCTGCATCAATTCGCTGTCGCGCAGCAGCTTGGCGATGTCGGTTTCCTTGCGGTCGGGTTCCGGCATCCGTGCAAAGCGCGAGAATTCATCCACGATCCGGCGCAGGTCGTTCGTCTGGCGGATGATGACTTCGGTATATTGCTCCAGCGCCTCACGCTCATCGCCCGCGATGGGGCCGAATTTGCGCTTCAGCCGCTCGGCGGAAAGCTGGATCGGGGTCAGCGGATTCTTGATCTCATGCGCGACGCGGCGGGCGACGTCGCCCCAAGCGGCCATGCGCTGCGCCGAAACAAGGTCGGTCACATCGTCCAGCGCGACCACGTAGCCTTCCAGCCCGCCTGCCGCGCCGCGACGGATCGCCATGCGCACCAGCAGGCTTTCGACGCGCCCTTCGCGGTTCAGGCGAATTTCGTCCTGCACCCATTCGTTGACGGACTGGCCCAGCTTGTCGAACAGGGGCGCGAATTCCGGCGCGACCTCGGACAGCAGCCGGTCATGCGCCTGCGCGGGTTCGATCCCCAAAAGCCGCGTGGCCGAGCGGTTCAGGAAGTCGATTTCCCCCGCCGCGTCCAGCCCGATGACGCCCGCAGTGACCGAGGACAGCACGCTGTCGAACAGCCGCCGCTGATCGTCCGCAATGCGGTAGCTTTCGACCAGTTCCTGATGCTGCGCCTTGAGCTGGCGGGTCATGCGGTTGAAGCTTTGACCCAAGGTCTGGATTTCGTCGCCGGTATCCGCCTCGGGGATCTGCAGGTCCAGATTACCCTTGCCGACCTGTTCCGACGCCTCGGCCAGCCGTCCGATCGGGCGCGACAGGCGGTCGGCGAACCACAGGCCCAGCCACATCGCCGCCGCGACCAGCAACAGCGCAAAACCCAGATATAACAGCGAAAATTCCAGAAGCACCCGGCCGCGGTCCGCCTCAAGGCGCTGGTATTCACCGACGCTTTGGCGTGTGTCGTCCAACAGGCCCAGCAACTTGCCGTCCACGTCGCGCGTGACGTAAAGGAAACGGTCCGCCAAAGGCGTCAGCGGCACAAGCGCGCGGAATTCGTTGTTCTGCCAGTCCTGGATCAGCACAAGGCCCTGGGCGCGGGCCTGATCGAACTGTTCGGGCTGGGGCTGTTCATACCAGAACTGATAGCTGCGTTCGCCCCGTGCGCGAATCGTGCCGCGCCCGTCGATGATATAGGCTTCGCGCAGGCCGCGCTGGATCTGCACCTGCCCCTGTCCCAGCAGCAGCCGCAATTCGCCATCGTCCAGCATCGGGTTGCGCCGCGCCGCCTGCGTCAGCGCCCCGGCCAGCAGCCGCGCGTCGTTCGTCAGATCCTGCCGGTGTTCGTCCTGATACGCCTCGGCCGCGGCAAGTGAGCTAAGGACCACCTGCTGCACGCGGTTTGAAAACCAGCCCTCAAGCCCGATATTCACTGTCAGCCCGGCGAAAAGCGCGACCAGCACCGTGGGCACCAGCGCGATGGTGGCAAACACCCCCACCAGCCGCAGATGCAGCCGCGAGCCTGCCGCAGAGTTGCGCCGCGCTGCGACGATCGCCGTCATGCGCGCCACGACAAGCCCGGTCAGCACGATCAGATAAAGCAAATCCGCCAGCAGGATCAGCCGCAGCATCGTCCCGCCCGAGATGGCGTCCGCGAAAGGCCCCATCACCGCAAATGTCAGCGCGGCAAGCGCCGGACCCAGCACGGCAAGACCCAATGTCGCCGTGTTACGCCAAAACCGCAGCCGTCGCATTCTTGCGACCCGTTGCCATGTGCCTCTGGACAGCGTGCCCGCCAACTCGCCCGACCTCACGGTTTCGCCGCTGTGTCGCGGCCGTTCTGTGGCCGCTGCGTGACTCTGGCGCGACCCTCTGTGGCCGTTTTACATCAGTTTGCGGCGCCGTGTCACCTCGATATTCAGGTCGGTCAGCTTCTTGCGCAACGTATTGCGGTTGATCCCCAGCAGATCGGCACATCTTAGCTGATTGCCGCCCGTTGCATCGAGCGCGATTTCCAGCAGCGGCTTTTCGATTTCGCGCAGGATGCGGTCGTAAAGGCCGGGCGGCGGCAACTGGTCGCCATGCAGATCGAAATAGCGTTGCAGATGCATCTCGACCGATTGCGACAGGCGGGCATTGGCGGGCTCGGCCACGGACGGGGCCGATGCCGCAACGCTGGGTGCTGCGGCCTGATGCGTTGGCGTGGGGGCGGGCGTCGCGGATACCGGCCGCGAGACCGCAGCGTTCGCCGCGATCGAGGCGGCAGCCAAAGGTGCGGATTCTGCCAGCGCCGTGCGGGCCTCTGCCTCGGTGATTTCGGCCCCTGCGGCGGTCAGCGCCAGGCGGCGCATCAGGTTTTCCAGCTCGCGCACGTTGCCGGGGAAGGCATAGGCGCGGATCAGCGCGGTCGCCCCATCCGACAGCGCGCGCTGCGGCAGACCTTGGGCCGCCGCGCGGGCCAGCAGATGGCGGGCCAGCGGCGGGATGTCGTCGACGCGCGCCCGCAGCGGCGGCACGGCGACCGTCACACCGGCAAGGCGATAGTAAAGATCGGCACGCAGCCTGCCTGCCGCGACCTCGGCCTGCGGCTCGGGTCCGGTGGTCGATACAAGGCGCGGCATCTGGTTGCGGCCGGGGCCGACTTCCCATGCCTCGATCAGCCCGATCAGACGGGCCTGTGCGGCGGTGCCAAAACCTGCCGGATCCTCGATCAGCAGCGTCCCGCCTGCGGCACGTTCGCCCGCGCGGGCAATCGCCTCCTCGGACAGGTCGGCCGAGGTCAGCACCGCAAAACCCGCGTCGCGGCGGTCGGACAGATCGTGGAATGACCGCGCGACCACGGTCTTGCCCACCCCCGCCTCGCCCGCGATCATCACGGGCAGGTCGGCGTTCAGGACGCGGGCGACCATGCGGAACAGGTTCTGCATGGCGGGCGCGTGACCGATCAGCGGCAAGGTCGGATCGGCGGCCTCGGGCGTGGGCAGACCCGGCACAGGCACGGGATCGGACTTGCGCGACCGGCGCGACAATGCCTGATTGGCGCGCACCATCAGATCGGGCAGATCAAAGGGCTTGGGCAGATAATCGAATGCAGCCGCCTCGGTCGCGCGAATCGCGGTGACGATGGTGTTTTGCGCCGAGATCACGATGACCGGCAGATCCTGACGCGCTTTGCGGATCGCGGGGATCATGTCGATGCCGTTGCCATCGGGCATCATCACATCGGTGATCACCAGATCGCCGCGCCCCTCTTCGACCCAGCGCTGCAATTGCGACAATGATCCGGTCGCATGGACCCGGCACCCTGCGCGGGTTAATGCCTGGGTCAGAACGGTGCGGATGGTGCGGTCGTCGTCAGCGATCAGAACGGTGCCGTCCATGATGAAACCTCAGGCTTTGGGAAGTGATATGCGGAAAACGGTGCGACCGGGGCGGCTGTCCAGCGCGATCCACGCCCCATGGTCAGTGATGATTTTCGAGACAAGCGCCAGACCAAGGCCTGTGCCGTTCTCGCGCCCCGAAACGAAGGGTTCGAACACCTCGTCTGCAATGTTTTCGGGGATGCCGGGGCCGTCATCCTCGATCTCGATCTGCAATGGCAGGCTGCGGCCCGCAGGCTCGGCCTCGGTCGGGGCCATCCGCAGCGTGCCGTCATAGAAACTGCGCATTCGGATCGTGCCGGTGTCGCGCCCGTCGCGCTTGATCGCCTCGGCGGCGTTCTTGACCAAATTCAGGCAGACCTGCACAAGCTGGTCGTTATCCGCCAGCGCAGCCGGCAGCGAGGGGTCGTAGTCGGGCACGATCTTCAGCCCCTTGCCAAATCCAACCATGGCCGAACGCCGCACACGCTCCAGCACGTCGTGAACGTTCACCTCGGTCAGTTTCGGGGCCGAGGTGTCGCCAAAGCGTTCCACCTGATCCAGCAATTCCACGATGCGGCGAGATTCCGCGACGATCAGATCGGCAAGGTCGCGGTCTTCGGGGGCAAGGTTCATGCCGATCAGCTGCGCTGCGCCCCGGATGCCCGCCAGCGGGTTCTTGATCTCATGCGCCAGCATTTCCGACATGCCGATGGCCTGACGCGCGGCGGAACGCACGGCGCGTCCCTGCCCAAGCCGCCCGGAATTTTCGCTGGGCGCGATCATCACCACGCTGCCGCCTTCGGGACTGGGGACCGGACCTGCATGGATCGTGCCCACGCGGTCGGCATGTCCGCCCAGCCCGTCCCCGATTTCAAAGCGCACGCCGGAACGGTTCAGCCCCTCATGCCCTTCGCGCACGCGGTCCAGCATTTCCGACATCGGCGGCACGATGCGCAGCCGTTTCTGAATCTCGGGGCCCTCAAGCGGCAGCCCCATCGCCGAGCGGCGCGAGACGTTCAGGAACGCCTCGGCCAGATCGTTCATGCCCGCGATGCGACCCTGCGCGTCGATGATGATGGCGGGCAAGGGCAAGGCAGACCAGTTCGGACCCACCTCGGCCGGAACGAAATCCGGGGGGATTTCGGACAGCTCGCCGCGACTGTCGGCTCTGGCCTTGACCCGAAATCTCATGCGGCCCCCTGTGCGTCGGCAAAACCCGCGCGGATCGCCGCCAGCGTCGCCTGAACCGAGGTGGCGCGCATCAGTTCCGCCCGGTTCGGCGCACCGTTCGCATCGGCATACCAGCCAAGATGCTTACGGGCGACACGCAGGCCCAGTTCATTGCCGTATAGCTGCAGAATATCCTCGTAATGCTGTGAGATTGCGTCGGAAAGCGCCCCACCCTGCGGGATGGTCGGCGCAGGCGTGCCCCAAAGCTGATGCGCGATCTGCGCCAGCTTCCATGGCTGGCCCTGCGCACCGCGACCGACCATGACGGCATCGGCCCCCGATTGCGCCAGCGCTTCGCGCGCAGATGCGGCATCGACCACATCGCCATTCGCGACCAGCGGCGGACGCCCCGGCAGGTTGGCCACCGCGCGGATCCGCGACCAGTCGGCACTGCCCGTATAGAACTGCGCCCGCGTGCGGCCATGCACGGTCAGCATCCTGATCCCTGCGTCGCGCGCCCGCGCCGCCAGTTCCGGCGCGTTCATGCAATCCGCGTCCCAGCCCAGCCGCATCTTCAGCGTCACCGGCAGATCGGGGACGGCAGCGACCACGGCATCGATCAGCCCCAGCGCATGATCCAGATCACGCATCAGGGCCGCGCCCGAAAGCCCGCCCGTCACCTTTTTGGCCGGGCAGCCCATGTTGATGTCCACGATCCGCGCGCCCATGCCCGCGACGATCCGCGCGGTTTCGGCCATCACGCCTGCCTCGCGCCCCGCGATCTGGACGCTGACGGGCAACACGCCTTCGATCAGCGCCTTGGCCCGGACCGAGGCACGGTTGGACGGGCGCGGCGTCACCATTTCGGACGAGGCGACCATTTCGCTGACCATCAGCCCCGCCCCGCCGTGACGCGCAACCGCGCGGCGAAACGGCAAATCCGTGATGCCCGCCATGGGTGCCAGAAAGACCGGCGGCCCAAGCTGCGTGTCGTTGAGAATGATGGGTTCAGGCAGGCTCATGTGGCAACTCGTAGGGTGTCGGTCAGGAATGCGAAAGAAAAGGGCGACTGCCTGATCGACAGGCTTTCGTGTCCTTGCGGTATCTGCTGGTTTTGCAGGCTTAATGCCTAAATACCGTGCAGTCTTTAATCCGTCAAATGTCGCAGTCGTGCTTGCGGCGCGTCGCAGCGGCACTGGCATCTGTGCGGGTCAGATATTAACTCTGACGCAAGCAAGGAAGGGTAGCGCGCCATGTTTCTGTCGGTCTTCGACGTCTTCAAGATCGGGGTGGGTCCGTCATCGTCCCATACGATGGGGCCGATGGTGGCGGGCGGACGCTTTCTGGACGGGCTGCGCGCCCAGCCGTTCAAGGCGCATGGGCTGCGCGCCAGCCTGCATGGCAGCCTTGCCTTTACCGGCAAAGGGCACGCCACCGACCGGGCCACGATCCTTGGACTTGCGGGTTTTCTGCCCGAAACCATGGATGCCGAAGCCGCCGAGGCGGCGCTTGCGGCGAACCACGAAACCGGCATCCTGTCGCCCGCAGGTCTGGGCGATCTGGCTTTTGATCCGGCGCGCGATCTGATCTTCGACTTTGACCGGGCGCTGGCCGGTCATGCCAATGGCATGATCCTGATGGCCACCGACGCGCAGGGCGACGTGATCTTTCAGGAGGTCTATTACTCGATCGGCGGCGGCTTCGTGATGACCGAGGCAGAGCTGGCCGCCAAGGGCAGCGACACCCGCAGCGACGACGCGCCCCGCGTGCCCTATCCCTTCTCGCTTGCTGCCGAGATGCTTGAGATGGCTGAAAAATCGGGCAAGACCATTGCCCAGATGAAGCGCGAAAATGAACGGGTCTACCGCTCGGACGCGCAGATTTCGGCGGGGATCGAACGGATCTGGCAGGTGATGCGCGATTGCATGGACCGCGGCCTTGCGACCGGGGGCATCCTGCCGGGCGGGTTGTCGATCCGCCGCCGCGCCTCGGGCATCCATGAGGCGTTGAAGGCCGAGGCGGGCATGAACCTGACCGCCCCCCATGTCATCAACGACTGGATGTCGATCTATGCGATGGCGGTGAACGAAGAAAACGCGGCGGGCGGACAGGTGGTGACCGCCCCCACCAATGGCGCGGCGGGCGTCGTGCCTGCGGTCATCCGCTATTGGCTGGACCATGTGCCGGGCGCCAGCCTGCGGCAGTTGGACGAATTCATGCTGACCGCTTCGGCGGTGGGCGGGCTGGTCAAGCACAACGCCTCGATCTCGGGTGCGGAATGCGGCTGTCAGGCCGAGGTGGGCAGCGCCAGCGCCATGGCAGCGGCCGGGCTGTGCGCCGTGCTGGGCGGCACCCCCGAACAGGTGGAAAACGCCGCCGAAATCGCGCTGGAGCATCACCTTGGCATGACCTGCGACCCGGTGCGCGGGCTGGTGCAGGTGCCCTGCATCGAGCGCAACGGACTGGGCGCGATCAAGGCCGTTTCGGCGGCCAGCCTTGCGCTGCGCGGCGATGGCAAGCATTTCGTGCCGCTGGACGCCGCAATCGAGACTATGCGCCAGACCGGCCTCGACATGTCCGAAAAATACAAGGAAACCTCGCTGGGTGGTCTGGCCGTCAATGTCCCGAACTGCTGAGACGGGCAAACGCGCAACTAACCGCGCAGGATTGGGCGGCATTTACGTAGTTTGGCGCTGAATGCTTGCCCAAGCCGGGGGGTTCCTGTAGCCAAGAAGGCATAAGGAAAACCCAAGGAACCGGGACAGAGCAGATGAAATTCCGTTCGGCTTTCGCCGTGCTGTCGATGACAGTTGCGCTTACCGCTTGTGGCGAACTGCCCTTTCAGCAGTCCGATGAACCCGAGGTCGCGGCGCATTCCGGCCCGCCCACCGTTTCGCCGCTGGACGCCCCGATCGAAACCGGCACCGAAGGCACCGCAGTTTCGACCGCCGAAGCCAGCACCATGAACACCGCAATTTTCCGCGCCGCCGGTTCCGGCTGGGTGGTGACGGCAGGCGACAAGCTGGCCGTCTACGAACGCCCCGGCCAACGCTCGACCGGCGTGACCGTGCGCCGCATGACTTATGGTCGCGGCGTCGAATTCATCGGCACGATGAACGGCTCGGTCTTCTCGCTGAACGTCCGCGCGGCGGAATGTCAGACGGGTGACGCCAAGACCCCCTTCACCGCACAACTGCGCGTGGGCACGCAGCGCCTGAGTGGCTGCGCCGCACCGACCGACAGCGTGCCGAAGCCGCAGGTCCGCGCCTCGTCCGCAGCACCGACGCCCAAGAAAGCCGCGCCGAAGCCCGCAGCACCTGCCGCGAAACCGGCCGAGGCCGCGACGACCCCGGCGGCAAGCAGCACCGCGCCTGTGACCGAGCCCGCGACGACGCCCGCGACCGAGGCACCGGCCACGACGACCGCGCCGGAAACCCCGGCAGTGACGCCCGCACCGGCGACCACGACGCCCGCGCCTGCAGCGCCTGCTGCGGCGGCACCGGAAGCACCCGCGACGCCTGCTCCGGCAGCGCCTGCGACCCCTGCGGCTGACGCGCCTGCGGCTGAAACCGCGCCTGCCACGGCCCCCGACACCACCCCGGTTCCCGAAACGGTGCTGCCACCGGCACCGACCTCGACCACCGAATAAGCCAAGCCACCGGCCCGTGCGTCACAAGATGCGCGGGCCTTGCTCCGCAGACGCCTGCGGGATGCCATCTGAGAGGACACGCCGATGCGCGCCCATTCGACCCTGACCCGCCGCCTCATGGCCTCGACCATGCCGGTGGCGCTGCTTCTGAGCCTTGGGCCAGCCGCGGTGCAGGCTGATCCGTTGATCGGCCGGAATTACAATTCATATGGCCTGCCGGGTGCCATCGACACGCCTTCGGCAGAAATGTTGCCGGATGCCACGCTGGGCGCCACGCTTAGCTATTCCGATCTTGCGCGCCGCAATACGCTGGTGTTTCAGGCCCTGCCGCGCCTGACCGTCGCGCTGCGCTATGGCCGGTTCGACATCACCGATGACGGCATCGGTGAGCCGACGAACGATGAACGTCGCGGCTATGTCTGGGACCGCAGCTTCGACCTGCGCTATCAGTTCATGGATGAAAACCCGAACGGCTGGCGTCCGGCCATGGCGATCGGGCTTCAGGATTTCATGGGGACGGGCTTTTACAGCGCCGAATATATCGTCGCGACCAAGACCATCAATCCGCGCCTGCGCGTCAGCGCCGGTCTGGGCTGGGGACGTCTGGCAAGCTCGGGCAGCATCGGCAGCTTTGGCGACCGCGGTGGCCCGGACGAAGATACGGGCGGCAAGCCCAATGTCGATCAGTGGTTCCGCGGCGATGTCGCGCCCTTTGCCAGCGTGACCTGGCAGGCGACCGACAAGCTGGCGCTGTCCGCCGAATATTCCGGTGACGACTATGCCTGTGAAACCGGCGATGCCGACAATTGCGCCCGCGAAATCTGGGTGGGCGACAAGGACGAATTGTCGAACAACATCAACCTGGGCGCGACCTATCAGATGGGACCGAACTATCAGCTAGGCGCCTATGTGCTGGGCGGCAAGCAGTTCGGCGTGCAGTTCAGCGTGGCAATGGATCCGCGTCAGGCGCCTTTCCCCTCGGGTCTGGAAAAAGCGCCTGCCCCGGTGCGCGCACGTCCCGCGCCGTCCGCCGATCCCGATGGCTGGTCGGGCGCATGGTCGGCAGACCCGACCGCGCAACCCGCGATCCAGAAAGCACTGGGCGACGCCCTGTCGAAAGAAGGGCAGACGCTGGAATCGATGGCGCTGGACGCCAATCGCGCCGAAGTCCGCATCCGCAACAACCGCTATATCCAACAGGCCGAGGCCGTGGGCCGCACCGCGCGTCTTATGACCCGCGCCCTGCCCCCCTCGGTCGAGACATTCGTCATCACCTCGTCCGAAGACGGACTGCCGACCAGCTCGGTCACGCTGCGCCGTTCGGATGTCGAGCGGTTGGAGAACAGCGAAGCCGGGCAGATCGCCAATGTCGCGGTGGTGACCGACGCCGATCCGCGTCCGGGCAATCTGGTGCTGAACACTGAAGAATTCCCGCGCTTCCGCTGGGCGATCAAGCCCTATGTCGCGACCTCGCTTTTCGACCCGGATGAACCGTTCCGCTATGAGCTGGGCGCCGAGGCGGTGATGGAATACGAACTGACGCCGGGTCTGGTCCTTGCGGGCAGCGTGCGCCAGCGCGTCGCAGGCACGACCAAGCAGGAAGCGCCGGGCGGCATGGACCCGGATGAATACGAAGATCTGGACACCGATTACGATGCCAATGGCGTGCCGCGCGTGCGTTCGGACAGCCGGATGTATTCGGGCAACAAGCGCCCGACCATTCCGCGCCTGACGCTGGCCTATTACGCCAAGCCGACCGAGACGGTTTACACCCGCCTGACCGTCGGCCTGCTGGAACGCAGCTTCGGCGGCGTCTCGGCCGAGGCGCTGTGGTATCCGACCAATTCGCCGCTGGCGCTTGGTGCGGAAATCAACCGCGTCAAGAAACGCGATTTCCGCGATGCCTTCAGCTTCCGCGACTATGAGGTCACGACCGGGCATGTGTCGGCCTATTACGAATTCCAGAACGGCATCACCGCCGAACTGGACGTGGGCAAGTATCTGGCGGGCGACAATGGCGCGACGCTGACCGTTTCGCGCCAATTCGCCAATGGCTGGAAAGTCGGCGCATGGGTGACCAAGACCGACATGTCCGAAGAAGACTTCGGCGAAGGTTCGTTCGACAAGGGCGTGACCATCTCGATCCCGCTGGGCTGGGGCACGGGCGACCCGTCGCTGCGCCGCGTGGGTGGCGACATCCGTTCGCTGTCGCGTGACGGTGGCTCGCGCCTGCGTGTCGATGGGCGGCTGTACGACAAGGTCCGCGAAAGCCAGTCGGGCCAACTTTACCAAGGTTGGGGGAGGTTCTGGCGATGATCGGAACGACGATGCGTTACGCAATCGGCGCGACGGCGCTGGCCATGCTGGCCGCCTGCGGCAACATGAGCAGCCAGGACTCGATCGCGGGCAAGCTGGTGCAGGCGGCGCGGCAGACGGTGGACAGCCGCAAGGCCGACGCCACCCCCGCCCAGCCGCGCGACCCGAACGAAATGGCCGCGACCGCGCTGCGCGTGAACAAAGGCCCGCTGATCCTGGTCGGGCTGGAAAGCCAGGGCTCGACCCAGGTGATGGCCATGACCGGCGAAAATGCCGGGCAACGCACCTATATGACGCCGAACGAACAGGCGCTTGTCCTGCGCGGCGGGATGCTGGTCGGCACGCGCGGCCTGGGGCACGACCTGTCGGTCGCGGATTCCGCGCAATCGGCGGCGCTGATCCGCGCCAGCCGTGGCGGCCAGACCCAGCGCGTCATGCGCTACTGGACCGGCGACGGGCTTGAGCGTCCGATGACGCTGACCTGCACCATCGGCGCGGGCCCCCGGCCCGGCGTCATGGTGGAAAGCTGCGAGAATGGGCCGCTGACATTCCAGAACAACTACATGGTTCAGGGTGGGCGCATTACGGTGTCGCGCCAATGGATCGGCCCGAATCTGGGCTACGTCACCATTCAGGAACTGCGCCCCTGATCACCTGACACCTGCGCCCCATGCGGGCGCGGGTCGCCTTGGTTCGAAAATGCAAAAGGCCCGCAGCGATGCGGGCCTTTGTCGTTTTGCCTTTTGGTCTGTCGCGCCGCACCCGAAGGGGCACTTACAGCCGGATGCCAAGGCAAAAGGTCATGACGCAATGGTAAAGGGCTGACCCGAAGGCCAGCCCTCCTGTACCAAGCTTCCTTGCGGAAGATTAGTTGGTCGAGTCGTCATCATCATCGTCGTCGTCCGAAGCGACGGCGGCGATGACGCCCAGCAGCAGCAGGGCGGGGACGACGAGGCCAGCGTTCGACGAAGCGGGCTTCTCGTCAACGACGACCGGCTCAACTTCGACGACGGGGGCGACGTAGCCGCCAGCGAGAGCGGACGATGCGGTCAGGCCGAGGGCCAGCGCAAAGGTAGCAAATTTGGTCATGATCATGCTCCGTTCAAGTACTTTGAAGGCTGCAGTTTCCAGCAGCATCGTTGCGACAGTCGCATAAAGCCAATGACTTGGAAAGCTATCTTGAAACGCCATTCTTTCGCGCTGCGCCAAACTGTTGCATATTCGCCAACACCTTGGACGGTCGGCGGCAAACCGCCCGCCGACTGGCCGGTTCCCGCCGCGGCGATATGCGCCGGGAATTGGCCTACTTCCTGTAAGCTACCAAGGAAACGGCATAAATTGCTGCGGAAACGACGATGATCGACGGTCCGGCGGGCGTGTCCAGCCGCAAGCTGGCGAAAAGTCCGCAGACCACCGCCAAGGCTCCGATAAAAGTTGCGGAACCAGCCATCTGTTCAGGCGTTCTTGCGAATCCGCGTGCTGCGGCAGCGGGCACGATCAGCATGGCCGAGATCAGCAAGGCCCCCACGATGCGAATCGCAATGGCCACCACAATGGCCAAGGCAAGCGACAGGATCAACCGCTCGAATTTCGGATTGATGCCTGCGGCGACCGCCAATTCCTCGTTGACCGAAGCGGTGATCAGCCGCTGCCAGCGCCAGACCAGCAGGCCCAGCACGGCCAGCGCGCCGCCCCAGATCCAGACCAGATCGCTGCGCGTGACGGCAAGGATGTCGCCAAACAGAAAGGCATCAAGGTTCATGCGCAGGCCGGGGATGAAACTTGCCGCCAAAAGCCCGGTGGCCAGCGCGGAATGGGCGATGACGCCCAGCACCGTATCCATCCCCTGCCCCCGGCCCGTCAGCCAAGCGACCAGCAACGCCATGCCGACTGCGACGGCCAATGTCCCCAGATAGAACGGCATCGAGAACGCAAAGCTTAGCGCGACGCCAAGGATCGCGGCATGCGAAGTCGAGTCGCCGAAATAGGCCATGCGCCGCCAGACGACGAACGACCCCAGCGCCCCGGTCGCCAGCACAAGGCCCAGCCCCGCGATCAAGGCGCGGATCAGGAAATCGTCAAGCATTCGGTCAACCTTCGCGATGGTGGTGGTGGTGGCCGCAATCGGGGCCGTGGACATGCTCCTCGACATGGTCGTGGTCATGGTCATGATGGTGGCGGTAAAGCGCCAGCGTGCCCTGCGCCTCGGCCCCGAACAGGGCGCGGTATTCAGGCGCGGCACTGACCACCTGCGGCGTGCCTTCGCAGCAGACATGCCCGTTCAGGCAGATCACCCGGTCCGAGGCGCGCATCACCACCAGCAGATCATGGCTGACCATCAGCACGGCCACGCCGGTTTCCTGACGCACTTCCTCGATCAGGCGGTAAAAGGCGACAATGCCGGGCTGGTCCAGCCCCTGCGTGGGTTCGTCCAGCACCAAAAGCTGCGGATCGTTCAGCAGCGCACGGGCCAGCAGGACGCGCTGGAACTGCCCGCCCGACAGCGCCGCAATCTGGCGCTGTTCCAGCCCCGGCACCCCCGTGCGCTCTAACACAGCCGCTGCTTGGGCATCGCTGACGCGCGTCGGCAGCGACAGGAAGCGGCGCACGGTCATGGGCATGGCGCGTTCGATATGGACCCGCTGCGGCACATAGCCGATGCGCAGGCCCCGCGCCCGCTCGACCCGCCCCGAGGTCAAGGCGACCTGCCCCAGCAGCGCCCGCACCAGCGTCGATTTGCCCGAGCCGTTCGGCCCCACGACTGTCACGATCTCGCGCGGTTGGATGCCCATGCTGACATGCGACAACACCGGCAGATCGGCGCCGGGATGGCTGACGGTCATGTCGCGGGCCTGAATCAGCGCGGCGGTCATGCCTGTCCTGCCTTGGCGCAGGCCGCGCACAGGCCCAGCAGTTCGATGGTGCTGCGTTCGATGGTAAAGCCGTTCTCGGCCCCCAGATCGGCCAGCGCGCCGCGAAGGGCGGCGCTTTCCGCCTCGGCCACCTGTTCGCAATTGCGGCAGATGAGGAAACTGGGCGCATGGTCGCGCTTTTCCGACAGGCAGGCGGCATAGGCGTTCAGGCGGCGCACGCGATGGGCAAAGCCCTGCTCGACCAGAAAGTCCAGCGCACGATAGGCGACGGGCGGCTGCTTGCCATACCCTTCGGCCGCCAGACGCTCCAGCACGTCATAGGCCCCCATGGCGCGATGCGATTCAAGCAGGATTTCCAGTACGCGGCGGCGCACCGGGGTCAGGCGCACGCCTTCGGCGCGGGCCTGTTCCTCGGCGCGGGCAAGGACGGTCGCCGTGCAATGGGCGTGGTCATGGGCATGAAACGGATCGACCGGATGTGTGTCGGACATTTCGTTATATTATCACATTTCTCTTGACGGGTTACGATATAACATAAATAACCACGGCGTTTCTGCAAGAGAGCCTGCCCATGACCCGTATATCCCGCATCCGCCTGTCCCTGTTCGCCAGCGCCGCCCTTGGCCTGACCACGCTGCCCGCATTGGCAGAGGTGCCGAATGTCGTGACCGACATTCCCGCCGTCGGCGCACTTGTTGCGCAGGTGATGGGCGATCTGGGCAGCCCCACCGTCCTGATGGAGGCGGGCGGCGACCCGCACCATTACCAGATGCGCCCCAGTCAGGCGCGCAGCCTGCAAAACGCCGATCTGCTGGTCTGGATCGGGCCAGAACTGGCCCCCTGGCTGGTCCGCCCGTCCGAGGCGCTGGCGCAAGGTGCGTCGATGCCGCTGCTGGCCGTTCCCGACACGCGGCTGCGCGAATATGCGGGTGACGGACATGATCACGGCGACGAACACGACCATGACCATCCCGAGGATCACGATCACGACCATGCCGCGCATGAGCATGAGCATGAGCATGAGCATGAGCATGAGCATGAGCATGACGACCACGGCGATCATGACCACCACCATTCCGGGACCGATCCCCATGCATGGCTGGACCCCGAAAACGGCAAAATCTGGCTTGCCGCCATCGCCGAGACCCTGGCCCAACGCGACCCCGACAATGCCTCCGCCTATCGCGCCAATGCCCAACAGGGCGTGGCCGATCTGACCGCGCTGGACACTGAACTGAAAGCCACGCTGGAGCCCGCCATGGGCAAGCATTTCGTGGTCTTCCACGACGCCTATGGCTATTTCACCCAGCATTTCGGCCTTGAGGCAGCGATCCCTGTCAGCCTTGGCGATGCCAGCACGCCCTCGGCCGCGCGGCTCAGGGAAATCCAGACCCAGATTCGCGACGCGGGTGCAAGCTGCGCCTTTCCCGAGGCGAACCACGATCCCAAGCTTTTGCATGTGGTGACCGAAGGCACCGGCGCCCGCGAAGGCGCGGCACTGGACCCAGAAGGCAGCACGGCGGGCGAAGGCGCGGCGCTATATGCCGGGATCCTGCGCAACATGGGCACAGCTTTTGCCGATTGCCTGAAGGACTGACGGAACAGGGGGTTTCCTGCCACGCCCCTCCGCGGGGCAGGAAAAGGGGGCGGATGCCGGGGCTGGCATCCGCCCTTTTTTCATGCCTGCCGCCCCGCCCTAATGGCCTGATTCAAGGGGTTTTGCTGTGCGGAATAATTCCCGACTATTTTCCTTTGACATATCTCATGATTTTTGTCAGGTTAATGTCACCGCGCTATCAAAGGAACGAGGAATTGGATATGACCGCGACCCGCCCCGCCGAATTTTCCCGCCCCGGCGCAACCGCGCTGCAACGCCTGCCGGAATACGATGCCGAAGTGCTGACCGCTGGCGGCAATCAGGCGCTGATCGTGCTGGGCGATCAGGTCTATAACCTGCGCATCACCCGCGCGGGCAAGCTGATCCTGACCAAGTAATTCCCCGCGCAGGCCGACTACCTGCCGGATGCGAAAAGGGCGCGGATAGCCCCGCGCCCTTTCCGATAAGAACCCACGTTGCCCTGCAGCAATTGCCCGGCAACTTGTCTGCGGCAATCAGCCGCGACGCGGACCTTTTCCCTCGGGTCGCGTCCCCTTGCCGGGGGCGCGATCTGTGTTTCTGGGACCACCTTTGCCCGCGAAACCACCGGGTTTGCCAAAGGGCTTGCCGCCCGGCTTGCCACCGCGCGATTCGGGTTTGCCGCCAAAGGATTTCCGCTCACCATCGCGTTTCTCGAACGGTTTGCGGTCGCCGTCTTCGCGGCGGGCATAGGGTTTGCGATCCCCGTCCTCACGCTTTGCATAGGGCTTGCGGTCGCCCTGCGGACGGTCGCCGAAGGAACGACGCTCACCATCCTCGCGCTTGGCGTAAGGCTTACGGTCGCCATCTTCACGGCGGGCAAACGGCTTGCCCTCGCGCTTGGCAAAGGGACGGTCGCCATCCTCGCGTTTGGCATAGGGCTTGCGGTCGCCCTGCGGACGGTCGCCGAACGAACGGCGCTCACCATCCTCGCGCTTGGCATAAGGCTTGCGGTCGCCGTCCTCGCGCTTGGCAAACGGGCGGCGGTCGCTTTGCGGGCGGTCGCCGTAAGGCTTGCGATCACCGTCTTCGCGACGCGCGAAAGGTTTACGATCCCCGTCCTCGCGCTTGGCGAAAGGCTTGCGGTCCCCCTGCGGGCGGTCGCCGAACGAACGGCGCTCACCATCCTCGCGGTTGCCGAAGGGTTTGCGGTCGCCATCCTCGCGGCGGGCGAAGCGGCGCGGACGCTCATCGGTCGATTCGTCACGGCGCCCGGCACCGCGTTCGCGGAAATCGCGGGGCTTGGCATCGGTTTCTTCGCCGGTCAGCAGTCCGCCAAGCTGGTCACGCAGCACCTTGCGCTTGACCTCGCGGACCTCGTTCTCCTCAAGGCCGGTCAGCTTGAAGGGGCCGTAACCGATGCGGATCAGGCGGTTCACGATCAGGCCGACATGCGACATGGCGCGGCGGATCTCGCGGTTCTTGCCTTCGCGGATGCCGACGGTCAGCCACGCATTCGCGCCCTGCTGGCTGTCCAGCGCAATCTCCATCGGGGCGAAATCCTCGCCATCAATGGTCACGCCGCGGCGTAGGGGGGCAAAGGTCAGATCGCTGGGCGTGCCGTTGACGCGCACGCGGTAACGACGCAGCCAGCCGGTGGTGGGCAGTTCCAGCCGCCGCTTCAGCTCTCCGTCATTGGTCAGCAGCAGCAGACCTTCGGAATTCAGGTCAAGCCTGCCCACGGTCATCACGCGGGGCAGGTCGCGCGGCAGCGCATCAAAGACCGTCTGGCGGCCCTTTTCGTCGGATTCCGAGGTGACCAGACCCAGCGGCTTGTAATACATCCACAGCTTGGTTTCCTGCGGCTCTTCCAGCTTTTTGCCGTCCACGGTGATGCGGTCGGCGGGGGTCACGTCCAGCGCGGGGCTGTCGATTTTCTTGCCGTTCACCGTCACGCGACCCTCAAGGATCATGCGTTCGGCATCGCGGCGGCTGGCAACACCGGCGCGTGCAATCACCTTCGCGATGCGGTCGGCGGTTTTCTTGACGGAATCGTTGTGTTCTGGCGTGTCGTTCATGGCGATCTCCTGCGCATCTCTGCGGTGGCAAAGCGGGCTATCTAGTCCCAACGCCGTAAATATGGAAGCGGTTCTTGCGCGATGAAAGAAGTCGCGTCAGAAAACCGCATGGATTTCGCATCTCATATGCCCGAGGCGCTGGCCCAAGCGCATGCTGCAGCGCGGCGAGGCGAGGTGCCCGTGGGCGCCGTGCTTGTCGGGCCTGACGGGCGCGTGCTGGCCCGCGCAGGCAACCGCACCCGCGAATGGTCGGACCCGACAGCCCATGCCGAAATCGTGGCGATCCGCGAAGCCTGTCGCATATTGGGGTCGGAACGCCTGCCCGGCTCGCAGCTTTGGGTGACGCTTGAGCCGTGCCCGATGTGCGCCGCAGCTATTTCCGCAGCCCGGATTTCAGTGGTTTACTACGGTGCGGACGATCCGCGCATGGGGGGCGTGCGGCACGGCGCGCGGGTGTTCGATCACCCGCAATGCCATCACCGCCCCGAAGTGATCGACGGCATTTCCGCAGCAGAATCGCGCCGTATTCTGCAGGACTTCTTTCGCGAACGCAGGGGCAGTGGCAGTGTAGATGACTGAGGCTTGCGCTGCGCTGCAGCATCTTTAGGATGCCTGTCCAACGAACATTGGGGGGATTGATGTTCAACAAGATTCTAGTGGCGAACCGTGGCGAAATCGCGATCCGCGTCATGCGCGCGGCGAACGAGCTTGGGAAGAAGACGGTTGCCGTT
>NZ_FXTK01000027.1 GCF_900182695.1 Paracoccus laeviglucosivorans
TTCCCTCGGCCCGTCGCCGGAATAATCCGCCCCCTGACCGAGTCCAGTTCACATGCGATCCGCAAACAGGAGGTATTCCGCATGAAGATCTTGACCACTTTCGCCGCAGCCGCTGTGGTCGCTGCCTGCGCTTCGGTTCCCGCCATCGCCGGCCCGGCCGAGGATATGGCCAAGGCCCGCATTGCCAGCATCGCCAGCGGTGATCTGGACGCCGTTGCGGCAGGCTATGCCGATGGTGCGCAACTGCATTGGGTCGGTGGCCCGCTGGACGGCACCTATACCACGCCCGAACAGATCGGCGGGATCTGGCAAAAGTTTACCAGCGCGCAGGGCGAGCAGACCGCCGAAATCGCGATGACGTCCGAGGCTGCGAATCCTGCGGGTGCGACGGTGACGGCGGATGTTGTCTTCAAGGGCAAGAATGCTGTGCCGGTGCGCTATGTCCTGGTCTATCGCGGCGACAAGGTTGCCGATGAAATCTGGCAGGTGAACCCCGCGCAGTAACGGCGCATGAATGCATCCGGCCCCGCTGGGCCGGATGCGGCAAGGGTCAGCGCACCCAGCCTTCGGACGCCATCAGCGCTTTGGCTTTGTCGGTCAGCAGGTAATCCAGAAACGCCTGCGCCTCGGGGTCGGCGGTCGGGGCCAGCGCGACGCTGAGATCGCGCCAGATCACGCGGTCCTGCGACAGTTCGACCGTTTCCAGCACATCGGGATTGGTCGCGGACCAGTTCGGCCATGTGATCCAGGCATCGGCATCCATGTCCTTGAACGCCTTGAAGCTGGCGCCCGAGCCGTGTTCATAGGCCACGATATTCTTGCGGAACGCAGTCACATCCTCAAGGCTGCCGGTGCGTCCGGCGATGTCTTCCCAGACGCCTGTCCCCGAGGTATTGGCAACACCCGACCCTTCGGTCACGACGATCTTGACGCCATCGGCCAGCAGGTCGTCGAAATCCTTGATCCCCTTGGGGTTGCCCGTCTTGACCGCCACGATGGCGGGCCGCAGATAGATCGGCATGACCTGATCCGAAGAAAGGGTCTTATAGGTTTCAAGAAACGCGGTCATCGACTGTTCGGCGGTGCCCCAGATGATGTCGGCATCGGCCTGCGCCTTTTTCGACCATTTGGTTTCAGGACCGGCGGTGATTTCGACCTTGTTGCCGGTTTCCTGCTGCCAGACATTGGCGACCTTTTGCAGCGCGGTATGCGGCCCGCCCGCACCATACAGCCGCACCACGCCGTCCTTGGCATCCTGCTTGATCGAGGGATCGTAAAGCGCGGATTCCTGTGCATGGGCCGCCTGCGCCGTCAGCACTGCAAAAAGGATGAAGCCTGAAATTCGCATGTCTTTTCCTTCATCTGAATAAAATGGCCGCGCTGATCGCGACAAAAGACAGACTCGGGCAGGGGTGGGTTTCATCCCTGTTGGACAGAACACATGACCGTGAGAGGTCAGGCCGCCTGAAGCCGATCCACGATCTCACCACCGATCGGAATGGACGAGGTCGCGGCGGGCGAGGGGGCGTTGCAGACGTGAAGCTGCCTTTCAGTCTGCATGATCAGGAAATCCTGCAGCAGTGTGCCGTCCTGCATCACGGCCTGCGCGCGGATGCCCGCGCCGGGCTTGGTCATATCGGCCATGGTCAGGCCGGGGCAGTATTTCCGGCACATTTCCAGATAGCGGCGGCGGGACAGCGAGTTGCCGAATTCGTCCAGCCCGGTGCGCCAATGCGTGCCCGCCAGACGCCAGAAGCCGCGGAATGCGGCCATATCCAGCATGTCGCGTGGGTTGAAACTGGTTTTGGGATAGCCTTCGCGGTGGAAACCCAGAACGGCATTAGGGCCGACTGTCACGCGACCGTCGATCATCCGGGTCAGGTGGATGCCCAGAAATTGCAGCGCAGGGTCGGGGACCGGATAGATCAGATGCTTGACGATCGACGATCGCGAGGCGGGCAGGGTATAATATTCACCGCGAAACGGCACGATCCGATGTTTTGGCTGCAGGCCCCCCAGGCGCGCGATGCGGTCCGATTGCAGACCGGCGCAGGCGATCAGCCTTTCTGTGCGGATGGTTTCGCCCGATTGCGTGGTGATGGTCACGCCCGTCCCATCCTCTCGGATGCCGTTGACTTTGCGACCCAAAAGCAGATTGGCCCCGCCGTCGCGCAAAAGTTGGGCCATGGCGACGCAGACCTGCCGGTAATCCACGATACCCGTCGACGGCACCAGGATTGCGCCATTCCCCGAAATATTCGGCTCCAGCCGCCGCAATTGCGCGGGCGAGATTTCCTGAACCTCGATGCCGTTTTCGCGTGAACGCCCGATCAGCGCATGCATCCGCTCCAGCTCGACCGGGTCGGTCGAAACGATCAGCTTACCGCAGGTCTCAAACTTGATGCCGTGCTGGGTGCAGAAATCCTTGGTCTCCCGTTCGCCCGCCCGGCATAGCCGTGCCTTAAGGGATCCGGGCGCATAATAGACCCCGGCATGGATGACCCCGCTGTTATGCCCGGTTTGATGCCGGGCAAAGCCGTCTTCCTTCTCGATCAGGACGATCCGGGCCGACTTGTCGCGCCGCATGATTTCCATGGCGGTCGCCAGCCCGACGATGCCGCCGCCGATGATGCAATGCGAATAGCTCACGAGATGATCCTTGATTGAGCAATATGCGGGCGGCCTGCATCACCGCCCGCGATGGTTCTTACGAGCCTTGCAGGCCACCGATCACCGGGAAATAGACATCTTTCCAGTCATCGGTGGTGCGTTTGACCAGACCGACCTTGTTCATGTGCTGCAGGAAGGTCAGCGTATTCTGCGGCGCGGCATCCCAGATCATGTCCGGGTTCTTGATGATGGCCAGTGCATCTTCATGGCTGAAGTTCTTGACGTCCATCGCGATCCAGACATCGGCGGCATAATCGGGGTCGGCCTTGATTTTTTCCTGCGCCTCTTTCAGGGCGGCGACGAAGGCTGGCAGCAGGTTGGGATCATTGGTGGCAAAGCGGTCGGCAGCCCAAGTGATCGCGACAGGATAGGGGCCGCCGACGATGTCCCAGCTATTGGCGACGACATGCACGCGCTTGTCCTTCAGCGCCATGTCCTGGAACGGCGATTGCGAGAAATGGCCGTTGATGTCATTGCCCGCCAGCATCGCGGCCAGCGCGTCGGGATGGCCCATGGAAACCGTCATCGCGTCGATTGCCGTGGCCTTGTCTTCGCCCATGTCCTTGGCCGCCAGCATTTGCAGCATGACAGCCTGATTGGAAACCTTGACCGCAGGCAGCGCGATCTTGTCAGCGGCACTGAAATCCCTGATCGATTTGACGTTGGGATTGGTGCTAAGCAAGAACTGCGGATGCGCCGAGATCGAGGCGATGCCCCTGACCTTCAGGTTGTTTTCCGAGCGCGACCAGATCGTCAGCAGCGGCGGGATGCCGCCTGATGCGATGTCCAGCCCCCCCGACAGCAGCGCCTCGTTCATGGCAGAGCCGCCGGTAAAGCGCAGCCATTCGGTGGAGATGTCCGAACCCGCGTCCTTGGCGTGCTTCTCGAACAGCTTTTCCTTTTCCATGACCATCAATGGTAGATATGCGACGCCCGGCTGCTTGGCGATGCGGACGGTCTTGTCTTGCGCCAACGCGGGCATTTGCGTGGTGGCCAGAACAAGGCATGCAGCGATCAAGGACTGAAACAGTCTTTTCATCTTTCACCTCTGGTTAGCATTTGAAATCTGCATCCCGACCGGCACATTGCGGCGCCGGTCGCCAGCTTGCGGCCCTTAGCTGCCCTGCATGTCCTTGACGGTGTCAAAGAACAGGTCGCGCCAATCGTCGGTATCCTTGGTGATCAGGCCGACCCGCGCCATGTAATTGACATAAGGCAGCAGACGTTCCGGCGTAGTGGTCCAGTTCGTCTGCGGGTCGTTGATCAGCGCCACGATTTCGTCCTGCGACAAGTTCGTGTTTTCGGCCTTGGCCCAGATCCGTGCGGCCTCTTCGGGGTTCGCCTTGATGAAGGCGATGCTTTCTTCAAGCGCGGCCATCAGGGCTTTGACGACTTCGGGGTTGTCCTCGATGAATTCGTTCTTGGCCCAGATCGCGGTAAAGGTATGCGAGCCGCCCAGCACGTCATAGCTGTCCAGCACCTTGTGCGCGCCAGCGTCCTTGGCCTCCATGTTCTGGAAGGGGGGCGATCCGAAGTGCGAGTTGATCTCGGACTGACCGCCCATCAGCGAAACCTGCGCATCGGGATGACCCATCGAGACGGTGAAGGTGTCCAGAGCCGCGTGCTTGCCTTCGCCCAGAAATTTTTCGGCCCCCATTTGCAGGGTGATGGCCTGAATCGAGGTTTTGACGGCGGGCAATGCGATTTTGTCGCCGCGGGTGAAGTCCGACAGCGATTTGATGTCGGGATTCGTCGTCATCAGGTGCAGCGGCATGGATGCCAGCGCGGCGACGCCCTTGATCTTGATATTGCCCTGCGTTCGCGCCCAGATGGTCAGCATGGGCGTCGTGCCGCCCGCCGCGATGTCCAGACTGCCCGACAGCAGCGCCTCGTTCATGCCGGAGCCGCCGGTAAAGCGCAGCCATTCTGTGGTGACGTCAAGGCCGGCCTCTTTGGCGTGCTTTTCCAGCAGGCCCTGTTCCTGCACCAAGGTCAGCGGCATGTAGCCGATGCCGAACTGGCGGGCGAGGCGAACGTTCACGGTTTCCGCGACCGATGGCAGGGCTGCGAAGACGGATAGGGCAGCGCCAATCGCCGCGGCCATTCCAAAGCTTTTCATTGTTTTTTCCTCCCTGAAACCACGGCTATGCGACGTGGTGAAAAGGCCCGCCCCTCCCCGGGCGGGCAATGGTTTCAGTGCTGCACACCCCAGCGCTGGATCGTGTAGCGTTCGATGGTGCGGAAGATCAGGTTTTCGACAACCAGACCGATGATGATGACGGTCAGCAGGCCCGCAAAGACCATCGGAATGTCCAAGAGGTTCTTGTTTTCAAAGATGAACCAACCCAGACCGCCCGAACCCGAGCTGACGCCGAAGACCAGCTCGGCCGCGATCAGCGTGCGCCATGCGAACGCCCAGCCGATTTTCAGGCCCGTCAGGATGCTTGGGAACGCCGCCGGGATCAGGATCTTGGTGATGAAGCCGAAACCCTTTAGCCCATAGTTGCGACCGACCATCTTCATGGTCTTGCTGACACCCAGAAAGCCGGAATGCGTGTTCAGTGCGATCGCCCATGTGACCGAATGAACCAGCACAAAGACCAGACTGGCATTGCCCAGCCCGAACCAGATCAGCGCCAGCGGCAGCAGCGCGATGGCTGGCAGCGGGTTGAACATCGAGGTCATGGTTTCCAGAAAGTCCGTCCCGATCCGCGAAGCCATCGCCAGCGCAGTCAATCCGGCGGCCAGTGCGATGCCGATCAGATAGCCCGTCACCAGCACCTTGACCGAAACCCAGCCCGCAGCAGGCAACGTGCCGTTCATCAACGACGTGAAGAAGGCGCTGGCTGTTGCGGTAAAGGTCGGGAACAACAAGTCATTGTTCAGGATCCGGCCATAGATTTCCCAGATACAGGCCAGCACAACAAGGATGAACAGCTTGCGCAGCCATGCCTCTCGGTAAAGGATTTCAAAGGTAGAAAGCGGCTGCTCGATGATCTTCAATTCGCCGCCTTCGACATCCTCGTGGTGGATTTCGGGGCGGTCGGTGGTGGCACCTGGGCGCAGGGACATGATGCGTGCGGTGGCCTCAGGCATGTTCCATCTCCTCGGGCTCATGGGCGAAAAGCATCTGGTGGATATAGCGTTCCAGCTCGGCGGCCTCGCGCGGGTCGGTGGTGCTGTTCAGCTCGGCCTTGACGCGGCCGGGATGGGGCGACAGCAGCAGGATGCGGTTGCCGATCTTGATCGCTTCGGCGATCGAGTGGGTGACAAACAGCACGGTAAAGCGCGTCTCATCCCACAGCTTCAGCAATTCGTCCTGCATCTTGCGTCGCGTCAATGCGTCCAGCGCGGCGAAGGGTTCGTCCATCAGCAGGATGTCCGGCTCCATCGCCATGCCCCGTGCGATGGCCACGCGCTGTTTCATGCCGCCCGACAGCATATGCGGATGGCTGTCGGCGAATTTTGCCAGCCCGACCTTGTCTACATAGTGCATGGCCTTTTCTTCGGCCAGACGTCGGGACATCCGTTTGGCGTTCTGCAAGGCGAAGGCTACGTTCTGCTTGACGGTTTTCCACGGCAAAAGCTGGTCGAATTCCTGAAACACCATCATCCGGTCCGGGCCGGGCTGGGTGATCTTGCGACCCTTCAGTGTCATCTCGCCTTCGGTGGGCGTGATGTAGCCGCCGACGGCCTTTTGCAGCGTGGACTTGCCGCAGCCCGACGGTCCCAGCAGGATAAAGCGGTCCCCTTGGTGAACGTCGAAACTGACACGATAGGTTGCCGTTATCAGATGGTGCGGCGTCTTGTATTGCAAAGTAACGCCCCGAACGGCAAGCAGCGGATCTTTTTGCTGCATGTCTCCCTCCCTGTGATTTTCTGGCGTGCGCCCGCCTTCAGACGGATCGCCGTGTTGCTGGCTACTCCTGCGTGAGGAGAGAATTCTGATCGGCCTTGCCGCCCTCCACGCAGCAACCTTTCATAAAGCGTCGCCGCTAGATCGAATCTCTTCACATCCAGGTGGCAACGACTTGTGATCCAGTGTATTTGAAAATTTTCCTGCCACGAACCGATTAATTCTTATCATAAGTGAAAGATAAACTTACAGATTGGCGCTAGCTTGTTGGCTTTCAAATGCCCTCAGCAATACCGTTACTGGGTGATGCGGTCGTGCGCCCGAAAGCCTTTCGGCTTGGCAACGGCATGAAAAACCGGTCGCTAATAAGCTGTTTTTCCCACTTTCCTCTACAATCTCGCGCCAGTTCCTGTCGTAAAGACCGGAAGATACTTCTTGGTTGCGCGTCTCGTGGCCGAACAACCCAGCCATGCCGCAACAACCTCGATCCTGAATGCGAAGCTCTAACCCGAATTTGCCGAACGCCACTTTCCAACCTTCGGCGCTTTCGGGCGTCAACGCGCGCTCGGTGCAATGCAACGCGAGGGAATACTCGCGGTTGATATGATCGACGGGAGGCAGACAACCTGCGCGGCGTTCGATCCATTCCGGAAATGTCGTGACGAGCCATTTGGGCTGACTCCCCAGAACATGCGGATACTCGTCGCGAAACATCAGTGTTGTGGCGGGATCAAGCCCGATGAGTTCAGCGCCCGCGCCCGCAAGCGCGTCTAGATCCTGCGCCATACGCTCAGCCGTCTTACGGAAAGCCTGCACATAGCCCGAGACATGCAGAACCTTGCCGCTGGGCCGATAGGCAAGGACAAAGACCTGCTGCCCCATTCGCTGCAAAAGCTCCGCGTGGTCCAGCGCGACCTGCGCATCGTAAAACGGGACAAATGGATCTTGCACGATCACGACCGAGGGGCCGGTCATGCGCGATATGATCTGTTCTGCGCCCAGAACCTTGATCCCAAGCCGCTGCAATCCCCGCTGAAAAGCCCTGCCATGTGGCAAGGGCAGGTCGCATAGCTTCAGGACGCGCGACATCGTGCCTTGGACCAGCGGATTGCCCATCACGGGCCGCAAAACCGGTGCCAGCTTGGCCATGATCGGTGCGGCGGTTTCAATATGGCGCAAAAGGCGGTGCGACACGGGCCGGGGATGGGATTCATGATACCATTCGAGGAAACCCGAGCGCATGGCGGGGATATCTACCCGCACCGGACAACCGCCCCCCGCGCATGCCTTACAGGACAAGCATTGGTCCATCGATTCCTTCAGTCCCGGCACCAGCTGACGCAACCCGACTTGATCCCCGGCCGAGCGTAGCCGCAGCCATTCGCGCAGCAACTCGGCCCGGCCCTTGGGGGAAAAGCGCCGGTCCATGGTTGCGCGATAGGATGGGCAGAGGACTGCCGCCCGATCCAGTCCAAAGCAGTTGCCGTTGCCGTTGCAATGCATCGCGCGATCAAAGCCCGAAAGCAGATCGGAACGAATTGCGCCATCCGAGGCGCCGCGCATCGGCGGTGCATCCAGCGCGGGGATGGGGCCATGCCCCGCAGGCGAGGCGATCTTTCCGGGATTGAGGCGGTTCATCGGGTCGAAAAGGGTCTTTATCGCGTCCATGACCCCGACCAGATTCGGCCCGATCACCTCGGCGCTGTATTCGCCGCGGAAGCCCTTGCCATGTTCGCCCCAGAACAACCCGCCATGCCGCCGCGTCAGCTCGAAGACGCGGTCAGAAATTGTGCGAATGCGCGCCCGGTCCTCGGGGCGGGTCATATCCAGAAGCGGACGCATATGCACGACGCCGACATCGGCGTGACCAAACATGCCGACATCAACGCCGTCTTGCCGCAGGTCGCGCTGCAGTTCGTCAATGAAATCGGCCAAGGCTTCGGGTGGAACCACGAAATCCTCGACAAAGGGTTGCGCGCGGCGCCTGGTCTGCTGTTTCAGCAGCAACCCCTGGCATGCCTTGCGCAGGGACCAGATCGCATCGACTTCTGCTGCCTCGCGCGCCTCTGTCGCGATCAGAAAACCTGCGTGGTTCGCCCCGGCCGACGACAACGCGTCGTGAAAACGGCTCAGGCGTTCTGCGATCTGCTGTCGGCTGTCGCCCTGGAATTCCACAAAATGCAACGCTTGCGGATCTGCCCCCTTCCCCCAAAGCCGGTTCGCCATATCGCGATAGTCCGAGCTGCGCACCAAAGTCAGGATCTTGTCGTCTATGAACTCGATCGCCGAGGGCTCGCTTTCCAGCAGAAATGGCACGGCACGCAAGGCGGCATCCAGACTGTCATAGCCGACCGCGACGACGGCGGTATGCGCTGGGATCGGCTCTACCCGGCAGGTGATCGTGGTGATCACCGCCAATGTGCCTTCCGAGCCGCAAATCAAGGAAGGAAGGTCGACGACGCCCTGATCGTTCAGAGCATTCAGCAGGTCATAGCCTGTGAAACCGCGATTCAACTTGGGGAAAGCCTGCCGAATCCCAGCGCGATGAGGATGCAAGATATCCCATACGGACCGGCGCAGATCCTGAGGGCAGTCGGTGGCAGAAACTTCGATTTCGCGCCCGTCAGCCAACACCAGGCCCAGACGCTCGACCCAGGCCGAGGTCTTGCCATAGATACGGGAACCCTTGCCCGAACTGTCGTTTGACACCATGCCGCCGATGGTCGCGCGGTTGGTCGTTGACACATGTGGCGGAAAGAACAGCCCATGCGGCCGCAGGTAGTCATTCAGCTGATCGCGGATCACGCCCGGCTGGACCCGGATCGTCCGCGCGACCGGGTCAAAATCACTGATCTGCCGCATACGGCGTGAACAGTCGATAACGATGCCGTGCCCCAAAGACTGGCCGTTGCACGACGTCCCGCCGCCCCTTGGCTGGAAGGAAAGGCCCGAATGGCGATCAGAGTGCGCGACGCGCATTGCCAACGCGATGTCGGCTGCACTGGCCGGATAAATGATCGCCTGAGGCATCAGTTGATAGATCGAATTGTCCGTCGCGTAAACGACGCGGCTCGCCTGATCGTCCGCGATGTCCCCGCTGAAGCCAGCACTGCGCAAGGCCGCGAGATAGGCGCCGACTGCTTGAAGGCCTGAGACTGAAGTTTGCGTCGACATGGGTCTGCTGTTTCCGATGAGGGGTTGGCTGTCACTGCGCCAAGGGGCTGCCGCCAATGCCTATATGTTAGAATGACTTTAGAAGAATGATAAATTCTTTAAATTCCTGTAAGGTAAACTGAATTCATCTGCACTGCATATTGTTAGAATTTGTTACATATTGATTTAGGATTAGTTCCTTTGTGTTAGTCATTCTCGCATATACGGTGAGTCTCATAAGTGAAGCCAACAGGTGCGCTGTGAGCGAGAATTCAAAATCCATGGAGGTGTCGGTCTGGCGCGGATCGGGCGATCAGGGCGCGTTCGAAACCTTCTCTGTTCCGGCACAAGACAATCAGACCGTTCTGGATGTCGTCAGCTGGATCCAGCAGACCGTCGATCCGTCTCTGACCTATCGTTACGCCTGCCGGGTGGGCATGTGCGGGTCATGCGCGATGATGGTGAACGGCCAGCCGCGCTGGACCTGCCGGACGCATGTCAAGAAAGTGTTGACCGACGGCAAATTGCAGATCGGTCCCCTGCGCAACCTGCCGGTCATCAAGGATCTGGCCGCCGACATGGACCCGTTTTTCGACAAATGGGTCAAGGCAGGCGGCGTCCACAAGCCCAGTCGCAGCCGGGCCGAGCCGATCCAGGAGGTCAGCCCCGAAGAGCCGGGCCGCGTCGTCGCCAACAAGGCCATCGAATGCATCAACTGTTCGGTCTGCTATGCGGCCTGCGATACGGTCGCGAACAATCCCGACTATCTGGGCCCGGCGGCGCTGCAGCGCGCATGGACGCTATACAACGACGTCAAGATCGAGGACCGGCAGGCTGTTCTTGATACGGTGTCCGGTTCGGGTGGCTGCCTGAACTGCCATTCGCAGGGCAGTTGCACCCGGTTCTGTCCCAACGAATTGGACCCGCTGAGCGCCATCGCGGGGCTGAAGCGTGCCACAGCGCGGTCGTTCCTGAAGGGGAGGGGATGATGCTTAATCTGCATTACTACATGGCGCAGCGCCTTAGCGCGATGGTCATGGGGCCGCTGGTTCTGGGGCATCTGGCCGTCATGGTCTATGCTATCCAAGGCGGCCTCAGCAGCGCGGAAATCCTGTCGCGGACGCAAGGCAGCATCGCGTGGTTCCTGTTCTACGGCGCATTCGTCGTCGCCGTTTCGATCCACGCTGCGATCGGTCTGCGCGTCATCCTGCACGAAACCACCGGCCTGCGCGGGCGTCTGCTTGAAGTTTTCACCTGGGGCGTCGGCATCACGCTGCTGTTCATGGGGGCGCGCGCCGTTTCGGCCGTGACGATGCTATGATCGTGAAACCTCATCGCAAGCACCCGCTTTGGCTGGCCTATATGCTGCACCGGCTGTCCGGTTTGGCGCTGGGGCTGTTCCTGCCCGCGCATTTCTATGTCCTGTCGCTGGCGCTGACGCAGCCCGAGCGGCTGGACGGCTTTCTAAGCTTTGCCGAGAACCCGCTGGTCAAGTTCGCGGAATTCGGGCTGGTCTTCCTGCTGGCCGCGCATTTCTTTGGGGGGCTTCGGCTGTTGGCGCTGGAATTCCTACCCTGGTCGCCGCGCCAGAAAACTCTGGCTGCGGGAACAATCGCGGGCGCTTTCCTGATCTCTGGCACTTTCCTTTTGCGAGCGGTGTAGACCATGCCATTGAAATTCGACATCGAACGTGACGACACTGATATCTTGATCCTCGGTTCGGGCGGGGCGGGGCTGTTTGCGGCACTGCACGCCCAGCAAAGCGCACCTCCGGGCACGCGGATCACGCTGGCGGTCAAGGGGCTGATCGGCAAATGCGGCTGCACCCGCATGGTGCAGGGCGGCTATAATGTCGCGCTTGGCGGTGGCGACACGGTCGAGCGTCATTTCATGGACACGATCAACGGCGGCAAATGGCTGCCCAATCAGGACATGGCATGGCGGCTGTGCGAACAGGCCGTGGTCCGCATCCGCGAGTTGGAAAATGAGGTCGGCTGCTTTTTCGACCGCAACCCCGACGGCACGCTGCATCAAAAGGCCTTTGCCGGCCAGACTGCCGACCGGACCGTCCACAAGGGCGACCTGACCGGGATCGAGATCATCAGCCGCCTGATGGAACAGGTGCTGGCGCGCCCGATCCGCAAATTGCAGGAACATCGCGCCATCGGGTTGATCCCGACAGCAGATGGCTCGGCCTTGGCCGGAGTTCTGTTCATCGACATGCGGACCGGCGGCTTTCGCTTCGTGCGCGCCAAATGCGTGATGATGGGCACGGGCGGCGGCCCGACGATGTATAAGTATCACACGCCATCGGGTGACAAGACCATGGACGGGCTGGCCATGGCGCTGCGCATCGGCCTGCCGCTGCGCGATATGGAGATGGTGCAGTTCCACCCGACCGGCCTGCTGGCGGGCGACCATACCCGCATGACCGGCACCGTGCTGGAAGAAGGGCTGCGTGGCGCGGGTGGACAGTTGCTGAACGCGCGCGGCGACCGCTTCATGTTCGATTATGACACCCGGGGCGAGCGGGCGACGCGCGACGTGGTCAGCCGCGGCATCTATGCCGAAATGCGCAAGAACAACGACCCGACGCAGGTCGGCATGTTCATCTCGATGAGCCATCTGGGGCCGGAAAATGTGCGCCGGAAATTCGCGGGCATGGTGAAACGCTGCGCCGATTCCGGATTCGATCTGGCGGGCGGCAAGGTCGAGGTGGTGCCGACCGCGCATTACTTCATGGGCGGCGTCATCGTCGATCCCGACACTCGCACGGAAATGGAGGGGCTTTACGTCGCGGGCGAAGATGCGGGCGGCGCGCATGGCTCGAACCGCCTGGGCGGGAATGGTGTCGCGAACTCGACGGTCTTTGGCGGCATCGCGGGCGATGTGATGGGGTCCGATATCCGGGGCATGACCGCGCTGCGCGACCCCGATGAATATGTGCTGGCGGCCGAGATCGAGCGCGCCTGCCACCCCTTCGCGAAACCTGCCGGACCGATCCAACCGCTGCGCCACAAGCTGCAGGAAGCGATGTGGGAAGATGTCGGCGTCATGCGCACCGGCCCCGGATTGCAGCGCGGCCAGAAACGCGTGGCCGAGATCCGGGAAGAGTTGATGCAGACGGGCATCGACCCGGCGAATCTGGCCTTCAATCTGACCTGGCATGACTGGCTGAACATGGCGTCGCTCGTCGAGGTATCTGAAGTCATCGCCATGGCGGGCGAGCTGCGCGAGAACTCTCGCGGTGCGCATTTCCGCGAGGATTTCCCCGAGAGCGGCGATCTTGAAAGCTCGTATTTCACACTGGCGCGGAGAGAGGGCGACGATCTGACGCTAAGCCGCGAGCAGGTGCAGTTCACCATCGTGCGTCCGGGCGAAACCATCCTGCCCGCGCATGAGCCGGAAACCCTCGTTGCCACCCAATAAGACCAGCCGGGCACGCCAGTTCCCAGCACAGGAGGAAGCACACGTGATACCGATCAAACTGATCCAATCCACCGCCGAAACGCTGATGGCCAAGGCCGCCATCGAGATCCCCGAGGATTATCTGGACGGGCTGCAAAAGGCCGCAAAGACCGAAGACGGCGACCTGTCATCATTCGTGCTGCAGGCGATGCTGGAGAATTACGAGGCCGCCAAGCAGGACCGCCGCGCCATGTGCGGCGATACCGGCACTCCGCGCTGGTATGTGAAGATGGGCAACGACACCCGGATCGAAGGCGGCCCGATTGCACTGGAGGAAGCCCTGCGCAGCGCCACTTCGAACGCGACAAGTGCTGTGCCCCTGCGCCCGAACCGCGTGCATCCGCTGTGGCGCACCGATCACAACAACAATGTCGGCATCGGCGCGCCTGAAATCGAATATGGCTATGAACCCGGTGGCGAATGGATCGACCTGATCACCGTCCACAAGGGCGGGTTGTTTGGCACGGATTACCGGATGCTGTTCCCCTCGGACGGCATCCAGGGGATCAAGCGGTTCTATCTGGACAGCCTTGTCGCCTTTGGCAAACGCGGGCTTGCCTGTCAGCCGGCGATCATCGGCATTGGCCTCGGCGGCTGCAAGGACACCTGCATGGTCTTAGGCAAGCGCGCCGCTTGTCTGCGCACGGTGGGCGACCGCAACAGCGACCCACGCATCGCAGCGCTTGAGGAAGAGTTCAAGGAACTCGGCAACTCGATCGGCATGGGGGCCATGGGGTTCGTCGGCAAGAACATGGTCATCGATACCCATATCGAGGTCGGCTATTGCCACACCGGCGGCATGCAGATGTCGGTCCACGCCTTCTGCCTGTCTTCGCGCCGCGCCGTCGCCCGCATCCATGCTGATGGCCGGGTTGAACACCGCACCGATCCCGACTGGTTCACACCCTATCAGCGCCGCGAAACCGTCGGCTGGGACATGGCGATGGAGGCTGCCGAATGAAACCGCGTGAAGTCATCCTAAGCACAACCCCCACCGATGCCGAGATCGCCGAGTTGCGGCTGGGCGACATCGTTTACCTGAACGGGCTGATGTATACCGCCCGCGAAGGCGTCTACATGCGCGCGCTGGAAGGTCAGGCCAACATTCCGATGGAGCTGCCCTCGCAAAGCGCGGCGAATTTTCACTGTTCACCCGCCGCGACAATCCGCTCGGATGGCAGTTTCGACATGGGCGCGGTCACCGCAACCGCCAGTTTTCGCTTCGCGAAATGGCTGCCCGAATGGATCGCCAAGACCGGGGCCAAGCTGATTATCGGCAAGGGCGGCATGTCGTCCAAGGATTACAAGGAATATTTCGTGCCGAACGGCGCGGTCTATCTGTCCACCGTAGGCTATGGCACCGGCGCACTACTGGGACGCGGCGTCGAGAATGTCGAGGCCGTGCATTGGAACGAGGAACTGGGCCTGGCCCAGGCGATGTGGGTTATCCGCTGCAACCGGATGGGGCCGTTCCTTGTCGCCTCGGATCTTGAAGGCAACTGTTTGTTCGAGCGCGAAAACGCCAAGATCGCCGAAAATCTTGAGCGCGTCTATGAAGGCACCAAGCCCGCCGTCCTGAGGCGCTTTGGCGAAACCGACGACCGCCGGGACGAGCTGATCGGATGAGACAGCTTGCCCTTGTCATGCCCAGCACCGCGCGGCTGCTGTTTCCGGGCCTTTTGTCGGCCATCACCGTCGCGCTGGCCGCGCGGTTCCTGTCGGATCATTACGGCGCGCCGGTAATGCTGATGGCCTTGCTTCTGGGCATGGCTTTCACCTTTCTGGCCGAGCAGGGGTCATCGACCGCCGTCGGGGTCGAGTTCGCGGCAAAGAAGCTGCTGCGCTTTGGCGTGGCCTTGCTGGGACTGGGGATCACGGTCCAGCAGATCGCTGCAGCGGGGATTGGTGTCGTGGCCATCACCTTTGCCGGTGTCGGGTTGACCATTGGGGCAGGCGTGATCCTGTCGCGGCTGTTTGGCCGCTCGCTGTCCTTTGGCCTGCTGACTGGCGGCGCGGTGGCGATTTGCGGGGCATCCGCTGCGCTGGCGATTTCTTCGGTCTTGCCAAAGGGCGACGCCAACCATGAACGCGATACGATCTTTACCGTCATCGCGGTGACCGCGCTATCGACGCTGGCGATGATCGTCTATCCGATGATCGGTTCGGCGCTTGGCATGTCCGAACATGCGATGGGGGTGTTCTTTGGCGCGACCATCCATGACGTGGCCCAGGTCGTCGGCGCGGGCTATTCCGTATCGGACGAAACCGGGGCGACCGCGACCTTCGTCAAGCTGCTGCGCGTGGCGCTGTTGGTGCCGGTGGTCGTCACCATCTCGTTGATGTTCGGACAAAGTCGTTCGCCCGGCCAGTCACTGCCGATCCCGTTCTTTGTCATCGGCTTTGCGGCGCTGGTGCTGATCGGCAGCGCCAATATCATCCCGCCCGAGGTGACGGCCCTATTGCTTGAGCTGTCGCGCTGGTGTCTGGTCACTGCAATTGCCGCACTGGGCATGAAAACCTCGCTGAAGAAGCTGGGCGAGGTTGGCGGCACGGCCATCGGCATCGTCTGCGGCCTGACCGTCTTGCTGGCCGTCTTTGCACTGGCCGCGATTCACCTGTTTCACATCTGATCCTGATAGAAGGAGGCGCCGATGTTTATCGACATGCGGACCTATACGCTGAAGAACGGCAATGTTTCCAAATTCCTGAAGCTTTACGAGGCCGAAGGGCTGGGGGTTCAGACCCGCATTCTGGGCAATATGGTGGGCTATTATTTCACCGATATCGGCCCGCTGAACCAGATCGTGCATATGTGGGGATATGACAGCATGGATGATCGGTGGGAGCGGCGGAAGGCTTTGCAGGCCTCGGATGAATGGCAGGCCTATGCGGTGCAGATGCGCCCGCTGGTCGATCATATCGAAAACAAGATCCTGATCCCGGCGCCATTCTTCAAGCAGCCCTAAGCACCGCAGAAATTTGCCAACGGCCCCTTCAAAGGGGCCGTTTTCGTTGCAGCTAGGGTTGAAAGACTTTCAACCGTTTCGATAGTCAGCGTTAAGAAAACATGGCTCTGAAACGTGGGTCATCCGCAGCATTCTGTCGCGAAGCACTCACAGGGGACCGATGATGACGAAGCTTGGATTTGCCGCGATATCGCTGCTGATGGCCACTGCAGCCCATGCGGATACGCAGGAACTGACCGTCTCGATGCTGCTGCCGGGCAATATCGCCGATCATGGCTTTATGGAGGCCGGATATAATGGCCTGCTGCAGATCCAAAAGGATTTCGAGGCCAAGATCAGCTATGTGGATGGGATTGAGCCAAAGCCCGAATTGCTGACTGCCGCCCTGCGTCGCATGGCTGCAGATCACCCCGACCTGATCATTGCGCATGGTGGCCAGAACAACAAAGCCACCGAACAGGTCGCATCCGAATTTCCCGATATCCAGTTCGTCGTGGTTCAGGGCAATGTGACCGGACCCAACCTTTCCAGCTATGAGGTGCTTCAGGAAGAAAGCGCCTGGCTGGCCGGGGCGGCGGCGGGTCTGCTGACCCAGACCGATGTCGTCGGGCATATTTCCGGCATCAGGGTCACGCCGGGGCTGAAGGGCCGGGGCGGTTTCTATAACGGTCTGATGCACACCAATCCCAATGCGAAGTTTCTGACGATCTTTGCTGGCAATCAGGACGACAACCAGCTTTCCGCCCGCGTCGCGCAGGCCGAGATGGATCAGGGGGCCGATTATATCTTCACCATGCTGAACGCGGGGCGCCAAGGCGCGACGGATGCCATGCGCGCCAAGGGGGCCAAGCAGTTCGGCAATGTCATCGACTGGACCAAGGTTGATCCGGGCGTTTTCGCAGGCTCGGCCATCGCCGATGTCAGCATCCCCAGCGTTGAGGCGGTGCGGGATTTCACGTCCGGCGCGTGGAAGCCGGGCATCGTCAAGGCGATCGGGTTAGAGAACCCCAAGGCCGTCTCGCTGGTGCTGGGGGCGGATGTGCCGGCCGATGTCAAAGCCCGGATCGACGACCTGCGCCAGCAGATCGTCGCGGATCAGATCGACGTTTCCACCGAATATGAGGGGCCGGAAATGCCGCTATAGGCGCTAGATCAGCTCCTTGATCGCCAGCACCAGACCCGAGGCGAACATCACCCCGATCAGCAGCCGGCGGAATTGGCTGTCGTCCAATCGGCGGAACAAGGCGATCCCAAGCTGGGCACCGATCAGGGTGCCCGGCAGGGCCAGCGCTGTCAGCACCAGCGTGGGCCTGTCATAGATGCCCTGGAACGCAAAGATCGCCACCGCCGCACCCAGAATGCCGACATTATAGGGCTGCAGGACCGCGCGGGTTTCACCCTTGGGCCATGGCCGCATCGCGCACCACATGGTCGGCAGCGCGCCTGACAATGATGCTGCACCGCCAAGGACTCCGCCCAGAAAACCTATGCCGCTGTCCATCATTGGCGTCGGACGTTCGAAACAGGGCAGGGCGCGGCGCAGGGTGAAAAATCCGCCATAGATGATCATGAAGCTGGCAATGGTCAGTTTCAGCAAGGGCACGCTGATCATGCTGAGCAGCGTGACGCCCAAGGGCAGCCCGACCAGTCCGGGCAGCAGAAACCGCGCCAGACGGTCGGGGCGGTCGCGGATCTCGCGCCGGGTGATCCACAGGCCCTGCAAGCCGCTGACGACCGACATGATGACGACGATGCCAACGGCCTGCTGGGGCGGCATGATCTGCAGCCAGAATCCCAGCGCCAGCAGGGCCGTTCCGAAACCGGCCAGGCCGTTGATGAACCCGCCCGCCAGCGCGCCCGCAAGCAAGATTGCGATGAAACCGGTCGTCATTTCTCTTTGGCTTTCTCAATGTTGTCGGGGCAGAATGTGCCGCTTTGCAGCGCCTGCTGCATGGCAGTCAGCATTTCGTCGGTGACGCGCAGCTTGGTGCTGTCCCTGGGATGCATCAGACCCATTTCGCGGCTGAGTGCTTCGTTCTCACCCAAAGAGATGCGCCGCACGGGCAGGGGGTTCGCGGTCTCGACGCAGGGAAGCGGAATGATCGAGACACCCAGATCGGCGATGACCAAGCTGTAGATGGCATCCAGGCCGCCCAACTCCATGCTTTCGGTGACGGCGATCCGGTTCGTTTGCAGCCAGTTTTCAATGATGGTCCCGACCACCGCATCGCGCGAGAAGCGGATAAAGGAATAGCCGCGCAGGATCTCTACCGGATCGACCGCATTGATGCGGGGCGAGGTGATCAGCACCAGCCTTTCCCTGGCCAGTGGTCGCCAAAGCAGGCCGCGCGGCACCACCGCGGGCTTCGATACGACCGCCGCATCCAGCACACCCCGTTCGACCTGATGGATCAGATGAGTGCTGAGGCCCGGATAAAGACTGACTTGCAGCCGCGAAAACCTGTCCTTGAGCAGTGCGGTGGCGAAGGGGACCAGACCTGTCAAGGATGTCGGCACCGCCCCCAATACAAAGCGCCCGGTCAGGCCGTCATCGCCCAGAACCGAGGGGACGATGTCGTCATAGGCGCGCACGACCTCGCGGGATTTTGCCAACAAGGCGATCCCGGTCGGCGTCAGCTTTGGCGTGCGGTTGGCGCGGTCGAACAGCGAAACCCGCCATTCGTCCTCAAGGCTGCGCATCTGCTGACTGACGGCGGCGTGAGTTACGAACACGGCATCTGCCGCGGCGCTGAACGTGCCGTGATCGGCAACGGCGATCAGCGTTCTGAGCATGCGAATTGACATCAAGCCTCTCGGCGTTGCGATACCAATTAAGTAAACTTAACTTACATAATGCTAAATTTCGACTTATATTGGTTACTATCACTAACGCTGAAGCTTTTCAGACTGCATTGCAAGGGGCAGCCGCAGCGCCTCAGATATTTTCTGAGATGCTCTCGGGGGAGAACACGCCGACCTCTACCGCCCGTTCCATCGCGGCGGCGATTTCGCGGATCACACGGGTTTTCGTGCTGTCCGAACGTTGGACCAGCCCCAGTTCCCGTTTCGGGCCGCCTTTGGGCGACAGTGCCAGTCGACGCAGGGTGGGCGGATTGGCAATTTCCACACAAGGCTGCGGCACGATCGATATACCCAGATCGGCCACGACCATGCTGTAGATGGCCTCGAGCCCTGCCAGCTCCATGCTGTCATGGACCGCGATATTGTTCGCCTGCAGCCATTTTTCGATGATCGAGCCGACCACTGCATCGCGTGAGAAGCGGATAAAGGGCAGGTTGCGCAGCAGCTTGACCGGATCGTCGCCTTCCACCTTTTGTGCGCAGATCAGCACCATTTCCTCGCTTGCGATGGGATGCCAGACCAGCCCGCGCGGCAGCATTTCGGGCCGGGCGACCAACGCGCCGTCAAGCGCGTTGCGTTCGACCTGATGGATCAGCGGGATCGACAGCCCCGGAAACAGCCCGACATGCAGGTCCGGGCATTTCGCCTTGAGCATGGCGGTGGCAAAGGGCACCAGTCCGGTCAACGAGGTCGGGACCGCACCAAGTGTGAACTCTCCCTTCAACCCATCATCGCCAAGGACCGAAGGAACGATGTCGTCATAGGCCCGCACGACCTCGCGTGCCTTGGCCAGCAATGCACGACCGATGGGGGTCAGTTCGGGCGTGCGGGTCGAGCGATCAAAGATTGCGACCCGCCAATCCTCCTCCAATGCGCGCATCTGTTGGCTGACGGCCGCATGGGTGACAAAGACCGCCTCTGCCGCAGCGCTGAACGTGCCGTTATCTGCCACGGCAATCAGCGTTCTAAGCATCCGTATTGACATTACCTGAACTCCCGCGCTCATTTCGGCAGTTTTGCTTACAATTACTGCAAGCATATTTTGTTTGATTTAGCAATACTTTCAATTCAGACCTTGGCCAAAGCGCGACCGTGCTGGCAGCAAAGGGGCAAGATCATGGACGACACATCGCGATCGACGCGCAGCTTGCAGATGCAGGCCCACTTCGCAGGGGAGTGGCAATCTTCGTCGGATGGGGCGGAAGTTCCCGTGACATCGCCTGCCACGGGCCGCCAGATCGGGACCGTGCCCAAGCTGACAAGGGACGATGCCTTGCGGGCGATCGATGCGGCCAGGCGCGCCTTCGTGAATTGGTCGGCGCTGACCGCCGCGCAACGCGCTGCCTATCTGAAACGCTGGCACGCGCTGATCCTGCGCGAACGCGAAGGGCTGGCGCAAATCCTGACGCTAGAGCAGGGCAAGCCGCTGGCCGAAGCGCGCGCTGAAATCGACATCAGCGCCGCCTATGTCGAATGGTTCGCCGAAGAAGGTCGCCGGGTCTATGGCGACGTCATCCCATCCCCCGCAATGGGTCGTCAGACCATCGTGACCAAACATCCGGTCGGCGTCACTTGCGCGATCACACCTTGGAACTTTCCCGCCTCAATGATCACGCGCAAGGTCGCTCCGGCATTGGCGGCGGGCTGCACCATGCTGGTGAAACCGTCCGAGCGGACCCCCTTTATCGCTCTGGCCTTGGCCGAACTGGCTGAGGAAGCGGGCATTCCCGCCGGCGTACTAAGCGTTATCACGGGTTCTTCGCGCGAACTGGTCAAGGTACTGACCGACAGCCCGACCGTGCGCAAACTGTCCTTCACCGGTTCGACCGAGGTGGGCAAGGAGTTGATCCGGCAATGCGCGGGGACGGTCAAGCGCATGTCGATGGAACTGGGCGGCAATGCCCCGATCATCATCTTTGACGATGCCGATATCGGCCCGGCCTTGGATGGGCTGATGGCGCTGAAGTTCAGGAATGGTGGCCAGACCTGCGTCTGCGCGAACCGGATATTCGTGCAGCAAGGCATTGCCGAGGCATTCACTCAAGCCTTTGTCGAACGTGTCGGCGGGTTAAAGATCGGCGCTGGCGATGCACCCGGCATTCAGATCGGGCCACTCATCAACGCAGCTGCGGCGCAGGATATGGCGCGGATCGTCGCCCGAGCGGTCGAGCAGGGCGCGACCGTGCTTGCCGGAGGCATCGCAAACGATACCGACAGCGCCTTCTATCCGCCGACGGTGCTTGGCGATGTGACCCCGGACATGGACGTGGCGCGGGACGAGATCTTCGGCCCCATCGCCCCTTTGCTGGTCTTTGACGACGAAGCCGAGGTGATCGCCATGGCCAATGACACGCCTTACGGCTTGGCCTCTTATATCTATACCCGCGATCTGGCGCGGGCTTGGCGCGTCTCGGATGCGTTGGAATATGGCATGGTCGGCATCAACGAGGTCGCGATTTCCAATGAGGTCGCGCCTTTTGGCGGCGTCAAGGAATCCGGTTTCGGGCGCGAAGGTTCGCGCTATGGCATCGATGAATATCTGGACGTCAAATATCGCTGCATGGGCGGGCTTTCGGCCTGATTTGCGGCACGACACAGTAAAAAGGATGCGATGATGCGCGGAGCCGATCTTTTGGTGCAGACGTTGAAGGCGGCAGGTGTGACGCGCATCTTTTCGCTTTCGGGCAATCAGATCATGCCGGTCTATGACGCCTGCGTGGGGCAGGGGATCGAGATCGTGCATACCCGCCACGAAGCCGCGACCGTCTTCATGGCCGAGGCACATGCGCAACTGACCGGCGAAGTCGGCGTCGCATTGGTGACGGCAGGCGGTGGTCTTGCCAATGCCGTCGGTCCGCTGTTTTCGGTCCGGGAATCCGAGACGCCGGTTCTGCTGCTAAGCGGCGATTCCCCGGTCGGTCAGGACGGTCGCGGCGCGTTTCAGGAAATGGACCAGACCGCGATGACCGCGCCTCTGTGCAAGCTGGCGATCCGGCCACGCCATGCCGCCGAGCTTGGACATGAGGTGGCGCGAGCCTTTCGCATCGCTCGGTCTGGGCGTCCCGGTCCGGTCCATATCGCGCTGCCCTTCGACGTGGTCGAGGCGGATGCGGGCGCGGTCCAACCGCCCCGTGCTGCCAGCTTCGCCCGCGTGCCGCAACAGTTGGGGGAAGGCGATGCGCGTCTGATCGCACAGTCCATCGCCTCGGCCCGCAAGCCGGTCGTGCTGGTCGGCCCGGTCCTGAACCGCAGCCGCACTGGCGATCTGCTGGACCGCCTGTCGGATGCGCTGAACGCGCCGGTCTTGGCAATGGAAAGCCCGCGCGGGTTGAAAGATCCGTCGATGGGCGCGTTGGCCGAAGTCCTGGCACAGGCAGACCTGATCGTGGATCTGGGCAAGCGTGTGGATTTCACCACGTCTTTCGGCGCTACCCCGGCGTTCAAGCCTGAGGCCGGCTGGATCGTCGTCGATGCCGACGCGCGCGAACAGGACCGCGCGCATCGCAATCTTGGATCAAGGCTAAAGCTGGCCATCACCGCCGATCCCTTGGACGCGGCGATGCGGCTGATTGATCTGGGACGGCAGGGCGGGGATGGCGACTGGCGCAGCACGGTTCAGTCCCTGCTGGACGCTCGCAGCTTTTCGGTCGAAACGCCAGATCCCGAGGGGCGTATCACCTCGGCCCAGCTTTGTGCGGCTGTGGTGCGTCAGATGCGCGCCGCACCGAACGCGATCGGCATTTGCGACGGTGGCGAGTTCGGCCAATGGGCGCAGGCCTTGTTGCCGACGCAGAGGCGCGTGATCAACGGTGTGTCGGGCGTAATCGGCGGCGGCTTATGCTATGGTCTGGCCGCGGCCATGGCCGAACCGGATGCCACGGTCTTTTCGTTGATGGGCGACGGCTCATGCGGGTTCCATTTCCCCGAGATTGAAACAGCCGCGCGTCATGGCGCTGCATATGTCATCGTTATCGGCAACGATTTGCGCTGGAATGCCGAGCATCAGATCCAGTTGCGCGAATACGGGCCGGACCGGTTGATCGGATGCCAGCTTAGCGACGCGCGATACGATCTGGCCTGCGCCGCGCTTGGCGGACATGGCGAATATGTCATGCGTCTTGACGAGTTGGACGCTGCGCTCGAGCGCGCAGCGCGTAGCGGCAAGGTCGCTTGCGTCAACGTGATGGTGGACGGTGCGGCCGCGCCAGCAGGGTCGGCGCATTGATCGGGCTAATATGAGAATAGCCTGCTACCAGATGGCAGGGAAGCGCAAGAAGCCCGGAGACATAGTGAAGAAACTGCGGCAAGTGGAGACGCTAGCAGCGCAAGACGCGAGGATCGCAGGTGCGGTGCGGTACGCGAGATCGGCCCGACCAAGCAAATTTACTATGGTTGATGCCAAAAACTAAAGGCATGGCTTCCTTGATCTGCTATGCATATGGCAGCGGAGGCAGTGGCGTAAAACTCTGGGGCCGATGCCCTCGCGTGCGACGGATTCATTATCCAATTACATAATAACAATTACACAGGTAATATAATACCGCAGTGGGTTCTATTTTGAAATGCGACACGCCCGTGGCTTTCATGCTGTGCAATTCGTGGAGTCTCCCTCTGCGCCGCATCTGACATTTGAGGCGCGCTGGATCTTCGCCGGACTGCTGCGCAGCAAGGTCGGCGTGGCGCAGATCGCAATCCATCTCGGCCGACACCGCTTGACCAGCCGTCGCGAGGCCAAGCGCAGTTTCGGCCTGTTCTGCTCGCCCCTGACTAAGCCCTTCGGTCCTGAACCGCCCGGTTAAATCCGGACCGAAAAACACAACGGGCGACACTCAACATGAGCGCCGCCCGGTGATTAGGGAACTTCGGAAATCAGAAAAATTACAAGCAGTTAGACCTTCAAGGGTCAGCTACGTGCTGCCGTAGGTGTGATACACCCGAGCCCGCGTAACGTGTAGCTGGCAAATTGGTCAGGTTCCAAACGGCGGCCCCCGAGCGGCCGAGCTCCTCCCCGGGGGCCTCTCCCATAGCAGCGAAACCTGCAGACGAGAGGCCTTCAGATATCACGATCTCGTGAATATGGCAAACTGTAGGAGGCAGCCCCCGGGGCGTGGTTTGCAGTCCGATCCGGGGCCTAGCTCCCCTATAGACCTGCTAAGTCATAGTGGGGTTGGACAACCATAGTCACTGTTCAACTCATCTGCTTATCCAGCCTCGCCAGCGCATGGGTGATTCCAGACGGTCTACGAGATCTGCAACGCCTCTAACTCGCGCACGATCTCGCCGTCGCGACGCACCCATTTCGGCGATAGCTCCTGCTGGCGGCGGTAGAACGCCAGCCACTTCGGCGGTTCCTCGATGGGGGAGTAGACGACCAATGGTGGCAGGTCAGGATGTAAGCGGTGACGGTGCGTGTCGCTTGGATGCGCGCTCCTTAGCCCGATCCTCCGGGCATTTGGACCCCTGGCCGGACGGCAATCTAGCCAGGGGCAGCCCCCCTGAACGACCAAGTAAAGACGGGCATGTCCGTGAGTATCAGACACTCGGACCGCGAGCAATTCGCAGCCGGTGTTTAGTGCCCCCGCTGCCAATCTGCCTGATGCAGTGGGGCGGCGTGGCCACCAAGACACACAAGACTGAAGCTAGCCTCCACTGCCGATTTGTCCACCCGGCGCGCTATCGGCTGCGCATGTCGGTCAGGCCGCAGGCTAGATAGACCCGGACGCCGGTTCCGGGGCGATCGGCGGGAGCAGAACGGCGGGCTCCAGATCCGGTGCGAACCGGTTCTCTTGGTCTACGCATAAATCTTATCCTCAAGACCGGGATAAACCATCAAGGGCAGAGCGTCTTTCCGTTGATAAAGATCACATAACGCGAACGTTGTTTGCTGCGCGCCCATCGACATCCGATGAGCTACGTGTCGGTATCATCTCGGAAACTGATGATGTCACGTTCCCACCTAGACTTGCAGGCTGGAGAGCACCAACTAGCCATCCTGCATTTTTGGGACCGATAGCGTGGGAGATAAGGGAGGCCCTCGCCGTCGGCGCAAGGGCCTGCAACCCCGGCAACAGGGAACTTATCCGCCTCGATTTCCGCTCATAAGAGCTGTGATTTTCGCCAAAGGTTCCGCCGTAGACGACCACACCGTCACGCGCTGGAGGATGCTGCCTTCGTCCGCGCTCGCCGGCCGCGGATGAGGTCGTACCTCGTGTACTGTCAATCGGCGTGGACAGCTGACCCCCTATCGGCATGCAGTCTTGGGTCTGGCTCAGCTTCGGTGCAGTTATTTTTCAGCCTTGCTACATTTAAGCCCTCTTCCAAGGAGGTTACCGATGGCGCCATGGTTTTCACGCCGAGATTTTCTTCCAGCAGGGCTTACGGCGGATCAGATCGAACTCGATGGTAAAACGATCTGTATCCATGCCCGCTCTTCGGCTGCCGCGGCTGCCTGTCCACACTGCGGGAGCATTTCAGACCATCTTCACAGCCGGTATCGACGTCGCCCGGCCGATGTTCCTGCACATGGTAGAGCTGTGGAAATCGTCTTTCAGGTTCGTCGCCTCCGCTGTCGTGCGCCCGGCTGTCCGGCCCGGATTTTCGTCGAACGGTACCTGCCCGGCGTCATCCGACCGCATATGCGACGCACTGCGCGGATGCAGGATTCTGCGTCACCTCTGTCTTGCCCTCGGCGGACGACCTGTTCAGGCGCTCGCCAGGCGCCTTCAGGTGCCGGCAAGCAAAGACACCTTCTTGCGTGGGGAACCTGATGGGTCGCGCCTCCGACTCCCCGCGTGTGATCGGCATCGATGACTGGGCATGGCGCAAGGGTCAGCGTTACGGCACGATAATCTGCGACCTGGAACGGCGGCAGGTGATCGACCTGCTGCCCACGCGTAATGGAGCTTTGCCGCTTCGGTGTTCCGAGATTGGTTACGGGCACTCCACAGATCACCACAGGATTTTTGATACAAATCGTAGTTCGTGCTAGTTTTTTCTCGCTGGCTGCCCACGTTGATGTGCCCGATGGTGACCCTCCCGGTTTTAACGGGGTTTGGCCTTAGAATTCACGCGGCCATTTTCAGTTTATGTGCGGGTGTTATGCCGCCGATGCCCATGTTGGGTCGCTCCAGATTACGATGCCTTTAGGGGTGCAGACGATAACCCAACCCCTCGGAAATAGCTCTTGCACAGCGCATCACCGGCGCCGTCAGCGACTCGAGACGCTCATCGGACATGTAATGCACCGAGCTCGCGACACTGATGCCGGCCACGATCGCACCGCGTGCATCACGAATAGGTGCAGCGACACAGCAGATGCCCAACTCGTTCTCCTCGCGCTCCACAGCGTAGCCCCGCTCGCGGAACATCATGATCCTGGCACGGAACTGATCCCATTCCAGAAATCCTGGAGGAGCGATCGCGTTGCCTCTCGCGTCCAGAGCTGCCAAGTCGTAAAGTCTACGCCATTCGGATTCAGGCAGATCGAACATCTGCACCTTGCCGGTCCCGGTGGTGGCGATCGGCTTTTGCAGCCCGACCCGCGAACGCATTTCCAACCCCTTTGTGCCGGCGATCTTGTCGACATAGACGACTTGGTCGCCTTCCCGAATGCTGAGGTGGATCGAATCGCCCGTGTCGCGCGCGAGTTGTTCGAGATGCGGTCTGGCGCAATTTGTTAGCGGCATCTGCTCCAGCGCGGAACTTCCGAGACTGATCAGGGCCGGCCCCAACACGTAACCCCGTCCATCGATATGCCGGAGATAGCCATGCTGCAGGAGAAAGCTGACGAGACGATGGGTGGTGCTGCGGCCTGTGCCAACAAATTCCCCAATCGCAGCGAGATCGCTACGACGGCTGCGGACAGCCTCCAAGACGCTGAAAACACGCGATAAGGACTGTGTCCCTGCCTTGTTGGCATCGTTCTCCAAAGCTGCTCTCCCTCTTCAATATCCCATATTATGGCACACAGTATTACTATATGAAAGAAATTTGTGTTCACTGATTGACATGGGATTGGTTCCCATAATATGAACTAAGCACTGCGACGGGAGACGCAGGGGCAATATCGATTATGGGAGGCGACCGTGTATCCGTTGCCAGCAATGACCCCGGCACTGCCGGGACCGAAGGAGACGTGTCCTTCGGCAAAGCCAGAGTTCCTGAGCGCGCAGAGCGAGCGGCCGATCAAGAAGGTCAGTGACGCGTGACCTATACATTCGATTTCAGTTTTCTGGCGGAATACTGGCCAGAGCTATTGTCCGGGCTGATGCAGACCGCACAGTTGTCGATCTTGTCGATCATCTTCGGATTTTTGCTCGGCACGGTGCTCGCTGTCGGAAGAACCGCCGACAGCAAAGCCGTTCGCCGGATCTGCGCCATTTACGTCGAAGCCATCCGCAACACCCCACTGCTGGTGCAGATGTTTATGATTTACTTCGGTCTCGCCTCGATCGGCTTCAAACTCTCTGCCGAGTTCTGTGCCGTCCTGGCGATCGTCATCAACGTCAGTTCCTATACCTGCGAGATCATGCGGGCCGGCATCGAGTCCATCAAGAAGGGACAACTCGAAGCTTCCGACTGCCTCGCGATGAGCTGGTGGCAGCGGCTTTTCCTGATCGTCTTGCCGCCGGCAACCGAGCGGGTCTACCCTGCCCTCGTCAGCCAGTTCATCCTCATCATGCTGGCAACCAGCCTTGTGTCGCAGATCTCGGCCGAAGAACTGACCTCGACCGCGGTTCGCATCGACTCAATGACCTTCCGGTCGTTCGAGATCTACACCGTCATTGCGGTGATCTATATCGCGCTGGCCTTCGTTTTCCGCATCGGTTTCTGGGCCCTGTCGCAGCTGGTCTTCCCCCGCCTGCGCCGTCTCGGCACGCCGCTGTAAGAGGGACCCCATGCTCACAAGTTTTCAGATACAGGCACTCCTCGTTGCGGCGCTTTGGACGGCTGGCCTGTCGCTCATCGCCTTCAGCCTTGGCGGTGCCGTTGGTCTCCTTATCGCAGTCATGCGGGTCTCCGCCAACCGGGTGCTTCGCGCGATTTCCTTTACTTATATCCAGATCGTTCAGGGCACCCCTCTGCTCGTGCAGATGATGCTGGCCTTCTTCGGCCTGTCCATTCTTGGTTTCAGCATCGAGCCCTTCACCGCTGCAAGCGCCGCCATGGTCATCTATTCAAGCGCTTACTTCGGGGAAATCTGGCGCGGTGGCATTCTCGCGGTGCCGAAGACCCAGTGGGAGGCGGCAGAGTGCCTTGCACTCCATCCGTTTCAGCGCTTCTGGCTGATCATCGTGCCGCAGGGCCTGCGGATTTCTACGCCACCGACCGTCGGCTTCATGGTTCAGATCGTGAAAAACACCTCGCTCGCCTCGGTCATCGGCGTGGCCGAACTGACCTATACCAGCAAGCTCATCAACAACTCGACGTTCCAGCCATTCACCGTCTTCAGCCTGGTCGCCGTGCTCTACTTCTGCATGTGCTACCCGCTGGCCTGGTGGAGCCGCAAACTGGAGGACAAACTCAATGTCGCCCATCGTTAAACTGAACAAGGTCTCCAAAAGCTTCGGCAGCCTGAACGTCCTGCAAGGTGTCTCGTTCGATGTCGCCCAGGGCAGTGTCGTCGCGATCATCGGCCGATCCGGCTCCGGGAAAAGCACCGCGCTGCGCTGTATGAACGGGTTGGAAAAGATCAATGGGGGCGAGATCACGGTGTGCAATCACCATCTGCATCAGAACGTCACCAAGGCTCAGCTACGCGCCCTCCATCTGGACGTGGGGATCGTCTTTCAGAGCTACAACTTGTTTCCGCATCTGACGGTCGGGCAGAACATCATGCTGGCACCGAAGTGGGTGAGAAAGCAGTCGAAAGCCGAAGCCAAGGATCTAGCTGCAGAAGTCCTAGGTAAGGTGGGTCTCGCCGAAAAGTTCGACGCATATCCCGAACAACTTTCGGGCGGACAGCAGCAACGCGTCGCGATCGCGCGATCGCTCGCCATGCAGCCCAAACTCATGCTGTTTGACGAAGTCACCTCGGCGCTTGATCCGGAGCTGACCGGTGAGGTGCTGAAGGTCATGGAAAACCTCGCCAAAGACGGAATGACGATGGTGCTTGTGACCCATGAAATGGCTTTCGCCAAAGGCGTTGGGGACAAGGTCATCTTCATGCACCAGGGCAAGGTCTGGGAGGAAGGCGACGGCGAGATATTGTCCGCACCCCAGACGCCGGAACTGCGCCAGTTCGTGGGCAACGGCCTCTAGATCAGCCGGCGTCCGGCTCCGGGCGCCCGCAATTTCTGAAACTCATGGGAGGAACACATGAATATTCGCAATCTCACGCTTGCGGCTCTGACCGCTGTTGGCCTTGTCGCGGCAGCAGGTGCATCAGCAGATACCCTCGGCGACATCCGCGAACGCGGCGCGATCAACGTGGGTATTGATCTTGGCCAGGCGCCATTCGGCATGGTCGACGGATCGATGAAGCAGGTCGGCTCTGATGTCGAGACCGCCAAGGCACTCGCCGAGGGTCTCGGCGTCAAACTCAACGTCGTGACGGTGGCACCGGCCAACCGCATCCCGTTTCTGATGACCGGCAAGGTCGATGTTGTGGTCGCGAGTTTCTCGATCACCGAGGAGCGCAAGAAACAGGTCGATTTCTCCAAACCCTACGCGGTCAGCGAAGTCGTAGTTGCCACCACCGGCGGACTGGCGCTTTCGGGGCCGGCCGATCTTGCAGGTCGTCAGGTCGCGGTTACCCGCGCATCCACGAACGACAGCCTGATCACTGACGCGCTGAAGGCTGACAACGTCGACGCATCCATCGTGCGTTACGACGACAATGCCATGACGACAAACGCCGTGCTGAGCGGTCAGCAGGATGTCTATGTCGTCGCGCAGTCCCTGCTGGTGCCGATCAACGAAGCAAATCCGTCGCGGAAGATCGAGCCGCAATTCGTGCTGCGGACCTATCCGCTGGCCGTCGGTCTGCGCAAGAACGAGCCCGAGCTGAAGGCCTGGCTGGATACTTGGGTCACCGAGAACCTCGCGAACGGCAAGCTGAACGGCATCTACGAGACCTTCCACCACGCCAAACTGCCCGATGTGATCCCCGACGCATAAGCAAGGAATGGGCGGTGACGACGCTCGAGACCCAAAGATACAGGAAATATCGCGATGAAAGCTAAAACAATCCGGCTGCATCCCGACGACGACGTCGTTATCGCCCTCGAGCCGCTGGCCGCAGGTTCGCACATCGAGACAGAGGCGCTGCCGGTCCTTGAGCCGATCCCGGCAGGCCACAAGATCGCCACACGTGACATTCCGGCCAACGGGCCGATCCGGCGCTATAATCAAGTGATCGGATTGGCCACCCAGCCGGTCCGCGCGGGCCAGCATGTGCATGTCCAGAACGTTATGATGGCCGATGTCGAAAACGACTATGCTGTTGGCGTGGATGCTCTGCCGACGCAGTTCGAAGAGACGCCAGCGACATTCATGGGCATCAGGCGGCCCGATGGCCGCGTCGCCACCCGCAACTATATCGGCATCATGACCAGCGTGAACTGCTCGGCCCGGGTCGCGCGTGCCATCGCCGAGCATTTTCGGCGCGATCTTCGCCCGGAAGCGCTGGAGGATTACCCCAATATCGATGGCGTCGTTGCGCTGACGCATGGTTTTGGTTGCGGCATCGACGTCAAAAGCGAAGGCATGGCCATCATTCGCCGCACGCTTTCGGGCTATGCCGTGCATCCGAACTTCAGCGCGGTGATCTTTGTCGGGCTGGGCTGCGAGGCCAATCAGATCGGCGACATCCTGGCCTCGCGCGGCCTGAGCGAAAGCGCCACGCTTCACAGCTACACCATTCAGGATGTCGGCGGCACCACGAACGCTGTTCGCCAAGGCATCGATCTGGTCAAGTCGATGCTGCCAAAGCTGAACGATATCAAGCGTGAGTCGGTGCCCGCGTCTTATCTGACCGTCGGACTGCAATGCGGCGGCTCGGACGGCTATTCCGGCATCTCTGCCAATCCGGCTCTTGGCGCGGCCGTTGACCTGCTGGTGAAAAACGGCGGCACGGCGATCCTGTCGGAAACGCCGGAGGTTTACGGCGCCGAACACCTGCTGACCCGACGCGCAGCATCGGCGCAAGTGGCCGACAAGTTGATCTCACGGATCGACTGGTGGAAAGACTACTGCGCCAAGAATGGTGCCGAGATGAACAACAACCCCTCAGCTGGCAACAAAGCCGGCGGGTTGACGACGATCCTTGAGAAATCCTTGGGCGCGGTCGCCAAAGCCGGCACGACGAACCTCATGGAAGTCTACGAATACGCCGAGCTGGTGACGGAACATGGCATGGTCTTCATGGACTCGCCGGGGTTCGATCCGATCTCGGCAACCGGTCAGGTCGCGTCCGGGGCAAATCTGATCTGCTTTACGACCGGACGCGGATCCGCCTTTGGATGCATGCCCTCCCCGTCCCTGAAGCTGGCCACCAACTCGGCGACCTGGCGGCGGCAGGAAGACGATATGGACATCGATTGTGGCGTCATCCTTGAAGGCAGCACCACCATCGAAGAATTGGGTCGGGTCATCTTCGAGCGGATGCTGTCCTGTGCCTCGGGCCAAGCCTCAAAAAGCGAGTTGCATGGTTATGGACAGGACGAGTTCGTGCCTTGGCAGCTTGCGGTGGTGACGTGAGCGAAATCTGCAGGATCGAACCCATGACGAATGGAATAGCGCCACGCTTTGCCGCCGTCGATTGGGGCACCAGCAGCTTCAGGATCTGGCTCTGCGGTGCCAAGGGCGAGGTCATCGCCGAGCGTCGTAGCGGCGAAGGCATGACGCATGCGCGCGACAATGGCTTCGGCAATATCCTTGACGCGCACCTTGCCGATATGGCCGCGCCGAACGATCTGAATGTAGTCGTTTGCGGCATGGCAGGGGCACGCCAAGGTTGGGTGGAGGCCGGTTATATCGACTGCCCGGCCCCGCTTCATCACTTGGCGGACCGCGCCACCCCTGTCGCCCATCCCACGCGCGATATCCGAATTCTTCCTGGCGTCGCTCAGCGCGATCCGCAGCACCCCGACGTCATTCGTGGTGAGGAAACCCAGTTGCTGGGCTTGCTCGCTCACGATGTGGCATCTGTCGTCGTCATGCCCGGCACCCATTCCAAGTGGGCCCGGATGGACGGCAGCACCCTCACGTCATTCTCGACCCATATGACCGGTGAGCTTTTTCAGGCGCTGACATCAGCCACGCTACTCAAGCACGCCGTAGAGGGCGCGACTGGTCCCACGGACCACGCGGCGTTTACGGCGGGTGTTCGAGAGATTTTCGAAACGCCGGCAGCATGGTCAAGCCGGTTGTTCGAAATCCGCGGTCGACAGCTGTTGTTCGGCGCGAGTGCCGATGGCGCGAAAGCCCGTATTTCCGGCATCCTGATCGGCGCCGAACTGGCCTCGGGTTTAGCCGGTGCATCGCAACAACAGCCTGTGCGGATCCTGTCCACAGGCGGATTGGCCGATCTTTACGGCAAGGCCTGCGACGCGCTCGACCTGCCTTTCCTCATCGAAGACGCGGATGCAGCGACCTTGCGCGGGTTGCACGCCGCAGCCACCCGTATCTGGCCCTGAAACCTGGAAATCCGTGAACCGATGAATTTTCCAACTCTCCCCCTGCCCATTGTCGCAATCCTGCGCGGCATTCGTCCCGAAGAAATCGAACCTGTGGTGCAGGAACTCCTCGAGTCCGGTATCCGCGCGATTGAAGTTCCGCTCAACTCGCCCGATGCATTCCGATCAATCGAACTTGCCGCAAAGCTGGCGCCTGCTGATGCGCTGATCGGTGCGGGCACGGTCATCCGTGTCGAGGATGTTGCGGCACTTCACGATGTCGGCGGCAGGCTGTTGGTGTCCCCGAACATCGACGAAGATGTGATGTCGGCGGCGCGCGGCCATGGCATGGTGACGATGCCAGGTGTGCTGACACCGACGGAAGCGTTGCGGGCGGTGCGGCTGGGCGCTTCGGCGCTGAAGTTCTTCCCGGCCAGCGTGCTTGGACCGGCGGGGATCGCTGCCATCCGTGCCATTCTGCCGCCATCGACGACAATTGCCGCCGTGGGCGGGGTCGGTGAGGATAACTTCGTCAGCTTCATGGATGCTGGCGTCACGGCATTCGGCATCGGAACCAACCTCTATCGCCCCGGGCGATCCGCGGGCGAGGTGGGCGCCCGCGCCCGCGCGATCATCTCGGCTTATCAGGATGCGGCCCGATCGCGGTGAGCGCCGTCCGGACATAAAATTCATAGACATCAGGAGGCCTCGCATGAAGGCGCTTATCATCGAGAAGGAAGGCCACACCGTGATCGGAGAGATCTCCGAACCGGACATGGGTGCCCGCGACGTCCGCATCCGGGTGCGCCATGTCGGGCTATGCGGTACGGACTTCAATTCCTATCGCGGGTTTAATCCTTTGGTCACCCTGCCCCGCGTTCCCGGTCACGAGATCGGTGGAGAAATCATTGAGGTCGGAAGCGATGTGCCCGCCGAATACGCACCGGACCGTCGCGTGGTCGTTGTGCCCTACACCAATTGCGGCGCGTGCGCGTCCTGCCGGAAAGGCCGCCTGAACGCCTGCCGCTACAACAAAACGCTGGGCGTGCAACAGGAAGGCGGCCTGACGCGTGAAATTGTCGTGCCAATGGAAAAGGTCATTCTGAACGACACGCTGGCACCACAGCATCTTGCGCTGGTCGAGCCCTTGGCGGTGGGATTTCATGCGGTCGCGCGCGGCCAAGTCGCCGAAGAGGATACCGTCGTCGTTCTGGGCTGCGGCATGATCGGCATGGGCGTGCTGATTGGATGCGTTGCCCGCGGCGCGCGGGTCATCGCGGTGGACATGTCTGCGGAAAAACTCGACCTTGCGCGCAAATTTGGCGCCGAGGCGACGCTGAACCCGACCACCCACGACGTCGAGAAGGCAGTTTCCGAGCTGACAGCGGATCTTGGTGCCGATGTCGTGTTCGAAGCTGTCGGCACCCCCGCCACCTTTACGCAATGCATCACGCTGGCAGGTTATGCGGGGCGGGTGGTCTATGTTGGCTACTCCAAAGCGCCGGTGAGCTACGACACCGCGTATTTCAACCTCAAGGAACTGGATATTCTTGGGTCGCGCAATGCGACTATGACGGACTTTCAAGATGTCATCGCGCATCTTGAAACCATCGGAGATGCCGCCGACCTGCTGATTTCCAAGACCTTTCCGTTTGCCGAGGCGGATCAGGCCTTCCCCTATTGGACAGAAAATCGCGACAATCTGAAAGTGATGGTGGCACTATGAGCGACAGTTTCAAAAAAGCCTTCAGTCTGGAAGGCAAGCGCGCGCTGGTGACAGGCGGTGGCTCGGGTCTGGGCGAAGCCATGGCTGCGGCAATGGCCGCCGCTGGCGCCGAGGTCATCCTCGTCGGTCGCCGCAAGGATGTGCTGGAAGCAGCGGCAAGTCGAATCCCGGGTGCCAGGATCGAAACCGTCGACCTGTCGGATATCGCATCGCTGAAAGCGGCTGCAGAAGGTATTCTGGAACGTCACGGCAAGGTCGATATTCTGGTAAACAATGCCGGCAATACGATCCGAAAGCCGTATCTGGAGACGACATACCAAGATATCGACGCAGTGGTGGACGTGCATCTGCGCGGCTCGCTTGAGTTCTCGCGCCCGTTCATTGCGCGTCAGGCTACCACCGGCGGCGGTTCGGTGATCTTCACCGCATCGATGGCTTCTTATATGGGCCTGCCTTATGTGATGGGCTACTCGGTTGCGAAAACTGCCATTCTCGGCGCAGTGCGCGCGCTGTCTGCGGAATTCGCCGGTCAGAACGTCCGGGTGAACGGCATCGCGCCCGGCTGGATCGATACGCCGCTTTATCGTGGGGCGACGGGGGCGGATCCGGCGCGGAAGGCCAAGGCGCTTGGCCGCATTCAGATGGGACGCATCGGTGAGGTCGAGGACGTGGGATGGACCAGTGTGTTCCTCGCATCGGATGCCGCCACCTATATTACAGGGCAAACCATAGCTGTCGATGGCGGGGCACTCGCAGGGTTCTAAGCGCAAGGGCGTCAGCCTCACTATATATCTGCGTCGAGGCAGGCTGTGTTGTATCAAGCCAGCTCAGGAGGCGGTCGAGGCTATCCGCGTCCTGACACCCGGAGGTGTACCGTCAGCACGGGCTGCGTCACTTTAGAATACGACAGAGATCTAAATACTCACGACGCTGCGCCATGATGCAACGACGGCGTTGCCTTCTCTAGCCGCCGCATTTCCTAGGAACAGAAGTGCCGTTCTGTTGTTCGTCCATCCGATCAGGGGGTGAGATGAAACAAATCAAAGTTGCGAACACACAAAGCTGGGCACGATTGCGATGTGAGGATCAGGACGCGTTGTCTGAAGCGCGACGGGCGCTGAGGGAGTTGCTCAAGCCGCTGCAGGAACAAGCGACCCTTTGCTCCGAACCGCTGCGGCGACGCCGGGGCACCAGTAGCGGCGGGATTTATACCGATCTGGATGCGCTCCCGGTAGCAGCCGAAGTGCGTCGGGATCTCACCCGGTAAGGTGATGACTGAACCCACCCAGAAACTCATCCCGCAAACTCCCCCTCTGCATAGGTGGCATTCAGCACATCCGCCACGATCTGCAGAAAGCCGTCTGGATCATCGAGCGCGTTGGCGGCGATGAGCAACGGTTTCGGACGCGCCGTGAGAGTCTCTCCCTCGGGCCCAGTTCGTGCAGCCGCCTGAAAATAGATCGCGAGCTGCAATTTGCCGGATTTCGTTTTGTAGACCGGCTTCACGAAGAAGCCGGCTTCTGGCACCCGTCTGGCGCGGTTGGGCGAGTTTTGCGACATGGCGTGCCGTCCTCCTCCAGTGATGTCCCTCAGTTTGTGACGCCCTGTTTGGGCGACTTCACGCCGTCGCGTCTCGCTTTGCGCCAGAGATGCGGTCGCTCGAAGGCCCCCTGCCAGATCCCGATTTTGCGCCGGACCGCAGTGCGCTCGGCCTCTCCATAGCGCTTGTCCCGATCGTAATAGCCGACGGCGCGGCCTGAGGAGACCATCCAAAGACCAATGTCATCGCCTTTGACACGGCAATAGGCCAGGACGCGCCGGTATCGATCCCGTCCCGTCGGCACGCAGTGCACGATACGTTGCGAGAGGTGGCCTGCGAGTGCCAGAGCGGCTTGCTGGCCGCAGCGCCAAGGCCGGCCTTTGGGTGTCTGGCAAAGCTGCGCGGCTTCCGGTGCATCAATGCCCGCGAGCCGGATCCGTTCACCATGGACTTCGATGGTATCGCCGTCGATGACTGTCGCAATTCCGACAATGTCGGCTGCGCCCGCAGATGCGCATGTTGCAAACAGGAACAGGGCGAAATTGCTGGCAAGGCTGCGAGTCATGGGTGATCTCCTTCGGAACTGATCGGCGGATGCGCGATGGCCGCTTGTCCTGCAAGCCCGAGCTGGTCGAGCTTGGCGCGAAAGGCGCGATGCTGTCGGGAAATCTCGTGGGCACGCTGGAAGCTGGCCAGCCGTGTGGCGTCGAGGCAGGCGAGATAGTCCGTCATGGCGCTGAAGTAGCGCTCGAAGTCTGCGGCAACGAGGTTGGCGTAATGTCGCAACTCGGCATCGCTCGAGGGCACAAACGGCTCCTCTGGCGGCAGGCATTCCGCAACCGGCTGCGGTCTCAGGGCCTGTGCGTGGCTGACTGCAGGCAAGAGTGCCATGAATATGGCCGCGATCAGCGGCTTCATGAGATGCCCCTTCGCCGATGCCGCAGCCCGACAAGCGCACCTGCGAGATTGAACGTACCTCGAGCCTGCAATTGCGTGAAGCGTCGCAAGGCCGCACCGGGGCACCGGATGGGATGCGTCGGATGATCCCGATTGGCATCTATCATCAGCACAGTCAGACAGGCCGCAAGGTCGCCAAAGACTGCAGCCGCCTCGTGCATCACCTCTTCACCGATGTGAAGATGCGGCAGCAGGTGAAACACCGCCGTGCGGAACGAGCGCGGGCACGGCAAACCATCGGGGCAGAAGAGGTCCAGATGCGCGCGAAGATCGGGACTAGCAAGATCGCGCAGCACCTGCGGCGTCAGCCACCGGAGGTTATGGCTGTGATCCTCCGCCCCTGCCCCACACGCTGTTGGGTTCGGGTCTGCGGCCTTGTCCACTTCGGTCGACGCGATCTGCCAGTCCCGTTCTGGGTCAGTTATCCGCGTTGTCTCCGCGCCCTTACAGGATTCAGAAGATTCTGGAGTTGTCTTTTGTATTGCCGGAAGCTGGGCTTCCGCTCTGCCGGAAGGTTTTGGCAAATATCGAAGCAATTCCTCGCATTCCGATCGCAGAAGCTGGATCTCTGCCAGATGCGCGGCGAGGCAATCTGAGCCCACTAGCACCGCATAGCGGCGTGGCCACGCCGACCGGCGCTGCAATAGCGCGGCCAGTGCCGGATGGCTGGGGCGCAGGATCAGCAACTTCTCGAGTAGCAGCTTCACGTCTCGCTTGGCGGCAGAGCATTCCAGCCGCAGCACCTGACAACTGCGCGCCTCTTCGCGATGCCGCGCGTCGAGCGCGATCAGCTGCGGCAGCAGGACGATGAGCGGACGCAGATTGATGCCCAACCGCCGGCCATTGGAGAGTGCCCGCCCCGACCGCCGGCCATTGGCGGCTGTGTCAATCTCGATCAGACCCAGATTTGCCAAAGCTTTCTCATGGCCGCGCAGAGCACGGTCTGAAATCCCAAGCTCCTGAGCCAGATCCTGTTGCGCACAAAAGCAGACCGGATCCCGATCCGGTGCTGT
>NZ_FXTK01000028.1 GCF_900182695.1 Paracoccus laeviglucosivorans
AACGGCAACCGTCTTCTTCCCAAGCTCGTTCGCCGCGCGCATGACGCGGATCGCGATTTCGCCACGGTTCGCCACTAGAATCTTGTTGAACATCACAGGAATCCTTTCAGCCGATCAGGTGAACGCCAACGACGATGAAGAAGGCGAGGAAGATGGTGTTCGCAACGACCAAACCGATCGCCGAGCCCCCGACCTCAAGCATGCGCACCAGCGATGTTTTGATCCCCACAGCGGCAATCGCTGCCAACAAGGCCCAACGACTAAGATGCCCCGCCAAGGTCGAGACGGATTCTGGGACCAAACCGAATGAGTTGAGCGCAGCAAAGACCATAAACCAGATAACGAAAGACGGCAGCAGCGGCGGCCGCTTTCCTTCAGGCGCGTCGCCGTCCAGTTTGCCGGCGCGGATCACCAACGAAAACACCAGCACCACGGGCGCAAGCATCGATACACGGATCAGCTTGACTACGGTTGCCGTTTCGCCAACCTCGGGCCCGACCGAGAAACCTGCGCCGACCACTTGCGCGACATCGTGGATCGTGCCGCCAAGAAAGACGCCGGATTCCAGCGGGCCAAACCCGAACCAGGAGGACAGAGGCGGATAGGCAATCATCGCGACGGTAGACAGAACCGTCACGGCCATAACGGTAAAGGCAAGATTGCGTTCTGATTTATCGGTTTTGGGCAGAACCGCAGCGATGGCCATTGCGGCCGACGCGCCACAAATGGCCACCGCGCCGCCTGACAACAGCGCCATACGCCAGCCGCGGCCGAAAAGCCTAGCCGCGATCAAGCCAAACAGAATGGTGGCAACGACACCGCCGATCACCAGCATGATCATCGCGCCGCCCAGATCGGTCAGCATATCGACCGAAATACGCGCCCCCAAAAGCGCGACCCCCATCCGCAGCACCGTCCGCGCGGAATATTCGACGCCCGCCGCCGTCCGGGTGCCCTTTTCAGCCAGAAAGTTCAAAGCAAGCCCCATCAGCAAGGCCATCAACATCGCGGGCGCGCCATAATGCTCGGACAAGAACTGCGCCGACACGGCGACCAGCAACGCGACGGCCATGCCGGGAAACAGCGTTATCACGCCCTGCGTCCATCGTGCCCTGAGGCCCGAGAATTGCGCCCAATTTGCTGATTTTTCCATTGCTTCAATCCGAGCATCTGATGAGAAGACTCCAGCGGGTCGCCCGACGGCCGATCGCATGCTTTGTCTGCGGGCCGCGCGTTACGCGTGGATTGCTGCGCAGTCGCCGGTAGCCGATGGCCGGACTGCGGCATAAGATATACACCAGCCCCGTTGGTCAGGGCTGGTGTCTTGTCGTACAGTGATCAGGCGCTGCGATAGAGCTTTGTCATCGAGAATTCGCGATGGCCCAAAGCCTCGGCAGCGGTGAAGCGGCCATTTGCAGTGCGGATGATCATCTCGATCAGTGCATCGCCAGCTTGGTCGATGGTCTGTTCACGGGTCAGCACACCCGTGACGTCCACGTCGATGTGTTCCGACATGGTGCGCAGGGTGCGCGGGTTGCCGGAAATCTTGATCACCGGCACGATCGGGTTGCCGACGACGTTGCCCTGCCCGGTCGGGAAGGTGTGGATAACGTAACCACCCGCAGCCATCAGCGTGACGCATTCCGCAGCAGCCGACGAGCTGTCCATGAAATAGAGCCCCGGCCCTTTCTCCGGCGATTCGGCAGGCCCCATCGCGTCGATATAGGTCGACGTGCGCCCGATCTTTTCCAAGTTGCCCAAGGCCTTTTCCTCAATTGTTGTGAGGCCACCCAGGATGTTGCCCTTGGTCGGCTGGCTGTCCGAAAGATCGTCCGTCTGGTGAGCGAAGATCACGTCGTCCGAATAGGCTTGCCAGATCTTCTTGAACTTGTCAGCCGCCTCCGGCGTTGCTGCGCGTTTCTCGCAGATATGCTCGGCGCCGGTGATTTCCGAGGTCTCGCCAAAGCAGCCGTAGATGCCTTGCGGCAGCAGCTTGTCATACATATTGCCTACGGTCGGGCAAGACGACAGGCCGGTGGTGGTGTCGCTTTCACCGCATTTGGTCGAAATCCACAGATCCGAGATCGGGCAATCTTCCTTTTGCAGCTCGGACGCCCAGTGGACATATTCCTTGGCCTTCCAGCCAGCCTGACGGATGGTCTCGAAATCGCCCTTTTGTTCGATCGAGAAACCGGTGACGGGCTTACCCGTTTTGGCGATGCCGTCGACGATGACTTTCGTCCATTCCGGTTCGATGCCGATCACCACGACTGCGGCGACGTTCGGGTTGGCGCCGGTGCCGATGATGGTGCGGAAATGCAGTTCCAGATCTTCGCCGAACTGCAGACGGCCATAGGCGTGCGGGATGACCAGCGTGCCCTTGACATTATTGGCGACCGCTTCGCAAGCGGCGTTCGAGATATCGTCGACGGGCAGGATCAGGACGTGGTTGCGGACGCCGACGCGGCCATTCTCACGGCGCCATGCTTTGACGGTCGCGCTGCTGAAATCAAAAGCCATGGCTTACCACCGTTTCGTTTTGCAGTTGTGGGTATGGACGTGGCCGCCGATTTCGGCGTCGCCGACCATTTTCCCGATGTCCTCATGGTATTTGATGACCGTGTCGCCGGCCTTCAAAGCCTTCACCGCCACCTTGTGGCCGATGGGAATGTCCGCCTTGGCAGTGAGGCGGAAATCCGAGTTGTCGGACGTGACGACGCACAGCATCTCGGTGCCTGCCTTCAGGTCTTCGACGACGACGACGCCAACGTTATCGGCATGATCGTGAACAAGAAGTTGCGGAATATTGCTCAAAGGTCCCTCCTCTGGATGACAGCATTTCCCTACGAGTCCTGCTTATCATGTATATGACATCTTATACAAGACTTATTCTATAATTCCTGTGCATCGTGACACTCGCGTGATAGGGTCAGGGAAAAGCTAAGGACCCGGACATGAACGAACCTCTTTACCGAAAGGTGATCGATAAAATCGTTGCGCAGATATCGACGGGCGAGCTGCTGCCCGGATCAATGTTGCCCAGCGAAATGCAGATCGCCGCCGAGACGGGTGTATCCCAAGGCACCGCGCGCAAATCCCTTATGATGCTGGAACAGCTTGGCATCGTGCGGCGTGAGCAAGGTCGCGGCACCTTTGTGACAGCCAGAACCCCCGAAAGTTCGCTGTTCAACTTTTTCCGGTTGCGGCAGCCGGACGGTCAAATGATCCGTCCAGAACTGGTCAGCCAAGAGGTGACGGAGCGCCCCGCATTGCCATTGGAACGTGAGACGCTGGATGGCGCGCCTATGCGTGTCTTTGAAATCCGCCGAGTGCGCAGCCTGCGAGGAACTCCCAGCATTTTCGAGACGACCGTCGTTTCAACAATCCGTTTTTCCGGGCTGGATCAGCGCGCGCCGCTGCCGAACACGCTGTATGTGCTGTATCAGCAAAGTTACGGCTGCATCATCCTGCGCGCAGACGAATCGATTTCGTCTGTTCTGGCTAACGATGATACGTCCCAAGCACTTGGCGTGCCTCCCGGCATGCCTCTGCTTTGTGTAGATCGGGTTGCGTTTGACATCATGGGCCGCCAAGTGGAGCGCCGACGAAGCCTCTGCAGGACTGACACGATGGTCTATCAGGTTTCACTGACCTGAAGCTTGGGCAGAAATGACAATGGCCGGGTCTATGCCCGGCCATCTTTTTAGGCAAAGGAGTTGCTAATCGGCGCTGACAAACTTCACCAGTTCAGGGTTTTCCTTGACGACCTGCATAAAGCCTGGGTCGATATAGCTTGTCGCATCCGGTGCCTGCGTGATGGTCCCGACGGTGGTCATGAATTCCGCGATCCTTGTGAACCAGCCATCCATCTCCGAGGATCCGCCATCGCGAGCCATCAGCGCAACCTGTTCGTCCAGCGTAAATGTCGGGCGCAACTCGAACTCGGCGCTGGCACCGGCATCTGAAATCTCGACGCCGCCTTCATAGTAGAAATCTACCAGAAGATCTTTGGCCTCATCAGGGTTTTCTTTGATCCAGCGAATACTTTTCAGATACACCGCGAGGAATTTTTGTACCTGTTCGGGATTGCTGGTCGCATAGTCATCGCGCGCGACCAATGCGCCTGGAACGACTGCACCTGCATCGGCACCAGAGCAGAGATAGTCGTAATCCGCGCGCTCCTGCAGCGTGTAGGTGTTGGGCGCCCAGACGGCGGCAAAGCGACCGTTGCCGCTGATCACCGCCGAAATGATCTGCGCCTGAGCCAGATTGACAAATTCGACCGATTTGGGATCGACACCCCATTTTTCCAGGCAGGCACGGGCCGTAAAGTCCGCGGTCGAGTTGGTTGTCAAAAGCAAGCTTTTGATAGCGCTGGGGTCCGCTTTGACCGCCGCGACATCAGCTTTGCTTGTCATGATGGCGTTGGTGCGGGATTCGTCATTGGTCAGACCAATGGTTTTGAGCCCGAACCGCGACGCACCTAGGATAGCGGGGACCGAGCCGGTTCCTCCGACATCCCAGTCTTTTGCCTGCGCCGCAGCAATCTGTGGCGCGCCTGCTGGGAAGGTCACGAACTCCGGTTCCAGATCAACTTCGGCCCACCAGCCCTTTTCGCTGGCGACGTAAAACGGCAACGCCCAGTAAAGCGACGGCAGATAGCTGATGCGGATGGATTCCGCATGGGCTACCCCACTTGCCAGCGTCACTCCCAAAGCAAGAGTTGCGCAGAGTCCAGTTTTCATTCTTCCCTCCCCAAACGAAATTCTGATCGCAGATCGTTGTTTTTTCAGGCGATCTCCATCGCCTTTTCCTGACGCAGACTGCGCCAAATCTGAGTGCGAAGATGGACGAAGCTCTCCAGATCCATCACGTCTTCGATCTTTTCGTGGTCATCCCAGCGCTCGGCCTCGCGGACCGAGCGAATGTCGATGATCTCTTTCACGCGTCCGGGCTGGCGAGCCATAATCGCCACCCGATCGGCGAGATAGACCGCCTCTTCGACAGCGTGGGTGATGAACATCACGGTGCGCGGGTTGCGCCGCGCCAGACGGACCAGTTCTTCCTGCATGACGACCCGGGTCTGGGCGTCCAACGCGCCAAAAGGCTCGTCCATCAGCAGGACTTCGGGGTCCAGCACATAAGCACGCGCAATCGACACCCGCTGCTGCATGCCCCCGGATAGCTGATGGGGAAACGCGTCCGCATAGCTCGTCAGGCTCATGAGTGCCAAGATATCGTTGACCTTTTTAATGCGCTCAGCCTTGGGAACGCCCTTGTTGCGCAGGCCCAATTCGATGTTCTCGCACACCGTTTTCCATGGCATCAGCGCAAACTGCTGGAACACCACGGCGCGGTCGGGGCCGGGCTTTGTCACCTGAACCCCGTCCACGCTGACAATGCCTGAGGTGGGCTGGTCGAAACCTGCGACAAAGCGAAGACAAGTCGTCTTGCCGCAGCCCGATGGCCCGACCACCGCCATGAATTCCCGGTCAGCGATGTCAAGGTTGACGCCCTTCAGCGCCTCAAAGCCGTCCTGCTTGGTGCCATAGATGCGGCCGACGTTATCGAAGCGGATCGCTCCCATATGTCCATTCCTCTCAAGTTATACTGAAAGACCCCGGCGGCGAAGAATAGCCTCTTCGACGCGGCGAAGTGCGATGTCGATCACCATGCCGATAAATCCGATGCCGATCATTCCGGCCATGACGGTCGTCGTCGATACGTTCCCTTGACCCTGCACCATCATATAGCCAATCCCGGTCGAGGCGACGATAAGCTCGGCGCCGACCAGCGACTGCCACCCCAGACCAGCCGAGATGCGCAGACCCGCAATGATTGATGGCACGGCCGAGGGCAGAAGGATTTCGGTGATCATGCGCCGATCCGGCGTGCCCAGCATCTGCGCGGCCTCGATCAGGCGGGGATCCGCGAATTTTGCCCCACGATAGGCGTTGATCAGGCAGGGGGGAAAGGCCCCAGCGAAAATGATCATGATCGGCCCGCCGATGCCTGTTCCGAACCACAGCGCGGCAAATGGCACCCAAGCGATCGGCGCAATGAACCGGACCGCATCAAACAGCGGTGTCACGATATCATCCAACAGCCGGAACCAGCCCATCAACAGGCCCAGCGGAACCCCGATCAGCACCGCCAGACCAAAGCCGCCCCCGAAGCGCAGCATGCTCGCCCATAGATGGTCAATCAGCGTGCCGCCTGCAAACCGGTGGCTTAGCAGAAAGACGAAGCGCTCGATCACGGAAGCAGGCGACGGCAAGAATAAGCTGGGAATTAGCCCGGAAACGCTGAGTAGCGTCCAGAAACCCAAGAAGCCCCCAAAGCCGATAAGTCCCAGAACGATGACATTCTGCGTATTGAAGATCCGCATGATGTTAATCCCCTGCCCTAGTAGCGGTGTTCCACGAAAGAGCTCGGCGTTCGATAACACCCAAAGCGGCAGTCATCACCCAACCGCACAGTGTCACGACAATCATCCCGACCAAGATCATTCCCGGAAACAGGTCCTGCTGGGCGGCGTTCAGCACACGACCCAATCCGGTCATGGCACCAACCAATTCGGCAGCGACAAGGGTAGTCCAGGACGCCTGCAAGGACAAACGCAGTCCGGTAAAGATCATCGGGCTGGCCCCAGGCAGCAGGATTTCACGAACGAACGTCGAGAAAGGTGTGCCAAGCATCTGGGCCGCCTCGATCAACGGCTTATCTAGATTGCGCACGCCGGTATAAGCGTTGATGACCGACGGTACGAAAGCAGCAAACCAGATTACCAGAATCTTGGCCATATCGCCCAGGCCCAGCCACAAGATAGCCAATGGGATCCAGGCCAACGGCGGAATCGGTCTGATCACCAAAAAGACCGGATTGATCAAGGCCTCGGCCTTGCGGCTCCAGCCCATCAGCAGGCCAAGTGGCACGCCTGTGCAGATCGCAACTAAAAAGCCCAGCGTCACCAAAACCACCGAACGCACCACATGGTCGATCAGCACACCATTTGCGTAACCTACGCCTGTGATCTGCTTGAATGCGACCCAAGTGTCGGCCGGCGACGGGAAACGACCGGGCGAGATCATTTGTGTCATAGTGGTCGCGAAGAACCACAGGGCAAGGGCGGCAACTATCGTTGCGCTGCCCACCGCTGCTTTGCGTGACATTCTTATCCTCCCTAGATATGCAAGCGCTTACATAGATGTATAAGACTGTCAAATAATTTCCATGAGCAAATTTGAAAATTGAGATATACCCGATTGGAATTCAGTTATTTAAATAAATAAGTTCAATTATTTGCGCGAAAAAAGTGCTTTTCATATTTCGCGGCTGTGATCGGGGACCGATGCAGCCACGCGAATCGGTCATCTGCCACCGGGCGGCGCATGTGTCCCGCGTTCAACAATCTCGGTGGGCAGCAGAACGCTTTCGCTCTCCTGACCTTCGATCAGACGCTGCAGCATCAACGCGGCCTCTTGGCCCATGCGCGCGTGCGGAACACGTACGGTGGTCAGTTCGGGCAGTGTGATCGAGGCGATATCAATATCGTCGAACCCGGTGATCGTTATGTCCCGAGGCACAACAAGACCCATATGATGCGCGGCGCGCAACGCCCCAGCTGCAAGCACATCGTTGCCACAAACGATCGCGGTGATGCTGCGATCGACCATCAATTCCGTGAAAGCTTGGCCGCCACCGTCCAGTCCGTAAGGCACCTCAGCCACACCGCAAAGACCAAGGCCGCGGTCAGCGAGAGACTGGCGAACCCCCTCTAGCCGAGCCCGTGCTCGGTCGTTCCCATCAGTCAGGCCGGAGATCATGGCAATCTTGCGATGTCCCAAATCCAGCACCAAGCGGATCATAGCTGCCATACCCGCCTTGTTATCGAACCCGGCAAAATGATGCGAATCGCCGCTGGCCCACGCCAGAACGAACGGGACCCTGCGATGCGCCAGCCAGGCATAGAGCGACGGATCTCGGTCGAAACCAACCAACAGTAAACCGTCGGCACCGCGCGCAACGAGGGACTCGATTTGCTGTTTTTCGCGGTTGAGGTCATATCCACATGACGCGACAAGCAATGAGTACTTACCCTGAGGCAGAGCGCGTTCGAATGCGTCTATGCCATGAGCAAAGACCGCGTTCTCGAGCGTCGGGATCACCGCGCCGATAATGCCTGTACGGCGTGATGCCAGCGCCTTCGCTCCAAAATTCGGCGAATAATTCAGCGCCCGAATCGCGTTCGTAATCTTTTCACGGGTCGCTGGAGCAACGCGGTCGGGCGAATTGATACAGCGAGAAACCGTCGCCGTAGATACGCCGGCAAATGCCGCTACATCTTCCAGCGTTGCATGAGCCGTCGTCTCATCCACACCTTAACCCCCCGTTTTTTTTCAATTCTGTGTGCACCTTCGCAGCACTCGAATAAATATACCAGAACAGAAAGGAAGCGCTTGCATTCTCCAAATGCAAGCGCTTACATTGCCTCATGGCCCAAGTAATGCTGCTGAACTGCCGCGTAGACACGCGGTCCTGAAGCATGCGGCCGATCATGAGAACCGGAGAAGATCATGGCTCTGCAGTACTTGAAGAAAGCACCGAAAACCGCAACGAGCGATTCTGGGGAAACGAGGGAAATCGTTCAGAAAATCTTGAGCGAGATCGAAGAGGGTCGCGAAGAGGCGGCGCGCAAGTATGCGATCCAACTCGATAAATACGACGGCAACATCGTGTTGACCTCTGACGAGATTGCCGAGGCAAAAAGCAAAGTTTCGCAAAAGCTGCAAGACGATATCAGGTTCGCCCATGACAATGTGCGCCGCTTTGCCGAGGCGCAGCGCGACTCGATGCAGGACTTTTCGCTGGATCTGGTTCCCGGGCTGACAACCGGTCAACGCACAATCCCCTGCCGTTCGGTCGGTTGCTACGTGCCGGGCGGGCGTTACAGCCACGTCGCGTCGGCCATCATGACAGTGACAACTGCCAAAGTGGCAGGCTGCCAATACATCACTGCTTGCTCCCCAACGCGTCCTGGCGTCGGGATCAATCCGGCGATCATCTACACCGCCGATCTGTGTGGTGCTGACCGCATACTTGCGCTTGGAGGCGTCCAGGGCATTGCATCGATGGCGTTTGGCCTGTTCGACTGCCCCCCCGCAGACATACTGGTCGGCCCCGGCAACCAGTTCGTGGCCGAAGCCAAACGCATCCTGTTCGGTCGCGTCGGCATCGACATGTTCGCAGGCCCGACCGACAGCCTGATCCTTGCAGATGCCAGCGCAGATCCTATGGTGGTCGCAGCCGATTTGGTCGGTCAGGCGGAGCATGGTTATAATTCCCCGGTTTGGCTGGTGACAGACGACGAAAAGCTTGCGCAGGACGTGCTGAAGCTGGTGCCCGCGTTGATCGCCGATCTGCCCGAAACGAACCGCTTGAATGCGGAAGCCGCCTGGCGCGACTACGCCGAGGTGATCCTGTGCAGCAGCCGCGAGGAAATGGCCGCGACCTCGGACAACTATGCACCCGAGCATTTGACCGTGCAGGCCGCCGATCTGGATTGGTGGTTGAACAGATTGCAATGCTATGGCTCGCTTTTCCTGGGCGAGGAAACCACCGTCGCGTTCGGTGACAAGGCGTCGGGTCCGAACCATGTGCTGCCGACCTCGGGTGCTGCGCGCTATACCGGCGGGCTTTCGGTGCATAAATATATGAAAGTCGTGACATGGCAGCGCGCCACCCGTGAAGGTGCCCGGCCCATCGCCGAAGCGACCGCGCGTATCTCGCGTTTGGAAGGGATGGAGGGACATGCCCGCACCGCCGATATCCGGCTGAAGAAATACTTCCCCGACACGCAGTTTGAACTGAACGCCAGCGCCTGACATGGAACAGCATCTGTTTTCCGTAGAAGGCAAAATTGCCTGCGTCACGGGGGCCAGCAGCGGTCTGGGGCGGCAAGCCGCCCTGACCCTGTCGCACCGCGGTGCAAAAGTGATTGCCATCGCCCGACGCGAGGCCGAACTGGCCGCACTAGCAAGCCAAGGTCAGGGGCTCATTCATCCCATTGCCGCCGATCTTACCGATCAGGCCGCACTGGCGGGGCTTGCCCGGCAAGCGGCAGCGGCATTCGGGGCACCCGATATCCTGATCAATGCGGCCGGCGTGAACACCCGCGAACATGCGGACAATGTCACCCCGCAAGGCTGGGACATAACGTTGGCGCTGAACCTTTCCACGCCCTTTTTTCTGGCACAGGCCCTTGTGCCCGCGATGAAAGAAAAGCGCTGGGGCCGGATCATCAACTTTGCGTCGCTGCAATCCTATCGTGCCTTTACCGCCGGCATCTCATACGGCGCGTCAAAAGGTGGCGTGGCGCAAATGACCCGCGCCATGGCCGAGGCGTGGTCACCAATGGGCATTACTGCAAACGCGGTCGGGCCGGGCTTTTTCCGCACCGAGCTGACCGCCGCCGTCTTCGCCGACGAAGCGCTGGCCGCGAAAAATGCCGCACAAACCTGCATCGGTCGCAATGGCGAGCCCAGTGACATGGACGGACCGCTGCTGTTCTTGTGCTCAAGCGCCTCGGACTATGTAACGGGCCAAATTCTGATGGTTGACGGAGGGTTTACCGCAAAATGAAGGCTTTGGTCTATACAGCCGAGCGCAAACTGGAGATGCGCGATATGCGCGCCCCCGTCCCCAAAACGGGCGAAGTTCTGATTCGCGTCGATGCCGTTGGTATCTGCGGCTCGGATATCCACGCCTATCTTGGCCATGATGAGCGGCGCCCAGCACCGCTGATTCTGGGGCATGAAGTCGCGGGCACCATCGCCAGTGGCCCACGGTCCGGCGAACGCGTAACGGTCAACCCGCTTGCGACCTGCGGCATCTGCCCGGCGTGCAAGTCAGGACACGACAATCTGTGCCCCGACCGGCAGATCATTTCGATGCCGCCGCGGGAAGGGGGATTTGCCGACTTCATCACCTCACCCGAGCGCAATCTGGTTCGCATTCCCGATGGGCTGGCTGCAACGGTGGCATGCCTGGCCGAACCGCTGGCCTGTGGCTGGCACGCGGTCAAACTGGGCAACCGCGCCCTAGGCATGGCAGCCACGCGCATAGTGGTCCTGGGTGGCGGCGCGATCGGGTTCGGCGCAGCGCTGGCGGCGCGCGCTCTGGGCAGCTCAGACATCACGATTGTCGAACCCAATGCCACGCGACGCGAACGCCTGACCCTGATCGATGATTTTTCCATCGTCGATACAGCACCTGCAGGGCATGAACCGGATTTGGTGATCGATGCCGCCGGCTTTGCCGTGACCCGGCAGGTCGCCTCCGATATCGTGCGACCGGGTGGTGTCATCCTGCATATCGGGCTTGGACAGGCGACAGACGGGTTGAACGTCCGGCGCATGACCTTGCAGGAAATCACGTTCATCGGGACTTACACCTACACTCACGCCGATTTTCAGGAATGCACCGCCGCAATCATAGATGGCCAGCTGGGACGGTGCGACTGGTCGGACATTCGTGACCTGCATGACGGTCCAACGGCCTTTGCCGAGATCGTCGGCAACAGCATCGCCGCGCCGAAGGTGGTTCTGGTCCCCTGAAAAGCATATCCCGATGCTGCTTCCAGCATCGGGATCGCAGATTACGCTGACCGGTCCCTGTATGGACCGGTCGGCGTTTCTATAATCAATCAGCGTCGGCAAACACCTCGTCACGATCGCGCCTGATGCTGGGCAGAAGCGCCAGCCCAAGTACGACGACCGAGATCAGCAGCAAAACCGCGCTGATCGGGCTGGTGATGAACACCGACGCGTCGCCGCGCGACAGAACCAGCGCACGACGCAGGTTTTCTTCCATCAGCGACCCCAGCACAAAGCCCAGCAAAAGCGGCGCAGGCTCGAACCCGACTTTCACCAGAACATAGCCGATATAGCCAAAGAAGCCGATGAACAGCACATCCGTGATCTGCGAGTTGATCGAATAGATCCCGACACTGCAGAAGACCAGAATTGTAGGATACATCAAGCGGTAAGGCACCTTCAGTAGACGGACCCACAACCCGACCAACGGCAGGTTGATCAGCAGAAGCATCAGGTTTCCCAGCCACATCGACGCGATCATGCCCCAGAACAGCTGTGGATGCGCAGTAATGACCTGCGGACCGGGAACAATGCCGAAAATCGTCATAGCGCCCACCATCAGCGCCATAACGGCGTTAGGCGGAATGCCCAGGGTCAGCATCGGAATGAACGATGTCTGCGCACCACCGTTATTGGCAGATTCCGGCCCGGCCACACCCTCGATGGCACCCTTGCCAAATCGCGAGGGATCCTTGGCCAGACGCTTCTCGACCGCGTAACTGGCAAACGGACCCAGGACCGCGCCGTTTCCGGGCAACAGCCCCAGAATGGCACCAAGTCCAGTGCCTCGCATGATCGGCTTTGCGCTTCGCCGCATCTCGTCGCGGCCCGGAAGCAATCGACCGATACGCTCACGCACGACGTCACGCGCCTCGGTCACCTCCAGATTGCGCAGGATTTCCGCGATGCCGAAAATGCCCATGGCCAGAACCGAAAAGTCGATCCCATCGGCCAGTGTGAACCAGCCCAGCGTCATCCGCGCCGCGCCGGTTTCGATATCAGTGCCGACGCAGGACAGCAGCACGCCAACAAGGACCATCGCCAGCGCACGCATGACAGAGCCGCTGGCCAATACCACGGCAAGAACCAATCCCATCAGCATCAGCGAAAAATACTCGGCCGGACGGAATAGCATCGCCAGTTCAGTGAGCGGCCTCCCCAGTGCGGCAATGATCAGCGTCGCGACTGTTCCAGCAAAAAACGACCCGATGGCCGCAATGCCCAGTGCAATACCAGCCTGCCCACGCTTGGCCATGGCGTGCCCATCAAGCGTGGTGACAACGGCCGTCGCCTCACCGGGAATATTCACAAGAATAGCCGTGGTGGAACCGCCATATTGCGCGCCGTAATAGATCCCTGCGAGCATGATCAAGGCTCCTGCGGGGTCCAGTCCAAAGGTGATCGGCAGCAGCATGGCGATCGTCGCGATCGGCCCGACACCGGGCAGCACCCCGATCAGCGTGCCGACCAGGCATCCAAGCAGGCATAGCAGTAGGTTCTGCATCGACAGCGCGACAGCAAAACCCAAGCCCAAATTCTGTATGAGTTCCATCACGCCTCACTTTTGCGGCCGCGCCGCACAAGGAACAGGACCAACGCCACGGCCAGCAAAGCGCACGAGACAAGCAGCATCACCTCCCGCTGGCTCCAGCCGGGAAAATGTTTGAGCCATGATACCGGAAAGGCGGGCATGGGCAGGTTCAGCAGGTATCCAAAAAGAAGAATGCAGAACGCGGTCAACGCGCCCGCCAAGATACCAAGATCCAGCCAGTTCCGATCCCGCTCGGCAAAGCCCGCGATCATGATGGCAAGCGGTCCCGCGCCCACGATACCGATCCCCGGCGAGGTAAATGATCCAAGTGCAGTCGGCCTGATCGTCAGGGCAAAAACGATCAATGCCAGCATGATGATCAGCGGCCCGCGCGTTGCGATACGGGGGATCGGCTCTCCGCCACGAATGACGCCGACGATCAGCATCCCGGCCCCGATCAGCGCGATCAGCAGTGCGGTACCGCGCGGCATGCCGCCCGGCCCCATCGCCCGCAATGTCCCCGATGCCAAACCGCTCATGGACAGAAACGCAGCCCCGGCAAGCCCGATCAGACAAAGGCCGCCGATAAGGTTCTGATTAAGTAGCCGTCCACCACGTCCCGCAGGCGGATCATGCGTCTTTAGCTCTGCGGATGGCTGTGGGTTTTGAGACATGTATTTCCCCTCCCTATGAGTGTTTCGAGATGTGCGGCCCTCCACTGCCAAGCATCCCAAACAGTATTCTCTAGTATTATATAAGACTTCTGATATAAGAGCAATGAGGTGATAACTTGCCTGTTGCTCCGGGGAGGAGCGGTAACAACGACATGGGAGGAATTTACGTGCGGAAATTTCTGTATGCGCTTGCCTCGACCGCAGTCAGCTTTGCTGCTGGAATGGCGGGTGCGCAAACCTACCCCGAACGTCCCATAAATCTGGTCGTGCCTTTCGCGGCGGGGGGGCCCAGCGACGCAATCGGACGGCTGGTGGGGCAATCGATGTCCGGAACGCTTGGCCAGCAGCTGATCGTCGAAAGCGTCGGTGGGGCCGGGGGAACGCTGGGTGCGGCACGGGTCGCACATGCCGATCCGGATGGCTACACGCTGCTGATCGCCCATGTGTCGCTGGCGGCGGGAGCAAGCCTTTATCCCAACCTGACCTATGACACCGCGACTGCGTTCGCGCCGGTCGGCATGATCAACCAAGGCCCGATGGTCCTGCTCGCGCGCAAGGATTTCGACGCCAAGGATGCGGGGGATCTGATCCAGAAAATGCGTGACGGCGGCGAAGACATCTCGCTTGGTCATGCCGGTGTCGGCTCGAACTCGCATCTTTGCGCGGTCTTGCTTCAAGAGGCAATGGGCGCGAAATTCACGCTTGCCGCCTATCAGGGCACCGGCCCCGCAATGAACGACCTGATGGCGGGCACCATCGATGTCATGTGCGACCAGTCCACAACCTCGATCCCCCAGATTCAGGGCGGAACCGTAAAAGGCTATGCTGTCACCTCGGCCGAACGGATGGAGGCGCTGAAAGACCTGCCCACCATGCAGGAGACGGGGCTGGATGGGTTCGATTTCACCATCTGGCACGGGCTTTACGCACCGGCCGGAACGCCGTCCGAAATTGTAAACGCTTTGAACGCCGCCTTGCAGGTCGCGTTGGATGATCAGAAAATCCGCGACCGTTTTGCCGCTGTCGGCACCTCGACGCTGCCCGCGGACCAGCGCAGTCCCGAAGCCCATGATGCCAAACTTCAGTTGGAGATCAAAACCTGGCAGCAGCTCTTGGGCACAAATGCGCAATAACTATGGCCGGATGGCGCCGGGCCTCCGGCTTTCTCTTGTAGATGTGGAAGAACCAACATGATCGTTATTACTGAATTCATGGACGAGGCCGCTGTTCGCGAAGGGCTGGCCTGTCGCGACGTGATCTATGATCCGTCGCTTGTGGACAGGCCCGAAGCGCTTGCACCCTTGCTGGCAAAGGCGCATGCGCTGATCGTGCGCAACCGCACTCAGGTCCGTCCCGCCTTGCTGGACCTGGCCCCGAACCTACGCGTGGTCGGTCGTCTTGGTGTGGGTCTGGACAATATCGATATGGAGGCCTGCAAGACGCGCGGCATTGCGGTATGCCCAGCCTTGGGCGCAAACGACGACTCGGTTGCGGAATACGTCATCGGGACCGCCATGCTACTGCTGCGCGGGGCCTATCAATCGAATGCCGCGATGGTAGGCGGGGAATGGCCGCGCAATCGCCTGACCGGGCGCGAGATTTCGGGCAAGGTGCTGGGCCTGATCGGTTTCGGCGGCATCGCGCGCGCCACGGCGCAGCGGGCGGTTGCCCTTGGCATGTCGGTTGTCGCCTATGATCCCTTCCTTTCGGCGGACAGCCCGGTCTGGTCCCAGCCCTGGGGCAAGGCCACGCCTTCGTCGCTTGATGATCTGCTGGCAAAATCGGACTTGGTGTCGCTGCATGTGCCGCTGACCGACGACACGCGCCGCATGATCGACACCGATGCCATCGCCAAGATGCGAGACGATGCGATCCTGATCAATGCCGCAAGAGGCGGTGTCGTGGACGAAGCCGCTGTCATCGCAGCGCTGAAAGCCGGAACCCTGGGCGGCGCGGCGCTGGACGTCTTCGAAGCCGAGCCCCTGAAAGCCACGGCGGGTGCAGATTTTGCCGATGTGCCCAATCTGGTACTGACGCCGCATATCGCTGGCGTGACGGTGGAATCCAATGACCGCGTGTCCTGGCTGACGGTCAAAAACGTTCTGCAACATCTGGAGCCCGCTCAGGCATGACCAAAGCAACCATCGAACAGACACTGGCTGCAGTCGCCGCAGCCCTTGGCGAAGCTGGCGTCAACGAGCACTCCGCCCAAGCGGTCGCGCGCGCTCTTGTGGGTGCCGAAGCCGACGGCCTGAAAGGTCACGGCCTGTCGCGCCTGCCAAGCTATCTGGCGCAGGTGCGCAGCGGCAAGATCGATCCCCGCGCCGTGCCGGTGGTGACACGGACCGCAACTTCGATCCTGCGGATCGACGCTGCACATGGCTTTGCCTATCCGGCGCTTGAGCTCGCGGTCGAGCAGCTGCCCGCGATCGCGCGCGAAACCGGCATCGCCGCCGCCGCGATCCACCGCTCGCATCATTGCGGTGCTGCGGGGCTTGTGGTCGAGCGGCTGGCCGACCAAGGGCTGGCCTCGCTGCTATTCGCAAATACCCCCGGCGCGATTGCGCCTTGGGGCGGCACGACGGCGCTGTTCGGCACCAATCCAATCGCGTTCGGCTGCCCCCGTGTCAACGGTGCGCCGGTCGTCATCGACATGTCGCTGTCCAAGGTCGCGCGCGGCAATATCCTGGCGGCCAAGCAAAACGGCACCCCGATACCCGAAGGTTGGGCGCTGGACGCGCAGGGCCAGCCGACCACCGATCCGGTCGCGGCATTGGCGGGCACCATGCTGCCACTTGGCGATGCCAAGGGCACTGCGTTGGCGTTGATGGTTGAATTGCTGGCCGCGGGATTGACCGGCGCGCAATACGCGACGGATGCTTCGTCTTTTCTGGACGACAAAGGCGGTCCGCCGTCGACCGGCCAGCTGATCATTGTGTTCGATCCGCAGAAGCTGGGAGGCGACGGCGTGCTACGCCATATCGAACAACTGGCTGCCGCAATTGAAGCGCAAGAAGGCGCGCGTATCCCCGGTTCCCGACGCATCGCCTCGCGAGAAAAGTCCGCTGCCGAGGGCATCGAGCTGCCCGAGATGCTGAAATCTCCGACCGTCTGAAACGAAAGACCCATGGACCCTGCGCAGGGCCATGGGTTTCCAAAAAGCATTGCAACGACACTGGGCCAGGGTCCTATCCAGGTGCCTCGCGGCGCAGCGTCCGATAGTCTGCATTCGCCATTGGCAGGGCGTCGATGCCAAGCGCCGGTGCATCGGAAATTTGCCACCGTCCGCCGAGCATATGAGACGTGGGATCAAAGAATGCATGGCGCAAGGGGTTAGGATTGACGTCTACATCTAACAGGCCGGGACCGCCCACCGCCGTCAGTACATGCGCCGCTACGAAAAGCCCGATCCCGGCACCAAGAAAATGCAGACAATTGGTCCGTACAGCCCCAAACGCCAGACTTGCGACCTGCGGACAGCGGGTGCGTCCGCCCCATTTCGACACATCTCCGTTAATTTTCAGCTACTGACCGCGCCCCAGCTCGTACTTTTTTGCTGCCACGAGCTGGCTCACTTGACGGCCGAGAGCAGAAAGCTCGCAGCGGAGATCGTCGATCTGATCTGCCAGATAAGGGTCGGGCTTTAGGAATGCCGACGGCACGGCGAACGCGACGAAGTGCGTCAGCACGGCTCTTTATGGCGAGACGCCCAACAAAGGCGTCAAATGCGAGCAGTTCCGCTCGGTCTCCTGGCTCAACTGAGCGAAGCTTGCGATCGCTGTATTGCTGCTCAGACAGCGTGCGTGGTCGTGGCGCTGCCGTGACGAACTTGTCCCATAGGGCATCCTTCCAGTCTAAAGAAAGGATCGCGCCATTAAATCGCGGGATTAAACGCCTGGAGCGCGGATGCTGCCCATCGCTGTTGGACAATCCACGCCGGAGTGCTCGGCCGGGCTTGCTGGATATTTTCATTCGTCGATCCAAGAGTCGCGGATCCGGCCGACAAGGCCTGCTAATGTGCCGCGACAACCTTCTACAGCCATTGAGCGGCAAACCGCAGCTAAACCGGCGCTCACACAGGGACCCGCGGCTCAGCAGTCATACCAGCACATCCTCTCCATCGCTCCGACGCGCGCCTGCGACGCGGATCTCCGCCCCCCCGCAAGCGATATGCCCCCATTGCCGAACGGTCCGCTTTACTCCTCTCCTGCAATGGGCATTCCGAGATCGATGCCGTCCTCGGCCAGCAGGCCCGCGTCCTGCAGCGCCTCCAGATCCGGCAGATCGCGCAGGCTGTCGAACCCGAACAGCGCCAGAAACGCCGGCGTGGTGACATAGCTGTAGGGGGCACCCGGCTCGGGACTGCGCGGGCCGCGGGCGATCAGACCCTGGCGCGACAGCCGCCCGATCAGATCGCGGCTGACCTCGCGCCCGGTCAATCGCGCAATCGCGCCGCGCGTCACCGGCTGCCGGTAGGCGATGATCGTCAGGACCAGCGCCTCGCCGGGGGTGAGGTCGCGTGCGGCGTCGCTGTCCCCTTGGGCGGCGCGGATCGCGTCGGCATAGCAAGCGCGGGTGCGCAACTGCCAGCCGCCGGCGACGCGGGCGATATCATAGGGCCGCCCGGCCAGCTCCACGGCGATGTCCTCGATCAGCAGCTCCAGCGCGCAATCGCTGCCCACAACGCGGGCCAGCACGGCGCGCGGGACGGGTTCGGCGCTGGCAAACAGCACCGCCTCGACCCGGGCCATCCATTCCCGCCAGCGCAGCGGCTGCGGCAGATCGGTCAGTTCGGTATCCAGCGGCACCATGCTCAGAGCCCGTAGAGCCGGAAGTTGGACCGTCCACTGAACTCGCGCACCAGACCCTGCGCGCTCAGCCGGTCGAACAGCCGCCGCGCGGCGCGGTCGCTGCCCCTTGCCCCGGCCTGGGCGGTCAGCACGTCTTCGGTGAGCAGCGCCGCGACCGTGGCGGCGGCATCCTTGCCGCGCAGTTTCGGCGCGACCGCGTGCAAGGCGGCCGCACGGCGGTCGAGATCGGCGTGAAGATCGATGGCGGCCAAGGCCGCCCTGCCCCAGGCCTGGGCGCAGGCCCGCAGCCAGGTCTCGCCCGACAGGCGAAACGCGGCGCGGGGCAGCGCGGTCGCCAGCAACGGCACGGGCCGATGCCAGCCAAGCGCCCGGGCCAGGCTGGCATCGGCCAGCCACAGCGCCAACCCGCGATGGGCCGGACTGAGGGCGAACACCTCGCCGGCCGCTTCGGCGGCCCCGCGCAACGGCAGGGTGCGCCCGGGCAAACGGCTGCCGATATCCCGCAGCAGCGACGCCAGCGGCGCGGGCGGCAGATCGAAGGCGGCGGGCAGACGCACGGGCCAGTCGGGAACCCGCAAGGCCCGCGCTTCGGCCAAGGCGCGCCAGCCCAGCAGCAGGCGCCCGGCCGGACCGGGATCATCGCCGGGACGGGTCAGCGCCACGGCATCGCGCAGTTGGACGGCGCCCTCGGGCCGCCCCTCCAGCGTCGCCACGGCGACCGCAGCGTCCAGCGCCAGCCGTTGCCGCCACGGGCCGCGCGCCGCCCCCTGCGCGCGGACCAACGGATCGATCCGCGCCAGGGCCGCACCGGTGGAAAACATCACGTGATCAACGCTGTCCTGCATCGCGCCCTGGCGGATCCAGCGCGGCAGGGCAGCGCGGTCGGGCGCGGCGTTCAGGTCGGGTTCTGACAGCTCGGACATGCGATCACGGTAGCGAACTACGGCGGTTTAGACCAGATATTTCGACGGAAAGCGCCGCGCCTGTCGTTTCCCTAAGACATCCGATAATGTTGCATTATCGGATATTTTGAGCTACGCCTGCAGAACGCACGCTCAGATGCGCAAAAATCCGTCGGATCGCCGGGATACATCAGATTCAAAACCTTCCCTGAAAAGCAGGCTGGGGTTCATGAGATTCTCGAGCGGCATCGTGAGACTGGACGCGCCGGTATGCGTGAGACCCGCGCCCCCGGTCGGAGGCGCTCGGCTTGCGTGGGCCGGAACAGACGCGCTGCGGCGCCAGGGAGATGGCAGATGTCCGACGATGCAACAGAGCCTGGCCGACCGAACCGGGAGGTCTCGCCCCCTGCCCCGCCAGAACACCAGCCCGCCGCTTTGCGCGATCTCGCCGACCGCGCGCGGGGCTATGCCGAAGCCGCCAGTTCCGCCAATACCCGCCGCGCCTATGCCGCCGACTGGAAGCATTTCGCCGGATGGTGCCGGCGCGAAGGGCTGGACGCACTCGCGCCCGATCCGCAGTTCGTCGGGCTCTACATCACCGCCTGCGCCAGCGGCGCACCGTCCGTCGGCGGCCGCGTCCATGCGGTCTCGACCATCGAGCGTCGACTCTCGGCCCTGGTCTGGGCCTATACCCAACGCGGGCTGAGCCTTGACCGGCGCGACCGCCATGTCGCCACCGTGCTGGCCGGGATCCGCAACCGCCATGCCGCCCCACCACGGCAGAAAGATGCGCTGCGGCCCGAGGATCTGATCGCCATGCTGGAGACCTGCGACCGCGGCAGCCTGCGCGGACTGCGCGACCGGGCCATGCTGCTGATCGGCTTTGCCGGCGGGCTGCGCCGGTCCGAGATCACCGGCCTCGATCTCGGCCGCGACCAGACCGAGGACGGCCGGGGCTGGATCGAGATCCTGCCCGGTGGCTTGCTGTTGCGCCTGCGCGGCAAGACCGGCTGGCGCGAGGTCGAGATCGGCCGCGGCTCGACACCCGCCACCTGCCCGGTTGAGGCGCTGGAGCTATGGCTGAGTTTCGCCCGGATCCGTGAGGGCGCTCTGTTCCGCCGGGTGACCGATCAGGGCCGTGCCGTCGGGCCAATGCGGTTGAACGACCGCGAGGTCGCGCGGCTGGTCAAGCGTGCCGCCGCTGCCGCGGGCCTGCGGGGTGATCTGCCCGAGCCGGACCGCCCTGCCCTCTTCGCGGGACATTCGCTGCGGGCGGGCCTCGCCAGCAGCGCCGAAGTCGACGAGCGTCATGTGCAGAAGCAGCTCGGCCATGCCAGCGCCGAGATGACCCGCAGATATCAGCGGCGGCGCGACAGGTTCCGGGTCAATCTGACGAAGGCGGCGGGGTTGTGATGTTGGACTGGAAGAGCCGTGCATATCCTACGCCCCGGTACGCTGAGCAAATCTGAACAACTGTCCGATCTCAGCATCGCCAGCAAGCCAACCGCGAGCATTCCAGTCTGCGGCTGCGAGGCGCGCTCCGAGCTTAGAGGCTGCACTCTCCTCGCGCCTTCTGCTTTGGTGTCGGACGGGGCTTCGCCCCTCGCTTCTACTATTCGCCAGTAGTTTACTGTGCGCGGCTATACTCTATGCAGCGAGCCGCCACTTTTACAGCTGTAAACCGGCTGGGCATTCCATTCATGCATGTAGACGCACCCTGCAAGAGCAGACACTATATACAGGAAACTCTTGACATAAGGCAATGAATCGCCGTCTTTGTCAGCAAGTGGCGTGAAAAAGGCCACATTTTCGGATTTGAGGCAACCAGATGATTCCCGTGACACCGCTAACTGCGGATCGCCCGTCGGCACTTGCAACCGACATCTCTGAGCGACTAAATGCCGCGATCAGGGAACATTTGCTTGCCGCGTTTGCTCCTGACAACACGAAGACACTTCGTGAGTTTTCAGCGCCGGAGGTCGCGGAACTGCTCGATGTCTCGGGCCAGTTCCTGCGGAAAGTCCACACAGACGGCGTCCTTCCTGAACCGGCGATCAACCGCGGGGGACGGCGATACTATTCCGGCCAAGAGGTTCTTAACGCGCGCGACATACTCGAGCGAACCTCTCGTAAGAAGGGACACTACCTGCCACACAGGATCGAGGGCGAGAAGCTCCAAGTCTGGCAGTTGATGAACTTCAAGGGCGGGTCGAGCAAAAGCACGACGACAATCCACCTTGCCCACTACTTCGCCTTGCAAGGCTATCGGGTTCTAGTCGTTGACCTCGACCCTCAAGGCTCCCTCACGTCCATGTGCGGGATCAGCCCCGAAATCGAGTTCGACGGGCTGACGATCTACGATGCCATCAAATACGACAACCCGTCCTCGATGGCAGACGTGATCGTGAAGACCTATTTTCCAGGCCTCTCAATCGCCCCTTCTCGGCTCGTGCTGTCGGAATTTGAGACTGAATCCGCGGCTCACTCGAACCAAGAGCAGCCATTCTACCTCCGGATCCGCGATGCCCTGGCACAGGTCGAGTCGGATTACGACCTAGTCTTTATGGACAGCCCCCCGCAGATCGGCTTCCTGACAATTTCCGGGATGGCCGCCGCGACCTCGATCATCGTCCCGATGACACCATCGATGCTGGACGTTTCGTCTACAGCACAGTTCCTTGAACTCGCAGGCGCTTACATGGGGGTCATAGAAGATGCAGGTGCGGCGCTCGACTATGACCATTTCAAGCTGCTAATCACGCGGGATGAACCGACAGACATCCCATCCCAGCAGATTACATCCTTTATGCGGGCACTGTTTCAAGACCGTGTCATGTCTGCCACCGCGCTCAAGAGCACCGCAATTAGCGACGCCACCATGTTGAAGCAGTCCCTCTACGAGGTGGTTCGCTCCGACATGACAAGGGCGACATATGACAGGGCCCGGGGGTCGATGGACGCTGTTGGCCGCGAGATTGAAGCAATGATCCGCCAAACCTGGGGACGTAAGTGATGGCTCGCAAATCGCTCAGCGGAATGACCGGCATCGCGAGCACGATCGCACGGTCCACCACCGCCGCTTCCGATCGATCGACGAAAATCACGGCGCCCGCGCTCGGCGCCCTGCAAGGATCTCTCGCAGCGATCCGCGAGATCGAGCCCGGTTTGATTGACGACTGGGGGCCTGTCGACCGGCTGACACCCTTTACAGCTGTAAACGACGATGAAGCTGATGACGGTCTCGACAGCCTTGCGAACAGCATTCGGGACCAAGGGCAGCAGGTGCCTATTCTGGTCAGAAAGGCAAAGGTCGAAGGCCGCTACGAAGTTATTTATGGGCGCCGTCGCCTCGCCGCCTGTCGCGACTTGGGCATCAAGGTCAGAGCCAACGTTCAGGATCTGGATGACGCTACGGCACTAATTGCCAAAGGTCTTGAGAATGCCGCTCGAAGGAACCTTTCCTTCTACGAACGTGCCCGTTTCGCGCAAGCGATCTTGGATGCCGGACATTCACCCACCACGGCGAAAGCAGTGCTCAACCTGTCCTCCGCCGGACTTTCACATCTGACGAAGATCACCCAAGCTGTCCCTGCCGATGTCGGGTCCCTCATAGGGGCCGCGCAAAAGTCCGGGCGACCTAAATGGACCTCTCTGGCGGATCTCTTCATCGCCGGCAAGCTGACCGAGAAGACGGCCGGCGTCATCCTGCAATCCGCAAACGAGCGCCTGACCTCGGACGAGCGCCTGGATCTCCTCATTCATGAGGCAACAAAGCGCGGGGCCCGCCATGATGGCAGCGCCGAAAACACCCTCGTCGACGGAGTGACGATCCGAACCGGGAGCAATTCGGTTACTTTGACGGTGAAACGCCGAGGTACAAGTGCAGGGTTCGCTTCCTGGCTGGACACCCGCTTGGAGGGCCTAATCAGACAATCCTATGCGGAGTTCAAAGCCATTTCTCCGCAGGACAAAGATTAAACGACTGAGGCAGAGCAGAAAGGAGGAAAGGCTAGCAAAACAAACCCCCGAAGCCGCGAAGCTCCGGAGGCTGCCGCGCCGAAGCGCATTCTCGATTAGACACCCTGAATCTAGCAGCCCCAGACTCGCGAATCAAGAGGAACGCTTGCGAGCGAACGGGATAGTTTTGTCCGCTGACCAGCATGACGCACATCACATCCACGGCCGCAGCGGCCGGGGCACAGCAAATCTGTGTCCAATCTGTGGAGCAATCGTTCCCCGGCATGGGTTCGATCACCCAACAGCCAACATTTCGGCCGATCTCGCGCCGAGACATCATGGCCGCGGTTAACATTTGCAGCCGCGACCTCGGCATTAGGCAAGGTGCGGTCGTTGTACTAGACGCCCTGCTAAGTTGCCTTCCCTGCAGAGGCGCGGATGGGCGTGAAGTACCAGTCTCGTCGACTAACCTGCTCACTGTCTATGCGAGCAATGAAACTCTATGCTTCCGTGCCAAGGGCCTCACTGATCGTCAGTTGCGCCGACATCTCGAGAAGCTGGAGACCGCCGGGCTGATCCGCCGCCGCGATAGTGCCAATGGGAAACGTTTCCCGATCATGCAGAACGGAAAACCAGTTGGCGCATTCGGACTGGACCTCTCGCCGCTCTTCGCGCGCTCGGATGACTTGCGCACGCTTGCTCTACGACGCCGCGAAGAGGCGGATGAACTGCGCGGACTAAAATCCCAGATCCTTAGGCTCCGCGCTGCATGCACCGAGATTCCGCTGGATGAGGCTCTCTGCACCTTTGTCGACGGATTGCGCAACATGGTTCGGCGAACCACGCTCACCATCGTTGAGGCGCGGGCAGCGCTCAAACAGCTGACCGCAGTCCTAACCCACCATGCAACAAAAGGTGCCGAAGCACGGGAGGACGCGAACGACCCACGTTTAGAGACACGAGCAGAGGCTCCTTCTTACTCCGCACGCGCAACTACTGGCCACAACAGGGTCAAAGCTATTCAGGTCTCGTCCGGACATGACACAAACCAAATAGGCGACACCATGATGGCTGACCAAACGCCCGCCTCTGACGGACGAAATGTCCGCCACATTAAGCCATATTCAGATTCAAAAAAAATAGGCGTAGCGATGAGCAATCGTCCGGACTGGGGAGCACTGACCCAGATCAACGCATTCTATGACGAACCAACCTCAGTGAAAGACACCGCAAGGATCGCTTTTGAATTCGGCAAGATGCTTAGGATAGCCCAGAATGTACTCGCCAGCGCAGCAAGCAGACTTGGGCTATGGGATCTTCTTCGCCTCGAAAATCGAATGGCTGAGCAGATAGCATACATCCGTGACCCTAACGCCTACATGAAATCTGTGCTACGAAACTGACCAGACAGTTTTAAAGTAGACCAAAAACCAGCATACGATGCACTATTCTAGTTATAGTAGTGGCGTAGCGGAAGACATCCACGAATTGATTTATAGGCGCGAAGCTCTGCTGAGCAGGGAAGGGTAGGGCACCATCGGCAAGATACGTCACATGACCTGCCCCGGAAGTTTCGCGCGTGGGAGAATACAGAGATCTTCACGTTTAAGGGCCGGAACGTTCGATAAAGCGTGGCAGCCCCCATTTGCAACGGCGAACATCGTGAACCCAAAGCGCAAGCATGCGAGGAACGGGTTGCTATCATCCGCCGAGTTCGAACGGCAGCAGATGATGAAACGTGAAGGCGTCTGAGAAACCCGGGGCTTGCCAATGGGAACATTCTGTCTTGTGTCGTCCCACGCCCGAAGATCCGAAAAAAAGCCGGTGCAAATTCAGTTATGAGGCTGGGTGACTTGGGCGATCACAGTCGGATTGTGTAGGCTGTGGAACGTCCGCCTGCCTCCGAGCGGCTCAGCACCCCTATGGCCACCAACGCATTCAGATCCCGCGTTGCAGTCGGACCGGATGCGCCGGAAATCCGTGCGTAGCTCCTTGCGCTGATACCTTCAGCAACCCGCTTCGGACCCGCTTCAAAAATCTTGCGCATGACAGCTTCTTGCCGTTGCGACATTGCGGCACTGTGCCGGATAAAGAATGCGTTCCGGGCCAAAAGGAACTGAGCCTCCTGCCGCGCCACTTGGGCCGCGCGGCATAGGCACTGGAGGAACCAGGTTACAAAGGCTGTTGCGTCGATTCGATCACCGTCCTCATGCCGACCTGCTTGAAGGGCCTCGTAATAGGCGCGCTTTTCCATCTCGATCTGCCGGGACAGTGAAAAGGGCAGGGCATTTTGCTGAGCAAAGACATTATCGATCAGCGCTCGGCCAATCCGACCATTGCCATCCGCGAATGGGTGGATGGTCTCGAACCACAAATGTGCGATAGCCGCCTTGATGCTGACGGGCATGACATGCTCTGTCGCCATCCACGCGAGAAGTCGGCTCATCTCCTGGTTGAGCCGTTCCGGAGGAGGGGCCTTGAAAAGAACCTCGTGCGTTCCTGCAACAGCCGAGCGGACGATTTCGATATCGCTCTGGCGCCACCGGCCGGGATCATCGACTTCCATGCGGAAGAACAGCAGCCGATGCCATTCGCAGAGCGTCTCCGCCGACACAGGGTCATGATGATCGCGTGCGCGCAGCAAAAGCGTTGCAATGGCGTCGGAGCGCCTGTCGAACGCATTTCTCTCCCGGTGCAGCAACGATGCTACGACGGACACCTCCAACTGGGTACGGTCAAGCGTCACGCCTTCGATGCCAAAGGAACCAAGGGCTTCCTGCACGATCCGCCGCAGTTGCAGCTCCTCGCGCTCTGACGCGCTCAGGCCCGCCTGCATTCCGGTGATTTCGCCTATCGCCTGGCTGGCGCTGGCCAGATCAGACGCAACTTCTTGGGCGTCATACCAAAAATTTGGCCATGCGCTGCTTTGCCATATCCACGGCATGATCCGAATATCCTCAGTATTCTCATCATTATCTATAGAAATTTGATTTGAATATCAAGCGTAATCGCGTCAACTTGGGGAGATGCATTTGGCTAGCGAGAGAGCACGATGAAAGTGTGGCTATAGGAATAATGCCAGAGCTTTCGTGCATGCCTGCCCTCGTCACCACAGCCGCAGTTGCCACGGCCAGATGGCGCCATGCCGCGGATGGACCCGACGACGAACCATCGCTTTGGAAAGGCCGTCATTGATCTCGTCGGTCACAGCGCCCAGCTGGTCGAGCAGTATTTTGCGCTGCCCGACCTCGTCTTCCCACGCCAGCTGCTCCCGAAGAGAAATTATCTCGGCCCGGTGGCGTAGGACTGTGGGCTGATTGAACAGCCAGCGCAGGAAGGCCAGCGCCTCGGGCGTGCGTTGCCACAGGGGCGCCGCCATTCTGGTATATTCCCGTGCCAGCATGGTGGCGGCGAAGTTACGACCGTGCCACAGCGGCAGCGGGGCAGGGTCGGGGTTCCCGCTGAGGATCTCGGCAATATAAAGATTGCTGGCAAATCCGCGCTGCAGGCTGCTGGCGGCAGCGGTGACATTGCCTTCCGAGAACTCCAGCAATGCGAGTTCATAGTGATAGGGCGGATAGGCACTGGCATGAGCGGTAAAAATCTCCCGCGCCAGACCGGGTTGCTTGCAGCGCAGATAATACGAGCCGATGGCGAAACGCACACCCTGATGGTCGTCGGGATTCCACCGCAACATCTGCGCCATGATCGCGACGGCCTCGGCGAACTTCCCGAGCGCGGCATAACAGAGCGCGCTGCCCTGCGCAGCGCGTAGAAACGGGCGGTTGTTCAGAAACACCCATTCAATCGGACCGGCGTACTCCTCCGGGATCACCGCTCTGCCGATTTCATACCCGGCCAGACAAGCGGCGAGTGCCAGTTTCGGTCGGCCTTGATCGGACAGGGCGGCCCCCAGATGCGCATGGCCGTCGATGTAAAGCGGATGCCGCGATACGATGTCGCGCAAGGCGGAGAGATATTTCGCAGGCGAGATCTGAGCCTCATTACGGGCGTCCAGCAGCGCGTCGAGTTCACGTGATGCCTCGACACCGAACTCACCGTGATCGAATTCGGCACCATCCGGGAAGATCTCAAGCTGGATCATCATTCCCATCCATCACGAACATCGTCTGAAACAGCGCCTCGGCGCGGTCCATGCCAGCCTGCGTCAGTTGCACCGACTTGGCCCGGTTGACCGGATTTGTGATATAGCCCTTGCGGTGCAGACGCGCCAACACGGTCCAGTCGAAGCCTTTCCAGGCACGGTTGCGGTCGTGCAGTGTCAGGCAGAGCAAGGCCATCACTGCATCATCGATCTTGTCATGGTCCAACTGCATCGGCCCGCACCCCGCTTTGGAAGAAAGGTTGGGGTGTCCGGTTCACCCGGTCAAGCAAAGCCGTGGACAAGATCCACATCGCCTACTTGCCGCGCCGCGCGCAGCGGTTAAGCTGTGCCGACCATGTCCGGACCCGCCATCGCCCCGACCGACACCCAGATCGAGATGTTCCCGCGCGAGCTTCAGCTTCAGCGCCATGACCCGGCGCGCAATATGCGGCGTTACTACCGCATGTCGGTCGAGCGGGATTTGTTCGGCGGTGCTAGCCTGATCCGCGAATGGGGCCGCATCGGCGCGCGGGGTCAGCGCAGGATCGAGGCCCATCTGGATGAGGGTGAGGCGGTCAGCGCATTGTTGAAGCTAGCCCGCACCAAGCGCCGCAAAGGTTACGCGGGCTAAGCCCGCCGCCCTCAGAGGTTGCTGTCAATCCAGCGCGACAGCAGCTGCCGGTCGCGGAAGCATTCATCCGGCACGCTGCGCCGCTTGGCCTGGGCAATGCGTTCGGCAAAAGCCACCTGTTTCGAACTTGGCCGGTGATCGAAGCTGGGCGCGTCCTTGGCTTGTGCCTCAATCCAGGCGCTGAGCGCCCGACGATCCTGTTGCACCGACCAGGGCAGGAATGTGTTGTTCCGGCTGGCCAACGCTTGTGCATAGGCCAGCTGGCGTGCAGTGGCGGGCAGAGCAAAGCTCACGTCGTCCATCACGAACTCCTTGGGCATCGTTCGCCCCATACTAGAACATAACATGAACAACAGCAAGCTATACCTGTTCTGCCGCGTGAGCATCAACCAGCGTTCACGGGACTTCGCGAACATAGAGAGCCGCGCCTTGCGCCTCCCGTGTCACAGCAAATGCCGGAGCCGTGGATCGACCGGGCAGGGGCCCGGCTCACCCAGGCGCCGCAGTCTTTTGCGATTACATGTCGTCCGCCTCGCATCCGCAGGCCGGTCGGATCAAGGGGCGAGCGCCGCGCAGGCGCGTCGTCTGCGGCCGAGCCCGTGTCCTCGCTTTGCTGCGGGCCGCGCCAGCCCGGCCTCCGATCCATGACCGCCCGGCCTGCGGCCACGAGCAGGGCTGTGCCCCTCCTGCTCTGCCCCGGGGAAATACCGGGATTTTCCAGACGTCAGACGGAAAGGCCTCGGCCCAAGCAGACGAGGGGCATCGGCCCCGCACCGCGGCACCAAGGAGGCCAGATCCTGGTGCAAGCTGTCTATCTTGCAATCACCTGCATGGCTCACACGTTCGATTCTTCACAGACGTGTCGATGACAAAAGATCAGACCGGACCGATCTGGGGTTGTGCAATGGGCCGAAATACTGACTAATCAAGTGTGGCGGCGTCGAGGGTGTCCTGTGATGTCGGTTTGTTTCCTTGGGACGACGTGCAGGGCCACGGAAGGCAATTCGCGAGCTTGCGCTTCGTGAGCCTCAGGCCAAGGAAGATATCCGCCCAAGCGGCTCGCACTTGACTGCACCTAAGCCATTGTCTGGTCAGGTGACTGGCCAACAAAGTCTGGAATGGTCTCATCTTGTGACTGACGCAAAATCCATTCGACCCGTCGCCTTCGAGGACTCTCGCGGCCAGATGCGCGTCGTCAGCGACGCAAAAAGTTTGGGCCGGATGCTGTTTCTGCACTGTAACCGCGCCGACCCCACGTATAAGGCAGCCGTGCGATCACTCGTTTACTACGCCTTGGGACGCGGCTCCTCCGAAGATGCTCGCGCCACGTTCGTGACCGCGCTCACGGCGGCAGGATTGCGTGTTCTTGGCGTGCCGCAGTGATGCGGCCTTGTATGCCCATTTCCTCGCAGGATGTAGCGTCTCCTTGGGAAGACTTTGCTGTGTCTCCTTCGATCACCTGGCACCCAATGCACAAGAAAGGCGCGATATGTCGACTTTACCCATCATCGAGAATGCGGATACGGAGCTGAACTCCTCCGGATTTTCCGCCGTTCCCAGGCTCGATACAGCCCAAGGGCATTCTGACTTCCAACACGCGGTTAAGCAGTTCGCCGATAACAGTAAAAGCTGGGAACTCCTGCGGACACATGCCGGACGTTTCGAAGCGTGGGAGAAGGCAGAGTTCGTCAGATTTGAGGGCTGCAACGTCCGATAATGCGCGGCAACCCTCATCTGCAACGGCGAAACATCGTGAAGCTTCGTGCAACTGTTCACCCGACCCGGACGGCTTTCAGCTCAGACCAGGGAAGTCAGGCTGCGCGGTCTAATCCGGCTTGGATGCCGATTTTCTACGTGATCTCAAATTAGGCTTCACCGCCGGCAATTCGGCCTGATCCCTTGCCAGACGCGCCTCCTTGAGGGCAGCCGTCAATGCGCTGCGTCGGCCATTTTCCTCGTCCAGTATATGCAGCGCCTCTGCTTTCGTGCGCTCCCATGGCGTCTGCGGAGCGGGCGTCGCGCGAAACAGGTCTTTTGGGTTGGTCATAGGTGGCTCCGATAAAAAAGCTCCGGTGCGGACACCGGAGCATTCTGGAATTAGCCGATCGAGAGGTTGACCGCGGATTGTCGGCCGTCGCGGCCTCGTTCGACCTCGAAGCTGACCTCCTGTCCATCATTCAGGCTTTGCAAGCCAGCGCTCTCGACAGCGGAGACATGCACGAACACGTCGTTACCGCCGCCTTCCGGTGCGATGAACCCGAAACCTTTTTGTGCGTTGAAAAACTTCACGGTGCCTTTGGTCATTGTCAGGCTCCTATATTGATTTGTCGCCCGCATGGTGCGGCGACCCGGCTTGGTCACACGAAACAGACTGCAGCCATCGATTAGGAGGAGACAGATGCGCGAGAAACGTCACCTCCCCGATATAGTGCTCTTTGACAGAATTACAAACCGGACCGTGATAGCTCGCAACATGCAGTGGGACAGCGGCGATATGTCTGGACGGGGCACCTCACGAAAGCACCTCTTCCCGCGACACTGCCCGGCTACGATCGCGGGAAGTGAACCACAATACCTTCGAGACACCGCGCGTCATCAAAGCCCCTGTGTCGTTGCTGCTCATCGTGTGCGCGGCAATTTATTGGATCCAAGAATATGGGATATCCTGCGGGGCGAGTCATGGATCGATAACAAACTGTCTTCGTTCAGAACATTGGCGGCGGGGTTGTCGTCGCAGCCCAGATCAAGACGACATGCGGCGTGCATGGTCTTCGTTCAGATCGGCCGAGGTCAGACGGAACTGCGCGACATATGGCTGAGTGAGAATAAACTCTCTTGGTGTCATTCAGCTTTCATCGTGTGTGTTCCGCCGAAGAAACCTTACCGGGTACGGTTGCGGTTCTTCATTCAGTCCGGGAACGAGCGGCGGCGCGATTTCAACCTCTTCTGCTCGCCCCTGTCCAAGGCTTTCGATACTTCCCATGGTTAACGGGGAAACAATTGGCACCCACAAGGCGAAGCGCTCATCCAATGTGACGCGTCGCGCCGTGGTCGGGATCATGAGCCTGACGCCATCAGAGTTGACCAGCCGAACTATACACCAGTGCTTGTAGGCCAGCAGGCTTTCGAGATGCCAAGGCGGGTTATGGAAGATGTCGGTAATTCCGGTCAGTGCGTCTGTCAGGGCGACTGTTCGCATCAACGGCACCTCATGGCTCGAGAAAACGGCGGATTTAGCCCGCCGTTTTTCGCTTCCGGTTTACAGCGCACGCCAGCAGTCGACGGCAAGGTCTCACTTTGTTGCGCCGTTTTCGGAAGTGCAGCACTCAGGGGGGGTAAGGGTAGCGCATCTGCCGCGCTAAGTGCCGGTAAATCAGCCGCGCTGGTCGCGCTGCTGCTTTTCGATCTCAATTTGACGATCGCGTTCTTTCAGCTTGTCGCCGGGGTCACTCACCTCTTCGTCGCCGAGCGGGCGTTTGGTGAGGTCGTCCTGTTGCTGCTGCTGATTGTCTTCCTGCCGGGAAGTATTTTCGCGTTCTTGGTCGGCACCCATGCTGGGTCCTCCATAACACCGCCGGGGAATGCCGGAGGATGCATTATAACTGGAGACTGCCCTGCAAAATTACATCACGCTTCAGAAAACTATCGCATACCGCCTAGTTATCGCCCGAAAGAATAATTCCTAGCGGCGTGTCCTGCCGTGACAACGTTCCAGCGCCTGCTCGATCGCATAACAGCGGCGTTTGACAACCATTGCGACCCGCGCCATGGGCGCGGCCCAAGCTGGGCTATGGCCGTCACCGGGGCTCGACCGGGCAGGGGGCCCGGCTCACCCCGGTGCCGCAGACTTTCCATCACATCGGGTCCGCCTCGCATCCGCCGTCCGGTCGGATCAAGGGGCAAGCGCCGCGCAGGCGCGTCGTCTGCGGCCGGGCCCGTGTCCTCGCTTTGCTGCGGGCCGCGCCAGCCCGGCCTCCGACCCATGACCGCCCGGCCTGCGGCCACGGGCAAGGCTGTGCCCTTCCCGCTCTGCCCTCCGGAAAACACCGGAGTTATCCAGACGTCAGACGGAAAGGCCTCGGCCCAAGCGGACAGAAGGGCATCGGGCCCAGGCGCCGCACCCAAATTGGAAAGGCCCGACAGAATGGCATTCGATCTTTACCAGCATGTCACCGACAGCATTTCTGCGGCAGTCTTCGGGTCGTTGGAGAATGGACGACACGTCAGCGCCGCGCCGAGCAAGCTGTGCCTAACGGAGCTTGGAAATCGCCACCTGCACGCAGGATTGCGCGGCTCCTGACCATGGGGCGGGATCACCTGTCCAGAAGCAATGCAAGACACCCGTCAGATACGACAGGGTCACCATCGCCTGCGAGCGCGATTTGACGGCCGTATCTCTCGCGATCTTCAGATGTCTGATCATCTCTGATGATCCAGTTTGCGTCTTTGAGCGCGCCGTTGCTTGCCCGGAAAGAACGGATCTGGCGGCGCCCTCTGCGTCCAGGCTGTCTGTCTTGCCCTGCGTGTATCGCAGCTGACGGTTTGGCCGCGTGACCTCGACCACCGTGTGTCCTTGGGAAAGCAAAGACCGTGAGAGGCCAGCACCATACGAGCCAGTTCCTTCAATTCCGAATGCCAGAACCTCCCCATAAGATCGCGACCAGCGTTCCAAATCTAAATATCCTTTCGAATTTGCCGGTATGGACAGCGCGGCCAACCGAGCGCCTTGCGTATCAATGGCGACGGCGACATGGGTTGCTTTATGGGTGTCGATACCGATGATAACTGGATGTGTGGTCGTCATGGTGCCCTCATTGCTTGAAGCATGCCCGGGCACCGATCCGAGGGGACAGGACTGTGAGGGGGCGTCCCCGTCAGGCTCCTATAAGGTCACATCTCGCCCGTTGCCGGGGCGACTTGACGGTCGACACGTCAACACAATGACACGCGGTCAATCGTAGCATGGGTCAGGCCATTAAGCCGCAATACCATATTCACAGTCATGGCAGTTGCCGCGGCGGCTCGACGATGCACATGGCTGCGGTCAACCCTTCCACCTAGCGACATGCCGGTGCGCGCCTTCGGGACATTCACCCAAGATTTGCACGACCTTGCCAACTCGTTCCAGTCATGCGGCGTTACTCGCGTGGCCACGGAATCCACCGGTGTTTACTGGATAGGCACTCTGTCCGCATTTGGCGTGGCGCATTTGCAGCGCTTTACCTTCTGACGCGATGGATATACTTTATCCTCATCGGATATCATGGAGGCATACATGCAAATTGCGAAATGGGGAAACTCCCTCGCTGTGCGGCTGCCCGCCAAGCTCGTGGCCGAGCTGGGTCTGCAGGCCGGGGATCAGGTTCAGATCGAGGCGGCTCCCGGGCGGTTGACCGTGGCGCGCCCGCGCTCGACCGACGACATCCTGGCTGATCTTGATCGTTTTCGCGGTCGTCTGCCAGGAGAGTTTCGGTTTGACCGCGATGCGGCGAACGCGCGGTGAAAACTGCAATCGACACCAATGTCCTGCTTCATTTGCTGGATGATGGCCCAAAGATGATAGCTGCGCGCGACGTGCTGGCGGCTGGAGGAATGATCAGCGTTCAGGTGCTGAATGAGATCACCACCGTCTGCCGCCGCAAGATCGGTATGCGATGGGACGAAATCCGCGACTTCGTGGGGTTGCTGCGCGAATGTCTGACCGTCGTGGATCTCACCGAAGCAGTGCATGATGTCGGTCGTGCACTGGCCGAAAGGTATAATCTGTCGGTTTACGACGCGATGATCGTGGCTTCGGCCTTGGTGAATGGCTGTGACGCGCTCATATCCGAAGACATGCAGGACGGGTTGGTCGTGGAGGGACGACTGCGTATCCAAAACCCCTTCGCAGGGAGCTGACATGCCGAGTTCCAGAGGTCGACATGGGCTTGAGCCCGACGCAGGCTCCAGGGCGTCTGCCGCCCGCGCGGCGGTCGGCACCGGGCGCAAGCTCGGCGCATTGGCCTCACGCAAGCCCATTGCCGCGAAGCTCCCGGCTGCGGCAGGTCGGCTCCGGTCTCTTCGAGCCCGCCTCTGACCCGCCGGTCCTGGTCGCTCTGCGGCATTGCTCTTGGCCCGAAGGGTAAAGCCCCCTGACGCAGGTGGCGTTCGAGGTGCTGGCACAGTCCGGTCGCGTCTTGCCTAGGTTGCCGCCCTGCACATTTATGCTGCGGCCCGCGCCAATGGCGCGGCCCAAGCCGGACAAGTGCCGTCGCTGGGGATCGACCGGGCAGGGGGCCCGGCTCACCCCCGGCGCCGCAGACTTTTCCATCACATAAAGTCCGCCTCGCATCCGCCGTCCGGTCGGATCAAGGGGCGAGCGCCGCACAGGCGCGTCGTCTGCGGCCGGGCCCGTGTCCTCGCTTTGCAGCGGGCCGCGCCAGCCCGGCCTCCGACCCATGGGCGGTCATACCTGAGCACAGAGTTGCGTCAACTGCTGCGAAGTCCTATCTTTGGGTGAGGTGAAGGAGCCAAATGGCATGCGGACCGAGCAGGAAAAACAGCGGCGCTGGATCACTTCAGCCGAGGCCGGTCAGCCGGGTGACCCGGACTATGAGGCATGGCTTGCAAAAGACATTGACGAGGCCACAGCTGAACTGGATGCCGGCAAGGTGTTGATTTCCACCCAGAACTGAGCCGGAGGGGGTGCGGACAAAATGTTGGACTGTTTTTACGGTATAAGGCCGAGGCTTTTACGGTATTCGATCGGGCTGCGGCCACCAAGTGACATCTTGAT
>NZ_FXTK01000029.1 GCF_900182695.1 Paracoccus laeviglucosivorans
GAACTGAGAAAGCTGACGCAGCTCTGCGGCGGTAGCGACACCGAAGACCCCATGTGCCGCTAACCAACTGTTTCCACACAGCCTCGGCCCATAGCCGACGGTCAAGCCCGGCCGATGCTGCGCGGCAGCGTTCCCTGAAGCAGCCATTCGGCACTTGGCGCAGCATTTCGAGATGAGAAGCGTCAGCGCTGTGGACGAACCATACGTTCGACAAGAACGGTGACCACACTCGCACGGTGAGAGGGCAAAGCCGTTCGGAGGCACATGCCTCATGTAGAACTTTCCTGAAGCTCAACCGCGGTGAGAGGGTCGACCTGCCGACCCCAGGCGCACCGAGATGCGACGCGGTAAAGTAATCCGCATTATCGTTGCGATCTATGAGTTGTGTAATGCAGTGACTATGGCATCATCTTGTTCCTTCGGGAAAAGTGATAGAGGTTGTTTGACGTGGCGATCTTCAGTTAGCCGCTTTCTAGCGAGACGATGCAATTCACCGGAGTTGAGTTGTTAGACGGGGCAGAACCGCTTTCATCGGCAGAGAACATCCGCTCGCAACGTCGCGGCAAGATTGCTAGGGTCTGTCGGACAAGCCCCAAGTCGAGCGCCGCGTGATGAATTCAGTCCAACCCGTCAAATCGCTCGAAGCGCGCATCTATGCGTCCTATACTGGATTTTCGCCCGCCGAGCGGCGGTTGGCCGACGTCATGCTGGAACATCAGATGGATCTGGCATCCTATACGGCAGGTGAACTGGCGCGCAAGGCCGAGGTGTCCACGGCGACGGCGGCGCGGTTCATCCGTGCCTTGGGTTACAGTTCATACCCCGAAGCCAAGCGCCTGATCCGTGAAGCTGCGCATTGGGGCTCGCCGCAAGGTGGGGTGATCGATTCCGATCAGACGCAGTCGGGGCAAACCACGCTGGCGGCGATGGTCCAGTCGAACATCGACAACATCCGCGCCACCACCGATGGCATTCCGCCCACCACGCTGGAGGCGGTGTGCAACGGCCTTGTGGCGGCAGACCGGATCTGGGTCGTCGGGCTGCGCAACGGTTTCGGGCTGGCGCATCTGGCGGCGCACTACTTCGGGCTGGTCAAGACCGATGTTCGCGTCCTGCCCGCTGCGGGAACGTCGATGGCGCATGAACTTTCCAGCATGCGCGCGGGCGATGTGGTCATCGTGTTTTCGTTCCGCAGGCGGCCGCGCAAGCTGGCGCAGCTGCTCCAGGAAATCCGCGCGTCTGGCGCCTTGGCGGTGCTGATTACCGATGTCAGCGCTGCCGCCAGCGCGCAGGCGGCGGACCATGTGGTGCGCTGCCGCTGTCATTCGCCGTCGCCGTTCAATTCCTTCACCGCCGCGGCCACCGTCATCGACTATCTTGTCTGGACGGTGGCCGCGCGGCTGGGACCGCTTAGCGTCGAACGTTTCCGCCGCATCGACCGGATGGTCGAACTGATGGACGACGTTTCGACCCCCAAGCGTTAGGCGGCGACGCTGCCGTCGATCAGCGTGTCATACGGAATCGGCGCGGCGATCAGGTGGCCGTCGGCGAGGCCCTGCTGCCAGCGGGCATAGCCCTCGGGGTTGATGCGCGGGCTCGTCCACATATTGCAGCCGACATATTCGCGGGTGACACGCACCAGAACCTCGACCGGCAGACGCGGGAAGGTCCGGGCCAGAAAATCGGCGTAATCGCCGGAATCGTTCTTGCGGATCCACGACATTGCCCGGCCCAGTGCACGGCAGAAGCCAGCTTGCGCCGCAGGATCGGCCCCTTCGGTGGCGTAATAGACGCTCCAAGGAATGTCGCCGCCAGTCATCGGGAAAGCCTGCACGATGGTGTAGGGGCCATCCGCCACCAGCTTCAGCGCACCGGGATAGTCGATGACCAGATAGTCGCCCAAGCCGCCGACGAACAGTTCCGACAGCATCGCGCCGTCCAGATCCTGCACATAGTTCAGCGCCTTGGGGTCGACACCCTGTTCGCGCAGCATCATCTTCAGATACAGTCCGACGCTGGCGCCGTTGCTGCCCTTCATCAGCGCGGTTTTCCCGGCCATGCCGGACCATAAGAACTTGTCCGCCGGTTCGCGCCCGACCAGTGCCAAAGGCGCGCGATTGGCAATCTGGGCAAAGGGCACGAACCGCGTCGCACGGCCCAGATACATGGACGGCACCCAGATGCCGCCCAAAGCCGCCTCCGCGCGGCCTTGGCGCAGATCGTCAAGCACGATGTCCCACGGGCGGGGAACCGAGGCGGTGACCCGCAGCCCCTCGTCTTCGAAAAATCCCTGCTCGCCCGCGACATATTCGGGCAGATAGTTCAGGCTGTGGCCGGTGGCTGTGATATGAAAGTCTTGCATGTCGTTCCTTCAGGCGCAGCGGGACAGGGGCGAGTTGTCGCAAACCGTGACGGCCTGTCCGCTCGTCTGGTCATACCAGCGCACGTCGTCGGCGGCATAGGACAGGCCAAAGCGCGCACTGGCTTCGATCTGCGGATTGCCCTGAACGCGGACGAAGATCAGGTCTTCGCCCAGCAGCGTTTCGGACGCGGCCTTGCTGACCATGCGGCAGCCCAGCAGCGTTTCTGCGCCCAGCCTTTCGACCAGCGACACTTCGATCGGGATCAGGCCCTCGCCTTCGGGACGCAGGTTTAGGTTCTCGGGGCGGATGCCCAGCGAGGCCTGTTTCGTGGGCAGGATGCCGGGATGGGTCCATTCTGCGCCACCGTCCAGCGACAGGACCGTGCCGTGCTGGCGCACGTTCAGCAGGTTCATCGGCGGCGCACCGACGAAGCGGGCGACAAAGGTATTGGCCGGGTTAGCATAGATTTCATCCGGCGTGCCGATCTGCTGGATCTCACCCTTGTTCATCACGATGATCTTGGTGGCCATGGTCATCGCCTCGACCTGATCGTGGGTGACATAGATGAAGGTCTTTTTCACCCGCTTGTGCAGCGCCGAGATTTCGGACCGCATCTGCGTGCGCAGTTTCGCGTCAAGGTTCGACAGCGGTTCGTCCAACAGATACAGGCTGGGATCACGCACCAGCGACCGTGCCAAGGCGACGCGCTGGCGCTGGCCGCCTGACAGGTTGGCCGGGCGGCGGTCCATCATCGGCGTCAGTTCAAGCTGGCGCGCGATGTGGTCGGTGCGCTCGGCGATATCGGGGCGGCGCATCAGTTTCCAGCGCATGACCGAATTGACCACCGGGATGTGATACCATTTCTGGAACGCGTCCATGATCAACGGAAACGCGATGTTCTCGCGCACGGTCATATGCGGATAAAGCGCGTAGGATTGGAAGACGAAGGCAACGCCGCGCTGGCTGGGCGTCCATTCGTTCACCGCGGTGCCGTCAAAGCGCAGATCCCCGCCCGAAATGTCGGACAGACCCGCGATCATGCGCAGCAGGGTGGATTTTCCGCAGCCGGATGGACCAAGCAGCACAAGGAATTCGCCATCCTCGATCTGGGCCGAAAAATCGGGGATGACGGTCGAGCTGCCAAAGCTCTTGCGGATATTTCCGAGGGTAATCTGGGGCATGGGATCAACCCTTCACTGCGCCGGAGGTGATGCCTGCGACGATTTTACGTTGAATGATCAGGAAGAAGACGACGGCGGGCAGGCTGAAGATCAGGGCAGCGCCCATGACCGCCGAAAGCGGGGTCTCATATTGGCCGATGAACGACGCTAGGCCGACGCTGGCGGGCCACATCGTATTGTCCATCAGGAAGGTCGCGGCGAACAGATATTCGTTCCAGCCCGCGAAGAACGCGATGATCGCCGCGGCGGCAAGGCTGGGCGCGATGATCGGCAGGATCACCATGGTCAGCACGCCGAAGCGGGGGCAGTTGTCGACGGCAGCGGCTTCCTCGATTTCATAGGGGACGGCATCGATGGCGCCCTTGATGATGAAGGCCGCGACCGGCAGCGAAAAGCCCACATTGGCCAGCACCAATCCCCACAGGCTGTTCAGCAGGCCAAGGCTGATGAACATGGCGTAAAGCGGGACAAGGATCAGCGCCTCGGGGACGACCTGGGTCATGAACAGCAGAAAGCCGATGATGCCCTTGCCGCGAAAGCGAAAACGGCTAAGCGCATAGCCCGCAAGCGCGCCAAGCGTCAGGCTGAGCACCGTGGTTCCCAGCGCGACGATGCTGGTATTGGTCAGCCAGCGCAGCAGCGGAACCTTGGACAGTTCGGAAAGCAGGGACGGCAGGTTTTGCAGTTGCAGGCCGGCGGACTGGCCGGTGTTGTAAAGCTCGGCATTGGTGGAAAGGGCGGTGCTGGCCATCCAGTAGACGGGGAAACCGCCAAAGATCACCAGCACCACGACCAGTGCCACATGCAGAAGGCGGGGGATCATGGTCATTGCATGCTCCGTTTGGCGCGGTGGCGGTTGAACAGCGCGTGGATGGTGGCGACCGACAGTGCCAGGATCAGGCCGATCACGCCATATGCGCTGGCAAGGCCAAGATCATGGTTTTCGAAGGCCGTCTGGCGCAGCTTGACGATCAGCGTCGAGGTGCTGCCGATGGGGCCGCCGCCGGTCAGGAGATAGATGATGTCGAAACGACGGATCGACCAGACCGCGACCAGCAGCGATACTAGCTGCAAGGTTGGCATCACATGCGGCAGCGTCACAGCGCGGAAGATGTTCAGCTTGTCGGCATTGTCGATCCGCGCGGCCTCGCGCACTTCCTCGGGGACCGATTGCAGCGCGGCCAGCATAACCAGCATGACGAAGGGCGCCACCTGCCAGACCGTCACCAGCAGGACCGAGGGCAGGGCCATGTGCGTCGTCGTCAGCCACGGCACGCTGTCCAGTCCCAGCCCCGTGACGATGCGGTTCAGCACGCCCGAGCGTTCGTTGAAGATCCACAGCCAGACCAGCGACGCCGCGACGTTCGGGACAGCCCAGCCGAACAGCAGGACGGCCCGGACGATGGTGCGGCCCGGAAACGGGCGGTTCAGCGCAAGCGCCGCAATTGTCCCCAGCGCGACCCCCAGAACCACCGCCATTACCGAATAGACCACGGTGATATGCAGCGCCGAGTAGAAATCCGGGCTGGCCAGCAGGCGGTCGTAATTGTCCAGACCGATGAACTGACTGCGGCTGGGGTTGATCAGCCGCGTTTTGGTAAAGCTGAGATAGATCTGCCGGGCCAGAGGCCAGAACATGAAGACGGCCAGATACATCACGGGCGGCAGGATAAAGATGTAAGGCAGCACGGCCTTGGCCGAGAACCTGCTTTTCCTGGCCCGTTGGGGCAGGCTACGCGCCGCCCCGGTCGAGATATCGGTCATTCTGCCTGCTCCCTAGAACATGCTGTCGATCTTGCCCTGCGCCACGGCAAGGGCGTCGGCGGGGGCGGTGCCGCGGATCAGCACGTCCTCGACCGCCTGCATCACGGGACGCATGATCTGGTTGGTCTCGACCTCATGGCCGGGGATCAGCGTCGAGCGCGAGCTCTTGGCCAGATCCGCGAAGGTCTGTGCCCAAGGGTTCACAGTCGCGAATTCCTCTGTGACGGGCACGTCGGTTGCCAAGGCGTCCGGGCCGGATGCGTCACGCATCAGGGCCTGACCTTCGGGGCTGATCAGCCATTTCAGGAAGGCTGCCGCCTCTTCCGGGTGATCGCTGTTGGCGCTGATGCTGATGAACATCTGCTGGTGCGCGGCCGGATTGGGGAAGGGCAGCGGCGACGCCATGACATTGGCGCTCTGCATGGCCCCGCCGGACGCAATGTTCAGCGTCCCGCCGGAATTGTCCATGCTGAAGCCGACCTGCTTTTCCTTGAAGCGCGTGCGCTGCGTCGGCATGTCGTCACCGATCGGGATGATGCCGCTGTCATAGACTTCCTTGAAAGCCGCGATCGCGGCTGCCGCTTCGGGGGTGTTGATGGTCAACTCGCCCTCATCATCGACCCAGTGGACGCCGTAGCCATAGGCCCAGTTCTGGAAGTCCATCGACCAGCCGGAGAAGTCGTTGATCTGGTGGCGTGCGGTAAAGCCGATGGCACCGGTCTTTTCCTGCACCTGCTTGGCCGACGCGATCAGCCCTTCGACGTCAGTCGGCACGCTGGCACCGGCCTGGTCGACCAGTTCCTTGTTGTAGATCATCGCATAGACGGCGCGTTGCCACGGCACGCCCAGGGTCACGTCATCCACGATCGCGTTGTCGATGGTGTCGTTTAGCGCCACGCCTTCGGTCACATCGGCCAGATCGACCAGCATTCCGGCATCGGCCAGCGCATAGAAGACGCCTTCCTGCATGATGGCCAGGTCCGGGCCCTGGCCCGCGCCGAATTCGGTCATGATGCGGTCGGCATAGTCCTTGGACGGAATCGCCTCTTGCTCCAAGACGACATTCGGCGCGACCTTTTCATAGGCCTTGACCACCGCCCAAAGCTGTTCGCCGCGCAGCGCGTCCAGCCATTGCGAATTCGAGATGACCAGCTTCACCTTGTCCTCGGCTTGCGCTGGCAGGGCCAGTGCGACCAGTGCCGCAGAAAGCAGGAATTGCTTTTTCATGGTTTATCCCCTGTTGGTTCGTGCCTGTTTTCAAGCTTTGATGCGGTGGACGCCCAGCGGCGTGTGATGGCTTAGATTTTCGTATCCGTCATCGGTCACCAGATAGCAGTCGCCGACATTGCAGCCCGCGACTTCGGGTTCCAGCCATTGCGAATGCAGGACGAAGGTCATGCCTTCTTCAAGACGGTCGTGATTGTTCGAGGCGATGTTGTAGGGCTGGAACTTCGGCATCGACACCGAATGCCCAACATTCGGATTGTGCGGGCCACGCGTCGCCGGATAGACGTGCATCAGCTTGCGGCCCTGACGTTCCAAGTCTTCGCACACGACATGCTTGCGCGGCACCAGGCGCGGCGAGCCGTCTTCGTTGGCGTTCCAGTTGTAGGGCATGGTCCGGCTGTCGGTCGAATCCAGGTATCCGCGACGGATATAGGGCTCGAACGAGGCATTCGCGATCTCGGACACCAGCGTGCCGGGGCGGATGCGTTCTGCGGCAGCCTGCACGCCTTCGGTGCACATCGCCAGCACCTCTTCCTGCTTGTCGGTGATATCGCCCACGGCGATCATCCGCGCTATCTGCGAATTATACCCGCGATAGGTCACTGCCGAGATGTAAAGGTTGATCAGGTCGCCCGCCTGCACGACATGCCCATAGGGCTTGCCGCAATGCGTGCCAAAGCGGTTGATACCGATCTGGTAGCCGTCGCCCCATTCCCCGCCGCGCGCCATCTGCGCATGAGTGAATGCCGCATAGATTTCATGATCGGTGACGCCGGGGCGGGTGACGTGATAGGCGGCTTCGATCCCGATGCTGGCCAGTTGCGACGCCGCCCGCACCAGCGCCTGTTCGCGCTTGCTACGACGGCGCTGCATGCGTTCGATGGTTCCGTTGTCCTGTTGAAGGCGGCAACGCGGCATGCGAGTCTTCAGGCCGTCCCAGTAAGGGGTCGAGGTCGCATCGCCGAAGAGCCCGATCTGGACGCTGAAAAAGCCCGCGCCTTCCAGATGCGCGGCCACCGCCTCGACCGTGCGATCCACGCCGCGACCTGGACGGTTGTAAGTTTCACGACCCCAGGTTCCGATTTGCCAAATGTCGTCGACCAATACCGGTTCGCCGAACGGCGGCAGCAGGACCGAACTGCTGAAGAACGAGAACATGGTCAGCGGCTTGTCGTCATCGGTCGGGATGACCAGCACGCCTTCGCGCGCCCAGTCGCAGATATAGCGCAGGAAGGAATTCGAGGTGCGATACGAGCCGATTCCGTCGGCGTGGACCAGAATCACGTCATGGCCCGCGACAGTCGCTTCGCGACGGATGTGACGCAGGCGCTCGGCGAACTCTTCCTCGGGCAGGGGGTCGACAGGCTGGAATTCAAAGCTGGGCGTGAACCCGGCCAAAAGCTGTTCGGGCGAGGGTGCAAAGCCGTTCGGAGTCACATGCGTCATGTTCAACTTTCCTGAAGTTTCATGAAATGAGGCATGATGTAATTTTTATTACAAGACATTTTTGCGAAATTACCTGAGTAAAATCCCAGTAAACGCTAGAGAAATGCCCAAATCTGCGGCGCGATGTCCGGTCAATCTGAAAAATTTCGCATCCAATTCGGCAAAAATATTTCAAAGCAGGTGCCGAAAATGGTCTCCCGATGAAAGATTTGGACCGCGCATCGGTTTTTTTCCCGCAAGACCGCAGGCAGGGGCAGTTGCACAAAACTCATGCGGTGCGAAAAAGGCTCGCAACCGGGTCGAAGATCGCGATTCGGCAAGTTTGTCCCGCCGCAAGCGGCTTGCCGGATTTGTGCACTTTTTGGAAACATAGATGAGAAAGTATTGCGCTTTTGTTGATGATTTGATCGCGTCTATGGTTGATCGAATACGGTGCCCAGAACGGAAGTCGCCAGATGCAGCATGACAATCCAAACCCCATGATCCACCAGATACTGGCCCGTTCGCTGGCCGATCTTGGCGTCACGGATCTGTTCGGACTTGTGGGCGACGCCAACCTTTTCATGGTGAAGTCCTATGTCGACGGTGGACTGGGCCGCTATGTCGCGTTGACGCATGAAGCCAATGCGGTTCTAGCCGCCATAGGTTATGCGCAGGTGACGGGTAGGACCGGGGTCGCGTCGATCACGCACGGGCCTGCGCTGACCAATGTCGTCACGGCGCTGGTGGAAGGAGTGCGGGCGTGCGTACCTATGGTCGTCATGTGCGGCGATACGGCCCCCGGCGATTTGCAGCACCTGCAGGACATCGACCAGCGCGAAGTCGTAGCCTCGACCGGGGCGGGCTTCGTGGAACTGCGCGGGCCGCACACGTTGGTCGTCGATCTGGAGCGTGCCTTTCGTCTGGCCGCGCATCAGCGCCGCCCGATCGTCTTTAACATGCGCGTCGATCTGCAATGGCAGGCGGCGGCCGCGCAGCCGCGCGCAGCCCTGCCGCCCGAACTGCCCCGCGCCAGCGCGGCCAGCGACGGGCTGGCGGAAGCGGCGGGCATGCTGGCCTCGGCCCGGCGTCCGCTGATACTCGCCGGGCGCGGTGCAATGGATGCGCGCGACGCCATCGTTGCGCTGGCCCAACGAATCCAGGCGCCCCTGGCCACCACGCTGAAGGCGCAGGGGCTGTTCACGGGCGAGGCATTCAACCTTGGCATTTGCGGCGGTCTTAGCCATCCTGCCGCGACCGAGGCGATCATGAAATCCGATTGCGTGATCGCGTTTGGCGCAAGCCTCAGCAAGCATACAACCGAAAACGGCGCCTATCTGCGCGGCAAGCGGATCGTGCAGATCCTGCCCGACATCCGGGAAAACCCGCGCATGGACCGCCCTGACCTGCAATTGATCGGTGATCCGGCGCTGACGGCGCAGGCAATGATCGACCTGCTGGACATGGCGGAAATCCCCGGCTCGGGCGCGACCGATGATGACTTGCGCGCGGCTTTGCAGGCCGAGGCGCAGGAATTCGCGACGCTGCCCAGCCCGCGCCCAACCGCCGCCGGAACCGTCGACATGGTCCCTGCCCTGCGCGCACTGCATCAGGCGCTGCCTGCGGATCGGGTGCTGGTCGCCGATCTGGGCCGTTTCGTGACGACCGCGTGGCGCAACCTGCCTGTCTCCGATCCGCGCGCGCTGGTCTATACCAGCCATTTCGGGGGCATCGGCTGCGGGCTTGGGCAATTCGTCGGCGCGGCAGTGGCGGCGGGGGCGCGCAAGACGGTGCTTGTCGCGGGCGATGGCGGATTTCTTTTGTCCGGCCTGTCCGAATTGGCCGGTCTGACCCGACTGGGCGCGGATTGCGCCATCATCATCTGCAACGATGGCAGCTATGGCGCGGAACATGTGCAGCTGACGGGTCGCGGCATGGATGTCGCGATCTCGATGATCGCTCCGCCGGATTTTGCCGCTGTCGCCACCGCGATGGGGCTGCGGGCGCAGAAAGTCACCGATTCCGACAGCCTGGCGCAGGCCTGCGCACTGCTGAGCGGGCCCGGCCCGGTGCTGATCGATCTGCGACTGGATCCCGACAAAATCGAAATGTGACCAGATCCCCATCAAGGGGACAACAAACCACCAACAGGAGATAACAATATGAAGCTGTCCCGCCGTAACTTCCTGCAAGCCGGTGCCGGAGCCTCGGCCCTTGCAGCCTTTGGCCTGCCCGCATTCGCGCAGCAAAGCCCGTTTATCGTCAACATGTTCGGCGGTCGTTGGGAAAATGACTGGCGCCAGCAGGTCATGCCGAAATTCGCCGAAGAGATCGGGCGGCCTGTCGATCTGGACATCGGACTTGGCACGTCGTGGATCGCGAACTTCCGGGCCGCCGGGCCGCAGAACCCGCCCTTCGCCTCGGTCATGCTGAACGAACGCTACACAGCGATGATCCGCAACGAAGGCTATTTCGAGGTGCTGACCCCCGAAAACGTCCCGAACATGGCCGATCTGATCGAACCCGCCAAGCTGAAAGGCCACACCGGCCTGACGGGCATGCTGGCCCCGCTGATCTTGGCTTACCGCACCGATCTGGTCGATGAGCCGCCGCGCGGCTGGGCCGATCTGTGGCACGAACGCTTCCGCGGGCAGCTGGGTCTTTACAAAATCACCAATTCGGCCGGCGTGATGATGGCGCTGTGGGCTGGTGAACATTTCGGCAAGGGCCGCGACGACGTGGAAACGGCGGTGGCCAAGTTCAAGGAACTCGCGCCGTTCCCGCAGATCGGCTATTCCTCGCAGCTGACGCCGCTGATGATGCAGGGCCAGATTGCTGTTGCACCGCTGGATGTGGGCGAGGTCAAGGCGATGCAGGATCAGGGCGTGCCGGTCGATTACGTCATTCCCGAAGAAGGGATGCTGGTGTTCGACCATTCCTTCAGCGTCTTTGCCAACCACCCTGACAAGGCGCTGGGGCTGGAATATGTCAACTTTGTGCTCAGCCCGGAAATCCAGCTGTGGATGGCCGAAAACTGGCTGATCGCCCCCACCAACAAGACGGTGCAGTTGCCGCCCGAGGTGGCGAAATGGCCGCTGAGTGCCGAGCAGGTGACCAAGGCGATCCGCTTTGACTGGGATGACGCGAACGCGATCAGCGGCAAGCTGAACGACCTTTGGGAACGGACGATCTGAACCATGGCGACGGTCGAGGCAATCAAGCTGCACAAGCGTTACGGCGATTTCGTCGCGTTGGATGACGTGACGCTCAACGCGGAATCGGGACAATTGGTGACGCTGCTGGGGCCATCAGGCTGTGGCAAAAGCACGACGCTGCGCTGTCTGGCGGGGTTTCTGGACCCCGAAGGCGGGGACATCAAGCTGGATGGCGACAGCATCCTGAAGCTGCCCTCGAACCGTCGCGGTTTTGGCGTGGTGTTTCAGAACTACGCCCTGTTCCCGCACATGACTGTGGCCGAGAATATCGGCTATGGTCTGCGGCTGCGCAAATGCCCCAAGCCTGAACTGGTCAGGCGTGTGGGCGAAGCGGTTGATCTGGTCCGGCTGAACGGGCTGGAGGATCGGTTGCCACGCCAGATCTCGGGCGGACAGCAACAGCGCGTGGCCTTGGCGCGGGCGCTGGTGATGAAGCCGCGCCTGCTGCTGCTGGACGAACCGCTGGCAAACCTTGACGCGCGTCTGCGCGACGAGGTTCGCTGGCTGATCCGCGACCTGCAGCAGCAATCGGGCATCACGGCATTCTATGTCACGCACGACCAGTCCGAAGCGATGGCCATGTCCGACATGGTGGCGGTGATGAAATCGGGCCGCGTGGCGCAATTCGCCACCCCGCGCGAGATCTATCAAAAGCCCGTCGAACGCTATGTCGCGGATTTCACCGGCGAGGCGAATTTTCTTTCCTGCCAGTCGGTGAACGCGCAGGGCGCAGGCCAATATGCCATCCAAGCCGGGGGGGCGGCGCTGACGGTCGCGGGCGTCCCCGGTCTGACGGGTCGTGCCGAACTGCTGGTGCGGCCCGAAACCCTGCGCCTTGCCGCGGCGGGAGAGGTGGCGGATTTCAACGGACGCATCGTCAAGTCCGCTTTCGTCGGCGCCTCGCTGTTGTGCGAAATTGCGCTGCCTGACGGCGGTGTGCTGAAACTGACCGCGCCGCCCAATACGCCGGTCCATGTGGGCGATGCGGCAGCCGTGGTCATGGACCGCGCGCAGGCCTGGCTGATGCCCGAGGTGGCGCCATGACCGCCAAAACCCGCCTGCGGCTGCTGCTGTGCATCCCGGCCATCGCGCTGATCTTCGTGTTCATGGTCCTGCCGATCACGAACATGGTCGAGATGAGCTTTCGCACCCCCGGCACGACTGATCCTTTCGGCGACGACTACACGCTGATGCATTACACCCGCATCCTGGGCGACGGCTATTACTGGAGCGTGCTTGCCCGTTCGCTGTTGACCGCAGCCTTGGTCACGGTGCTGTGCCTGTGCGTCAGCTTTCCCATCGCCTGGCATCTGTCGCGGGCGCGTGGGTTAAAGGCGGTGCTGCTTTATGCAGCCATTGTGTCGCCGCTGATGACCGGCGTCTTGGTTCGCAACTTTGGCTGGATGATCGTGACGGCGCTGAACGGGCCGCTGAATGAAACGCTGATGGCGCTTGGCATCATCGAACGCCCGCTGCGCCTGCTGTTCACGCAGGGGCTGGTCGTGCTGGCGCTGGTGCATGTCTTCGTGCCCTTCATGGTGCTGCCGATTAACAACGCGCTGCGCAATATCCCCGAAAGCCTGGGTGAGGCGTCGGCCTCGATGGGGGCCAGCCGAATGCAGGTATTTCGTGACGTCATCCTGCCGCTTAGCTTTCCGGGCATCCAGCCGGGCATGATCCTGGTCTATGTGCTGGCGGTTGCGGCCTATGTGACGCCCGCGCTGCTCGGCGGGCAGATGGTCAGCGTGATGCCGACCCTGATTATCGGCGAACTGACCGGGACGTTCCAATGGCCCTTCGGTTCGGCGCTGGCGATCACGCTGTCGATTTCGACGGTGATCGTGGTGGTGACCTTCACCATGCTGACGTGGAAACTGATGGAAAGGGCCAAGGCATGAGTGCCGCAAGCGCAACCTTCGGAGGCCAAAGGACCATCGGCCTTGGCTTTTCCCTGCTGATCATCGCGCTTTATGTCTTTTTGCTGATGCCGCTTCTGACCATTGTCGGGGCGTCCTTCACCTCGGGCATGATGATCGAGTTTCCGCCGCAGGGCTTTTCGCTGAAGTGGTATCACGAATTCCTGTCACGCAAGGATCTGGTCGATGGTCTTTTGATGTCGCTGCGGGTAGCTGCCATCACCGCGATCGTGACGACGACCATCGCCATGATGGCGGCGTTAGCGGGGCAGGCGATGGCGGGCCGCATGGCCGGCTGGTTCCAGCTCGGCATGACGCTGCCGCTTTTGGTGCCGGAACTGCTGACTGCGGTAGGACTGCTGTTCTTTCTCTACAAGATCGGGCTGGGTAAGACCGTGCTGGGGCTGCAATTCGGCCATATCCTGATGGCATTCCCTTATGCCTATGTCTCGATCACGGCGGCGCTGCGACAGGTCCCTTCCTCGCTTGAAGAGGCGTCCTCCAGCATGGGGGCGTCCAGCTGGCAGACCTTCCGGCTGGTGATCTTGCCATTGGTGATGCCGGGCGTGGCGATGGGCGCAATCTTTGCCTTCATCAACAGCTTCGATCTTTACACCATCTCGCTGCTGCTCAAGCCGATCGGGGGCAATACCCTGCCGCTCGCGCTGTTCGACTTCCTGACCTATGAATTCAAGCCCACGGCGGCGGCGGCGGCCACGCTGTCGATCCTGCTGTCGCTTTGCGGCGTGGTGCTGGTGCAGCGCCTGGTTGGCCTGCAACGGGCGTTCTGACCGGACGCCCCAACCGAACACAAAGGAAACCAGATGACGGACGATTTGGCCGAACGGCCCCGGCTGCTTTATCAGCTTGTCAGCCCGCTGCACCGCACCGCTGGTCCGGCCGAGGTGGCGCGGCGTCAGGCCATGCTTTCGGCTTGGGCGCCGGGCTGCGACATCCGCATCAACGCGCCAGAAGACGGCCCCCGCGCGGTGGAAACGGCCCTGGATATCGCAATGGTCGTGCCGCATCTGGCCGATGCCGCAAGGGGCTGGCGCGCGGCGGGGCATCAGGCGGTGGTGATCGGCTGCTTCAGCGATCCCGGGGGCGAGGCGCTGGCCGAAATCTCGGGCCTGCCGGTCATCGGGCCGGGCGAGGCGGGGATTATGGCCGCAATGCAACTGGGCGAGCGGTTTTCGGTCCTGTCCTCGGACCCGACGCCGCCGGGGCTGCGCCGCCGCATCCGCGGCATCGGGGCCGAGCCGATGTTTTTGTCCGAGGTCCGGGTCGGCGGCTCGGTCGCGGCACTTGTCGCCGATCCCGACCGGCATCTGCCCGCCATCGTCGATCAGGCTCGCGCCTGCGTCGATGCGGGGGCGCAGGTTCTGGTGCTGGGCTGTTTCGCCATGTCCTTCGCGCCCGGCCTGACGCAGCGACTGGCGCAGGCGGTGGGTGTGCCGGTGGTGAACCCGGTCATCGCCGGGCTGCGCGCAGCGGAAACCGCACTTCTGTTCGGCGCAGGCGCGCGCCGCCAACATCCATGAGGACATGATGACCACGACACCCGATCCCGGCTATGCCGACCTGCTGCAATCCGCCGGCTTCCAGCCCAGCAGGCGTGTGCCGATCCCCGATCTGCGCTGGCCTGAAGGGGTCAGATGCGTGGTGAATTTCACGCTGGATTTTGACGCCATGCTGTTGCGGCGGTTGCTGAACGAACCCTGGGGGCAGCGCGCCAAGGGTGAATTCTGCGGCCGCGTGGGCATCTGGCGCATCCTGGACATGTTCGACGAACAGGGCGTCAAGGTCACCGTCTTCACCCCCGGACGCATCTGCGAGCTTTATCCCAAGGCGCTGCACCGGGCCGTCGCCGCCGGGCATGAACTGGCCGATCACATGTGGGAACATGACGTGGCCTCCGATCCCGCAATCGAGGCAGCGCATCTGTCGCGCACCGTCGCTGCACTGACCGAAATCGCGGGCCAGCCGGTCATCGGCACGCGGTCCAGCCACAGCCAGTCGCTGCTGCGGCAAAACGGCGTGCTTTACAACTCGTTCACCTCGGCCAGCCGATTGCCGCTTTATGAATATGACGAACAGGGCGAAAACCCGATCCTGCAACTGCCGTTCCACTATGCGCTGGATGACGCGATGTTCTTCAGCTTCGGCTGGCTGGCGACGCCCAATCAGGCCCAGCGGATCATGGATGTCGATGAGGTGTTCGACATCTGGTGGCAGGCCTTCGAACAGGAATACCAGCGCGGCGGCTATGTAAACTTCCTGCTGCATCCCTTTGTGTCCGGCCATGCCATGCGCGTCGATATGCTGGAACGGCTGATCCAGCGCATGAAGACGCTGCCGGGCGTCTGGTTCCCGACCTGCGCCGATGTGGCCCGCCACATCCTGACCCAACACCCGCTGAACAAGATCGAGGGCTAGGCCATGCCTTGGAAGGACAATTACACCACCAGCGACGAAACCGGCATCCGCGATGGCGATGTGCGCTGGCCGGATGGGCAGCAGATGGCGCTGGGACTGACCGTGAACCTGAACCCCGCCGCATCCGGCAAAGGCATCACGGCCAAGGATCTGGCCTATCCGACCTGGCATTTTGGCATGCACGAAGGGATGGATGCGTTTCTGGCGCTGTTCGCGCGCCTTGGCATCCGCGCGACCTTTGCCGTGCCCGCGCTGGTGGCCGACGCCTTTGCCCCGCGCATGCGCCAGATCATCGACGCAGGCCATGAAATCGCCGCGCAAGGCCTGATCGGCGAGGATCCGACGCTGTATCCCGACGAAGCCGCCCGGATCGCGGCCGCCACCGAAACGCTGACCCGCGTCACCGGGACCGCGCCGCAGGGCTGGTTCGCACTGTCGCGACCCGATGACGCCTTCGCCACCGGCACGATCAGCGACGACACGATCCGGCTGCTCCGCGATGCGGGTTATGCCTACTACGGCAACGGACTGGCGGATGATGCACCTTATTGGTGGGTGACGGATGTGGCGCGCGCCGAAAGCCTGCTGGCGCTGCCCTATTACTATCACTTTGACGACACATTCTTCCTGATGTTCCCGCGCGAAGGCACAGGGCTGGAGCGTCCCGACGCGCTGTTACGCAACTGGCGGGCGCAGTTCCGGGCACAATATCGGCGCGGGCGGTATTTCAATCTCTGCGTCTCTCCGGCGCGGTCGGGTTGGGCGCATCGGCTGGACAATCTTGCGATGTTCCTGACCAAGGCCATGACCCATCCCGGCGTCTGGGCCGCGACGGGGTCGCAGATCGCGGCGCATTGGCAGGGCGCATATCCCGCATCCAGCCAGCTGCAGCTGGAACCTTCGATCTGGCGTGACTACGCCGACAGCCTGAGCTGACGCCATGACAGGATTTGACAGCGAAGACCTGTTGGCTGGCATGATGCGCTGGGTCGAAATCGACACGCCGACCGGCGACGTGGCGGGCATCGCCCGGCTGATCGACCTGATCGAGTCCGATCTGCGCCCGCTTGGTCCCCGGATCGAACGCGTGCCGGGCCGCGACGGCATGGGCGACCACCTGATCGCCCATTTCGCCGGTGGGCGGGGGCCTGGGGTGCTGGTTACCAGCCATATCGACACCGTATGCCCACCCGGCGCGGTCGGGATCAGGCGCGATGGCGACCGCCAATATGGCCCCGGCATCGCCGATATGAAGGGCGGTGGTTTCCTGGCGCTGGCCGCCATGGCCAGCATCATCCGCACAGGCGAAACACTGCCCGGACCGGTCACGATGATCTGGAACAGCGATGAGGAGATTGGCTCTCCGACCTCGTCGCGGCTGATTGCGGATCACGCGCGCCGGCATGGCGCCGCGTTGATCCCCGAACCCGCCCGCGGGGATGAAGCGATCACCTTTCGCAAGGGCCGCGCAAAATACCATCTGGATTTCACCGGACGCGAGGCGCATGCCGGATCGGCCTTTCAAGACGGTCGCAGCGCGATCTCCGAACTGGCGCGTGCGGTGCTGGCGCTGGACGCGATGACCAGTCTGGACCGGGGCACGACCGTAAATGTGGGGCGCATCGCAGGTGGGACCGAACCGAACGTCGTCGCGGGCCGCGCCAGTTGCGACATTGACCTGCGCTTTGCCGATGATGCCGAAGGCCAGCGGGTCGAGACGGCAATCCTTGGCCTGCGCCCCCACGACCCGGCCCTGCGGATCACCGCATCGGGCGAGATCGAAAAGCCCTGCCTTGCCCGCAGCCCCGCGACGCTGGCGATGTTTCGCACGGCGCAGCAGATCAACGCAGGCTTCGGCGTGCCGATGGTCGAAACCCGTTCGGGTGGGGGCAGCGATGGCAATTTCACCTCGGCCGCCGGGGTTCCGACGCTGGACGGGCTGGGCGCCATTGGCAACGATTGGCATTCGCCGAATGAACATGTGCTGATCATGCCTTTGGCCCGCCGCGCCGCACTTTTGCGCGGATTGATCCTGCATTTCGCGGGCCGCGCGCCCAATCAGGAGGAATGAATGACCGACCTTGCCGCCTTTGGCGCGACCCGCTCTGACATCAAGGCGCGCCACGCGCTGCTGACGCCGGAAAGCCATGAATGGATCACCCAGCCCGACTGGCCGGGTGCGGAGATGGCATGGCTGATCTCACCGGATCTGGGGGCCGGTCTGGCGATGGGGCTGGTGCGCTGCCCCGATGCCTGCGACGCTGCCCCTGCGTCGGACGGCATCGCGCGCTTCGTCTTTTGCCTTGAGGGGGCGCTGCATCTGACCGACGGCACGGTGCTGGAACCCGAGGGTTTCGCGTTCCAGCCGGCCGGCACAGGGTCGGGCTTGCATCTGCCCGCAGGCGCGCGGGCCGTGGTCTTTGAATGGCGTTTCATGGCGCGTGGGTCGCTGCCTGATGCGCTGTCCGGTCGGGTTCAGGACATTGCGGGCCGCGCCTTGCGGGGCGATGATCGCCTGATCGTGCAGAAGATGCTGCCCGAGGATGTGCGCTTCGATTTCGAATTCAACATCATGAGCTTTGACCCCGGCGCGTCCCTGGCCTATGTCGAGACGCATTTCATGGAACACGGGCTGCTGATGCTGGATGGCGGAGGGGTGTATCGGCTGGACCGCGACTGGTATCCGGTGACGGCGGGCGATGCGATCTGGATGGGGCCGCATGTGCCGCAATGGTTCGGGGCCCTGGGGCGCGGGCCGTCGCGCTATTTGATCTGCAAGAACTACAACCGCTCGCCCATGTCGCCGCGTTGAACCGCGCCGCCGCCATATTGCGCAAACAGCGCCTTGATGGACGCCGCAAAGGCGATGGACGAATGCGTGGGCGTGCGTCCCGCCGCACGACAGCAAGACAGCGGCTTATGCGCAAAACCGGGGCTGTCCACGGCGATGAAGGCAAGTTGTTCGCGCTTGTTTTGCAGGAAACGCCCGATCACCATGCTGACGCCCAGACCTTCCTGCACCATCTGGCGCAGCAGGGTAAAGGAATTGGTGTGCATGATCGCTCGCACGTCGATGCCCGCCCGGACCAGCGCGTCCTGCAGCATCTGGTGCAACGACAGGGAACTGTCGGGAAAGATGAACTTTTCGTCCGCGATCTCGTGCAGTCCGACCTTGCGCCGCCGTGCCAGCGGATGATCCAGCGCGGTGATCAGGTAGGTGTTGCGATGCAGCACTGCCAGCACGTCAAGATCGGGCGAGGATGGGAAATTGTAGCCCAGCCCGATATCGACATCGCCTTCATGCAGGCGCTTCATGATGGCGGGTGTGTTTTCGACGAAGATCGTATATTGCAGATGCGGGAAATTGCGGTGCAGGTCGCGCAATATGCCGGGCAGGATGTCCGAGGCGATGACCTCATTTACGCCCAGCCGCAGATGGCCGCGTTGCAGGCCCTTCAATTCGTTCATCTCCTCGCGCGCGACGGTCAGTTCGTTCATCACCGACGCACAGCGATACAGCAGGATCTGCCCCGCCTCGGTCAGCTCCAGCCCGGCGCGGCCTCGGTCGCGCAGGAACAGCTCGACCCCCAGATGCTCCTCAAGGTTGCGGATCTGCTTGCTGACGGCAGAGGGCGCGACGCTAAGACGCTCGGCTGCGGCGCGAAAGGATTTCTGCTGTGCGACTTCCACGAAATGGCGCAGGCCGGACATTCGGGTCAGAACCGAGCTTGCGACCATGAAACGCCTTTCTTCGCGGATAATGTCATGAATCCGAACATCATAAACCGGGAAGACCGCAGTGCAAGCTGACAAGATGACGATGGCGATCGACGCGCTGACAACGCTGCTGGGCGCGGCGGGGCTGATAACCAATCCAGCCGATCTGTCGCGCTACGCGGCGGACGCGTCGGTGCAGGGGCCTGATATGCCGCTTGCGGTCCTGCGCCCCAAGACCACCGACGAGGCCTCGAAGGCCGTCGCCATCTGCGCCCAGGCGGGCATCCCGATGGTGCCGCAGGGTGGCCGCACCGGGCTGTCGGGCGGGGCCGTTCCGCCCGCAGGTGCGGTCGTGATCTCGACCGAACGCATGAGCGGCGTGATCGCGGTCAACACGCAGGCGATGACGCTGACGGCATGGGCGGGAACGCCTCTGCAGGTCGTGCAAGAGGCGGCGCGGGCGCAGGGCTTGGACTATCCTGTCGATATTGGCGCGCGGGGCAGCGCGACGATCGGCGGCACGGTCGCCACCAATGCGGGAGGCATCCGTGTGCTGCGCCACGGCATGACACGACGGCATGTGCTTGGGCTGGAAATCGTGCTTCCGGACGGCGCCGTGCTGTCGCGCATGCGTGGGTTGGTCAAGGACAATGCTGGCTACGACCTGTGCCAACCCTTCATCGGCTCCGAAGGCACGCTGGGCCTGATCACGCAGGTCATGGTGCAGCTTTGCCCCGATGAGCCGTTTTCCGCGCTGGCGCTGCTTTCCCTGCGCGATCACGCGGCGGCACTGGACTGTCTGGTCGCGGCGCGGTCGCGGTTCGGCGACAGGCTAAGCGCGTTCGAGGGAATGTGGCCCGATTATCTGGATGCCGTCTGCACGACATGGAGCCTCGTTCCCGCACCCTTTGCAACGCCCGGTTTCGCCGTGTTGCTGGAGCTGCGCGCGCGCGCGGATGCTCAGCTTGACGGATTCCAGGATTGGCTGGGGGAACTGATGGAGGCCGGTTTGGTCGATGACGGCATCGTTGCGCGGTCGCATGACGAAGAGCGCCGGCTCTGGGCGTTGCGCGAAGCTGTCGGAGAGGTGGATGCGCAGCTTGGCCCACATATCAGCTTTGATCTGTCGGTCGCAGTCGATCAGCTTGGGCAATTCTGCCACGCATGTGACCGGAAACTGCGCGGGGTGCAAGCCGCCGGACAGGTCATCAAGGTCGGCCATCTGGGGGACGGAAACGTGCATATCCTTGTCGCGCATGACGGGAGCGATGCATCCGTGACGGCCATATCTCGGTCGGTCTATTGCGTCCTGCGTGAATACAACGGCAGCGTGACCGCAGAACATGGCGTCGGTCGCAGCAAGCGGGATTGGTTGACCGCCTGTCGCGACCCGGTCGAGATGATCGCATTGCGACGGCAAAAGCAAATTTGGGACCCTAAATCGCTGATGAATCCCCACAGCATTCTGGACTTGCGTGCTTCTAATACAGCGACGCTCATTAGGCAGCCGCACCGGTCCGCCTAGATTCTAGGAAACTTCGGCCAAACCGGCCTTAAGATGGTCCCACATCAAAAAACGAGATTATGTCCTGCCCACCGACCCAAAAGGCGAGGCCCGGCCCATTTGCGCCGTTTTGAACCACGTCGAAATGTTACCTGCCGGCCATAGCTGCCGTTCGTGGGCCGCCAATTCTGTAGGACAGCCTCCCCGAACCGGCCGTTCGACGGCGGTGCGGCGTGAAGCAGTCTGCTAAAGCCGCGGATGGCTAGCAGTGCTCTTGTCAGGTCTCGTCCGACACCGTCATCAGCAAACGGACGAGAGCCGTATTGATGGAATAGTTGTTCTCCCGGCTTGGTGTTTTTCGACGAACCCGGTCTTTGAAAGCGTGTCGGGATATCGGGCGGCCGTCTGACGCGTGACGGCGAGTCCGCTCTGGACGTAGTCGATCCGTCTGTAGGGTGCCGAAATAGGTTGTTCAGCAAGTCCTGACTGTAAAATTTGGGCAGCTTCGACCGGAGCCTATGCCGACGAACGGTTCGGCATAGGTCCGGCAAGGGGTGTGATCGAGGATCGCGTAGACGGTTTTTGCAAGGTCGCGTTTGCTGCCGAGCCAAGGGGCGACGGGACTGACTTCAACGGGAGGTTCATCACCTACTCCTTCCATGTTCCACGGAACATATAAAGAACCCTAGCTGAATACCCCTGATCTGGTTCGCTAGGCCATGCCTGTTTCGGCTCGCATATTTTCGATCTACATTAGGTGCTGAAAAGGGATCAAAATGCAGCCTGAACACGTCCAGTATCTTCTTGACTTGCCGTTAGATACGCTCGCCTCGCTTGTAGCTGGCTACCTCGGCTATCGTATCGCTTACACCGGAAGAGATACGAAACATGGAACTCTCGATGTTCTATTCATCACCTTTGCATTTGCATTCATAGCTAAGACGACGTTCTTCGTCGCTACTGCCTATGAAGCCAAATCTTGGGTTCTATTCGGCAGTTATGCGCTCGGGCTCTGCTTGGCCATAGGCGCTGCATGCGTTTGGCGAAAGTGGTTGATGGACAGAACGTTCAAGGTCTTACGAGCGACTGGCGTTTCCGCCGCGGATCGATGCACCACCGCTTGGGAATCCATGCTGCATCGTAGCCGCAGCCCACAACGCCTAGTAGTGCGTAAGAAAAACGGTGAGCGGATGATGACACTCAACCTTGCGGATTTCACTAATGCTCCGCTCGGAACGTGCCTTCTTGGTGAAGACGGTTCAGTCGGCATGTACGTTACTGACATAATGCACGCTGGAACCACGGAATGGGAGGAACGTCAGGTCTTCGATCCAGCCAAGCCAGATTGGGGTTACGATATGACCTTCATACCGGCGTCAGAAATTCTCGAGGTGCGCATCAGCCTACATGATGCCGACAGCCTGAAGGCTGGCTCGCGCCATCAAGAAACCCTCATCCGAAAGGAACCTAGCCTTTCGGCTTTGGCGGCGGAGAGGAACTAGGTTTTTGGGACAGAGGCTGCTCAGAACGAATGATCTTTTTCATGGCCTCCCCTACTCCTTGGGTTTTGGTTTCGCTTCGATCGGCTTGAGTTCTGCGGTGCGCTGTACGCTCCCCAAAACTCGCCGAGGGTCGTTGACGTCAATCCTCACACCCAACTGCCGCTCGGCCTGCTGGATCGTGAGCGTCGGCTTCTTTTTGTCAGTCATGCTTTCATCCTTTTGGCTTTGGCGGCGGCGGCGAAGCTGGCTTGGTTGTCGGCGGCTGATGTGTTGTCTGGCCTTTTCCCTGCGACATTGTCGTCCCCTTATCCTTTGGGCTTCGGTGGAGGTGGTGTTGTGGGCTTGCTCGCCACAGGCTGATGTGAGTCGCCGACACGAACTTTCGACAAGTTGCTTCCTTTCAATGCTACAATCTATTCAGGCGCTCCGATATCAGGCAGATGATGCTCGACCTTGAAAACACGAGCGAGCCGTTTGCCGACGCCCGTCAGCTGATGGTTATGAATCCTGACCCTAAACTTCTTCGGGGATAGATGCACGATCCTGAGGTGACAATGACCAGAATTCTTGGGAAGCATAACTCGTCAATCGGCGCGGAATGCTGACCCCTTATCGGCAGGCAGTATTGGATGTGCCTCAATCGTGATGCAGGACGGCGGCACAGGATTAGTCTATCGCGATTAGGCGGGCTCGTAGTGTATCGATGTTGGTGCGGCCATGCAGCTGGCGTTTCAGTAGCTCCAGGCGGTTGATTTGCCCTTGGTTTGACCGTTGGACCATGGCTCGCGTAGGACGGCCGCGACGGCGGCTAGGTCCTTTCGAAGACCTCGCGCGAATGTGGCGATGGAGTTGCTTTCTGCAGCCCCAGTTCAGGGGGTCGGGTCGGCCAAGGGCGAAACAAAACTGCTCGGCCCGTTGCCGCCGGTCGGGCCTCGCCGGTGCTGCGCGGCGGCATTGCCCGAACCGGCCATCGGAAACGCGGCGCAGCATTTCGAGATGCGGAGCGTCTGCGATGCCGCCCATAGCTGCCGGTCAACCTCGACAGATGCTGCGTGGCCGCATTCCCGGAAGCGGACGGTCGATGAGTGGCGCAGAAAATCGCCAGCTGGGACGTCGGCGTTGCGGACAAACCGGTAGTTCGTACGATGCGGCCTAGCGTCGACATCCTTGGTCACGAAAGCCCCAAACCGGTCGTTCAGACGTTTTCCCGTGGCTGCACGTGCAGCATCCAGCTACTCGGGCCGAAGCTTCAGGCGTGAAACCGGCGTCGATATTCGGCGGGAGACAGCCCGACGATACGTGAGAAAACTTTTCGAAAAGCGCCCGGGTCGCTGTAGCCGACTTCCCACGCAATCTGATCGACGTTTTTTGCTCCAAATTGCAGCAACTCACGCGCCGTTCGCATCCTTAGGCGCTGGATGTAGTCGGTCGTCGTCAGGCCCGTCGCCTTCTTGAACCGGCGAAGGAAAGTTCTGCTCTCCAGCCCAGACTCCGTGACCAGGCGGGTCAATTCGACTTCCTTCGCGTCGCTTGCCTCCAACCAGTGCTGGACCTTCAGCACTGCTGCATCGCCATGCGTCAGGTTGGGCGCGAAGCCGCTGTAGTAGCGTTGTTCCCGGTGCGGGGGATCGACGAGCAGGGTCTGGGCGGTTCGGATCATCGTGTCAGGGCCAAGGATGCGGTCCACGATCTTCAGCCCGACATCCACCCAAGACATCGCGCCGCCCCCGGTGATGAGATCGCCATCCTCAATTACCATCCGGTCCAGATCCAGTCGGACTTTCGGGAAACGTTCGCGCATCGTATGGTCGAAGGTCCAGTGCGTGGTGATCGTGCGGCCGTCCAGAAGTCCGGTCTCTCCCAGAACGAACGCGCCAGTGCAGATCGAGGATAGAGTCACACCTTCGGCATGGCGTGCGCGCAGAAATGGCGCTTCGGCCCTTGCTACCTCGCGCGGGATCGGCTTGCCCAGCGTCGGCGGCACAATCAGCACTTCGGGCGAGGCCTCGGCCTCCGGCATGGTGTCATGCACGCGATCCCCGTCCTGCCAATGGCTGATGCGCAGCGTGTGGACGGTATTGAAGCGCTGCAGTGCGACGACACGGTTGGCTGTGGCGAATAGATCCGTCAATCCCAACACCGCCGCCATCTGCGCGCCGGGATACAGAACGATGCCGACTTCAGTAACATGGTCCGACATGGCGATACTGCCCCTATATTTGTCGATAGCGCCACTTATAGACCTAGTCGCTGGCGGATATCTACCGTGTCCAAAGAAGGAGATCCTATCCCGTGCAGATCACGCAAATCCGCAATGCCACGCTGCGCATCGACTTTGGCGGCACCCGCTTTCTGGTCGATCCCTATCTCGCAGACAAAGGGACCTATGAGGGGTTCGAGGCCTCCGTAGATCCCGCGCAGCCCAATCCCCGGGCCGATGTCCGCAACCCGACGGCCGAGCTTGGGGTGCCGATGGCGCAGATCCTCGACGTGGATGCCGTCATCGTCACCCATACCCACGCCGATCATTGGGACGAGGCGGCCGTCCGGCTGGTCCCCAGGCACCTTCCGCTTTTCGTGCAGAACGAGGCCGATGCCGCGACGATCCGTGGACAGGGGTTCGAAGATGTCCGCGTTTTGGACGACAGCTCGGTATTTCTGGGCGTGACCCTGACCAGAACTTCGGGCCAGCATGGTTCGGACGAGGCGCACAAGCTCATGGGAGACGTGATGGGTGTTCTGCTCCGACACCCCGACGAAAAGCGCCTCTATGTCGCCGGTGACACTGTATGGAACGATCATGTCGAAGGAAACCTTGCCGAGCACGCGCCGCAGGTCGTCGTCGTGAACGCGGGTGACGCGCGTATCGTCGGCCTTGGTGCGATCATCATGGGCGTGGACGATGTGAAGAAGGTCTGCGAGGCTGCGCCGGATGCAACGGTCATCGCCAGCCACATGGAGGCCGTCAACCATGCCGAACTTACCCGGGACGCGCTTCGGACGGATGCCGAAAAACGCGGCTATGCGCGCAACCTGCTGATCCCCGCCGATGGCGAGACGATCTCGCTTTAACCCCCCGAACAAGGAGAAAATCATGACCAAGACAGCAGTTATCGTCGTTGATTTGCAAAAGGACTATCTGACCTCCGGCCGTTTCGCGCTGGAGGGGATCGATCAGGCCATCGCCAATGCCGGGACCGTCATCGCCGCTGCGCGGGCCGCGGGCGTGGCGGTGTTCAACATCCGCCACGAAAATCCGGTCGGCGCCCCATTCTTCGAGCCGGAGACGGACGGCGCGCGGATCATCCCCGCGGTAGCGCCAGCGGACGACGAAACGGTGATCACCAAGAACTTCCCGAATTCCTTCCGCGAAACCGGCCTGAATGAGGCGCTTGATGCAGAGGGTATCACCGATGTCGTCATTGTCGGCGCGATGAGCCATATGTGCATCGACGCAACGGCCCGCGCCGCAGCCGATCACGGCTATGCCGTAACGGTTGTGGCGGATGCCTGCGCCACGCGGGACGCCGAGTTCGACGGGCGCGTCGTTCCGGCGGCCGACGTGCATGCATCCTTCATGTCGGCACTGGCCTTTGCCTATGCCGAGGTAAAAAAGACCGCCGACGTCCGCTTCGGCTGAGCGGAGGAAGGGGGCGGATGCGGTCCGTGATCGTCCCCTTTGAGTAACATCACCCTTATCGGATACGAGATACCCCGTGGAATCCCTGCCCAAGCGCAACCTTGCCGTCCTCGTCGCCGCGCAGTCCCTCGGCGGCGCCAGCGCACCGATCGTCATCTCCTTGGGCGGATTGGTGGGCCAGCAGTTGTCCAGCAATCCGGGGCTGGCAACGCTTCCCGTCAGTTTGTTCAACTTGGGGCTGGCGCTCGGCACGCTTCCGGCTGCCGCGATCATGCGGCGTTTCGGCCGGCGCAGCGGCTACCTTCTCGGGGCGGCCATCGGGGTCGTCTCGGGTCTGATCGCAGCCGCCGGAATCTGGATCGGGGCGTTCGCGGTGTTCTGCTTCGGCACTTTCGCGGCGGGGCTTTATGCGTCCTACGTCCAGACCTATCGCTTCGCGGCCGCGGATGGGTGCGAGCCTTCGGAACGGGGTCGCGCGATTTCGTGGGTGATGGTCGGGGGGCTTATCGCCGCCGTGATCGGGCCGCAGCTCGTGATCCTAACGCGGGATTCGGTGTCCGGCGTCGCCTACGCAGGCAGCTTCCTTAGTCAGGCTGCGCTGGCGATGATCGCCCTGCCTGTTCTTGCCATGCTGCATGCACCGCGTCCCGCAAGTGAAGCAGCGGCCAAAGGCGGGCGTAGCGCGAGGCAGCTTTTGTCGTCGCCCTCGTTTCTGCTTGCCGTGATGGCGGGCGTCGTGTCCTATGGGCTGATGGCATTCGTGATGACGGCCGCGCCGATGGCGATGGTTGGTCACGGTCATTCGGTCGATCACGCCGCACATGGCATCCAATGGCACGTCCTCGCAATGTTCGCCCCCAGCATCCTTACCGGAAGATTGATCGCCCGCTTCGGCAAAGAGCGCGTGACGGCCACCGGCCTTGTCATCATCGGGCTGTCAGGTGCAGTTGCCCTTGCGGGTCTGGACGTGACACACTTTTACATCTCGCTGATCCTGCTGGGCCTCGGATGGAACTTCGGCTTCATCGGTGCGACGGCGATGGTGGCGGATGCGCACACCGATGCCGAGCGTGGCACGGCGCAAGGGCTGAACGACTTCATCGTCTTCGGCACCGTGGCGGCAGGGTCGTTCTTCTCGGGCGCTCTGCTCCAGACATCGGGCTGGAGCTTGATTAACCTGCTGATCTTCCCGGCAATCGTGCTTGTGCTTGCTCCGCTCATCTGGAGGATGGCAACCGCAAAAAGCGTTCCAGCACCGTAGGCCAACAATGCAGACGTTTCTCGGAAGATCGTGTCGTTGACCCCTCCACATTCGGTGCCAACAAATATCACCAAAGTTCTCGAATATTCGCGATCGCTGCGCTGCAGCGAATGGCGGGTTTCGCGGATTTATCTAGGTTGCGACCAAACCAACTGAGGCCGGCCCAATGCGGACGGTCGCGTGCCGCCAATGCCGCGCTGCCGCATTTCACAAAGCCGCCGTTCGGCACTTACTGTGCAGATCTAGGCAAATACGCTCGAGATGCGTCAAAGCACGTTCTTCGAAGGCCTGACGTGTCGCCCATCGCGCGGAAAGTGCTGAAGCGTTGCGCACCACTTCCACTTGTTCAGGTGAGGTTTTCGCCGCGCACCGCGGCGAATTCTGCTGCCTCGGCTTTCTGAAGCCGCATTGGCTCACTTCTTCGAAGTTGCCTGCATTAGGCCACGGCTTGGCTATTTGCCAACATGCCCTCTAGCGGTGGGAATATCCTGGGGCTGGTGCAGCGGTTCGGGCGCAATCAGCTGGCACTGTCGTCCAGCGTGGCCGCCAGAAATTCGCGGGTGCGGTCCTCGGAAGGATCAGTGAACAGATCTTCGGGAGCGCCCTCTTCGCAGATGCGGCCCTGA
>NZ_FXTK01000030.1 GCF_900182695.1 Paracoccus laeviglucosivorans
GCCATACCCCTTTGCTGCCAGAGGGGCTCCGCCATGTCAACGCAACCGCAGCGTGCGAAGGTGCCGGGCTGGGGAGCTCCGCGATGCGGCGCAAAGGGTCCGTTTTCGTCATGTTTCAGGCGTCGTGCCGCAGGCATGGCCGTTTCAGACCTGCGAGATCGCAAAAGATCCGGCATTATCACACGGTATTAGGGATTAGCGTATGGCATGTTAGGCGATTGGAGGTTGCGGCCGCGTGCGCAGGTTTGCAGACCGCCTTGAGGCGGAATCAACAAGGGGCAAAGTTGCAGCAAGCAACCTCTGGTTCCTGAGCAGTCCGTGCGGACCGAATGAGACGTATGCTCACCGAAAATCCCGCGTCTTCACCTTGATGGTGTCGAGATGCAGATCGCGGACATACATGTCGCGGGTTCTGAGGCCCTTTGGCGTGTCGCGCTGGTCCGGCGTAGGCGATCCGTGATGGAACTCGTCGCCGCGACCATGGGGCAGCGGGAAAGCCGCGTTACGTTCGCCGACGCTGCCCAGGGCGGCAGAGAGATCGGTGATGGTGTGGGCGACGTGATGCACGACCTCGCCCTCGCGCTGCACGCGGCCGCGCACGGCGATCATCCCGGCGCCGAGGATGATCCGGCGATGGGCTTCGAAGGTCTTGGGCCAGACCACCAGATTGGCGATGCCGGTCTCGTCCTCCAGCGTGATGAACATGACCCCCTTGGCCGAGCCGGGGCGCTGGCGCACCAGCACCAGGCCCGCTACCTCGCACCAGCGGCGGTCGCGCAAGGACATCGCCTCGGCGCAGCTGACGATGCGGCGTCTGGTGAGATCCGCGCGCAGGAAGGCGACCGGATGCCGACGCAGCGACAGGCCGACATGGCTGTAATCCTCGACCACCTCGCGGCCAGCGGCCATGGGGCGCAGGGCGATGGTGGGCTCGAGGGTCTCGTGCCCCCGGCCGTCCCGGCGGGCTGCGGCGGCAAAAAGCGGCAGCTCGGCCTCCGGCAGGCCCTTGATCGCCCAGGTCGCCTCGCGCCGGGCGAGTCCGAAGGCCGGGCGAAAGCCATCCGCCTCGGCGATGCGGGTCAGGCTGGCTGTTGGCACGTCGGCGCGCTGCCAGAGATCCTCGACCGAGGCGAAGGGCGTGTCGGCCCGCGCGGTGACGATGGCGGCGGCATGGACATTGGCGAGGCCCTTCACCATGCGCAGACCGAGCCGGACCGCGAGGCGGGTCTCATCCCCGGTCGGTTCCAGCGTGCAGTCCCAGCGGGAGGCGTTGACGCAAACCGGGCGCACCTCGACGCCATGGTCCAGCGCATCGCGCACGATCTGGGCCGGGGCATAGAAGCCCATGGGCTGGCTGTTCAGGAGCGCGGCGCAGAAGGCGTCGGGATGCCAGCATTTGAGCCAGGATGATGCATAGGCGATCAGCGCGAAGCTGGCCGCATGGCTTTCCGGGAAGCCGTAGCTGCCGAAGCCCTCGAGCTGCTTGAACGTGCGCTCGGCGAAGTCGCGGTCGTAATCCCGCGCGACCATGCCCTCGATCAGCTTGTCGCGGAAGGCGCTGACGCCGCCGGTGAACTTGAAGGTCGCCATGGACTTGCGCAGCATGTCGGCCTCGCCCGGCGTGAAACCGGCGCATTCGATCGCCACCCGCATGGCCTGCTCCTGAAACAGCGGCACGCCGAGCGTCTTGCCCAGCACCGCCTCCAGCTCCGGCTTGGGGTAATCCACCACCTCCAGCCCGGCCCGGCGGCGCAGATAGGGATGCACCATATCGCCCTGGATCGGGCCGGGCCGCACGATGGCGACCTGCACCACCAGATCGTAATAGGTGCGGGGCTTCAGCCGCGGCAACATCGCCATCTGGGCCCGGCTCTCGATCTGGAAGGTGCCGAGCGTGTCGGCGCGGCGGATCATCGCGTAGGTGCGCGGATCCTCCGGCGGAATGGTGGCGAGGTCATAGCTTGCATCCTTGTGCTCGGCGATCAGCGCCAACCCCTTGGCCATGCAGGTCAGCATGCCAAGGGCGAGGATGTCGACCTTCATGAACTTCAGCGCGTCGATGTCATCCTTGTCCCATTCGATGATCTGGCGGTCGGCCATGGCAGCCGGTTCGATCGGCACCAGATCGTCCAGCCGATCTTGGGTCAGCACGAACCCGCCCGGATGCTGCGACAGATGCCGGGGGGCCCCCATCAGCTGCGCCGCCAGATCCAGGGTCAGCCGCAACCGGCGATCGGCGGGATTGAGGTTCAGCTCGCGCAGCTGCGCATCGGTGACACCGTCCTCGGACCAGGCCCAGATCAGCGCCGAGAGCGCGGTGATCAGATCCTCGGGCAGCCCCATGGCCTTGCCGACATCGCGCAACGCCCCCTTGGCGCGGTAGCGGATTACCGTGGCGGTCAGTGCGGCCCGGTCGCGGCCATAGGTGCGGTAAATCCACTGGATCACCTCCTCGCGGCGTTCGTGTTCGAAATCGACGTCGATATCGGGCGGCTCATGGCGTTCCTCGCTGACGAAGCGCTCGAACAGAAGATCGTTGCGACCGGGATCGATCGAGGTGATGCCCAGCACGAAGCAGACCGCCGAATTGGCCGCCGATCCCCGGCCCTGGCAGAGAATGCCCTGCGACCGGGCGAAGCGCACGATACTGTGGACGGTCAGGAAATAGGGCGCGTAGCCGAGCTTGCCGATCAGATGCAGCTCGTGGTTCAGCGATGCCGTGACCTCCTCGGGGATGCCCTCTGTGTAGCGATCCGCAGCACCCGCCCATGTCAACGCGGCCAGCGTCTCCTGCGGTGTCAGGGCGGGATCGTCGCGCTCTTCGGGATATTGATAGCGCAGCTCATCCAGCGAGAAGCGGCAGCGGGTCATGATCTCGAGGCTGCGGGCCAGCGCTTCCGGGTAGCGGGCAAACAGCCGGGCCATTTCCTGCGGCGGCTTCAGATAGCGATCGGCGTGGCGCTCGCGCCGGAACCCCAGCGCCTCGACGGTGGTGTTGTGGCGGATGGCGGTGACCACATCTTGCAGGATGCGCCGGGCCGGTGCGTGATAGAGCACATCGTTCGTCACCACCGTCGGCACGCGCAGCTGCGCGGCCAGCACCGACAGCTCGTGCAGTCTCAGCTGGTCGTTGGGGCGGCGGCGCAGCGTCAGCGCCAGATAGGCGCGATCCCCGAACAGGTCGCGCAGGCGGCGCAGCTGCAGCGCGCAGAGGTCATCGGCGAGATCTGGGACCAGCACGGCGATCAGGCCTTCAGCATAGGCTGCGAGATCGGTCCATTCGAGATGGCATCGCCCCTTGCCGGCGCGGGCCTTGCCCAGCGACAGCAGCCGACAGAGCCGCGACCAGGCTGTCTTATCGGTCGGATAGACCAGCAGCGCCATGCCGCAGGCCAGATCGAGGCGGCAACCGACGATCAGCCGGATGCCGGTGGCCTTGGCCGCCTCCCAGGCGCGGACGATGCCCGCGACCGAGTTGCGGTCAGTCACCGCCAGGGCCTCGATCCCCATGGCGGCGGCGGTGGCGAACAATTCCTCGGCCGATGACGCGCCGCGCAGGAAGGAGAATTGCGAGGTGACCTGCAGCTCGGCATAGCGGCTCATCCGAAGATCCCGTGCAGGAACCAGCGATGCGAACCGGTACCGGCATCCTCGCCATCGCCAGCCCGAAAAATCCAGTAGCGCGCGCCGGCCTCATCCTCGATGCGGAAGTAATCCCGCACCGCGATCATCTCGGCGTCGCGTTTCCACCACTCGCCGAAGATACGTTCCGGCCCGTCGGCCCGGCGCACGCGGCGGCGAATGCCGCGCCAGGCGATCCAGACCGGGGGCTGATCCGGCAAGAGCGCCATGGTCTCGATCGGCTCGGGACGCGGCAGCAGCCGCGCCGGGCGCGGCCAATGGTGCGGCCAGCCCGCGCCGGTCTCAGTAGCGAGCGCGGGGATCCGCATGACGGCGCGCTCGGGCACGTCGCTGGCCACCGGGGCGATGCGGTAGACGGCCTGGGCACCGACGCGGTTGGCCAGGATGTCGATCAGGCCCGACAGGTCCGGCACGGCAGGCTCCAGCAACCCGCCGCCTGCCTGCCTTGGCGCCAGCGGCTCGGCCACGGGGGTGCTCAGCACCATGATCTCGATGCCATATCCCGGTGCGATGGTCTCGATCTTGTCGCAGAGCAATCGGGTCAGCCGCTTCGGGTCACGCTGCGGCACGGCCAGGCCCACACGCACCGCCTCGATGCGGTTGTCGACGCGGTGGCAAAGCAGGTCCAGCCGCCGGGCGCCAAGACCACGCTCCTCCAGCACGGCGCAAAGCTGCCCCACCAGCTTGCCGATATAGCGGGCGATGGTCTCGGCGGCGGCGATGGGTTCGGCAAAGGCCCGGCGGACCTCGATCAGCCCGTCGGGGCGCAGCGGCACGATCGGTTCGGCCATATCGCCCAGAGCCTGGTCGAGACGGCGACCGAGTTCCGGCCCGAAGCGTCGGGTCAGAGGCGCGCGCGGCTGAACCAGCAGATCGCCGATGCTGACAAAGCCCAGATCGCGCAATCCGACCGCCACGGCAGGCGGCAGCCGCAGCGCCTCCAGCGGCAGCGGCGCAAGCGCCGTTTTCGCTGCTCCGGGATCGGCCAGATAGATCGGATCCGCAGCGAAGCGGGCCAGCGCATGGGCCGCGCCCCAGCTGTCCGAGATCGCCGCCCGCGCATCAAGGCCCGACAGCATCAACCGCCCGAGCAGCCCGTCCAGCATCTCGGCCTCGCCGCCATGCAGGTGATCGGCCCCGGTGGAATCGATGACCAGCCCATCCGGCGGATCGGCCGCCACCATCGGGCTGACCCGTTCCAGCACCCAGAGCGCGAGGCGTTCGAGGCTGGCGGTGTCAGCACCCGGATCGGCCGCCTCAACCTGCAGATCCGGCACCAGTGCCTGTGCCTTGCTGACCGGCATGCCGATCTGCAATCCCAGCGCCAGGGCAGCGCTGTCGGCGGCTGTGACGAGGCGGCGATTGCCGACCCGACCGACGATGATCAGCGGCAGCTCAGCCGAAGGCGCTGTGCAGCCCGCCTGCCTGCGCCGCCGATCGGTCGGCCAATGCGGCAGGTAGACCGAGATGACCCGTGCCATCGCATGCCTCCAATTCGATATCGAGGCTCTCGCCCGCCCGTGCCCGGATCAGCTCGACCAGCCAGTGGGCGCGTCCCAGCCCCGGCACCGGCAGCGGTGCCGAGGGTAGCTCCGAGACGCGCCAGCGCGTCATCGCCGCCGTGGGTTGGCCGAAGTCACTGGCGTCCCCCTGACGGCGCCAGCGCCGCAGCGCGATGCCGGTGGTGCCCGATCCCTTGGCCGCCAGATGCAGGCGTCGCGAGGCGGTCATCGACAGCTTCGCCACATCGGCGACCACTGCGCCGAGTCCGCCATGGCGCAACCCTTCCTCCATGCAGGCCAGCACCGAGGTATCGTCTCCGGCCTCGACATAGATCACCCGGCCCGCGGGCAGGCCGACCTGCTCCAGCGCCGGTGCGAAGAGATCGGCCTGGGTGACGCACCACATGATCTGTCCTGGCAGACGTGCGGCGATGCCGGCGGCAAAGCAGGCCGCCGCCGCGCCATCGACCGCGCCATTGCCGCCGCCTGCGACCTCGTGCAGGCATCCGAGCGCAAGGCCGCCCTTCGGCAGGCGGCGATCAAGACCGGCAATGCCGAAGGGCAGCACGGTCTGAGACCGGCCAGCATCGCCCTCCAGGGCGGAGATTTTCTGGCGGAGCGCGGCGAGGGCCGCGGGAGAGGGACGCGCGGACATGGCAGTGTCAGGCTCCAGATATTCAGGGACTCAAGGCTATATGTTCCCTCTTTGTTCCCGAATGCCAACGTGAGTCAATGCTGACTGCGCCTCTTGTGATCTGAGCAACATGGCACGATCATGGACTGCGCGAGGCCAAGAAAGACCTAAGCCGATGTGCAATCTGTATAATGTGACGACGAACCAGCAGGCGATGCGCGATGTCGTCCAAGGCATGCAGGACAGCCTCGGCAATCTCGAGCCGGTGCTCGACATCTATCCCGACCGCCCGGCGCCGGTGATCCGCAACACGCCCCATTGTCCGGAACTGGCCCGGCTGACCTGGGGCATGCCGACGCCACCACAGTTCCTGAAGGCACCGGACGCGCCCGATACCGGCGTCACCAATATCCGCAACACAGCCAGCCCGCATTGGCGGCGCTGGCTCGGGGTCGAGAACCGCTGCCTGGTGCCCGCGACCGCCTTCTCGGAATATGGCGCGGTCCCAGATCCGGTAACGAAGCGCAAGCCTCTGCATTGGTTCGCCCTCAGCGAGGCGCAGCCGCTGTTCTTCTTTGCCGGGATCTGGACGCCATGGCAGGGCACGCGTGGTTCAGCGCGGACCCCGCGCGCTGGCGCGCATGAGCTCTTCGCTTTCCTGACCTGCGAACCGAATGCGGTGGTGGCGCCGGTCCATCCCAAGGCAATGCCGGCGATCCTGACCACGAAAGACGAGATCGAGATGTGGCTCAAGGCGGACTGGCCGGTGGCGCGCGCCCTGCAGCGCCCGCTGCCCGATGCGGCGCTGCAGATCATTTCGTCCCCGGTCCGACAGGCATAGGTCGCGCCGAGATGCCCCTGACCACGCCCGACGGTCGCTACATCATCGTCCGGGGCCGCTTGTGGCGCTCGGCCAATCCGGATCTGTCCGAATCCGAACGGGCCCGTCTCGTCAACGAGTTGATGGACGCCCGCCGCGCGGTCAAAGCCGCCCGTGCCGCGCAAGACCGCAAAGCCGAGGCCGCAGCCCACCATGCCGTCGATGCCGCCAAGCAGGCGCTTGGCGAGCGCGGCCCGGTCTGGTGGCGGGATGGCGCCCCGGACCTGAACCGCGAGATGGCAAAGAACACGCCCTATGCGGAATGGCTCGCGCGCGTCGAGAAGGACGACAGCTAGCCTTCTCTGTTCTCAATTCGTTCCGGATGCGTTAATCATTCGGGCATGAGCCCGGAGGTCGCCGTGGGATATCTGCAGAACCTGAACGAAGCGCAGCGCCGTGCGGTCGAGCATGGTGCCGAGCCGCTGCTGATCATCGCGGGCGCAGGCTCGGGCAAAACCAACACGCTGTCGCACCGCGTTGCACATCTGCTGAAGCAGGGGGCAGATCCCCGGCGGATCCTGCTGATGACCTTCTCGCGCCGCGCGGCATCTGAGCTGACCCGGCGCGTGTCGCGGATCACCGAAAGTGTGATGGGTCAAGGCTATGCCGCCGAGGCGCTGACCTGGGCCGGAACCTTCCACGGCATCGGTGCCCGGCTCCTGCGCGATCTGGCACCGCAGATCGGGCTCAACCCGGACTTTACCATCCATGACCGCGAAGACAGCGCCGATCTGATGAACCTCTGTCGGCACGAGGCGGGGCTCTCCAGCACCAAGACCCGCTTTCCGGCCAAGGGCACCTGCCTTGCGATCTATTCGCGCAGCGTGAACTCCGGCACGCCTTTGGCCGAGGTGCTGACGGACCATTTCCCATGGTGCGCCATGTGGGCGGCGGAGCTGAAGCGGCTGTTCGGCACCTATGTCGTCGCAAAGCAGGCTCAGAACGTGCTGGATTATGATGACCTGCTGCTTGCCTGGGCGCAGGTCATGGCCGATCCGGGCTTTGCGGCCCATCTGGGCGCGATGTGGGATCATGTGCTGATCGACGAATACCAGGACACCAATATGCTGCAGGCCCGCATCCTGTTGGCCCTGAAGCCGTCGGGGCAAGGTCTGACTGTCGTCGGTGACGATGCGCAGTCGATCTATGCCTTTCGCGCCGCGACCGTGCGCAACATTCTCGACTTCCCTGCAGCCTTCTCGCCACCGGCGGATGTGGTGACGCTGGACCGCAACTACCGCTCGACCCAACCGATCCTGGCTGCGGCGAATGCCGTCATTGCACGGGCGCCCGAGCGCTTTACCAAGGATCTGTGGTCTGATCGCCCCTCGGCCGAGAAGCCGCGTCTGGTGAATCTGCCGAACGAGACGGATCAGGCCCGCTTCATCGCCGATCAGGTGCTGGCCAATCGCGAGGGCGGCATGACCTTGAGACAGCAGGCGGTGCTTTTCCGCACCTCCAGCCATTCCGGTCCGCTGGAGGTGGAGCTGACCCGACGCAATATTCCCTTCGTGAAGTTCGGCGGGCTGAAATTCCTTGATACCGCGCATGTGAAGGATCTGCTGGCGGTGCTGCGCTTTGCTCAGAACCCGCGTGACCGCGTGGCGGGGTTCCGGATGCTGCAGCTGCTACCGGGCCTCGGACCCGGCACGGCAGCGAAGCTGCTGGACCGCCTGACCGTCCCCGATCCGATGGCGGTGCTGGCGCAGATGGACGCCCCATCAAAGGTGACCGGCTGGGCCGATCTGGTGGCCGCGCTGCAGCCCACCGGCTGGCCTGACGCGATCGGTCGCGCGCGCCTCTGGTATGAACCGCATCTTGACCGCATCCATGAGGATGCCGAGTTCCGCCGCGCAGATCTTCTGCAATTGGAACAGATTGCCAGCACCTATCCCACGCGCGAGAAGTTCCTGACCGACGTGACGCTTGATCCGCCCGAGGCGACCAGCGCCGAGGCGGGCGTGCCGCTAAAGGACGATGATTATCTGATCCTGTCGACCATCCACTCGTCCAAGGGGCAGGAGTGGAAGGCGGTCTTCTTGCTGAACGCCGTCGATGGCTGCATTCCCTCGGATCTCGGCACCGGGCAAAGCGCCGACATCGAAGAAGAGCGGCGGTTACTCTACGTGGCGATGACCCACGCCAAGGACCAGCTGACGATCGGCGTGCCCCTGCGTTTCTACGTCACACAACAAGTGAAGCGTGGCGACAGACATCTGTTCGCCGCGCGCACCCGGTTCCTGACCAGCGATATGTTAGACCTGTTCGACGTGACACGTTGGGCGCCGCAAGCGACCGGGCAGGCGGCAACGCCGGCGCCGGGGCGCGTAGATGTGGCGGCTGGCCTGCAGGAGATTTGGCGGTAAGAAAACGCAGGCTTACGTTCATAGCAGGCAATATTCTCTACCCCCTGCCCCACTGTTGCGACCGACGACAGAAGTCGGTATATGACTCAGTCATACTATGGAGGCGCAAATGACGGTAAAAACCACTCTCAGCTTCACTGACCGCCACCATCGGTTCCTTGCGGAAAAAGTCGGTCAAGGCGCCTTCGCGACCCAGAGCGCCGCGGTTGCTGCTGCGCTGGAACAGATGATGCAGGACGAGCAGGAGCGGGATGTGGCGCTCTCGGCCCTCGCGGAAGAAATTCGGAGCCGGATGGCAACCCCGCGCACGGCATTCATTGATCAGGACGATGCCTTCGGTGCTGCACTGGCAGCAGTCGGAGCGGCGAGACGCGTTTGATCTACCGGATCCGCTACCATCCGCTCGTTGCGCGGGACCTCGATGCGATTGCCCATTGGATACTCGATTATGCCGGGCCGGACGCGGCCGCGCGTAAACTGGCCGAGATCGAGGCGGCTGTCGCCACACTGAAGACCACACCGCACAAGGGTAGCCTCCGCGATGAAATTGCCCCCGGCGTGCGGGCCATTCCGGTAGGCAGAAAGGCCGTGATCGCGTTCGTGGTGGAGGATGAAGCTGCCGAAGTGCTGATCTACGCCATCACCTATGGCGGTGCGGACTGGGCCATGCGCAGCAGTTCGCGCAGCCGGTGACCTCGGCCGAGCCTGTGTGGAAACTCCCTTCTGTGTTAGACTTTCTCGTGGTTTCGGGAGGTCGAGATGGCTGGATTCATTGAGGGCGTTGAGCGCGATCAAGCTTCCCTGTTTCCCCATCGTCTGGACGACTGGATTGACGCTGATAGCGTGGTTCGGGTCGTTGACCTCTTCGTTGATGAACTCGACCTGCAGGGCCTCGGTTTCGCGCGGTTCACGCCAGCGCGGACGGGCCGTCCCGGCTATCATCCCGCGGTCCTGCTGAAGCTGTTCATCTATGGCTACCTGAACCGCATCCCGTCGAGCCGCCGTCTCGAGCGCGAGGCCGGGCGCAATGTGGAACTGATGTGGCTGACGGGTCGGCTCGCCCCGGACCATAAGACTATTGCCGACCTTCGGCGCGACAATGGTCCGGGCATCTGCCGGGCTTGCGCGCAATTTGTCGAGCTTTGCCGCCGGATCGGTGTGCTGAAGGGAGCGTGCGTCGCCGTCGACGGCAGCAAGTTCAAGGCGGTCAATAACCGTGATCGCAACTTCACCAAAGGCAAGATCGCCAGTCGTCTGGCCCATCTCGAGGCCGGGGTCGAACATTACATCAATGAGATGGTCCGCATCGACCGGCTGGAGGAAGGCGAGGCGCGGGCGGAGCGGGTTGCACATCTGGCGCGCCGCTATGGCAGCATCCGCCAAGAGATCGCGCGGCTGAAGGCAATGGACATAGCGCTGACAGAAGCGCCGGATGGCCAGATCTCGCTGACCGATCCGGATGCGCGTGCTATGGCGACGAGCGCCCGCAACAGCGGCATGGTCGGCTACAACGTCCAAAGCGCTGTCGATACCGAAACCCATCTGATCGTCGCCCATGAGGTGACGAATGCGGTCTTTGACCGCGATCAACTAGCTCCGACCGCGCTGGCGGCCCAGGCCGCGCTCGGCGGTGACGACCTCCATGTGATTGCCGACAAGGGCTACTTCAGCGGCTCACAAATCCTCACCTGCCACGAGGCGGGGATCATGGTGACCGTGCCGCGCCCGGCCACTTCGGGCAATGGGGTCAAAGGCTGGTTCGTGAAGGCAGACTTCCGGTATGATGCCGCGCTCGATGTCTATGTCTGCCCCGCGGGCGATGAATTGTCCTATCGCTACACTCGCGAAGAGCGCGGTGTTCAGGTGCGTCGCTACTGGATCAACAACTGCCAGACCTGCGTCCTGCGGCATCGCTGCACGACGGGAACCGAGCGGCGGATCACCCGCTGGGAACACGAGCATTTGGTCGATGACATGCTGGCGCGGCTTGGCCGAGATCCGGATCCGATGACGCGCAGGCGCTGCACCGTCGAGCATCCGTTCGGCACAATAAAGGCTTGGATGGGCGCGACACATTTCCTGACGAGGCGTCTGCCGAATGTCAGGACGGAAATGGCGCTGAACGTCCTCGCCTATAACATCAAACGAGCCATCTCCCTGATCGGCATCCGCCGTCTCATCGCCGAGATCGCGAACTGAGAAAGCTGACGCAGCTCTGCGGCGGTAGCGACACCGAAGACCCCATGTGCCGCTAACCAACTGTTTCCACACAGCCTCGGCCCATAGCTGTCGGTCGCATTTTGATAATGCCGCACGACAGCATTCCCCGAAGCAGCCGATCGACGCGTTTCGCAGCAGTTCGAGATGAGGAGCGTCTGCGCTGCGGGACAAACCGGCCGCTAGCCTGCTGCGGATAAGGGGCCAATCCTACGTCACGAAACAGCAGCCCCAAACCGGACATTCGTTCTAGGTTGCGTCCTTCAGGTTCAGGCGCTCCTGCACCTTCTCGGCAGCTTCCTTCCGCTCGCTGTAGCGGTCCGTCAGGTCGGGCCGATCCCGCGTCAGGAGGGTGAAGCGCAACAGTTCCTCCATCACGTCCACGATCCGATCGTAATAGGGGGATGGCTGCATGCGACCGTCTTCGCCGAACTCCTGATACGCCTTGGCGACCGAGGACTGGTTAGGGATCGTCAGCATCCGCATCCAGCGGCCCAGGACGCGCATCTGGTTCAGGGCGTTGAAGCTTTGCGAGCCGCCCGACACCTGCATCAGCGCCAGCGTTCGCCCCTGCGTGGGGCGGATCGCGCCCATCGACAGCGGAATCCAGTCGATCTGCGACTTCATCACGCCGGTCATCGCGCCATGCCGTTCGGGGCTGGTCCAGACCTGTCCCTCGGACCATAGGCACAGATCGCGCAGCTCCCGCACCTTGGGATGATCGGACTCGGCATCATCGGGCAGCGGCAGGCCGTGCGCATGGAATACCCGCGTCTCGCAGCCAAAGTGGCGCAGCAGGCGCTCGGCTTCCAGCGTGGCGAAGCGGCTGAAGGAGCGTTCGCGCAACGAGCCGTAAAGCAGCAGGATGCGCGGCGGTGGACCGTCGATCTGCGGCAGGTGCACGGCCTCTGGCGACAGGTTCGGCAGGTCGGGGATCATGCGCGGGCCTGCTTCAGCGCGGCATCGCCGGGGAACCATCGGCGGCCAAGGCGCAAGGCCACACTGACGAGCAGGATCAGAACCGGCACTTCAACCAGCGGCCCAATGACAGCGGCGAAGGCCACGGGAGAGGCCAGACCGTAAGCCGCGATGGCAACGGCAATCGCAAGCTCGAAATTGTTGCCCGCTGCCGTGAAGGCGATGGCCGTGGTGCGCGGGTAGTCCTTGGCGATCCAGCGGCCCATCGCAAAGCTGACGATGAACTGGACGGCGAAGTAGATCACGAGCGGCACCGTGATCCGCAGCGCGTCCAGCGGCAGGCGCAGCACGTCGCCGCCCTTGAGGCTGAACATCGCGACGATGGTGAACAGCAGCGCCGCCAGCGTCAGCGGGCCGATCGTCGGCAGGAACGTGTCCTGATACCAACCCTCGCCCTTTCGCGCGATCAGGACGCGCCGCGTCACGAAGCCCGCAAGGAAGGGCAAGCCAAGGTAAATCAGCACGGCCTTCGTCACCGTCCAGAACCCCACGTCGATCACGCTGCCTTCCAGCCCGAATAGCGGCGGCAGCACAGTCAGGAACAGCCAAGCATAGGTGGAGAAGAACAGGATCTGGAAGATCGAGTTGAAGGCCACCAGACCCGCAACATACTGGTTGTCGCCGCGCGCCAGCTGGTTCCACACCAGCACCATGGCAATGCAGCGGGCAAGGCCGATCAGGATCAGACCGGTCATGTATTCCGGCTGATCGCGCAGGAAGACAACCGCCAGCACGAACATCATCACCGGCCCGATGATCCAGTTCTGGATGAGCGACAGAACCAGCACGCGCTTGTCCGTGAATACCTGGGGCAGTTCCTCGTAGCGCACCTTTGCCAAAGGCGGATACATCATCAGGATCAGGCCGATGGCGATGGGAATGTTGGTGGAGCCGACCGACATTGCGTTAAGCGCCTCTGGCAAGTCGGTAAACACGGTGCCAAGCATGATGCCAAGCGCCATGGCGGCGAAGATCCACAGCGTCAGGTAACGGTCGAGGAATGACAGGCTTTGCATCATGCGCTCCGCACACGGTTGCCGTGTTCGTCCACAACCTGCTCGCCGTCTTCCTTGCTGAAGGCGGCTTGCTGCGCAGGCAGCAAGTCCAGCACCGCCTCGGAGGGACGGCAGAGCCGGACCCCCTGCGGGCTGACGACAATAGGCCGGTTGATAAGGATCGGATGCACCATCATCGCATCGATCAGGGCCTCATCGGACAAAGCAGGATCTTCCAGACCAAGCTCGGCATAAGGCGTGCCCTTCTCGCGCAGCAGGACACGCGGCGTGATCCCCATCCTCTTGATGAGCTGGCCGAGCAGAATACGGGATGGCGGCGTCTTCAGATACTCGACCACATGCGGCTCAATGCCCGCGTTGCGGATCATTGCCAGCGCGTTGCGAGATGTGCCGCAGGCGGGGTTATGATAGATCACGATGTCCACGGTCATGCCTTTCCCGTGGCGGCGGGTTCGCAGGCGCAAGCCATTGCCGCAACGGCAGGCGTGCAAATCTCCGGGTGCCCTTGGCAGCAGTCGCGCATCAGGAACTCGATCAGACCCGAGAAGGACGGGTAGAGCGCGGAGTAGATGATAAATCGACCGTCGCGTCGCGACTGTATCAACCCCGCATGTTCCAAATGTGTCAGGTGGAAGGACAGGCGCGAGGTGGTTGCCTCGATAGCCTCTCCGATGGCTCCCGCCGCCATGCCCTCCGGTCCTGCTTGGACCAGCAGCCGCACGATGCGGAGCCGCGTCTCCTGCGACAGCGCCGCGAAGGCAGCAAGCGCGCGTTCCTCTTCCATCGAATCAACCCCTCAACGAATATTGATATATTCAGTTAGAAGGAGCTTGGATGCAAGGGAAAGTGACGAGGGCGACGCGCCACAGCAGACGGCAGGATCACCGCCGTCAGCAGTGTCACACGCACTGCATACGAAGGTCGGCCCTTAGCCGACGGTCGGCTCAGCGAGATGCTGCACCGCCGCATTCTCCAAAGCAGTCGTTCGATGCTTGGGGACAAAAAACCGCCTATTAGAAGTTCGGCGCTACAGATCAGGCGGTCGTTCGCTGCACCTCAAAGTTCATCACCCTCGCTTGGGGGAAAGTCGATCCAAGGCGACGGAACGCAATCACTTACTGCGAAACGAAAATCGAGTGTGGCAACTGTTCAGAACAACTTATCGTTCGGGTCGTTCTTCAAGGGCCACAATTTAGCCGCACTTCTAGGGAAAGATCGGCTCTTTGTCTTCTGATACAGGCCTGCTCGTGGTCGGTTTTCATGTTGACGCCAAGGCCTGCGTCGCTACCTTTCTGACCTGAGGCGTGTGCTGCGTGCGCCCAGGGTTTCCCCTGATTACGGAGATGGATCCAACCCTTTCCGAAGGAGACGCAGACGCATGTCCAAAACTGGCAACCCCACCTTCCGCCGCTTTCTGAATAGCGAGGCATCGGGCGGCATTGTCCTGATGATCGTTGCCGCCCTGGCGATCGCCACCGCGAACTCGCCCTTGGCTCCGGCCTATTTCGACGGGCTGCACGCCTATCTTGGCCCGCTGAGCGTTCAGCATTGGATCAACGACGCGCTGATGGCCGTGTTCTTTCTGATGGTGGGGCTGGAGATCAAGCGCGAGATGACGGACGGCCAACTGTCAACCTGGCCGCGTCGCATTCTTCCGGGGATCGCGGCCGTGGGTGGGATGGCGGTACCAGCGTTGATCTATGTGGCGTTCAACCTGGGCAATCCGGCGGCGCTGCGCGGCTGGGCGATCCCCTCGGCGACCGACATCGCCTTTGCGCTGGGGGTCCTGTCGCTTCTGGGGCCACGGGTTCCCGTCTCGCTGAAGGTGTTTCTGGCGGCGCTGGCGATCATCGACGATCTGGGCGCGGTGATCGTGATCGCGCTATTCTATACCTCGAACCTGTCGGTGCCTGATCTTGTCGGCGCCGGGGTGGTCGTGCTGATGCTTGTCGCGATCAATATGCGGCGGGTGGGGCATCTGACGCCTTACCTGATCCTGGGGGCAGTGCTTTGGGTGCTGGTGCTGCGCTCTGGCATCCACGCGACGCTGGCGGGGGTGGTGCTTGCGCTGACCATCCCGATCACGCGGACACCAGCCAAGCCCGAGGCGGCGCCTGCGCAATCGCCGCTGCACCGGCTGGAGCATTGGCTGCAAAAGCCGGTGGCGTTTCTGGTCGTGCCGATTTTTGGATTTGCGAATGCGGGCGTATCCTTCGCGGGCGTGACCCCCGCCGTTCTGGCCGAGCCGGTGACGCTGGGCGTCGCGGCGGGATTGGTGCTGGGCAAGTTGATCGGTGTCTTTGGATCCGTCGCGCTGATGGTGCGGACGGGGCTGGCCGATCTGCCTGCTCAGGCAAGCTGGATGCAGGTTCTGGGTGTCTCGCTGCTATGCGGGATCGGGTTCACGATGAGCCTGTTCATCGGCCTTCTGGCCTTTGACGATCCTGCTCTGCAGGACCGGGTCAAGTTCGGCATCCTGATCGGGTCCGTAATCGCGGGGACAGCGGGCTATGCTGTCCTTCGCATGGTGCGGGGCGAGGTTCGGTCGCCCCGCTGATTTCACGGCAATGCCCGCCCGGCACATGCGGGCGGGCATCGCAGATGCATCAGGCCGTCTGCCCATTCTTTTCGGCCCAGCGGTCGCGATGATGATCGCGATACAGCGCCTTGGCCAACGAGACGCACATCGCCATCATCACGAAGGCAAAGGGCAGCGCGCCGATCATCATCGCGCTTTGCAAGACCATAAGCCCCCCGCCGCCCGCCAGGATCAGCGCCGCGATAACCAACGTCAGCAGGACGCCCCAAAGGATCCGGTGCCGGGTGTCGGTTTCGGCCTCTCCGCCTGCCATGATCGTGTTGATCACCAGCAGGCCCGAATCCGCCGAGGTCACCAGGAACGTCAGGATCAGCACGACGCACATCACGGTGACGATGGCATAGACCTGATCCCCAAGGATGAATTGCAGCGTCGCGAAAAGCTTGTTCGTCAAGGATGCGGCAATGATCGTTCCATCGGCCACGCCCGACAGCTCAAGATCAATCGAGGTGCCGCCCAGAATGGTCATCCACGCAAAGCAGACCAGCGACGGCATGACCACCGCACCAAAGACGAATTCGCGCACGGTGCGCCCCCGCGAAATCCGCGCCAGGAACAGGCCCACGAAGGGCGAGAACGCAATCCACCACGCCCAGTAAAATGTGGTCGATCCGGCCTGCCAGTCGCCAAGTGCGGTGCCCGTCCGATAGGCCTGCAACGACATGGCCGGAAAGTGCAGCACGTAATCCACCAGCGCCGTGCCATAGGTCGTCATCGCGAAGACGAACGAACCGAAGAAGATGAAGACCAGCAGCAGGATCGTGGAAAGCACCAGATTCAGGTTCGACAGGTATTTCACGCCACGTCCGACACCCGACACCGCCGAGGCGGTCGACAGTGCCATGACCACGATCAGCGCCGCGATCAGCCCCACAGCTGACGGCATCGGCGGTCCGCCGTCCTGACCGGGCTGCAAAAGCCACTCCATCCCGGAAATGGAATACAGCCCCTCGACCAGCTGGCTGATGCCGAAGCCGATGGTCACGGCCACGCCCAGTATGGTCGCAATGACACCCAGCACGTCCACGACATGCCCCGCCAGACCATTCAGATACCGTCCGAAGAGCGGCGTCAGGGCCGTGCGGATCGTCAGGGGCATGTCCCGCGTATAGGCGTAATAGGCAAGGCAAAGCCCCGTCACCACATAGATGCCCCATGCATGCATGCCGTAATGCAGGAACGTATAGCGATATGCGGACTGGATCGCCTCGGGTGAGTTCGGCACCACACTGCCCTTGATGATTTCAGGATTGGCGGCCCAGAGGTTCAGCGGCTCGGCCGTGGCATAGACCATCAGGCCGACGCCAAGACCCGCCCCGAACATCATCGCAAACCACGAGAAGTTCGAGAATTCCGGCTTTTCATCAGGCCTGCCCAGCTTGCGTCTTCCCGATGACGGGATGACGGCGACGGCGATCAGGAACCAGGCGAAGACCCCGACAGCGAGGATGTAGAACAGGTTGAAGACACCAAGGATTTCAGTGTTGAGCAGCGACAGGATCGCCTCGGCACTGCCGGGTCTAAGCAAGGCCCAGGCGGTCAGCAGGGCGAAGGCGATCTTGGAGGCCAGTGTGATCGGAAGCGAGTAGCCTTCGTAAAATCCGTTATCGACAGTCTGGATGTCGATATCGGTGAATGGGGGTTTTAATTCGGTCATATGTTGTTCCGTCGGAACCTTTCGTCAAAGGGAAAGCGCGGTTGCGCGGGGATTGTTCGGGGGATTGCTTGTTGGTGCGGGTCGCCGTGATTACGCAGAAACGATATGGCACACCCGGCAGTTTCCACGGCCAAAGTGGCGCGGAGAAGGCTCTCTGACAAGAAAGCCGGCAGGCAGCGATCCAGTGGGATCGAAGACGCAGGGATCAACAAGCATGTGGGCCATCATAGGATCGAGACGCGAAATCTCAACGCGATGACCATGAAAATCGGCGCTATCCGCGCCACGATTTTATATAAACTACTGAAATTTATTCAAAATTTTATTGCACATGAGGCAGGGATTGCGGCAGTTCACGCGCTTCGGCAGGCGGAATGCGCAATCCCGCCTGCCTGTGACACGCCAGTCATCTGTGAACCGAACGCTCGGATCGTTGCCATTCTTCCCAGCCGGGCTGGCCCTGCATGAATGCCTCGATCTCGGCGCGGTTGGCTTCCAGCTTGGGGTCGTGGCGCAGGTAGTGGCGCGTCTCGCGCACGATCAGGCCCGACAGGATCAGCAGCCCGATCAGGTTCGGGATCGCCATCAGCCCGTTCATCACGTCCGAGAAGTTCCACACCACGCCCAGCTGCACCGTGCAGCCAAAGAACACCACCAGCGAAAACAGGATGCGGAACGGCATGACGCCGCCGCGACCCACCAGCCGCTCGATATTGCGTTCGCCGTAATAGGCCCAGCCCAGGATGGTGGAATAGGCGAATAGCACCAGACCAACGGTCACGATCCAATGGCCCCATTGGCCAGGCAGGCCGTGGCTGAACGCCTCGCCCGTCATGATCGCGGCCGAGATCTGTTCGCCGGTCGCCGGGTCGGTCTGCTGCCAGACGCCGGTGGTCACGATGACAAGGCCGGTGCAGGTCACGACGATGATCGTGTCGATGAATGTCTGGGTCATCGACACCAGCCCCTGGCGCACCGGATGGGTGGTCTGTGCCGAAGCCGCCGCGATGGCGGCAGAGCCCATGCCGGATTCATTCGAAAAGATGCCGCGCGCCACGCCGTATTGCACCGCGATCATGATGGTCGAACCCAGAAATCCGCCCACCGCCGAGGTGCCGGTAAAGGCCTGGCCAAAGATTTCCCCGAAGGCCGCCGGAACCGCGCCAATATTGGCGATCAGGATATACAGCGCGCCCAGCACGTAGAACAGGATCATCGCCGGGACGAAGCCCGCCGTGACCTTGCCGATCGACTTGATGCCGCCGACCAGCACCAGCAGCGTCATCGCTGCCAGAACCGCCCCCGTGACCGAGGTCGGCACGGCGAAGCTGCGTTCTAGGTTCGAGGCGATCGAGTTGCCCTGGGTCATGTTGCCGATGCCAAAGCAGGCGCAGACCGCGAAGATGGAAAATGCCAGCGCCAGGAACCTGCCGAAGCCGCCGGGGATGCCGCGTTCCAGATAATATTGCGGGCCGCCGGATTTCTCGCCCGCCGTGTCGGTGGTGCGGAAACGCACGCCCAGAAACGCCTCGGAATATTTCGAGGCCATGCCCAGCAGCGCCGTCATCCACATCCAAAACAGCGCACCGGGACCGCCGATGCCGATGGCGGTCGCCACTCCGACGATATTGCCGGTGCCGACCGTTGCCGCCATCGCAGTGGTCAGCGCCTGGAATTGCGAGATATCGCCCTCGGCATCGTCGTCCTTACGCTTGATCAGGCCCAGCCGCAATGCCGCGCCCAGCCGCAGGAACTGGATGCCGCCCAGTCGGATGGTCAGATAGATGCCGGTGCCCAGCAGCAGGGGGATCAGCAGAAATGGTCCCCATACGATCCCGCCGATGGTGCCCAGGATTTCTTCAAGACTGTTCATTTTGCGTGCCTCCCCCGCTGCCAAAAAAGGCATGTCGTCAGCTAGACCCGGGGTTGTCAACCTGACGCAACCGCCGGGATCGATGCCGCAGCACGCTGGCATTTGCGGACATGCGGCCTGCGCGCCGGGCAGGAAATGCACGATCCAAGGCGGATTTACGGTTGAAACCTCCGCCTCACCCCTCACACTCGGCATCAACCTAGGAGGACAGATGCTGAACTTCATTTCCCGCCCGCTGGTCAGGCTGGTCGACCGCTGGTTGCCGGACCCCTACATCTTCGTCGTCATCCTGACGCTGGTCGTGATGATCGCAGCCATGGGGATCGAAGGGCATTCGCCCATGGCCGTCGTTGAAATGTGGGGGGCAGGGTTCTGGGAATTGCTGTCCTTTGCCATGCAGATGCTGCTGGTGCTGGTCACGGGCTACATGATGGCCTCGACCCCGCTGGTGCGCCGCATTCTGGAGCGGCTGGCCGATCTGGCTGGCTCGCCCGGTGCGGCGATCCTGCTGGTGAGCTTCGTGTCGCTGACCGCCAGCTGGATCAACTGGGGCTTTGGGCTGGTCGTCGGCGCGCTGTTTGCCAAGGCCATCGCGCGCAAGGTGCGGGTGGATTACCGGCTGCTGGTCGCTTCGGCCTATTCGGGCTTCATCGTCTGGCATGGTGGGCTGGCGGGCTCGGTGCCGCTGGCGATTGCGACCTCGGGGCATTCCTTCGAGGGGATGATCGGCATCATCCCGACGGATCGCACCATCTTTGCCGCCTATAACCTGTTCATCGTCATCGGCCTGTTCATTGCCGTGCCGCTGGTCAACCGCCTGATGATGCCCAGGAAGGGCGAGGAAGTCTTTGTCGATCCCGCCCTGCTGGCCGAACCCGAGGTATCAGACAGCCCCGGCAGGACCCCCGCCGAAAAGATTGAAAACAGTCGCGTCCTCAGCTGGCTGATCGGTGCGGCAGGGCTGGCCTTCCTGTTTCAGTATTTCGCGGGCTCGGGCACGCTGACGCTGAATGTTGTCAACTTCCTGTTCCTGATCGTCGCCATCGTGCTGCACGGCACGCCGCGCCGGTTGCTCGCCAGCCTGAACGAGGGCGTCAAGGGCGGGGCGGGCATCGTCATCCAGTTTCCGTTCTATGCCGGGATCATGGCTATCATGCTGAATTCCGGCCTGGCCGAGACCATCTCGGTCTGGCTGACCTCGTTCGCGTCCGAGCGCAGCTTTGCTTTCTGGACCTTCATGAGCGCGGGTCTGGTGAATTTCTTCGTGCCCTCGGGTGGCGGACAATGGGCGATCCAAGCCCCGGTGATCCTGCCCGCGGCTGAGGCGCTGGGGGTTGACGCCGCCCGTGCGGCAATGGCGGTTGCATGGGGTGACAGCTGGACAAACATGGTGCAACCTTTCTGGGCGCTGCCGATCCTGGGCATTGCGGGCCTGAAGGCGCGCGACATCATGGGCTTTTGCACGCTGCATCTTGTTCTGTCCGGGATCATCATCTCGGTCGGACTGACCTTTATCTGACGTTCAAGCCGAAACAGAAACCGGAGCGACCGTATGAATGCCGTGATCGACTTCCTGAACCTGATCTTCTGGAACTATATCCTGATCTATGGCCTGCTTGCGGTCGGTCTGTATTTCACCATTCGGCTGGGCTTTGTGCAGTTCCGCCATTTCCCCGAACTGTTCCGCTGCGTGATCGGTTCGGGCAAGGCGGACAAGAACGGCATCACGCCATTGCAGGCGCTGACGGTCAGTCTGGCATCGCGTGTAGGGACCGGAAATATCGCAGGCGTTGCGGTCGCGATCTATCTGGGCGGCGCGGGTGCGGTCTTCTGGATGTGGATGGTTGCGCTGGTCGGCATGGCCACGGCCTATTCCGAAAGCGCGCTGGCGCAGCTTTACAAGGTGCATGGGACCGGTGGCATGTATCGCGGCGGGCCGGCCTATTACATCTCGAAGGGGTTGGGCATGCCTTGGCTGGGGGCGGTCTTTGCCGTCGCGCTGATCCTGGCATTCGGGCTGGTCTTCAACTCGGTGCAGGCCAATTCCATCGCCGAGGCGGTCAATGGCGCCTTCGGCGTGCCGAAATGGGCGGTCGGGCTGGTGACGGCGGGGCTGACGGCCGCTATCATCTTTGGTGGCATCCCGCAGGTCGCCCGCGTGGCTGAAATCGTGGTGCCCTTCATGGCGGGCATCTATTTGCTGGCCGCGATCATCGTAATCTTTATGAACCTGACCGCCGTGCCCGGCGCGCTGTGGGAAATTGTCGGCGGTGCCTTTGGCCTGACCGAGGCGGCGGGCGGTGTTGCCGGGTCGATCACGGCGGCGGCGATGAACGGCATCAAGCGCGGGCTGTTTTCCAACGAGGCAGGGATGGGTTCTGCCCCGAACATTGCGGCGGTGGCCACCCCCGATCCGCATCACCCGTCCAGCCAAGGCTTCGTGCAGGCGCTTGGGGTCTTCATCGACACCATTCTGGTCTGCACGGCGACGGCGGTGATGATCATCCTGTCGGGCGTGATGGAGCCGGGCAGCGGCGTCACCGGAACCGTGCTGACCCAGAACGCGCTGGTGCATCACTTTGGCTATGCAGGCGGCGTTTTCGTGGCGGTGGCGATCTTTTTCTTCGCCTTCACCTCGATCATCGGGAATTACGCCTATGCCGAGAATGCCTTTTCCTATCTGGGATTTGGCAGCAAGACGGGGCTGACGGTCCTGCGCGTCGCGGCTGTCGCGATGGTGATCTGGGGTGCGGTCCAAAGCGTCGCCACGGTGTTCAACATGGCCGATGCCTCGATGGGGCTGATGGCCACGATCAACCTGATCGCCATCGTGGCGCTGTCGGGAACGGTCGCCAAGCTGACGCGCGACTACCTGGCACAAAGGAAGGCCGGCAAGATGCCGACCTTCCATCTGTCCCAGCATCCCGACATCGCGAAAGGCGTCGATCCCGAGATCTGGCGCTGATCATTTGAAGCGCGACATCCAGTTCGCCGTCAACGCGCCGGAAATGTTGTGCCAGACGCTGAAGATCGCGCTTGGCACAGCCGCGAGGGGCGAGAAATAGGCGGTCGCCAGCGCCGCACCCAGACCCGAGTTCTGCATGCCGACCTCGATCGCGATGGCCTTGCGCTTGGCAAGGCTCAGCCCGCCCGCGCGCGCGGCCAGATAGCCGATCAGATAGCCCAGACCGTTATGCAGGACGACCACGGCAAAGATCAGCAGGCCCGATTGCGCGATGGCTCCCTTGGACGCGCCGACCACGGCGGCGACGATCAGCACGATCCCGGTCACGCTGACCAAAGGCAGCGCGGGCACTGCCGCGCGCACGAAGCCGGGCAGCAGTTTCTGTGCCGCAAAACCCAAGGCCAGCGGCAGCAGCACGACCTTGACGATCGACACGAACATCGCCCATGCGTCGACGGGCAGGTATTCGCTGGCCAGCATCAGCACCAGAAACGGCGTGACGATTGGTGCCAACAAGGTGGTGACGCTGGTGCAGGCCACCGACAGCGCCACGTCGCCCTTGGCCAGATAGGTCATGACATTGCTGGAGGTGCCGCCTGGGCAGCAGCCGACCAGGATCACGCCCGCCGCGACCTCGGGCGGCATCGGGATCAGCTTGGTCAGGGCCACGGCCAGCAGCGGCATGATGATGAATTGCGCCAGGACGCCCAGCCCCACATCCAGGGGACGCCGCGCCACCTCCTGGAAGTCACGACCCGAGATGGTCAGACCCATGCCGAACATGATGATGCCCAGCAGCGGCACGATCCACGGCGTCAACTGCTTGAAGGTGTCGGGCATGACAAAACCCAGGACGGCGAACAGGATCACCCAGATCGCAAATGTCTTGCCGACGAAATTGGAAATGCTTTCAAGAAGTCTCATCATTCCTCCATGACCTGAATGGAGGCGGCGATATTGGTATCCCGCCGGGGATGCAACCTTGGTCGGTCAGGCGTCGTCTGCGCGTGTCGTCAATCGCAGTTCCTGCATAAGGTCATGATCCAGAACGTATATTTCGCTGGCCGGCGTGCGCATCGCAAAGCTCATCAGGCGCAAATCGATCCCCATTTCGTCCAAGTAATCCATGACCGAGGCTTGCCCGCGTTGCAGATCGGCCACCGCCATGAACGCAGGCAGGATTGTGTTCTTGCCGAAATAATGCTGGTGAACCCCGACCACGCCGCCACGTGCCACGTCGCGCGTGGTGCCAGCGGCCAGCAGATAGGGGCAAGCCGACATGCACACCGAACCGGTGGAAACCCGCGTCGAATAGCCCGCGCTGCGGATCGTGCGCCCGATGGCCAGCGCGTCGGCCACCGATCCGCCCGAACTGTTCAGCGACACCTGCGTCTGGGCGGGCTGCGTCGTGTCTAGCCAGCTTAGAAAGCGGTCGGCATCGCCCGGCGCGATCTGCCCAAGGATGCGGATTTCATCACCGGCCTGCGAAAACTCCAGCCGCTCGGGCATTGGTCCCATGGCAGGGGCGCCGGGCATCTGCGGGCGCTGGTCGGGGCGATAGGGGCGCACGCTCGGCCCCTGCGCGGGCGCCGACAGTTCAGGCGACTGACCGCCCGAGGTGCTGCGCAGGTCGATGACGACAATGGCCGCCGCCAGCAACACCTGCGATAAAAGCACAGCCTTGATGGCGCCCGAAGGGGATGACAGCATTTTCAATCCTTGGGACGGCCAAGGGCGCGGGGCTGATCGGTCGCATCCGGCTGGCGTTCGCGCAGCATTTCCGCCGCCGCCAGCGCGGCGCGCAGCTCGCCCACCGTCATCCTGTCATCGCCGTGCGTTTCGCCCCGGCCGGACCGGATCGCCGACTGCACCACCATGACGATAAAGACTAGAACAGCGGGCAGCAGATCGATTGAAATCGCACCGGCCCAAGCCGGAATGAAGTTTCCGGCATAGACGATGACCGCGTCGGCGGCGGACATCGGGGTATAGATCGCCTCGGACGGCTGGGGCAGGGCCAGCACCTCGTTCGCGGCAGCTGTCAAGGTCTGGGCACGCTGTTCGACCAGCGACAGGACCGAGTTGATGGTACTGTTCTGACCCGCACGCATTTCAGCAGTCGTTCCGTCCAGCTCGGGCAGCACCACGGCATCGGACAAATCCTGCGCGGCACGCGCGACCAGGGGCGCGGGGTTCAACTGCCGCAGCTGGGTGATGAGGCCGGACAGCTGAACGGCACTTTCGGAGAAGCGCACGGTGCGATCTTCAATACCGCCCGGCTGGACCGACAGGCTGCGCATCCGCGCCAGAACGGTGTTCCCTTCGGCAAAGGCCTGTTCGATCGGTTCGGTTACGCCACTTATCTGGTCTTCCAGCGCCTGCAATTCGGACCCCTTCTGGGTCAGAACCCGAAAGACCGCGCCCCGGCCTGAAAAGCCCGACAGCGTGCCCCCCGCCTCTTGCTCGGACAGATCGGCAAAGCTTTGACGCACACGGGCCACGTCGCGGGTCAGGGACTGCCCGGCCACCGCATTGGCGTGCGCCCGCTCCAGCGCTGCCTGATATTGTTGAACAGTGGTCGCCATATGCGTTTCGACGGCGGCACCCCCGGCCAGCGCGGCGGCGTTCAGCCATGAAGACATCGCCACGATCGCAAGGCAACCCAGTGCCATGCTCAGCAGCAGCCCACCCCGCGCCGAGGCCGTCCTGACCGCAGGCAGCAGGCGCAGCATGTAGGACCAGAAGACGAAGATCCCCACGGACACCGCGATGGAGTAGGAGAGTGCGGCGAATGTCGTCCAGATGCCCGGATTGTCCAGCAATGTCCGCACGCCCAGGTAAGTATAGATTCCCGATGCTGCCGCCAGAACCGCCAGCGCGGTCGACGTGAACGTGTCCAACCAGTCCAGATGCCGCTCAAGCTCGCGCGCGTAGCGATGTCCTGCGGTGTCGGCGCCCGACGGGTGTTCGGTCATGCTGGCTCCTGAATTGCTTGTGCTGCGCAACTCAAGCATGACTCCATCCGATTGGCTTGTCACAGTTTCGCCAGACAGCATTTATCAGCCGGTTACGATGACGTGGCCCTAGGCGATCAGCCTGTATTCGGCGCTTTCTTGTTCCAATCGACCAAAGTCACCAGTCGAAACAGGATGTGCGCATTTTCCGTTTCCCGTGTCGCAATGGTCCGTGACACAAGCCGCGCAATATTGTGAGCAAACGGAGAGCATATGCAGTTCGGCGTGTGGTTCAGCCTTTCGGCCTATTTCGTAGTGATGATCGCCATCGGCGTCTATGCGTGGCGCAAGGCAACATCCAGTTCTGAGGAATACATTCTGGGCGGACGCGATCTGTCGCCCTCGGTCACCGCGCTGTCGGCAGGCGCGTCCGACATGAGCGGCTGGCTGCTGCTTGGCCTGCCCGGCGCGCTGTTCGTGTCCGGCCTGTCGCAATCCTGGATCGGCATTGGTCTGACGCTGGGCGCGCTTCTGAACTGGATCATCGTCGCGCCGCGCCTGCGCGAACAGACCGAGCGTTACGACAACAGTCTGACCATCCCCGGTTTCCTTGGCGCGCGCTTCCCCAGCCGCGCGCGGTTGCTGCGCATGGTGTCAGCCGTCGTGATCGTGGTGTTCTTTGCCGTCTATACAGCCTCGGGGCTGGTCGGCGGCGGCAAGCTGTTCGCCAGCGCCTTCGGCGGCGACTACATGACGGGCATCCTGCTGACGATGGGCTTCGTGCTGGTCTATACCACCATCGGCGGCTTTCTGGCGGTCAGCCTGACCGACTTTGTGCAGGGCTGCATCATGATGCTGGCGCTGGTCATTATGCCCATCGTTATTCTGACCTCGGGCGATGGCGCAGGTGTGGGCCCGGCGGTCGAGCGTCTGACGGCGATGGACCCGGAATATTTTTCGATGGCCAAGGGCATGACCGTGCTGGGCTGGTTGTCGGCGGTTGCGTGGGGCCTGGGCTATTTCGGCCAGCCACATATCATCGTGCGCTTCATGGCGATCCGCAGCGTCGAGGACGTGCCCACCGCGCGCAACATCTGCATGTCCTGGATGATCGTGTCGCTGATCGGCGCGGTCGCAGTGGGCATCTTCGGCCACGCCTATGCGCTGCGCAACGGGCTGACGGTTCACGACCCGGAAACGATCTTCATCATCCTGTCGAACCTGCTGTTCCATCCGCTGATCACCGGATTCCTTTATGCCGCGCTGCTGGCCGCGATCATGTCCACGGTATCCAGCCAGTTGCTGGTCGCTTCCTCCTCGCTGACCGAGGACATCTATCACACGCTGGTCAAGCGTGACGCGACCCAGCGCGAGCTGGTCAATATCGGTCGCCTGTCCGTGCTTGCGGTGGGCGTCGTCGCCGCAGTGATTGCCCGCGATCCCGATGCACAGGTGCTAAGCCTGGTATCGAACGCTTGGGCAGGCTTCGGTGCCGCCTTTGGCCCGCTGATCGTGCTGGCTTTGACCTGGCGTCGCATGACTGGCCTTGGCGCGGTGGCGGGCTTGGTCGTCGGGGCTGTGACGGTAATCCTGTGGATTGCGCTTGGCCTGAACAAATCGCTGCTGGGCGGCGAGGGCATCTATGAGATCGTGCCCGGCTTCGTGGCATCATGGATTGCCATCATCCTCGTAAGCAAAGCAACCCCGGATCTGGACGAGCACCGCCCGCGCTGAAAGCGGTTGGACGCGTGGCAGCGGCGGCGCGTCCAACGGATGCGGTCGCGGGGCGTTTATACCCGTCCGGCCACCTTGCGTTGATCCCGTCCCCGCCGCATTGTGACAAGGGGAAACGGTTGGAGCCGCGATGACATCCGAAGATGCGCGACAC
>NZ_FXTK01000031.1 GCF_900182695.1 Paracoccus laeviglucosivorans
TATTAACAAGACCTTTTCCCAACAGCCGATACAGAAACCCGGAGAATGAATATAATCAAGCTTAGATCCGGTTAGATTTCCCGGAATTACAAGTGCCGCGACTGTCATTAACCCCAATCGCCGCGGTCGATCGTTCCGTCAACAAACAGAGAAGTTAATGTCCACGCTCATCGTCGATGCGCGCGTGCAGGATATTGCACGTCGCTTTCTGCCCGAAAGTGTAGAGATTGAAATTCTGGACCCGTCCCAGCGCCGTTTCGCCACGGAACGCGCGATCGTGGGCGAGGTTCTAGGTGCCGTTTCCCTTTCGGGACAGAAAAAGGCGCTGAAGGCCGCGCTCTCGGATGGCCCATTCGCCAAGCTTGAGATCTTTGAGCTTGACCCTGATGAACCTCGTGGTTTCTCGGACTCGATCATCCAGCTTTTGCTGGGCGAGCTGAAATCAGCCCGCCGCGACATCGGCGAGGCACGGATGGCTGCCGCGCAACTGCGCTCGGAAAGCATGGGGACCAAGGCCCGGTTGCGGGAAATCGAAAACCTGCTTTACAGCCTTGGCAATCCGCAGATTTCGAATGCGCTGACATGGCAGCCGACCGGCAAGATGCTTAGCCTGACGGCGGGGCAGTCGGTTTCCCAGCTTTTGCCGATCAACGCGGTGGGACTGACGGCAATCGACCTGTGGTTCCCCGAAGTTGTGATGCCAATGATCGAGGAATTCTCGGTCGTCTTGCAGGATTCCTCGGGGCGGATTTACCCGACACAAGTCGCCAGTCCCGATATGGGGCTGGAAACTGGCTGGCTGCGTTTCAACCTGCCCGAACCCATCGAAGGCATTGGCCGCGACTGCCACCTGCGCATCGAGATGGCCGACGAAGGCCGTCTGTCGCTGGGGCTTTCGCAAGCCGTGCCCGATCCGATATTCCGCGCCAATGGCGAAACCGGCCCACTGGCCGATGAGGCGCTGGCGCTGCGGGCATGGCAATCACTGGGCGGCGTGCGCCTGCCAAGCTGCAGCCCGACGATTTCGGGCAACCAGGCGGTCAGCATCACCGAATCCAGGTTCATCCCCGCCTCCAGCTTCCCCGAGCCCGAGGTGTTTTCGCTGCCGTTCCAGGCATCGGATCACGTCTCGACCGCGCATTGGGAAAAGGAGGATGCGATTCTGGTCCATCCGTCGCGCACCGGGGCGGTCTGCGCCATCCTGCGCGATGTGGATATGGCGGGCCTTTCGCATATCTCGGCGCTGGTGACGGTGGGTCACAGCCGGGCGCCTAACCTGAACTTTGCCATCGGCGTCGCCCCGCATGGCGTGGTGGACGAAGACGGCTTCTGGCAGCGTCGCATGGGGCCGTGGGTCACCGGCCTGCCCGCCCGTGGCTGGGCGCAGGCCCATTGCATCCCGGTCGAGCCGATCACCGGACGCGCCGACCTGCTTTTGGCCGTCTCGCTGGCCGCTGACGTGCCCAATGATCTGAGCTGGGGCCTGTTCCGGGGTTTCCGCATCTCGCGCGGGATACTCAGCGATGGGGGCAATTCATGACACCCGCCGCCGACATCACCCCACTACCCGCCGGTCCGATCCGCGCTCGGCACAAGACCGCCCCGGCGATCAGCGTCGTCGTGCCGATCAAGGGCCACCCGGTCCTGATCGACGACGCCATCGCCTCGGTCCAGCGCGAGATCGAGGCGGGCACGATCCAGCGGCTGATCGCGGTGAATGACGGCTGCGAATATGCCGAGACCATCGATAGCCTGACGGCCTGGCAAGAGGTGCTGGGCACACGGATGAAGGTGCTGCATTGCGCCAATGCCGGCCTAAGCGCCGCGCGCAATCGCGGCATCGCCGCCGCGCTTGAAGCGGATGCGGATCTGGACGCGATCTTTCTGCTGGATGCCGACAACATTCTGGTCGCGGGCGCAGGCGCTGCGATGCAATCCTTGATGTCACGCCATGAGCAGGCCGATTGGTTTTACCCGGATTTCGACTTTTTCGGCCAGAACGGCCATTACGTCACAGACCGCGAATACGACCTGCTGTTTCATGCGCAGATCAACCTGTGCGAAGCCGGAAGCCTGATCCGCCGCCGCATCTTTGATGCCGGTATCCGCTTCGACGAAGGCATGAAGCGCGGCTATGAGGATTGGGATTTCTGGCTTTCCGCAGCGCAGGCGGGCTTTCGTGGCAAACCTGCCGCCCAGCCGCTGCTGCTTTATCGCAAGCGCCCGGTCAGTATGCTCAGCAATTCGCACAATGCCGATGGTGAACTGCGCCGCTATCTGGAAACCAAGCACGCATGGCTGTTCAACACGCCCAAGCTGCTGGCGCTGGAGGCCGCGCGCTTCCCCCGCTTTGCCGTGATCGAGGGGCAGGCCGCCATGGCGCGGCTGCTGACCGATCCGACGCAGCGCCGTGAGGTGTCGATCGACGAGCTTGAGCGCCAGATCATGGCGCATTTCGCCGAGCCTTTCGCCAATCACGCGCCCCAATACATCGTGCTGCTGCGCGAAGGCGTGTCGGCCCGGCTGACGGAAAGCCGCCTGTTGCGCAGCTTTTTCTGGAATGCGGAACGCCGCTGGGCCCGCGCGAACGAACGTCCCCAGTTCGATCTGTTCTATCTGGAAAGCTCGGCGGGCGGGCATCACATCGCCAATGATTGCGGCAATCCAGAGCGGCTTGCCGACGGCGTTGTGATCGATCTGCAAGCGATCCGCGACCTGATCACCGGCGATGACGAAGACAGCCTGCGCCGCATCGACCACGCCCCGTCGGAATTCAGCATCGCAAGCTGGGGCCTTGAGCTGGAGGGCATGTCGCCCCTTGAACTCAAGACCGCCAGCGGACCAGAGCTGCTGCGCAGCTTCCTTTTGCGCCTTAGCCGCAGCCGGTTCCGCAGCGCATTGGCGCAACGCTGGGAATGGCGCGAACAGGGCGGGGCCATCGACCGCGCGACATCCGTCAGTATTCCACGCCGCGTCAATGCGGGCGGCATCGTGTTCCCGCTGCTGAAGCAGCCGGGCCAGCGCGATATTGGTTTCGTCCTGCCGATCTTCGATTTCGGCGGGGTCGAAAAAGTCGTGGCCTCGATGGCGCGCGAATTCCAGCAGAATGGCTATCGCTGCCACCTTTTCGTGGTCAGCGACCGCCCGATCCATCCCGACGGCTGGGCGTTGCAGGCGTTCACCTCGGTCAATTGGATGCCCGATTCCAGCGCGATCGACTGGACCGGGACCGAGTTTCTGGGAACAGCAGAACCCAGCTGGGGCAACGATGTCGAAAAGGCCGACATGATCGGGCTGCTTTCCGGCATGGATGTGGTCGTCAACGCCCATTCCGGCGCGCTGCACAAGGTCGCCGACCTGCTGCGCCGCCGTGGCGTCACGATGATCGACCACGAACACCTGCTGGAACGCAGCATTTATGGCCGCAACTACGGCCCGCCCAAACTGGCGCTGGCCTATGAATATGCCTATGATCTGATCCTGACCTGCTCGGACGCGCTGCGCCGTTGGATGCATGCGCATGGTGTGCCCCGCGAAAAGCTGATGGCTGTGGTCAATGCGCCGGGCTATCCGCTGCCACATGGCGCACGTGGCCTGATCGAGCGGCGCGGCGAACGCGCGGCGGATAAGCCCCTGCGCGTGCTGTTCATGGGCAGGCTGGACCCGCAAAAAGGCGTTCACCGCCTGTCCCAGATCTTCCATTCGCTGGCCCTGCAGGCCCCCGATATCCGGCTGACCATCGCGGGCGGCTCGGTCGTGGACCGCGAGGACGTGGATTTCTCATTCCCGCGCGGCACGCAGATGCTGGGTCCGGTGCGCGGTGCCGAGGCGCTGACCAAGCTGCTTTTGGACACCGACATCATGGTCCTGCCCTCGCATTACGAAGGGCTGCCGCTTTCCATTCTTGAGGCGCAGCGTTGCGGCGTCGTCGTGATCGCCACCGATGTGGGCGCGATGGACGAAGCCATCCAGCACGGCACCACGGGATTCATCCTGCCCGAAGATGGCTGCGAAGAGGCGTTTGCCCGGCAGATCATGCTTCTGGATGCCGACCGGCGCCTGTTGGCGCAGGTGTCGCGCGATGCCGACCGCATGGCGCGCGACTGGTCGCTGGCCGTCGCGCCGCTGCTGGTCTGGCTGAACCGAAGGGAGGGCGGCCCAGCCGCCGAAGAAGAGGGAGTGGAGGAATTAGACATGTACAGGAGTATCCTATGACGACGATTTTCGACGCTGCCATGCGCAATTTCCGTGCGGCGGCTGATATTCTTGAGGCGCTGCAGGCGACGCGCCTTGATCTGGTGAACGAGGCCCGCACCGGGCTGATCGGTCGCCCGAAGCTGGGCCTTGCCGGTGGCTACAACAACATCACCGCGTCATTCGGTGCATGTCTGCCGACCAGCGCCCGCGCCGACGTGCTGATGGCCGAGGACAATGGCGGGATCGAACTGCGTTGCAGCGGTGCCGACTGGATGACGCTGGAAGGCACCCTTCCCGCCGACATGCCTGCCGAGCATTGCTACATGGAAATGCAGGTCAGCTCGGACCGTCCGGTCGTGGTCGACGTTTTCGTGCGCGAGTTTCTGGAGGATGGCTCGGTCCGTGACGCCGGGCATCGCGAATGCCAACTGGTGCAAAACAGCGTCACCGTCTGCAACCTGCGCCTGCCCGAAACCACGGGTGATGCAGTTGGCCGCCGCGTGATCGTTCACCTGCGCCAGCCCGCTCAGCGCATGATCATTGACCGTCTCGCCGTCACCCTGACCTGAGCCGGACCGATGCGCGCAGCAACGAAGACCCATCGCAACCCGAACAATCCGACGGCATCCATATGAATCTGGATTTCTGCTTCATGGACGATGCCGGCACCGTCGCCGTCGCAGGCTGGACCACACGGCCCCGCCCCGAACTGCGCCTGCATGTCAACGACATTGTGCTGGACCCTGTTCTTGTAACGCGCCACGTCCGCCGCGACCTGCGCAGCTCCGAACCGTTGGGCGTGATCGCGCTCTTCGACCTGTCGGACCTGCTTGCCTCTTTCGATCCCGACGATTGCACCATCCACCTCGCCGAAATGCAGGATTTCACGGAAATCCAGGGCAACCGGCTGTCAGGGGATGCCCATCGTCTGGTCGAGATCGGCGTGGACGAAACGTTCTTCGCATTGCTGCGCCTGATCGCCGGGCGTCACGTGCTGCTTTCCGATGAAAAGACCGGGCGCGACATCTGCGCCCGCCTGCGCCCGACCCAATCCGCCGGGCGCGAGACCGAAAACCACGTGCTGGCCGTCGATCGCTGCCAGTCCACCGCTGCCGGTCAGGGCGCGCTTGTCGGCTGGTTCATGCCCGCCGCCGCATCGACCGAACAGCTTTGCGCGCTGGCGATCGAGGATGAAATGGTTGTCCCCGTCGATCTGCTGCCGGGCACCATGGTGCGGGCCGATCTTGCAGCCTATGCGCCGCGTTACCGCTTTACCGGCCGCGACGGCTATGGCGGCGGCTGGCGTTTCCCGCGCCCGCCTTCGGGTCCGGTCCGCCTGCTGCTGATGATCCCCGGCGAGAACTTCGCCCCCGGCGTCATCGTCAGTGCCGAACAGGTCGAACCTGCCGATCTGGCCCAGAACCTCACCACGGCGACGCTTGGCATCGACGACATCGATGCTCGCGCCCGCCTGCGCCGTGCGATGCTGCCCGACCGCCTGCCCGATCCGCAGCCGACCGACAAGGACGCAGCCATCGTCCCGATGACAGGCGACACGCTTCTGGTGCTGGATCACGACCTTTCGGATCACGATCTGCGCGATGTGCTGCGCCGGATCGGGCCGCATCTGCCCGGCCGCCTGCGCCTGCATCTGCTGCGCCCGCGCCTTAGCACGGTGCTGCGCAACGGCATCGAAGGTGCCGCGCGCGAGGTCGCCACGGGTCTGACCTATCAAAGCGCCGCACTGACGATCACCGCGCCCCCGCAGATGCCCGCGCGTGTCGTCTTTGCCCGCAGTGCCACGCTGTTCCAATTCGACCCCGCGCAGCTTTTCGCCCTGCAACCGACTGAGCCGCGCGTCATGCTGCTGGACCCCATCGGCACAGTCATGGCCACACCTGCGGCGCAGGCCGACCGCTTTGCACGCGATCTGCTGCCCTTTGCCCTGTCGATGGACGGCCCCGCGTTCTTTGCCATGTTGGACCAGATCCCGCAGTGCTTCCTGACCGAGGAAGCGCGAATCCGCCTGCTGGTCGAACAATTGATGGTGCAGGACGATGCCGCGCTAAGCCGTGTCGATGCCTACCGCTATTTCGAAGGCAAGACCGGTCCGCATTGCCAAAGCTTTGCAGATGGCCGCGACTGGCATGCCTTCGACGCCGAAAGCCGCCGCGCGATCCTGGAGGCCGCACTATGAGCCGCACCGTCATCGTCTCTCACTCGCATCCGAACCTGCGCTATGGCGGCGGCGAGGTGGCGGCCTACCGCCAGTTCGAACATCTGCTTTCGCTGGGACAGGACGTGTATTTCGTCGGCTCGACCATCGGCCCCGAGGACAGCGCCAAATTCTTCGGTGCCAGCCAGCAGATTGTCAGCTTCGGCCCGCGCGATTTCTGCCTGCGCGGGCGTGGCATGGACAGCTTTACCATGGAGCACGCCGAGATCCTGGACGAAGACTGGATCTTTGAGTTTCTGCTGGCGCTAAAGGGCGACATCTATCACTTCCACCATTTCTGGAACATCGGCGCGGGCACGATCCGCCGCCTGCGCGCCGCCCTGCCCGATGCCAAGTTCATCTGCACCCTGCACGAACTGACCGCGATCTGCGCCAATCACGGCCAGATGGTCAAACGCTCGGGCGAGCTGTGCTATGCCTCAAGCGAGGTGGCCTGCGCTGCCTGCGTCGTCCGCGCACCCATCGACTTCGTGCTGCGCAAGACGCGGATGCTGGAAATGCTGGACCTGTTCGACCACCTGCTGTCGCCCAGCGAATTCTTGCGCCTGCGCTTTGAGGATTGGGGCGTTGCAGAAGGTCGCATCGCGGTGATCGAGAACGGTCTGGATCACGTCGGCCATTTCCGCCCCGAAACCGAGGCCGAGCTGCTGGCGAAATCCGGTCGCTTCGCATTCTTCGGGCAGGCCACGCCGACCAAGGGTCTGGACGTGCTGATCCGCGCCGCCGCCCTGATCGAGGCGCGTGACGACGAGTTCGACATCCCGCTAAGCATCGAAATCCACGGCGTGGATAAGGACAGCTTCTCGCGCATGTGGCCGGATCTTGAGATCCCCTCCTCGATCCATTTCCGTGGCCGTTATCGTCCGCAGGACTGCGTGGACATCATGCGCGGCTATGGCTGGATCATCATCCCCTCGGTCTGGTGGGAAAACTCGCCCGTCGTCATCCAAGAGGCGCGCGCGGCAGGCACCCCCATGATCGCGTCGGATATCGGCGGCATGGCCGAAAAGACCGAGGGCTGGGGCCTTCAGTTCCGCGTCGCCGACCCCGCCGCCCTGGCCAGCGCAATCCTGTCGGTGCATGGGGATGTGAAAGTGCTGGCCGACCACAAGTCCCGCATCAGCGCACCGCTGGATCTGGCGGGATTCTGGGAGGAGTGGAAGACAGCCACAGGCCTGGACCAAGGCAAGAAACAAACCCGGCGGATACGTGCCTAGCAGATTCCCGAAAGTTCAAACCTCAATCAGATCGATCTGAAAGATCAAGACATTTCAAAGGAATAACATGAAAATCGCACTTCTCTGGGAAAGCAAGGATTGCGGCCTCTACTCGAATAGCGGCTTCGACAAGCTTTATCGCGAGATTGGTCATAACAACGGCAACCTTGCGTTCGTGCATGCAGTCAAAAGCCAGATTGATGCCGAGATCGAGTTTTTTCCGTGGCACACCAAGGCGGACAAACTGAACCAAGCTGACTTCGTGGTGTTCCCCGGCGCGAACCAATTGGGCAAGCATACCGATCTGGGGGGGCTGGCTGGTAACCTGTCCGAAGTGCAGAAACCCATCGTCGCCATCGGTCTTGGCGCACAAGCCAAGGAATTCGGCGCGGACATCGAACTGACCGATGGCACCCGTGCCTGGCTGGATGTGCTGATCGAAAACGGTCGCCGCCACGGTATCCAGAACATCTACACCCGCGGTCCCTACACCTCCGAGCAAATCAAGAAACTGACCGGCGCCGATACGATGCCGAACGGCTGCCCGACCCATTTCATGAACCCGCGCGCCGATCTGGGTCTGCGCATCGAAGCAAACTGGAAAAGCAACACGCTGCCGCAGCGCATCGCTGTTGCAGGTGGCCATGAAAGCTGGGGCAATACGCGCGAGATCGAGCAGCAGCTTATCTCGCTGATGATGGACCCGGCATTCCCCGGCGTCTACATCGTTCAATCCATGGGTGCGATGATCAAAATCTCGCGCGGGCTGTTCGATGAAATCGAGCCGGAGGTTCTGGACCGCATCCACAAGCATACCGTGCCGCATTACAGCCGCGAGCAGTTCAAGACTTGGGCGCTGAACTACGCGCGTTCCTACTACGACGTTGCAGCATGGATGGACGAACTTCGTCGTTACGACCTGCTGATCGGGCCGCGCTTCCACGGTGCCCAGCTTGCGATCCAGGCCGAGCGCATGGCATGCACCGTCACCATCGACACCCGCACCGAAGAAATGTGCCGTGAAACCGGCGTGCCCTTCCTGCGGGCTGAAGAGCTGACACAGCCGCTGACCCGTCAGCGCCTGAAGCAGCTTATCAAGTTCAACGGCGCGGCTTATGACAAGCATCGTGCGATGAAATGCGCGCGCTATGTCGAGTTCCTGAAAGCAACCGGTCTGAAACCGGCAGCCTACCTGTTGGAAATCGCCGCAGCGGCGGGGAATGTAGCGGGCGAACAGGCCGCAGCATAACCAGCCCTTAACGAAGGCCCGTTCATGCGGGCCTTCGCACCATCACGGACAGAATGAACGCACACCGCCACCTGAATGCCCCCACCGACGGATATGTCTTCGTGGTCACCTATGGCCGCTCGGGCTCGACGCTGACGCAAAGTCTGCTGAATGCGATTCCGGGCTATGTCATCCGGGGCGAGAACGGCAACCTGACGCAGTTTCTGGGTCGCGCGATCGATATTGTCGCCAATGACGACATGTATCGCTGGCGGCGCGAGGATCTGCCGAAACCACGAGAGGAGCGCAGGCCATATCTGCGCCCGATCCTTGGCAAGCCCTTCGATCCGTGGGCAGGCGCCGAACGGGTCGATCCCGACGCATTCGCGCTGGGTCTGATGGACCTGTTCGTCAAGCAAGTCCTGCGCCCGCCGAAGCATTGCCGCGTGTCAGGGTTCAAGGAAATCCGCTTTCACGAAGACCCGGCTTTCTTCGCCAAGCATATGGACATCCTGCGCACATTGTTTCCCAAATCGCGCATCCTGTTTCAGCGCCGCAATCTGGATGATGTCGCGCGCTCGGGTTGGTGGCGGCAGCAGCCGCGCGACATGGTGCTGGGACAGCTTGGGCAAGCCGACAAGATGTTTGCGGCCTATGCACAGGCCCACCCGTCCAGTTGCCGGATGATCGATTATGAAGGTCTGATCTCGGGTCTGGATTATATCCGCACCATGTACCAGTTTCTGGACGAACCGCTGGACGAGGCTGCCGTCCAGTCCGTGCTGGCGCATAGCCTGAAACATTGAACCGGACGGTTCGCAAAACACGGCGGGCACAGTATTTTACGACGGTTGCGTGACATTGGCTTGGTCGGATCGCGGCTCGCCTCTTGCGTCCTGACGCGGGCTATGGGCTGATTGGCGCAGGCTTGCGGGAATATCCCGCAGCGCAAATGTCAGGAGAGGCCAAGCATGTCGCAAACGACCAGAATTTCCGCCCTCGCCCTTGCCGCCGCCTTGGCCGCTGGCCCGGCGCTCGCGAATGATCCCGAAAGCTGCGCGACCGTGCGCCTGTCGGACCCCGGCTGGACCGATATTACCGCGACGAACGGCGTGGCCAACGCGGTCCTGACGGGGCTGGGCTATACGCCAGACATCAAGACCCTGTCGGTGCCGATCGGTTACGAGGCGCTGAAGAATGGCGAGACGGACGTGTTCCTGGGCAACTGGATGCCCGCACAGCAGAAATTCCGCGATGATCTGGAAGCCTCGGGCAAGACCGAGGAGTTGGTCCAGAACCTTGACGGTGCCAAGTTCACGCTGGCCGTGACGGATGCCGCCGCCGATCTGAACGTCAAGGATTTCGCCGATCTGGACGCCCACAAGGATGCGTTCCAAGGCAAGATCTATGGGATCGAACCCGGCGCACCCGCGAACCAGTCGATCGCCAAGATGATCGCGGATGACAAGTTCGGTCTGGGCGATTGGGAACTGGTCGAATCGGGCGAACAGGCGATGCTGGCACAAGTGGCCCGCAATGATGGTGCCAAGACGCCCTCGGTCTTTCTGGCATGGGCGCCGCATCCGATGAACGTGAACCTGAAGGTCACCTATCTGTCGGGCGGCGACGCGGAATTCGGCCCCAATTTTGGCGGTGCGACCGTTCATACCGTCGCGCGCAAGGAATGGGCGGCGCAATGCCCGAACGCGGCCAAGCTGTTCCAGCAGCTTGTCTTTACGGTCGATCAGGAAAACGTGCTGATGGGCAATATCCTGAACGACAGCGAAGATCCGGTCGCCGCAGCCAAGACGTGGATCGCCGCGAACCCCGAGCCGGTGGCGAAATGGCTGGACGGCGTGACCACGCTGGACGGTCAGCCGGGCACCGAAGCAGTGATGGCATCGGTGAAGTAATTGACACGTCCGAATATCCTTATCGTCATGGCCGATCAGCTGTCGGGGGTGCTATTCCCCGACGGCCCGGCCGAATTCCTGCATGTTCCGAACCTGCGCAAGCTGGCCGAACGCTCGGTCCGTTATGCGAATTGCTATACCGGCAGCCCGCTTTGCGCGCCGGGGCGGGCATCGTTCATGTCGGGGCAGTTGCCGCGCCGCACGCGGGTCTATGACAATGCGGCCGAGTTCGTCAGCGACATTCCGACCTATGCCCATCATCTGCGCCGCGCGGGTTATCAGACCTGCCTGTCGGGCAAGATGCATTTCGTCGGCCCCGACCAGTTGCACGGCTACGAGGAACGACTGACCACCGACATCTATCCCGCGGATTTCGGCTGGACGCCCGATTACCGAAAACCGGGCGAACGCATCGACTGGTGGTATCACAACCTTGGCTCGGTCACCGGCGCGGGCGTGGCGGAAATCACCAACCAGTATGAATATGATGACGAGGTTGCCTTTAACGCCACGCGCAAGCTTTACGACCTGTCGCGCGGGGCCGATGACCGTCCGTGGTGCCTGACCGTCAGCTTTACCCACCCGCATGACCCCTATGTGGCGCGCAAGAAGTATTGGGACCTTTACGAAGGCATCCCGGAACTGACCCCGCCCGAGGCCATGGCGTATGAGGATATGGACCCCCATTCGCAGCGCCTGATGGATGCCTGCGACTGGCGCGGACTGACGGTGACGCAGGACCATATCCGCCGCGCGCGTCAGGGCTATTTCGCCAATATCAGCTATATCGACGACAAGGTGGGCGAGCTGCTGGACGTGCTGGAACGCACGCGGCAGGAAGCCATCGTGGTCTTCCTGTCCGATCACGGCGACATGCTGGGCGAACGCGGGCTGTGGTTCAAGATGAACTTCTTCGAAGGCTCGGCGCGGGTGCCCCTGATGATCTCGGCCCCCGGCATGGCGGCGGGCGTGGTGGAAACGCCGGTGTCCACGATCGACGTCGTTCCGACCATCTGCGATCTGGCGGGGATCTCGATGGAGGAGATCATGCCATGGACCGATGGCCGCTCGCTGGCCAAGGGCGCGGAAGATCGCGGGCCGGTGGCGATGGAATATGCTGCCGAAGGCAGCATCACGCCGCTGGTCTGTCTGCGCGACGGCGACTGGAAATACGTGGCCTGCATCGCCGACCCGGAAATGCTGTTCAATCTGGCCGACGACCCGGACGAACGCATCAACCGCGCCAGCGACCCCGAGGCGTGGGACGTGCTGCAAAAACTGCGCGGCATGGCAAACGCGCGCTGGGACTTGTCGGCCTATGATGCCGAGGTGCGCGAAAGTCAGGCCCGCCGCTGGATCGTCTATGAGGCTTTGCGCAACGGTGCGTATTTCCCATGGGATCACCAGCCGCTGATGCAGGCGTCCGAGCGTTACATGCGCAACCACATGGACCTGAACGTGCTGGAGGAATCCAAGCGTTTCCCACGCGGGGAATAGGTCAGTCGAACAGGTCCAAAGTCCGGGCCAGATCGTCCCAGTCGAGGGTAAAGACCGTGTCGTTACCCTCGGCCACCAAAAGCCCGAAACGCTGACCCAGCCGGTCGGAAAGCTGCTTCAGGGTCGCTGCCACCCGGTCGGGGGGCTGGATCGGCACGATGGCGGCATCGGGCGGGGCCACGTTGATGCCATGCACCAGATGGCTGCCTTCGACGCCCACGATGGCACGGGCTGCGCCGCACGCCTCGATCAATTCGTTCGCGCTGGCATTCAGCGGATCGATGACCAGAAATCCGCGTTCCTTGGCCAGCCTTTCGGCCAGCTCTGCCTCATTCTTCAGATAGCGCATATCCCCACCCAGGCCGCGCAGCAAAAAGACGCCCGGCACCGGCTTGGGGTCGCGTCCGGTCAGCAAAACATCGCGCAATTCGCGCTGACGCCGCCACTTGTCGGCATTGTTCGCAAGGTCTCCGAACAGGATCAGTTCATCGAAATGAACATCGCCGGAAATCCGCGTCGGCGAAATCTCCAGCATGGATTCGTATTGCGCCGCGTGGCTGGACGGCTTGGGCGCAGGGGCCGTCGTCATCGCCATTCCGGTTCTGGCCGCCAGAGGATAGGCCACAAGCGCATCCATCAGCCAGCTTCCGAACCAGCGATTGGTCGTCCACGTCTCGTACAGCGCGCCGCTGACGGCATGTCGCGGACGAAAGGCCAGTCCAAAGCGGCGGCGGCGGTTGCGCAGATGCAATTCGGCCCCGTTGCGGTAAAGCACACCGTCCACAAGATCGATGTCGCGAAAGCGCCAACCTATGGTGGGCCCCTCGGAAACTTCGCCGTCACGGGTCAACGCTTCGACGGTTTCGGGAAGTGTCGCAAAGACGCTGGCGCGGATGCGGTCCGCCTGCCCCGGCAGGGCAAGGGCGGGGCGGAATTGCAAGACGCTGCCCGGCGCTTCCTGCCATGTCTCGATTGCGCCGTCGGTAAAGGCGGCGGACGGACGGCCAGCCATCCTGCGCATCCGCGCGCTGTAGGGGCGAAGGGGGTTCAGCATTCCCGCATCAACCGCGATCGGCCGCAGCGCCCTCGACCATCACCGGCAGAAAGAAGCGTTTGCTTCGCCTTTCGGCCATGATCGGGTCGATCAGTTCGATGCACTTGCGGAAATGTTCGGTCGCGCGATGCGCATCCAGCGCGGCTTCGTCGCGAAACATCTCATAGACCGAAAAGCTGTTCTCATCCTCGGGGTCGCAGAGCAGGTCGAAACGGATATTCCCCGGCTCGGTCCGTGTGCCTTCCCAGTTCAGCCGGAAGGCGCGCAGAAACGCATCCCTGTGCCCCGGCTGGACCTTGATCTGCACAAGCTGAATCAGCATCGGGGAATCGCTCCTGACGGGAAAGGCATCACAACCACTCTCGCCATTTGGCACTGGATCGCGAGGGCATGGCAAGCCCAGAACCGCATTTGCATGAATGCCGGATCAGGCATTTTCGCCCGGTTGCGGAAACCCGCAGGCCACTTTGATGCTTTGGTTGAAAATGGCAAATGGACGGGCATGTGACGACGATCTTTTGGCTATGCCGCGATTTCCGCGTGGCGGACAATACGGCGCTTGTGGCTGCACTGAAAAATGGGCCGATCGCGCCGGTTTTCCTGATCGACAAGATGCTGATGGAACAGGGCGCGGCCAGCAGATGGCGTCTGCAGCGCGCTTTGGCGGCCTTTGACGCCGATCTGCGCAGGCGTTGCGGCCACGGCGTTCTGATCCTGAGGGGGGAGGCAGAGGATGAGCTGCCGAAACTGGCGCGCCGCATATCGGCCAGTGCGGTGCATGTTACCGACTGGCCCTGTCCGCAGATGCGCCGGGTGCAGGATCAGGCCCGCAAAGCTTTGGGGGATGTGCCGCTGCTGCTGCATATGGGGCATCTGCTGATCCATCCGCGCATGGTCCATACCAAGACGGGCGGCGCTTACAAGGTCTATACCCCCTTTGCCCGCGCCGTGCGCGAAGCGGGGCCCGACCAGCCCATCGCCGCCCCCCGCAGGATCGAGATCGCCCCCGACCTGCCGCAGGGCGAGGTGCTGGACAACCTGAACCTTGCGCCGGACATGCGTTCAGGCGCGGCGGTGCTGGAACGCCACGCGCTGGATCCCGGCGAGGCCGCGGCGCTGGCGCGGCTGGACGATTTCCTGTCCCACGCCAAGGGCTATGGCGAAGATCGCGACAGGCTGGACCGACCCGCGACCTCGGGGCTGTCCGAAGCCTTGGCGGTCGGCGAAATCAGTCCGCGCACGATCTGGGCCATCAGTATGCGCCGGATCCAGGCGGGCGATACCGCTGCCGACGATGCCCGCAAGTTTCTGTCCGAGGTGCTGTGGCGCGAATTCGCATGGCACCTGCTGATCGAATTCCCGCAAATGGATCACAGGCCATGGCGCGAGGAATGGTCCAGGTTTCCATGGAAATCGCACGGTGCAGGTCTGGACGCATGGACGCAAGCGCGCACGGGCATTCCCGCCGTCGATGCAGGCCAGCGCGAAATGCGTGTGACGGGGCGGATGCACAACCGCGTCCGCATGATCACAGCCAGCTATCTGACCAAGCACCTGATGATCGACTGGAAGCAGGGCTTGCGCCATTTTCAGGACAGCCTGACTGACTGGGATCCCGCCAGCAACGCAATGAACTGGCAATGGGTCGCCGGGTCGGGGCCAGACGCTTCGCCGTTCTTTCGCATCTTCAACCCGGTGACGCAGGCGCAAAAGTTCGATCCCGACGCCACTTATCTGAAACGTTGGCTTGCGGGCTATAGAGGCAGCAAGTCACCGGACGCAAAGGATTATTTCGACACCCTGCCCCGTGACTGGCAAGTCCCGTCTGCCTATGCCGCGGGCGATGACGCGCAAGAACTGGCCGATAGAAGGCAGGCCGCGCTTGAGGCTTACGCCAAGATGCGCGATTAGTTACAGCTCATGTAATATTTCGTTACCTTTAGGCACTATCCGGTTAAATCAGTGCCCGTGTTTCCTGTTCAATGAAAGGAATCCGAAGAATGTCCGATCTTCTTGTCATCGCATTCGACGACGAAACCACCGGCTTCGAGCTACGCAGCGAGCTGGTGAAAATGCAAAAGGAATACCTGATCGAGCTTGAGGACGCGGTTGTCGTGACGCGCCCCAGCGCCGACGACATCCAGCTTCATCAAGCGGTCAACCTGACGGCGGCCGGCGCGGTCGGCGGCGGTTTCTGGGGCACGCTGGTCGGCTTGATCTTTCTGAACCCGCTGGTCGGCGCGGCTGTGGGCGCGGCGTCTGGCGCGCTTGCCGCGCGTTTCACCGATATCGGCATCAATGACGATTTCATGCGCGATCTTGGCCATTCGGTTCAGCCCGGCGGTTCTGCCGTGTTCATCCTTGTGCGCAAGATGACCGCCGACAAGGTGCTGGAACGTCTGGAAGGCTTCCACATCCGTGGCCGCGTGCTGCAAACCTCGTTGCCCAATGACCAGGAAGACAAGCTGCGCGACGCCTTTGCGGGCGGTCGTCTGGGCACAGCGGTCGGCATCCCCGAAGCGGATGCGGATGCCAACAATCACGTCGCGGCGTTCTCGTCCTCGTCGTAAGAACTTGACCTGACTGGCATGGCCGTGACAGGACGCGGCCATGCCCCGTCGCAGCAGTATCCCCGAACCCGAGGCGCTGGTCGAAGACGCCCCCCGCCCCGCCGCAGCAACGCGCTGGCGGCCAATGCGGCGTATGGCGATCTGGCTTTGGGGCTGGTCGCGCTGGCTGGGATTGCGGCTGATCGCGCTGATGCTGGTGCTGGTTTTCCTGTTTTCCTTTATCAACCCGCCGACAAGCTGGACCATCATCACGGGCCAGCGCGAATTTCCGGGCACCCCGCATGAATGGGTCGATCTGGACGAAGTATCGCCCCACATGGCCCGCGCCGTCGTCGCGGCCGAGGATGCTAATTTCTGCAATCACTGGGGTTTCGACATGATCGAGATCCGCCGCGTCATCGCCTCCGGCTCCAGCCGGGGCGCGTCCACCATCTCGCAGCAGACGGCCAAGAACGTGTTCCTGTGGCAGGGGCGCAGCTGGCCGCGCAAGGTGCTGGAAACCGCCTATACCCCGATGATCGAACTGCTTTGGTCCAAGCGCCGCATCGTCGAGGTCTATCTGAACCTTGCCGAATTCGGGCGCGGCGTCTTTGGCATCCACGCGGCGGCGCAATACTACTACAAGACCACGCCGGACAAGCTGACACTGCGACAGGCTGCCGCGCTGGCCTCGATCCTGCCTGCGCCACGCACGCGCAATCCGCAGACCGGGTCGGCGCGGACCCGCCAGATCGTCAGCGGCGCACAGACGATTCAGGCGGATGGCCGCGATTCCTGTCTTCTTCTGACGCGCTGACCCCATCGCGGTTGAAACGGCGGGGCGCGAAGCGTATCAAACGGGGCAGCCCTCGTCCGACCGCGGTTTTCCCACATGAATAATTCCCCCTCCACTTCAACGATTCGCCTTTACCACGTCGCGCTGTCGCCGTTCTGCCGCAAGGTGCGGCTGGTGCTGGCCGAAAAGCGGATCGAGGTCGAACTGGTCGAGGATCGCTACTGGGACCCCGGCTCAGAGATCCTGCGCCGCAATCCGGCGGGCAAGCTGCCGGTCCTGCGGATGGAGGGGCGGCTGATGGCCGAAAGCCAGGCCATCTGCGAATATCTGGACGAAACCTATCCCAACCCCGCATTGATGCCGAAATCCGCAACGGATCGGTATGAGGTGCGCCGCCTGTGCGCGTGGTTCGACGACAAGTTCAACGCCGAATGCACCCGCCCCGTGATGATGGAGCGGGTCTGGAAAAAGGTCATGCGGCAGGGCTATCCCGACAGCCGCACCGTCAAGGCGGGGTTGCAGGCGATCCGTTACCACATGGATTACATGAAATCGCTGCTGGAGCATCGCCGCTGGCTGGCGGGCGATGTGATGACCTTGGCCGATTTCGCGGCTGCGGCGCATCTGTCCTGTCTGGACTACATCTCGGACGTGGACTGGACCCATTCCGCCGAGGTGCAGGAATGGTATGCCAAGATCAAGTCGCGCCCTGCCTTCCGCAGCCTGTTGGCCGACCACCTGCCGGGCGTTCACCCGGCGCCGCATTATGCGCTTTTGGATTTCTGATCCCGGCGAAATTCGCGCCCGGCTGGAAGAACAGGCCCGCGCCGAGGGGTTCAACGCGCTTGGCATCTGCGACCCCGACGCCAATCCGCACCTGCCCGAGCGTCTTGCCGAGTTTCTGGCTCAGGAACGTCATGGCCAGATGGAATGGATGGCCGAACGCACTGCGTGGCGGGCATCCCCCAGCGCGCTGTGGCCCGAGGCGCGTTCCGTCATCATGCTGGCCGAGCTTTACACCCCCGATCACGATCCGCTTGCCGTGCTGGAACAGCCTGATCGCGGCGCGGTCAGCGTTTATGCGCAGGGCAAGGATTACCACGATCTGGTCAAGAAGCGGCTGAAACGGCTGGGCGGCTGGCTGGTGAACCTGACGGGCTGCGAGATCAAGGTGTTCGTCGATACTGCCCCAGTCATGGAAAAACCGCTGGCTCAGGCAGCGGGGCTGGGCTGGCAGGGCAAACACACGAACCTGCTGTCGCGCGAACTTGGAAGCTGGTTCTTTCTGGGCGCGATTTTCACCACGCTGGATTTGCCGAAAGACCAGCCTGCGCGCGAAAACTGCGGCTCGTGCCGGGCCTGTCTGGATGCCTGCCCGACCGGGGCGTTCCCCGCGCCGTTCCAGTTGGATGCGCGGCGCTGCATTTCCTATCTGACGATCGAGCATAAGGGCCCGGTGGATCCCGAATTGCGGCCCATGCTGGGCAATCGCATCTATGGCTGCGACGACTGCCTTGCCGCCTGCCCATGGAACAAATTCGCGCAGGACGCGACAGAACTGCGCTATCACGGCCCGCATGGTGCGCCTGCCTTGGCCGAACTTGCAGCCTTGGATGATGCCGCGTTCCGCGCCCGTTTTTCGGGCAGCCCGATCAAGCGTATCGGACGCGACCGCATGGTCAGGAATGTGCTTTACGCAATCGGCAATTCCGGGCTTGCGCATCTGCGTCCCGTCGCGGAAGAGTTGCGCAACGACCCAGATCCGACCGTCGCAGATGCGGCCGAATGGGCTTGCGAGCGACTGCCATGACCCCGACACCACCCAGCCCTTTGCGCGGTATCATGCTGAAATGCCTCAGCGTGCTGGTCTTTACCGTCATGGCGTCGCTGATCAAGGCGACCTCGGAAAGCGGTCTGGGTGTGCCGCCGGGGCAGCAGGTGTTTTTCCGCTCGCTGTTCGCGATCCCCGTCATTCTGATCTGGTTGGCATGGCGACATGAAATCGGCATCGGGCTGAAGACATATCGGCCCATCGGGCATTTCTATCGCGGCATCATCGGCACGGGTGCAATGGCCCTTGGCTTTTGGGCGCTGTCGCTGCTGCCGCTGCCCGAGGTGACGGCAATCGGCTATGCCGCGCCGCTGATGACCGTCGTGCTGGCCGCGATGTTTCTGGGCGAAGAGGTGCGGCTGTTCCGACTAAGCATGGTCGGGCTTGGCTTGCTGGGCGTGATCATCGTGCTGTCGCCCCGGCTTGCTGCGGCGGGCGAAGGGCTGGAAACACGCGAACAGCTTGGCGCGGTCGTGACGCTGACCGCCGCCGGATGCACCGCCATGGCCCAGATCTTCGTGCGCAAGCTGGTGCAAGAGGAACGCACGTCGGCCATCGTGTTCTGGTTTTCCGTGACCTCGACCCTGCTCAGCTTGCTAACGCTGCCCTTTGGTTGGATCATGCCGGATACGGGCACATTCCTGCTGCTGGTGACGATCGGGCTTTTGGGCGGGCTGGGACAGATCCTGCTGACCTCATCCTATCGCTATGCGGATGCGTCGCTGATCGCGCCGTTCGAATATGCCTCGATGTTGCTGGCGCTTCTGATCGGCTGGTTCGTCTTTGACGAAGCGCCGACGCTGGTCATGCTGATCGGGGCCGTGCTGGTCATCACGGCAGGCATCCTGATCATCTGGCGCGAACACAAGCTTGGGCTGGAACGCACGCGCCAACGCAAGGCGATGACGCCGCAAGGCTGATCAGGGCTGGCCACCAAAGCCAAAGGCCACGTAATCGCGCAGATAGGCTTTCTTTGCGGCACCACGCAGGCTTTGCTCGGACAGAAATTCGGGGAAACGGCGTATCTCGGGCAGGGCCGCGGGGGATTTGACACCGGCCCCCTGCACCAGCCAGCCCAGTTCAAGGGCAAGATCGGCTTCGCGCAGCACCATGTCGGGCGAACCCATGCGGGAAAATCCCGCGATGATCTCGGACTGGCTGGCCCAGTGCGGATAGGTCGGCAGCGTCGTCTGATCGTTCAGATTGCGGCGCAGAAAGTCCAGAAAGGCCGCGAACAGTTCGACCTGCTGCGCTTCGGTCATCTGGCCAAGTTCTTCGTCACGGGGCAGCGCGACACGATGGATGTCGCGCATCGTCCGGCGCAGTTCGGCGTTGTTTCCCGTGACCAGCCCATCGAACGCGGCCCAAGCCCGCAACAGCGGGTGGCGCAGCACGGTAAAGCTGCGATGGCCCGCATGGTCGCGTTTCCACTGGCGCAGGCCGTTCTGGTTCAGATCCTCCAAGACCGGGCCCATCGCGCGCAGCCATTCCGCCACGGTATCGGTCGGCCCGCCCTTGATCGGCATGAAGATCAGACCCTTGCCTGCCTCGGACGCCATGTAGGACGGGACCGCCGGACCCTTGCGCGGCTCAAAGTTCGGGATGCGGCGCAACATGAAGGGATCAAGCTGCGCAAGCTCGGCCTCCATCTCGGCAAAGTTCGTGACCTTTTCGGACAGTTCGCGCGGGTTTTGCGGCACCTGATCGCTGGCGGGCAGAACGCGGTCGATGTCCCTGCGGCCCAGCCAGTGCAGCAGTCCGGTCATCACGTCTGCATCGCGCAGATCCTCATATCCCAGCCAGAATGCCGATTGGCCGGTCGCCTGCAGACGGTGCTGGACGCGAAGCTGGAACTCCTCGATCCGGGCGGTGACCTGCCGGAACTCGGCGGCGTCGAAATGCGCAGCCGCCGGGATGGGTGTTTCGGTCGCATTCAGTTTCCACTGGTTCGTCTGCCGCGCCAGCGCGGTGGACACGAAACTGTCCACCGGATTGCGGGTCAGGATGATCTTGGCGCAGGCCCGGTCATCCATGATCGCATCAAAGACGCGCGGGTCGTGATCGTGGAAATAGCGAAACCCCGCCAAATGGTTCGGCTTGTCCCAGATCGCGCGCAGCAGGCGGTGGGGGTCTTCCTCACGCTCGGCCCGTGTGATGCCCTTGAGTTCGTCCTTGTCCGGCCAGCCCATCATATAGGGATTGAACGCCTCGCCGAAACAGGTGACGCGCTTGACGCTGTTCAGCGTCGCCTCAAGCAGGTTCGAGCCGGTCCGCATCTCGGCGAAGACGACGAAACGCTGAAAAGGCTGGGTCATGTCAATGAGCTTTCCTTGGGCGGCACGGGCACGGGTTCGGCGACAGGAAAATCACCCATAAGTTGTGGGCGCAACCCTGCATTGCGCAGCCGTTGCAGAAAGCGTCCCATCCCCGCCAGCTCGCGCATTTCGGGCAGGTTGGCGGCAGTATCGGGATCGGCGCCCAGTTGGCGCAGCACGGTGCGCAGCACATCGGCCGGCCGTGCGCTGAAATCGGCCAGATCCCAGATACGTGTCCGCGCCTTTAGCCAAACCGAATTCAACACCTCAATCTGCTCAAGCTCGGTCCGCTGCAGAACGGCGGCGACACGTCGGATGTCGTCAAAGGGCATTCCCGAATGCAAAAGCGGCACGGCCCAGGCACCGGTGACGACAAATATCTGCGCATTCGGATCGGTCGCCATGAACCAGTTCAACGATTGCTGGTCGCGCGGGCTGTATTGCACGACCTGCGGACGATGCGAAATGCGGATCAGATTCGCGATAAAGCCACGCGGGTCCAGATCGCGCAGGGCGGCACTGTCGGAAAGCCCGCCGGGACCGATACAGGCGCGGTTGGCATATTCGACGCCGTGCTGGGCCATGACATGGCCGTGCACCTCGGCATCGATACGTTCGGCCAGCCAATGTTCAAAGCCCGGAAAGATGTCGGAAAAGCCCTGCATCACCGCATAGCTGCCCGAGGTCTTGCCGTTTTCCTGATCCTTGCGCGGAAAGCGGCTTTGCATGTAAAGGCCGGGCCGCCCCAGCCTGCGTCGCGCGACGGCCTGACTGATGATGCGGTCCACCCGCTCGGGCTGCGGTTCCGCCGATGACGGCTCGGCCTGAACGGGGCGGGGGAAATGCGTGTAAAGCCCGGTCGCGTCCGGCCATATCTTTCGCGCCACGAAACAGCGCGATTCCTCAAGGATGTGGCGGTGGTCGTTGTAAAAGATGTAGGGCTTGCCCTGTCCGTCGAACTTGGCCAGCGTCAGCGAGCGGCTTTCGATCCGCGTCGAATGACGCCGCGCCATGGTCTGGAAATAGCTTTCATCGGGGATCCAGACCCGGCTGAAATAGCGGTCATATTCCGGCCTGCGCGGGTCGGCCAGAATGGCGCCAAGCGTCACCCGCGTCAGACACCACCATTGCGACCCCAGATGGGGAACCAGACCGTCTGGAATGCGGCGCGTCAGGTTCCAGCGGCGCTGGAATGCCACATAGCGGTCGAACAGCTTGCGATGCTTGCGATAGGCAAAGGGGAAACGCATGGTAAAGCGTTCCTCATTCAGGCCGCCGACCGTCCAGCCCACATCCTCGGCCGTGACGCTTTCGATGAAATCGCGATGCGGATACAGCGACAGGAACGCCACCAGATCGGCCACGGGCCGCAATGGCAGGCACGACCCCGACACGACCATCACATGCGTGACGTCATCGAAACGCTCCAGCAGCAATTCGGCGGCGTCCTGCGTCGCGCGCACAAGGCTGAACGTGCCCCATTCGCAGGGATGTCGGCGGGAAAAGACGATCTGCGGATAATCCGCCAGATCGGTCTTCATCGTGTCCACGCCATCGCGCGATGCCTTGGCATCGATATGGATCGCCACAACCGCGCCGCCTTCGGCCCAGACCCGCGCCATGCGGGCCGCGGTGGGCAACTGGTTGTGACACAGCATGACGACGCCCAGCCGCACCTTGGCCGGCACGCTGGCCGGAGGGGGCATACGCTGATCCATCATGCCCAGTTCCCCTTGGAAATCAGGCCAAGATCCTCAAGCTGGCGCCAATCCTCGTATCGCCGCGATTCCTCGCACCAGAAATCAGGATCCTCCTGCAAGCCGGAATGATAGGCCATGTATTCCTGACTATCGGCATAATGCTGGCGGCGCTTCAGCTCCTCGGCCGATTTCTGCGCGAATGTCGATATGAATTTCGCATGTAGCAAGCAACCCGAGGCGCGTTCGCCCCCGTCTTCGTCATAGACCACGTTCAGCGAACGCGGCAGCAGCATATGGGTTGAGCTGGCATAGGCATATGACCGTTCCCAGCGGACCAGCGGTATCTTGTTCAGCGCCGGTCCCTGTTCTGGATTGTCGCGGAAAAACACCCGACCGCGCGGGCCGCCTTGTATCCACAGATTGCCGTATTCGCCGTTCTTGCGGATCGTGTAATTCGCCGGATCGAACCAGCCCGCGGTGCGGAACGGATCATCCCCTTCGGCATAGGGCTGACTGTGCAGCGCGCCTTTGGGATACATGTCCAGCAGCATCGCCGAAAATGATTTGATGGTCGAGGCGTCCAGCCAATCCGTCAGCGCCTTGAGCGGGCGGGAATCGTGATGCGGATAGATCAGGAATTCGTCGGGATCGACCGTCAGGCACCAATGCCCGCTGCCATAGCGACGCAGCAGCCAGTTCATCCAGTCCATGCCAAAGCGCGAATCCTTGTAACTGGCATGGGTCAGCCAGATCGACACGTCCGGCTGGCTGGCCAGATATTCGCGCCCGCCATCGTTCGAAGCGTTATCGACCACCAGAAAGTGCTGGACCCCCATCCGCCTGTAGTAATCAAGGAAATAGGGCAGCCGCACCTTTTCGTTGCGCATCGACATGAACAGCAGAATATCGCCGGAATGGATGCGCTTGGTGCGGTTCTGGACCGGCCGCAGCCTGCGCCTACGCCGGATCGCGCGCGCAAGCAGCCATTGCCGGCAGGCGCGAAGTTTCATCTTGCTGCGAAATATCCTGAGCAGGCGGGGCACTGTTCTTCATCGCTTTTTGACGGGCATACCCTTCACTACCTCTGCGTGCAATCGTTCCCGTAACACCTGACGCACAAGATGGAAGTGAGCGTCCCATTCCGGCACCGGTCTTGCCACTTTGCGCAGCAGATCGCCGGAGGCCAGCGCCGCCACCTGATCGGCCCACGCGCCCGCATCATCGGGACAGAGATAACAGGCATAATCCCCCAGCATTTCCCGCGCCGCCGGCAGCCGCGTGCAGACCACCGGACCCCCCCGCGCCGCAGCTTCGGTCAGCGGAAGGCCAAAGCCCTCGGCGCGGCTGGGCATCAAAAGCGCATGGCTGCGCCCGATCAACTCGGCCACCGCGCCATCGTCCAGCGTCGTCAGAACGCGGATCGGGCTGTCGGGCGGCAGGCGATCAAGGCGGGCAAAGGTTTCGTGATTCTCCCACCCGCGCCTGCCGATGATGAAAAGCTGTGGGGCGTCGGGGCCCAGACGTTCCCACGCATCCAGCAGGATGGCATGGTTCTTGCGCGGCTCGATCGTGCCCAGCGTGACAAAGAACGGGCGGCACAGGTCCAGACCTTGGGGCAATCCCGTCGGATCGGGCGCGGCAAGGCGCGTGCCGATGGGCGCGGCCACAATCGGCACTTCGGGCAGGTTCAGTCGGTCGCGCCAGCGCAGCACATCGGCGCGGGTGGCATCTGATACGGTCAGGACAAGCCCGGCATGTTTCAAGGCTGCGACAAGACGTTCGCGGAATTTCTCGGACTGTCCGGCGCGGGTGAATTCGGGATGATCCAGTGGGATGGTGTCATGGATCAGCGCCACGCGCGGCAGCGGTGCAAGCCCGGCCCAAAGATCAGCCGTCAGATTGCTGTGCCCGACATTCAGATAGGCCGCGTGACCCAGATGCTGCGCGACCTTGCGCGCGATACCGCGCCCCGTCCTGCCCGCGCGATATATGGCCATGCGCCGCAGCGTCGCCTCGGCACGGGCGCGCATGTCGCGTCGCCCCCGCAGGCGGTCGAACAGGTCCGGCGTGGCAAGCCCTGCGCCGTCGCCAGCCGACCAGCGCAGGATTGCAGCCCCCGCCGCTGGCGGCAACAAAAGCTGCGCGCGACGCGCACGCGCCAGCAGCAGATGCGGCGCGCGCGAAGATTGCAGGTGGGACAGCCACTCGGCCTCGACCCGGTCGATCCCGGTGGCTGGTCCCTGGTTCAGGCGCGAAACAAGCCGCGTGACGTCCAGCAAAATCGCCGGATCAGCGGGCATAACCGCCGTTCTGGTGCCAACGCCACGCGTCCGCCACCATCTGTTGCATGGTCGAACGCGCAGGATCCCAGCCCAGCAGCGAAACCGCCTTTTCCGACCCCGAGACCAGCTTGACGGCATCGCCGCCACGGCGCGGACCTTCGGTCATCGGCACGGGACGGTTGGTCACATGCTTTGACTGCTCGATCACTTCGCGCACCGAGAAGCCATTGCCGGTGCCAAGGCAGAACACCTCATGCCCGCCGGTCGGAACCTTGCCATCCAGCAGATGGCGCAGGCCCAGCACATGCGCATCGACCAGATCCATCACGTGAACATAGTCGCGGATGCAGGTGCCATCCGGCGTCGGGTAATCGGTCCCGTGAATGGTCAGCGCGGCGCGCTTGCCGTCGATGGCATCAAGGATCAGCGGAATCAGGTGGGTTTCGGGCTGGTGGAATTCGCCAACCTCACCATCGGGATCGGCACCTGCGACGTTGAAATAGCGGAAGATCACCGATTTCAGCCCGTCCGAGGCACCGAAATCCTTCAGCATATCCTCGATCGCGCGCTTGCTGGCGCCATAGGCGTTCAGCGGCGTCTGGACGGTATTTTCGTCCAGCACCACGCCGTCATGGTCCCCATAGGTCGCGCAGGTCGAGGAGAACACGAAGTTCTTGACGCCCGCAGCCAGCGTTGCCTCGATCAGCGAAAGCGAGGCGGAAACGTTGCCGCGCCAGTATTTCCCCGGCTCACGCATGGCTTCGCCGACCTGGCTCAGCGCGGCGAAATGCATGACGGCGACGGGTTTGTGCTTGGCAAAGACTTCGTCCAGCCGGGCGCGGTCCATAAGGTCGCCCTGTTCAAAGGGACCGAATTTCACGGCATCCTGCCAGCCAGTGCAAAGATTGTCATATGTGACCGGGGTAAACCCAGCGTCACGCAGCGCCTTGCAGGCGTGCGAGCCGATATAGCCCGCACCCCCGGTAACCAGAACGTTCTGCGAC
>NZ_FXTK01000032.1 GCF_900182695.1 Paracoccus laeviglucosivorans
GCGCGAGGCCGCGGCAAAACTCGGGGTGACCAGCCATGCCGTGCGACGGATGATCCAAGACGGGATTTTGCCTGCCGAGCAGGTCGTTCCGGGCGCGCCCTGGCAAATTCGGGCCGAAGATCTTGAGAATGATGACATTATCGCAGCCCTTCGGCAGAAAGGACGCCCGCGTCACGCCACCACCCGAGAGCAACTTCCAATGTTTCCAGTCACTTGAAGAAGAGGGGCACAATGAATCACCGCTCGCGATCGGCCGGATCAGGTTCTCGACGCTGTTGGAGTCGATCTCGACGCGGCCATCGCGCAGGAAGGTCTGCAGCCCGTCCCAGTGGCGGTGGATGTAGGCCAGCTTCTCCCCGAGGCGGGACTTCATCGATACCCGCCGACACTGCAGCTGCAGCCATTCCCCGAAAGCAGTGACCAGCGGCGCACTGCGCACTTGGCGGACCGACAGCCGCTGGCCGGGACCCATGCCACGGATCTCGGCCTCGATCCGGTAAAGCTCGGCGATACGGTGCAGGCCTTCGACTGCGATCTCGGAGCCGTCGCGATCGAAGATCTCCTTCAGCTTGCGCCGGGCATGGGCCCAACAATGGGCGACGATGATCGGCGCGCCGCCTGTCCGGGACGGGCGCGTCAGGCGGTTGTAGCCGGAATAGCCATCCAGCTGCAGAATTCCATTAAAGCCCTGCAGGATGCGCTCTGCATTCTCGCCCGCACGGTCGGGCGCATAGGTGAAGACCACACCGGGTGGGTCTGCCCCGCCCCATGAGCGGTCATCGCGCGCCAGAGCCCAAAGGTAGCCTGTTTTGGTCTGTCCCCGGCCGGGATCGAGCACGGGTGCCGTGGTCTCGTCCATGAACAGCTTGGTCGACGTTTTCAGGTGTTCGACCAGCCGATCGACTACCGGGCCGAGGTGGAAGGCGGCGGTGCCGACCCAATCGGCCAGCGTGCTGCGATGCAGTTCGACCCCGGCCCGAGCCAGAATCTGGCTCTGTCGGTATAAGGGAAGGTGGTCTGCGTATTTGCTGACCAGCACATGTGCCAAGGCGCCCTCGGTAGGCAGGCCGCCTTCGATCAGGTGCTCGGGGGCCGGTGCCTGGGTCACGCCTTCGGCACACCGGCGGCAGGCATACTTCGGGCGCACGGTCACGATGACCCGCAACCGCGCGGGCACGATGTCCAGCCGCTCGGTCCGGTCTTCGCCGATGCGGTGCATCTCACCACAGCCGCAGGGGCAGAGCAGGCTGTCCGGCTCGATGACCTGCTCGAAGCGCGGCAGGCTTGCCGGAAGATGTCCGCGATTGCGGCGTGTGGCTCTACGTGAAGGCGTGCGGGGGCCAACCTCCGCATCCTGCCGGGTCTCGGCCTCAGCCAGGGCAGCTTCGAGATCCTCGAAAGCCAGCTGGCGCTCGTCGTCGTTCAGCTTCTCCGAACGTTTGCCATGCACGACCTGGTTCAGTTCGGCGATCAGGTGCTCCAGACGCCGGTTGCTCTCCCGCAACGCATCCCGTTCGCGCAGCACCGCCAGCACAGCAGCACGCTGGCTTTCGGGGATGGCGGACAGGTCGATGGACGGGGCTGCAGACATGTCGCGATCATAGCCCGGTCAACCTGATATTGCTCGCCTTTTCTGTCGTTTAAGTCATTCTACAACGACCGGCCTCGGCGTTTCCAGAGGCCGGACCCGCCGCCAGTCGAGGCCGGCAAAAAGCGCCTCGAACTGTGTTCGGCTCAAGGTCAGGGCGCCGTCCCGGACAGCGGGCCAGGTGAAGCTGTCGGCCTCGAGGCGCTTGTAAGCCATCACCAAGCCGCTGCCGTCCCAGAACAGGATCTTCAGCCGGTCGGCGCGCTTCGAGCGGAACACAAAAATCGTGCCGGTGAAGGGATCCTCTGCCAACATCGACTGCGCCAAAGCCGCCAATCCGTCGTGCCCCTTCCTGAAGTCTACCGGCTTTGTCGCCACCAGGATCCTCATGCCTTGCGACGGCATCAGCATCCGGCGGCTCCAAGGGCACGAACGATCTCGGCCAGCCGAACGGCCGGGGTATCCGCAGCCAACTCAAGCGTGACCTCGCCGATCACGATCCGGATCAGCTTGTCCGCAGGGGATCTGTCGCAGGAAGGTGCGGCAGGCGGGGGGTCGCAAACGACCAAGGGCGCGAAAACCGGCTTTTCGGTCGACAGGGCCGGGAGGACCAGCTTGCCCTGCTTGGCCAACCCCCGCCACGCTGACAATTGGTTCGGCTGCACTCCATAGCGATCCGCCACCGCGTTCACTGTGGCTCCGGGCTCCAGCGTATCGGCGACCACCCGAGCCTTCACCTCATCCGGCCACCGCCGATGACCAGAGGCGTAGATCTCGACACCCAGTGAAGTGAGAAACAAATTCCTAGCACACATTGCGAAACGCACTCCCCACCAGCCGGTGGATACGACTTCGCAGCAGCGCCGCAGCCAAGCAATGTGGGGTTCAGACGCCGCTTACGCCTGAGTGGCTGCTATCTCCAGTTTCTGATGATGCAGCGCCGCGATGCCACAGGCCGCTTCCGCCCTTAGCGTCGCATCGCAACTTTCAGAGCGTCTATAGAAGCTTCGGTTCGACAGCGGCAGTCCTCATCGCCTCGGACTGCTTCGCGTCCCTAAAGAAGGCGTAATGCGCGGGATTTCCTGCTTCTATGATGTGATCAGAAATAATTTTGACAGCCTGATCGACTATCTGGCCGCGCTCTTGTTCGGCAACGCCGGGTCCTAGCAAGTTGCAAAGCATCAGGACATGGAACGCACCATAGGTGAGGAATGTATTCTCAGTTCGGCGCTGCCCTCTTATCCTGAGGTCATCCTGAACGATACGGCGTCGCTCCTCGATTATCTCATACCACGATAGCGCCTCAACCAACTGAGCGACGTCTACACCTCCGAAAACCTTGGCATATAGATCAGTGAAAATTACATCCGATTCACGCTTAGATTTGACTGGATCATGATGGACATAGCTCAACAATATTTGTCCAGCTTTCAGAGCATCAAGTTGCTTGCTTTCTTCCAAGCCTTCTGGCTGAAAGCCTCGCTTTCTTCTATAGGAAATTCCATAGGAACGAAGCTCTCTCTCCAGCCTTCTCTGAATATCATCGTTGGCCCTGAGATCGCGGGGATTGATACGGCTCTGATTGTTAGTCGAGACCGCAATTCTTGAAATCAAGTCAGGATCTTCGGTCTCAAATACCCTGAAGAGAACAGAAAGCTTCTCAAACTTTGAGGTATCCGGATAGTAATCCTTTATGGCATCAAAAATTGCCGAGCATGTCTGCGCACCGTTCACGATGCTCATTCTCTTTATGCCGATCTTCGGCATGTCGGAGCCGGTTCTGTTAACTCTGCACTGCGACCCAACAATGGTAATTCCGTTGTTAAGTGAGGCAAAGTTGATATTATCACCCGAGACTGCCGTTCTGAATATTTCTTTGTTAACCGGATTGTCGAGACCGAGAAAACCACGAACATTCATGTTGAATAGCGTGTAATCAATTTTTCGCTCATCTCGCATGTCTCGCAGTAGCTTATAGAGTTCCAGACCCGAAACGTATCCAACAACGCTCCGCAATTCTGAGTTTCCAGATTCTAATACTCCTACGTCCCTAGCGTAGAATACGTGGTTAACCCGGCCGCTATGTGTATTAAGGCAAAACTCTACAATCTCGTCCAAGTGGAACTCTTCGACCTGCACATCCTCCCTCTCTAGGGATTTGATGCAAGGAGCGATCTGAATCGTACTGCAAGGCATACCGTTTCCTAACAGCCACAACTTAAACGAGGGAAACTCCCGTGCAATTATGTCACGTATCTCAAGGATTTTTTGTTCGAGTTTCGGATTTACAACTTTCTTCAGGTCGCAGCGGCGATCCTTCAAGATCTCGAAAAATCGAAGGGTTTTTTCGGCACTGGAAAAAGGGAAGGGGTTGGAAGCTTTCCTGGTGCTGTCAAAAACCTTGGATTGAAGAAGGTGAATGACTGGCTCGTCCCCTCTTCGATCTATATGAATTGCATCTATGCCGCAGTCATTCCCGCCGTCCGTCCACACCTCATCAATGGTGACCTTCTCGCAATAGAAGCGGTGAGTTAAGAAAATGTGGATAAGAGCTTGGCTTCGCTGCTGTATCTCTTGAGAAGACAGGAGTTGATCAATGCGTTCATTGAGCCGATTGAATTCTTCTTCGTTAAATGTTCGCATGAACAGTCTTCACATTGAGCCAGTGGCGGTTAATCAAAGATGCTTCTTATTCAAGGCACGAAACGAGCGACTGAGTCAAATCCCATCATTAGCTTCGACATACTTCAGGTGAACACCTACGCACTGCACAACAGCGGAATCGTTGCACCGCGCATGGATGACTGCTTTCCGGTTTTGCTGCAGGTGCCAAGCCGCACCGCCGTCAGGCAGCTTACCGCCCTTCGTGTCGATAGGGGCGACCTAGACCCGCCGCCCCCGATCAACTTCGAACGTATTTCTGTTCGAGATAGCATTGAACGACCGCCTCTCCTCCAGCAGGGTATTCATGCTGAAGCGGCCACATCGCCGTCTAACACCCATCAAGCGGGCGCCGGAGGGTGGGCTAAAAGGTGGGCTGTCTATAGGTTTTTGCACATAAATATAGGAAAATATTGCGTATAAACAAAAACGTTGGTGCGGGCGGCGGGACTCGAACCCGCACGAGCTACGCTCCAGGGAGTTTAAGTCCCATGCGTCTACCATTCCGCCACGCCCGCGCCATTCAGCGTGGCTAGCGGGCAAGGCGGTGCTTGGCAAGCGGCATCAGAACGCGCGGGTGGGTCGGTCAAAGACCTTGCGGCCCATCAGCGAGCCGACAAGATCGACCATCAGCCGCGCAGTTCGGCCCCGGTCGTCAAGAAAAGGGTTCAGCTCGACCAGATCAAGCGATGTCATCAGCCCGGATTCGTGCAGCAATTCGCAGACCAGATGCGCTTCGCGAAAGGTCGTGCCGCCCGGAACCGTCGTGCCGACGGCGGGCGCGATCGAAGGGTCCAGGAAGTCCACGTCCAGACTGACATGCAGCATTCCGTTTCCCGCGCGAACGCGATCCAGAAATTCGCGCAGGGGCGCGGCGATGCCCTGTTCGTCCAGCACGCGCATGTCGTTGACGGTGATCTCCGTCTCCTCCAGCGCGGCATGTTCCGCCGGATCGACCGAGCGGATGCCGAACATGCAGATATTTTCGCCCGGCACGGGGGCCGGGAAGGGCGGGAACGGATCAAAGCCGTCGCGTCCAGCCGCATAGGCCATCGGCGTGCCATGCAGGTTGCCCGAGGTGGTCGTGACGGGCGTGTGGAAATCGCTATGCGCGTCCAGCCAGATCACGAATAGCGGCCTTCCCGCTGCGTCGGCATGGGCCGCGACACCCGCAACCGTCCCAAGCGACAGCGAATGGTCGCCGCCCATGAAGATGGGCAGGCCGTCAGGCATGGCCGTGCTTGCGGCCGCAGCCAGCGCCTCGGTCCAGGCGATGGTTTCGGGCAGGTGGTGCACGGCGGAATTGGCGCAGGTCTGGCCGCGACCGGGGGCGGGAACCACATCGCCGCGATCTTCGACCGTGTGACCCATATCCGTCAGGGTGCGGCCCAGCCCGGCCACACGATAGGCGGCTGGGCCCATCAGGCAGCCGGGGCGACGCTGGCCTTCATCGACCGGCGCGCCAATCAGGATGCAATGGGTCATCATGTCTCCTTTCGGGATGGTGACCCGATTGGGTCAGGTGCGGATACCCTTGAAACGCTCTTGCCATTCATCGCGTTGCTCATCGCTGATCTTGGCGAACAGGACTTCGGGCACGGTGAAGGCGTGGCCTGCGGGCAGGGTTTCCAGCGCCGAGCGCGCATCCATGGGCCAAGCGCGGTCGTCGGTCTGCATCCCCGCCAGCATGGTGTCGGCCGCAAAGGGGATGAAGGGCGCCGACAGCACCGCGTAAAGCCGGATCAGGTTCAGGCCCAGACGGACCTGCATGGCGGCGCGGACCTCATCGGTCTTGATCGTGGTCCAGGGCGCTGCGGATTGCAGGTATTCGTTGCCCAGAACCCAGATCGCGCGCAGCTCAGAGGCGGATTTGCGCACCTCCATGCGGTCCATGAACCCTTCATAGGCGCGGACGCGGGCGTCGATGGCGTCGATCAGCGCCAGTTCCTCGGGGCCGTATTCGCCGCCCTGCGGCACGACCTCGCCGAATTTGGAGCGGCAGAACTTGGTGATACGGCTGACGAAATTGCCCAGCACATCGGCCAGATCCTTGTTCACCGATTGCTGGAAATTGTCCCAGGTGAATTCGGCATCCCCCGATTCCGGCGCGTGGGACAAAAGCCACCAGCGCCAGTAGTCGGCAGGCAGGATCGACAGCGCCTGATCCATGAACACGCCGCGCCCTTGGCTGGTCGAGAACTGACCGCCATCATAGGTCAGGTAGTTGAAGGACTTGATGTAATCGACCAGCTTCCACGGCTCGCCCGAGCCGATGATGGTCGCGGGAAAGCTAAGCGTATGGAAAGGCACGTTATCCTTGCCCATGAACTGGGTATAGGTCACGTCATCCGCGCCTTCGTCCAGACGCCACCAGCGCCGCCATGCCGCATCGGGTTCGCCGCGCGCATCGGTGCATTCGGCGGTTCCGGCGATATATTCGATGGGGGCGTCGAACCAGACGTAGAAGACCTTGCCCTCCATCCCCGGCCAGGGTTTTTCGCCTTTCTTGACGGGAATGCCCCAGTCCAGATCGCGGGTGATGCCCCGGTCCTGCAGCCCGTCGCCGTCGTTGAGCCATTTCTTCGCGATCGAGGTGGTCAGGATCGGCCAGTCGTTCTTGCTGTCGATCCAGGCTTCAAGTTCCGGGCGCAGGGTGCGCTGGCGCAGGTAAAGGTGCTTGGTGGCGCGGACTTCCAGATTGGTCGAGCCGCTGATGGCGGAACGCGGGTCGATCAGGTCGGTCGGGTCCAACTGCTTGGTGCAGTTTTCGCACTGGTCACCACGCGCCTTGTCATAGCCGCAATTCGGGCAGGTGCCTTCGATATAGCGGTCGGGCAGGAAGCGGCCATCGTCGATGGAATAGACCTGACGCTCCTCGACCTCGGAGACGTAGCCGTTTTCGTCCAGTTTCCCGGCAAAATGCTGGGTCAGGACGTGGTTGCGTTCCGATGACGAACGCCCGAAATGGTCAAAGGACAGGCCGAAATTCTGCGCGATGCCAGCTTGGGTCGCGTGCATTTCGGCGCAATATTCGGCGACGGGCTTGCCCGCTTTCTTGGCCGCAAGCTCGGCCGGGGTGCCGTGTTCGTCGGTAGCACAGATGAACATCACTTCGTGGCCGCGTTGGCGCAGATAGCGCGCGGACAGATCCGCCGGCAATTGCGAGCCGACCAGATTGCCGAGGTGCTTGATCCCATTGATATAGGGAATCGCCGAGGTGATGAGATGCCGGGCCATGTTCGCGTCCTTCGTGATCGGCGCCATGTCTAGCCGTGATGCGACGCGATGGAAAGTGGCGCGCGCGCCCTAGTTCGGCAGGATGAAGCCTTGCACCGGATATTGCGCGCCAAGCTGGCCGGGCGCGGATTCAAGCCGCACCACCGACCAGTCGTTCTTTTGCGACACGTCCACCGCCAGCATGTCGCGCGACACGCGGTTGCGTTCCCAGTTGGTGTGATCCAGCCGGACCTGACGCTCGGACAACATCTGGGACACGACAGCGACATGGCCATTGGGGTTCTTGCGCGTCGCCTTGAAGGTCATCACGGAACCAATCGCCGGTTCCTGACTGCGGCCATAGCGGCCCTTGGCTTGTTCCCACCACGTCTTGGCATTGCCGCGAATGTCGATGCCGCTGAGGTCGCGGGCAAAGGGAACGCACCAGACGCGCTGGCCCTTGCTTTGCTTGCGCTGCACCTCGACCAGGGCGTTGGCAAGGCGATCTTCGGAAATCCGCCCGATGCTGATGTCCGGCTTGCCCGACGATGCGGTGGGTTCAGTGGCGCAGCCAGCCAAAGTGGCGACACAGACAGCAGCGATCGCACCTGCGATGCGGAACTTGCGAAGCGCGAACATGGGGAGGGCGATCTCTCTATCTTGTCTTGCTTTGCAGTTTCCCTACTAGAAGTTGCAATTTTATCGCAATGGGCGGAATTGAACTTTCCGGTCTATGAGCGGGAACTTGCGCGTCAGGTGCGCGTTTCAAGCGCGCGACGCAGCGTGTCCGCCACGCTTGCACTTAGCGGCAGGCGGTTCGCGAACACGTCGGTCACCGGAACCCAGCCTGCATCCAAAGCATCATCGGCGGCAGCCGGCTGGCCCGAAACATAGTCGCAAAGCACGGCCGCCAGCAGGAAATGAAAACGCAGGGCGCCATCGGCCCCGCGTTCGATCACGTCGATATTGTCCAGATAGGCAAGGGGGCGGGCGGTGACGCCGGTTTCCTCATGCAGTTCACGCGCAGCGGCGTCCAGCGCGGTTTCGCCCGGTTCGACATGGCCGCCGGGAAACCCCCACAGGCCCGCATCCGGCGGATTGCGCCGCTGGACCAGCAGCACGCGGTCGCCGTCCAGCGTGACCGCAAGGGCGGCAAGCCGCGGGAACACCTTAGCGGCGACGGTCGCGGCGCGAGCTCATCGGTTGGAAGGCCACACCGACATGCGCCTCGCAATAGGGTTTGCCCGCAACCGAGGGCAGGCCGCAGAACCAGAACTTGTCCGTCGCGGGATCGCCGATGGGCCATTTGCAGGTCCGCTCGGTCAGATCCATCAGGCTCAGCTTGCGGGCACGCTTTTCGACTTCGCGGACCGATGCCAGCGCCTCGGGGCTGATTTCATTGGCCGAGGGTTGCGGCGGCAGCGGCTGGCCCGCCGGAACGATGGGGCGGCGGTTGAAATTGACCGGCTGCGGCATCGGCGCAGGGTCGGGCTGCGATGCAGGCGCGGCGGCTTTCGGGGCCGCAGGCTCGGGCTTGGGTTCGGGGGCGGGTTTCGGCGTGGTCGCAGCGGCCGCGGCAGCAGGCTGCGGTGCGGGCTTCGGTTCGGGCGCGGCGGAGGCTGCTGCGGGGATTTCGGTTCCGTCTTCGTTGCGGTTCGACAGGCCAAGGCGATGCACCTTGCCAATCACCGCGTTGCGCGTGACGCCGCCCAATTCCTTGGCGATCTGGCTGGCCGACTGGCCTTCGGCCCACATGCGTTTCAGCGTTTCGACGCGCTCATCGGTCCAGGACATGGCTTGCCTTTCCTGCATCCGGGGGGCATCCCGGTGCTTGTTCGTTCAGTGGCTTCAATTCGGCAGAACCCGGTCTTAAAACCGGGGATAGCCAGATTTACCTGCCCGCACCCATAAATTCAAGGAGCGCCGATGCAATCCAGCCAGTCTCGCCCCGGTTATCGCCAGATGGGCGTCCGCCGTTTCGGTCGCGTCAACTGGCTTGGGCTGTATACCCTGGCCCGGCGCGAGATCATGCGCTTCATGAATGTCTGGCAGCAGACGATCTTTGCGCCGCTGATGACCTCGGCGCTGTTCGTGGTGGTTTTCGCGCTGGCATTGGGCAAGAACCGGGGCGAGGTGATGGGCCTGCCCTATCTGGCGTTTCTGGGGCCGGGCATCCTGATGATGACGGTGATCCAGAACGCTTTTGCCAACACCTCCTCCAGCATGATTTCGGCCAAGATGCAGGGCAATATCGTCGATACGCTGATGCCGCCGCTGTCTCCGTCCGAGATTTTGGCGGGCTACATGGCGGGCGCGCTGGTCCGGGCGATGATCGTGGCACTGGCGATTGCGGTGGGCATGGGGCTGGTGATCGGGCAGGGGATCGCGCATCCCGTCTGGGCGCTGACCTTCGTCGTGCTGGGCGCGCTGCTGATGGGCGGGCTGGGGCTGCTGGGCGGCATCGTCGCGCAGAAATTCGACCAGATGGCGGCGATCACCAATTTCGTGGTCACGCCGCTGTCGTTCCTGTCGGGCACGTTCTATTCCGTGCAGGCTTTGCCCGAACCGTTCCGCACGCTGGCGCATTGGAACCCCATCTTTTACCTGATCGACGGTGCGCGCTATGGCATCGCAGGGGTGTCGGATGCGCCGCCCCTGCGCGGCTTCATCGTCTGTGCGCTGACCGTGGCGGTGGTGCTTTATGTTGCGTGGCGCTGGCTTGCCACCGGCTACCGGATGAAGGCCTGAATCCCGTTGCGCGGGCGGGTGGTTCGCGCTAATTGGTCCGCATGATCGTTCGGACTGTCCATATCGCTCGTCCCCGACGTTGATCCTTTCAACGTCCGATCCCGCCTGCCTTCATCGTTGGTGCCGCGCGACGCGGCCATTCCCAGCACAAGGACCATTCCATGATTCCGCACGTCCTGCCGACCTATAACCGCGCCGACATCGCCTTTGAAAAGGGCGAGGGTGCATGGGCCATCGCGACGGATGGAACCCGATATCTGGATCTTGGCGCAGGCATCGCGGTGAATGCGCTGGGTCACGCCAATCCCGATCTTGTTGCCGCCCTGACCGAGCAGGCGAACCGCATCTGGCATGTGTCGAACCTGTATCACATCCCGCAGCAGGAAAAGCTGGCCGATCTTTTGGTCGAACACACTTTTGCCGACACCGCATTCATCACCAATTCGGGCACCGAATCGGCCGAGCTGGCGATCAAGATGGCCCGCAAATACTGGTATGAGAAAGGCGAGGATCGTGTCGAGATCCTGACCTTTGAAGGTGCGTTCCACGGTCGTTCGACCGGCGCCATCGCAGCTGCCGGGTCCGAGAAGATGGTCAAGGGTTTCGGCCCGCTGATGCCCGGCTTCAAGCAATTGCCATGGGCCGACATGGATGCGCTGAAGGCTGCGATCAGCGACCAGACCGCTGCCGTCATGGTCGAGCCGGTGCAGGGCGAGGGCGGCATCCGCCCGCTATCGGATGCCGATCTGCGCCTGATCCGCCAGCTTTGCGATGACACCGGCGCGCTGCTGATCCTAGACGAGGTGCAATGCGGCATGGGCCGGACGGGTAAGCTGTTCGCGCATGAATATGCGGGCATCGCGCCCGACATCATGATGGTCGCCAAGGGTATCGGCGGCGGCTTCCCCCTTGGTGCCGTGCTGGCGACCGAAGCTGCGGCGGCCGGTATGGCCGCGGGCACGCATGGTTCGACCTATGGCGGCAACCCGCTGGCCTGCGCCGTCGGCGCGCGCGTGATGGAAATCATCGCGGACCCGGCATTTCTGGCCGAGGTGAACCGCAAGGCGGCCCTGTTCCGGCAAAAGCTGGAAGGTCTGGTCGCCGCCCATCCCGACGTGTTCGAAAGCGTGCGCGGGCAGGGGTTGATGCTGGGCCTGAAATGCAAGGCCGCCCCTGCCGATCTGGTCAAGGCGGGCTATGCAGAGCATATCCTGACCGTCCCCGCGGCGGACAGCACGCTGCGTTTGCTGCCGCCGCTGAACATCGGCGACGACGACATCAATGAGGCGGTGGCCCGTCTGGATCGGGCTGCCGGAAGGCTTCATGGATAGGATCGGTTTCCGGCCAGTCACGCAAGCCGATCTGCCGATGCTGGGGGATTGGCTGCGCGACGCTCGGGTGTCGTGCTGGTGGCGCGGCGCGGATGAGCAGCTGGCCGGGATCGCCGAGGATCTGGACAATCCCGCGATGCGCCAATGGCTGGCGCTTCGCGATGGCCAGCCGATCGCCTATGCGCAATTCTATCCGGCGCATCACTGGAATGCGCCGCATTTCCGGGATTTGCCCGCCGATACGATCGCGGTGGACTGTTTCGCGGGGCCGGATGGTTTCGGCCAGGGCGGTGCCTGGCTGGACGCGCTGGCGCGGCGTCTGCTGACCGAAGCCTCGGTTCTGGTGATCGACCCCGAACCTGAAAATCTGCGCGCCATCCGCGCCTATGCCAAGGCCGGCTTTTCAGGTCAGGACGTGCGTCCCAGCGAGGATGGGACCATGGCCCGCATCATGACGCGCCACCGATGACGGCATTTCATGCAAATTCCCCATGAAATGCCGGGCCGGGCCTTGACCTTCGACGGGCAAAACGGCTTCCCTTGCCCGATCAATCCGAAAGACGTGAAGAATGAACAGTTTTCTCGACATCCACACCACCGACAAGGCAGCGTTGCGCGGCATGATCGACAACGCCCGCCGCATGAAGGATGCCCGCGCGGGGCAGCCCAAGGGGACGCTGGATGCCGAACAGCCGCTGAAGAACCGCATGGTCGCGCTGATCTTTGAAAAGCCCTCGACCCGGACGCGCGTCAGCTTCGATCTGGGCGTGCGCCAGATGGGCGGGCAGACGATGGTGCTGTCGGGCAAGGAAATGCAGCTGGGCCATGGCGAAACCATCGCTGACACCGCCCGCGTGCTGTCGCGCTATGTCGATCTGATCATGATCCGCACATTCGAGGAAGCGACCCTGCTGGAAATGGCGGAACATGCCACGGTGCCGGTCATCAACGGGCTGACGAACCGCACGCATCCCTGCCAGATCATGGCCGACGTGATGACGTTCGAGGAACATCGTGGCCCCATCGCGGGCAAGAAGGTGGTCTGGTCGGGCGACGGCAACAATGTCTGCGCCAGCCTGATCCATGGTGCTGGTCAGTTCGGTTTCGACTTTACCTTTACCGGCCCCCCGACACTGGACCCCGAGGCCGAGGCGCTGGAATTCGCCCGCGCCCAAGGGGTGCAGGCGCTGATCGAACGCGACCCGGCCAAAGCGGTCGAGGGTGCCGATCTGGTCGTGACCGATACATGGGTCTCGATGCATGATCCGCAATCCGCGCGTGAGCGTCGGCACAACCAGCTGCGCGGCTATCAGATCAACTCGGCGCTGATGGGTCACGCGCGTTCGGATGCGCTGTTCATGCATTGCCTGCCCGCCCATCGCGATGATGAGGTGACAAGCGAGGTGATGGACGGCCCGAATTCGGTCATCTTCGATGAAGCGGAAAACCGGCTTCACGCGCAAAAGGCCATCATGCGCTGGTGTCTGGACGTCTGATCGGCACCGGATCGGAATAAAGGGCGCGGCCATCAAGGCCGCGCCTTTTCAGTTTTCGCGGAACGCGCGGGTGAAATAATCGCTTAGCGGTTTCACCAGATAGGCGAATGGGCTGCGCTCTCCGGTCTGGATATAGACCTCGACCGGCATACCTGGCACCAGCGCCAGACCATTCAGCTTGGCGATCTGTTCCGGCGGGATCATCACCTCGGCCCGATAGTAGGGCACATGGGTCGCCTGATCGACCAGCGTATCAGCGGAAACGCGGCTAAGAACGCCGTCGATTTCCGGTGTCGTCCGCGACGAGAACGCCGAAAAACGCAGCACGACCTCCTGCCCCGGATGCACTTCATCGACATTGATGGTGGCGATGCGGGCGGCGATCACCAGCGGGCGGTCCTGCGGGATGATATACAGGATCGGGTCGGCGGGACGGATGACCGAACGCGGCGTCGTCACCTGCAATTCCTGCACGATGCCCGATACCGGCGCACGGATTTCCAACCGCGAGACCTGTTCGATCAAGCCGCGACGACGTTCGGCCAGCTCAAGTTCGCGATAGCCAAGGTCGCGCAGTTCCGTTTCCGCCTGTTCGCGATATGTCGCGTTCTTTTCCAGCCGCGACAGGTCGATGGCGGCAAGCTGGGTCTCGGCCTCGGCGCGCGAGGCTGTCGTCTGGCCCAGCTGGCCGTCAAGCCGCGCGGCCTCACGCTCCAGCGCCAGCACGCGCGGGGCCTGGGCCAAGCCTTTCTCCAGCAGCGAGCGTTGGTCGCGCAATTCCTGACCGATGAAATCGCGCTGCTGCTGCAGGGCGCGGTCCTGCGCGTCGATGCCGCTGATCTGCGAACGCACCTGTTCGCCCTGCTTGACCAACTGGCCGAGCGATTGGGCCAGCGTATCCAGACGGGCGTGGAACAGGCTGGCCTGCCCCTCCATCAGCGCGTTCAGATCGGGGCGCTTTTTTGCCTCGGCGATCAGATCGTCGGGGAAGGTGATTTCGCGCTTGTCGGCGCGCTCGGCCTCCAGCCGGCCACGGCGGGCCAGCACCTCGAAATACTGACCCTCGACGATGGCGAGTTCGGTGCTAAGCAGCGTGCCGTCCAGCCGGACCAGCGGTTGGCCCGAGGTCACCGGCTCACCGTCATGGATCAGGATTTCCGACACGACGCCGCCATCAGGGTGCTGCACGACCTGACGGCGCTGTTCCACCTCGACCTGACCCGAGGCGACGACGGCCCCGGCGATCCGCGCGTTAAAGGCCCAGATGCCGAAACCGCCGATCAGCAGGACCAGCGAAACCAGCCCCAGAACGATCGCGCCACGGGCCGACCATTCCGGGCGCGGCTTGGGCGGGGGTGGCATGCTGGGCCCTTTTTCTTCGGGGGCCACGACTTCGACGGGGGCAAGATGCGGGCGGGGATCGGTCATGTTACGCCTCCGCCCTGGCCTTGGGCGCGGTTGATCTGTTCGGCATTGCGGACCATCGACTTCAGCACCTCATCACGGGGGCCGAAGGCGCGGCGCATACCCTGATCCAGCACCAGCAGCAATTCGCATTCGGTGATGGCGGCGGGGCGGTGGGCCATGATGATGACCGCGCCCCCGCGCGCCTTGATGTTGCGGATCGCAAGGTTCAGCGCCGCCGAACCTTCGTTGTCCAGATTCGAGTTCGGCTCATCCAGCACGAACAGCACGGGATCGGCGTAAAGCGCCCGCGCCAGCCCGATGCGCTGGATCTGTCCGCCCGACAGTCGCCCGCCGCTTTGCGCAAGCGGCGTGTCATAGCCCTGCGGCAGATCAAGGATCATGCGATGCGCGGCGGCGGCGGTCGCCGCCTGCACGATGCGCTGCGGGTCGGGATTGGACGACAGGCGCGCGATGTTGTCGGCAATGGTGCCGTCGAACAGCGTGACCTGCTGCGGCAGATAACCGATCAGCCCACCCAGCACGTCGGGATCGTATTGGTCCAGCGTCGCGCCATCCAGGCGGATATGGCCCGCGCCGACAGGCCATGCGCCGATCAGCGCGCGGGCCAGCGTGCTTTTGCCCGCCCCCGAGGGGCCGATGACGCCCATGGCCTGACCCGGCGCGATGTCAAAGCTGATGCCGCGTAGCGTCGCCACGCTTTGGCTGGGCGGCGCGACGGTCAGGTTGCGCACCTCGATCCGCGCGGCGGGGCGGGGCAGGGGCGTGCGGTCGATCTGCGGCGGACGGCGCGACAGCAGATCGCCCAGCCGCTGCCAGCCATCCTGCGCGCGCTGCACCATCGACCAGCCGCCCACGACCTGTTCGATCGGGGCCAAGGCGCGGCCCATCAGGATCGACGACGCGATCATCGCGCCCGGCGTCACTTCCTGACGCAGAACAAGCCACGCACCGGCGGCCAGCAACGCGCTTTGCAAAAACAGGCGGAAGGTGCGGGAGAAGACGGTGAAACCGGCGGCGCGGTCCGTGCCCTCCATCGTGGCTTCGGTCGCGCGGTCGCGGGCGGTCTGCCAGCGCCGGAACGTCGCGTCACGCATCCCGAGCGAGCCGATCAGCTCGCCCTCGCCCAGATAAAGGTCGGACATGCGGTCCGCGGACTGGCTGGCGATGGCGGATTTTTGCAGTGCATTCTTGCTGAGCCACTGGTTCATCAGCGTCGTCAGCACCAGAATCAGCAGCCCAGCCAATGCCACGGCGCCCAAAAGCCAGTGGAACAGGAACACCGCCGCCAGAAAGAACGGTGCCCAAGGCAGATCGAACAGCGCCATCAGCACCGGAGAACTGATCAGCCGCTGCACCGCCTCAAGGTCGCGCATCCCGCCCTTGACGGCCACGTCCGACGCAGCGCCGCCGTTGCCATCCTGCAAGGCGGCCTTGAAGACCCGCCCCTCCATCCGTTCCTGAAAACGCGCGGCGACGCGGGCCATCACGCGGTTGCGCGCAAGGTCCAGCACGCCCATCATCGCGAACAGGAAAACCACCAGCAGGAACAATGCCGTCAGCGTTTCCACCGACCTGCTGGCCAGAACGCGGTCATAGACCTGCATCATGAACAGCGGGCCTGTCAGCATCAGCATGTTCACTGCAAAAGAAAAAACGCCCACAAAGGCGTAAAGCTGCCAGCCCGTGCCGCGGGCCTGCCGCAACTCGCCCCGGCCATCATGTCGCATCGGCGGCAAGGCCATGCCGGTTCCTTCCATTCATGTTCCGCCGGGCTTGCCCGACGCCGTTTCAGCGCATATCCCAAAGTGAAAACGCGCAACAGCCGGGATTATTCCCGGCCTTTGCGACTGGCCAAAAATCGCCCTGCTCAAACAGGCTATAGCAACGGAAGGTTAGCAAAGTTTGAATCGCAGGATACTCCTTGCCGCGCTGACAGTCACGGCAATCGGTGCGTGCAGCGCCAAGACCGGCCCCGATGGCATGAACGACCCCTATGAGCCGATGAACCGCAAGGTCCATGCCTTCAATCGCGGGCTGGACCGCCATGTGGTCAAGCCGATGACCTCGGGCATGTCCTCGGGAGAGGCGAAAGATGACGGGCCGGGGATCGGCAGCACGCTGGTGCGGGGCGTGGGCAATTTCGGCGCAAACCTTGCCGAGCCCGGCAAGGCCGTGAACCACCTGCTGCAAGGCAAGCCCGAACCCGCCATCAAGACCACCTTCCGCTTTCTGGTGAATACGACCGTGGGGCTTGGCGGCTTTCTTGATCCCGCGACCAGCGATTTCGCCTTGCCCGAACAGGATACCGATTTCGGGCAGACACTTGCGGTCTGGGGCGTGCCCGAAGTGGCCTATCTGGAACTGCCTCTGCTTGGCCCCTCGACCGGGCGGGACGCGGTGGGCAAGGTCGTCGATCTGGTGGCCGATCCCATGGGGGCGGTGCTGAACCGCGACCAGCGGGTCATCGGCTTTGTCGCCCGTTTGGCCGGAAAGGCTGGCGAGCGGGGGGAATACGGCGATACCGTCGATTCCGTGCTTTACGACAGCGCCGACAGCTATGCGCAGACGCGGCTGATCTGGCTGCAACATCGCCGCCACGAGCTTGGCGAAGAAGGAGACGAGATTGACCCTTATGCCGAATGAGACCCGTCGCGGATTTCTGGGCCTGATGGGCGCGGGGCTGGCTTGCGCCGTCACGCCCGCCCATGCCCTGACCACCGATCAGGCCAGTGCGCTGGTGCAGAAATCGATGGACGAGGTTTACGCCGTCATCAATTCGGGCCAGCCGCCCGCGCAGATGTATAAGGCCTTCGAGGCGATCTTTGCACGTTACGCCGATGTGGACATCATCGCCCGTTCGGCGCTGGGTCCGGCGGCGCGGCAGGTGTCCCCGGCGCAGTTCGCGGCCTATAAACAGGCGTTTCAGGGCTATATCGGGCGCAAATACGGCAAGCGTTTCCGCGAATTCATCGGATCAAAGATCGAAGTGCAAAGCGCGCGTCCGGTGAAATCCTTCATCGCCGTCACCACGGTCGCCTATCTGAAAGGCCGCAGCCCGATGGAGATGGAGTGGCACGTGTCCGACAAGTCCGGCAAGAACCTGTATTTCAACATCATCATCGAGGGGATCAACATGCTCGCCTCGGAACGGGCGGAAATCTCGGCCATGCTGGCGCAGCGCAAGGGGGACATGGCGGCCCTGACCGCCGATCTGCAACAGGCGGGCTGAAGCCGCCGCCGCAATTGGAAAGGCCGGTCGCTGGGACCGGCCTTTTTCGTTTCAGTAGACGCCTTGGATGCCGCGAAGCGCCTGCGTCAGCGGATCGTCGGGCGAAAGCTCGGTATCCGTGCCGTCGCTGGACAGCGTATCGCCGGGGGTGGTCGGTGCCGTCGCCCCCGGTTGCACGGTCGAGGCGTCGGGCAGCACCCGGCCCTGTTCGCCCGGCTGGGCTGCAGGGGTCGCGGTTTCGGGCTGGGGCTGGCCAAGCGCCGATGACAGCGCCGCCGCCAGCGGATCGGATGTGCCATCCGCGCCGCCCGAACTGACGACGTTCGGCACCGCGCCCGAGGCGTCGAACACGAAATCGCCCAGCGATTCCACCGGCAGACCTTCGTGGATCTCGGTCATCACCGCCTGCCAGATCTCGGCGGGCAGACCGCCCCCGGTCACGCCTTTCAGCGGCTTGTTGTCATCATTGCCCAGCCAGACGCCGGTGACATATTGCCCGGTGAAGCCGATGAACCACGCATCGCGATAGCTGGAGGTGGTGCCGGTCTTGCCCGCAGCCGGGCGCCCCCCCAGTTTGGCGCGCCCGCCGGTGCCGTGCTGGATCACCTGCTCCATCATGCCGATCAGCTCACCCGCCGCCTTTTGCGAGATGACGCGCTGACCCATGCCGCCCGACTGGCCGATCAACGGCTGTTCATCGCCCTTGATCTGCAATTCGACCAGACCATAGGGGCGCACGGCCGTGCCGCCATTGCGAATACCTGCATAGGCGCTGGTCATATTGAGCAGCGTCGATTCCGAGGCACCAAGCCCCAGTGCCGGACCGCTGGCAAGGTTGCTGGCAAAGCCGAAATCGGTGGCGATCCGGCGAACGGCGTCCCGCCCGGCGATTTCCTGAAGCCGCACGGTGGCGGTGTTCAGCGAATTGGCCAGCGCGCGGGTCAGCGTCACCTCGCCGTAATAGCGGCGGGTATAGTTCTGGGGCGACCAGGGGGCCGAGCCGGGGATGCGGATGGTCAGCGGACCATCCTCGATCAGATCGTTCGGGCTGTAGCCCTGATCCAGCGCCGCGGCATAGACAAAGGGCTTGAAGCTGGAGCCGGTCTGACGGTTCGCCTGCGTCGCGCGGTTGAACGTGCCGGAAACCGTATTGTCGCGCCCGCCGATCATCGCGCGCACCGCGCCATCGGGTGACATGATGACCACGGCGGCCTGCGCAGTCGAACCTTTGGCGACCTTTTCGTCAAAGACGCGCTGCAAGGCGCGTTCGGCGGCACGCTGGATGCGTTCGTCGAACGTGGTCTTGATCGTTACGTCCTCGGTCGTCTCGGACGTCAGGAAGCCGGGACCGGTCTCCATCACCCAGTCGGCGAAGTAGCCGCCCGCGCGTGCGGCGGCGGCCTTGGACAACACCGCGGGATGCGCCTGGGCGTCGGCAAATTGCGCGTCGTCCAGATAGCCCTGATCGTGCATCAGCCCAAGGATGACATTGGCGCGATCCTGCGCCCGTTCCAGGTTCGATGTGGGGGCGAAATAGCTGGGCGCTTTCAGCAGGCCCGCCAGCATCGCCGCCTCGGCTGGGGTGACATCTGCCGCCGACTTGCCGAAGTAACGCTGCGCCGCCGCCTCAAACCCGCGCGCACCCGCACCCAGATAGGAACGGTTCATATAGATGTTCAGGATGTCCTGCTTGGAGTATTTCGCCTCCATGGCCATCGAATAGGGGATTTCCTTGACCTTGCGCCAGATCGAGGTCTGGCGGCATTCGGCCTCGTATTCCGCCTCGGATTTCCAGCGGGTCGGGTCGAAGCTTTCGCCAAGGCACAGCAGTTTCGATACCTGCTGCGTGATCGTCGAACCGCCATTGCCCGACAGGGGACCACGACCTGCGGCCATGTTGATCTTGATGGCGCTGGCGATACCTTGGGGATCGACCCCGATATGGCGGTAGAATCGCTTGTCTTCGGTCGCGACGACGGCGTTTTTCAGGGCAGGGGCGATTTTATCGGCACTGACCATGCCGAAAGTTTCACCACGCCACGCGAAAACACGGCCTTCGGTATCCAGCATCGTGACCGAGCCACGGGCACGGCCGTCGAAAAGTGCCGAAGCCTCGGGCAGCGTCGTGTAGAAATAGAACGTCGCCGCGCCAACGATTGCGGCCACGGTCAGGCCCAGTCGCCAGAACGAACCCCAGACAACGCGCCAGATCAGAACAACGATCCCGGCGATTCCCCTTGTCAGGAAATTGCCGCGCCGCGGCGCTGAACTTCGGGTCTTTCGACGACGCTGCGTCTGCTGTTTTTGTTGATTCTGAGCGGGTTGATCGAAATTGCGCTTGTCAGCGACAATCCGGCCCTTGCCGGTGGGTTTCTTCATGCCTGTATCCTGCACGGCCATGTTCTTCGGCCCTATGGCGCCGGAAGATACAGGAAACCGTCAGGATTGAGAACCGCGATGACCTATCAGTGAACTGCCCGGACTGGCTGCAAACCGCTTATCAACTGATCAAATTTTAGGCTTGTTGATTCAGCGGGCACAGAATGGCTGCACAACTCTTGTGCTGCATGGAAAGCCGCGCGTTTTCTGGCTGCAAATCGGAACTGCTGCAACGCAGAGAGAAGGTGCAGGAAACATGAAAAGACGAACCGCGATCACACCACTGATCCCGGCGCTTGCCCTCCCGCTTGTCGGGCTGGCGGTGCCGGCGATGGCGCAAGAGGCGACCGATACCGCGGCAGCGGTTGCCGAAACCGTCGCCCCCATTGTGGATAAGGGCGATGCGACCTGGATGATGGTCTCGGCCATTCTGGTCATGGCCATGTCCATTCCGGGCCTTGCGCTGTTCTATGGCGGTCTTGTCCGTGCCAAGAACATGCTTTCGGTGCTGATGCAGGTCTTTACCATCTTCTGCGTCATGGCGCTGCTTTGGGTGATGTTCGGCTATTCGCTGGCCTTTACCGGCGCAGGTTCGGCCGAGGACGCGACCTGGCTGACCCCGTTCATCGGCGGCTTCTCGAAAGCGTTCCTGTCGGGTGTGGATGCGTCGTCGCTGGCGGAAACCTTCACGCAGAACGTCTTCGTGCCGGAATATGTCTTCATCACCTTCCAGCTGGCCTTCGCCTGCATCGCATCCGCGCTGATCGTCGGCGCGACCGTCGAGCGGATGAAGTTCTCGGCCATGCTGATCTTCGTGGTGATCTGGTTCTTCTTCTCGTATCTGCCAATGGCCCACATGGTCTGGTGGTGGGGCGGTCCCAGCGCCTATGACGGCCCGGCGGGCTATCTGTTCGGCCATGGCGATCTGGACTTTGCTGGCGGCACGGTCATCCACATCAACGCCGGTATCGCCGGTCTTGTCGCAGCGATCATGGTCGGCCCGCGCCTTGGCTATGGCAAGGAACTGATGGCGCCGCACAACCTGCCCTTTACCTTCATCGGCGGCTGTCTGCTGTGGATCGGCTGGTTCGGTTTCAACGCAGGTTCGAACATGGAAGCCACCGGCGTTGCCGCCATGGCGCTGCTGAACACCGTCGTCGCGACCGCTGCCGCTGCATTGGCATGGGCCTTTGGCGAATGGCTGTTCCGTGGCCACCCGTCGCTGCTGGGCGGGATCTCGGGCGCGATTGCCGGTCTGGTGGGCATCACCCCGGCGGCAGGCTTCGTCGGCCCGATGGGCGCGATCGTGATCGGTCTGGCTGCAGGCTTCCTGTGCATGTGGTTCGTGGTCAGCATTAAGGCCAAGCTGGGCATCGACGAATCGCTGGACGTGTTCGGCATCCACGGCATCGGCGGCATTGTCGGTGCGATCCTGACGGGCGTGTTCGCTTCGCCGTCGCTGGGTGGCTCGGGTGTGTTCGACTATTCGACCGGCGCTGTTGCCGAAGGCTACAGCATCGCAAGCCAGGTGATGACCCAGACCATGGGTGTCATCGTCGCGGTGGTCTGGTCGGCGGTCGTATCCTTCGTGGCGCTGCTGATCGTCAAGGCGGTCGTCGGCCTGCGCGTTCCGGCCAATGACGAACGTCAGGGTCTGGACACCACGACCCACGGCGAAAACGCCTATAACAGCTAAGACCCAAGGGTCAGGCAAAAGAAAAGCCCCGCGATCGCGGGGCTTTTTCATGTCAGCATGTGCCGTTCAGGAAATGCGCGAGACGACGAAATCCGAAAGATCCGACAGGATCGCGCGCAGCGGATGATCCGGCGTGGCCTGCAGCGCGGTCTTGGCGCGTTCGGCCCATGCGATGGCGTCGGCCCGCGCCGCATCCAGCGCCCCGCGGCGATGCAGGATGTCCAGCGCGGTTTCCAGATCGCCGTCATCCTGCTGGCCCTTGCCGATGGTCCGCGTCCAGAACGCCAGTTCATCGGCATCCGCAGCCGCGATGGCCTTGATGACCGGCAGCGTCAGCTTGCGTTCGCGGAAATCGTCGCCCACGTTCTTGCCGATCACCTCGGCCGAGCCGCCGTAATCCAGCAGATCGTCCACGATCTGGAACGCGATCCCCAGCGCATCGCCGTAATCGAACAGCGCCTGCTGAACGGTCGCATCGACATTGGCGACCACGGCCCCGGCCTCGGTCGCGGCGGAAAACAGCGCCGCCGTCTTGCCGCGCACGATCTGGATGTAAATGTCCTCGGTCGTGGTGACATCCTGCGCGGCGGTCAGCTGCAGCACCTCGCCCTCGGCGATCGTCGCCGAGGCGTTGGCAAGGATGCGCATCACCTCCATGTTGCCGGTATCGGCCATCAACTGGAAACTGCGGGCGAAAAGATAATCGCCGACCAGCACGCTGGATTTGTTGTCCCAAAGCAGGTTCGCGGTCGGGCGCCCGCGCCGCTGCTGGCTTTCATCGACCACGTCGTCATGCAGCAGCGTGGCGGTGTGGATGAATTCGACCGCTGCCGCCAGCAGCAGATGCGCCTCGCCGTGATAACCGCACAGACGCGCCGCAGCCAGCACCAGCATCGGGCGCAGGCGCTTGCCGCCCGCCTCGACCAGATGGGCCGTCACCTCGGGAATGCGGGGAGCATGTCTGCTGGCCATCCGCTCGCGGATCAGCGCATTCACCGCCGCCATGTCGTCCGAGATTTCGGAAGAAAGCCGATCCAGCGGCTTGGAGAGGTTTTCGTTCATGCCCATCTGCCATTCCCATTCGCTGGCAAGCCATTGCCATGCCATGGACACATGCGCAACAGCCGCTTAACCTTTGTCGCCATGAAGGAAGTCCTGCGCACCACCAATCCCCTGCTGATCACCCGTGCCGCCGACCTGCTGGAATCCGAGGGAATCGCCGCATTCCCGCTGGATCAGCACATGAGCGTGCTTGAGGGGTCGATCGGCATTCTGCCACGCCGCCTGATGGTGGCGGATCGCGACCATTTCATGGCGCGGGCGATCCTGCGCGACAATGACATCGGACATGACTGATATTCGCCGCGACGGTTTTCTGGGCGGACGGCTGACCTTGGCCCAGCCTGCGCATGGTTATCGCGCGGGCGCGGATGCGGTGATGCTTGCCGCCGCCTGTCCGGCGCAGTCCGGTCAGTCGGTGCTGGAACTGGGCTGCGGGGCAGGGGTGGCGCTGATATGTCTGGGCCATCGCGTCGCGGGGCTGTCGCTGACCGGGCTGGAGTTGCAGGAAAGCTATGCCGTGCTTGCACGCGACAACGCCGCAGCCTCGGGGTTGGCTGCGAATATCGTCACGGGTGATCTGACCCGGATGCCGACCGATCTGCGCGCGCAAAGCTTCGATCATGTGATCGCCAATCCTCCGTATTTCTTGGGCGGGACGGTCGCGCCGGATTCGGGACGCGGCACGGCACGCCATGAAGACGCGCCGCTGTCGCAATGGATCGAAACCGGGCTGCGGCGGCTGCGTCCGGGGGGGTGGCTGACCGTGATCCACCGGGCCGAGCGGTTAGGGGTGATTCTTGCAACCTTGGGTGGATTGGCCGGTGAGATCACGATTTTGCCAATCAGCGCGAGGAAAGGGCGCGATGCAGGCCGTGTCATCGTGCTGTCGCGCAAAGGTGCGCGGGCGCCGCTGCGGCTGCTTTACCCCTTTATCATGCATGAAAAACCGTCACATTTGACCGATGCCGAGGATCTGACGCCTGCCGCTCACGCGGTTTTGCGCGATGGCGCGCCGCTCAACCTGCGGGACCCGCAATTTCCGATGACAATGTGACGATTCTATGATGCAATCGACCCTGTTCGATCAATCCAGAAGGAGGACGACATGTCGGTTGAATCCCACGTTCAGGAGCTTCGCCGCAAACATCAGTCACTTTCCAACCAGATCGAGGCCGCGCATCGCAGCCCCGGCATGGATGACCTCTCGATTGCGCAGATGAAGAAGGAAAAGCTGCGCCTCAAGGAAGAGATCACGCGCCTGTCGCATTAAGGGGCATCCCGGATCATCGACACGAAATTCCAGCAACCCATCGTGAAACAGCCCGCGAAAACTCGCGGGCTGTTGCCGTTTCCAGGCGGCCGAAATGACAACGGCCCGCGCGGGGGGCGGGCCGTCCGATATAGATGCGCAAAGGATCAGACGAAGAACTGCCCGCCATTCGCCGTAATGGTCGAGCCGGTGATGAATCCCGCATCCTCGGACGCAAGGAACACCACGCAGCGCGCGATCTCCTCCGGCTCACCCAGACGACCCACGGGGATCTGCGGGATGATGCGTTCGTTCAGCACCTTTTCGTCGATGGCGCGCACCATCTCGGTCCCGATGTAGCCGGGGCAGATGGCGTTGACGGTGATGCCTGCGCGCGCGCCTTCCTGCGCCAGCGCCTTGGTAAAGCCCAGATCACCCGCTTTGGCCGCCGAATAGTTCGCCTGACCCGCTTGACCTTTTTGGCCGTTGATCGAGCTTATGTTGATCACGCGCCCGAATTTGCGGTCGCGCATCCCCGACCACAGCGGATGCGTCATGTTGAAAACGCCGGTCAGGTTGGTGTCGATCACCTCTTTCCACTGCTCGGGCGTCATCTTGTGGAACATCGCATCGCGGGTAATGCCGGCATTGTTGACCAGAACATCAACTGGGCCCAGCTCATCCTCGACCTGCTTGATGCCAGCGGCGCAGGCGTCGTAATCGGCCACCGACCATTTATAGGTCTTGATGCCGGTTTCGGCCGTAAATGCGCGGGCGGCGTCGTCATTACCCGCATAATTCGCCGCGACCGTATAGCCCGCGTCCTTCAATGCTTTCGAAATCGCTGCGCCAATCCCGCGCGAACCACCCGTTACCAAAGCCACCTTTGCCATGCATTTCCCCCCGGAATAATAGGCCAGTGAAATTATGTTATTTGGGTAAATCTGCGTGCGCAAGATAGTTGCGCACGCAAGTTGCGATCAGGGGCGCTCAAGGCACATGGCCACGCCCATGCCGCCGCCGATGCACAGGGTCGCCAGACCCTTTTTCGCATCGCGGCGCTGCAT
>NZ_FXTK01000033.1 GCF_900182695.1 Paracoccus laeviglucosivorans
ATCCCCGAGCGCCAGCACCCGATCATGGTCAACCGTATCGTCTATTACGAGGATCCGTATTTCCGGGGGCTGATGGCGGCGCAGAAAGGCCCCCTGCCCTATCCCTCGCGCGCGGCCGAGGATCTGCGCAATCTGCGCGACAAGGTCGCGGCACTGGCAGCGCAGACGCAAAAGCTGCTGGCTTATCCCGAGGCGAAGGGCCAGCGGAACGCGTCGGATACGGCATCCGTGCTCGCGGACGAGGTCATGACTGAGGTCGTCGCCGAGGAAACCGGTCTGACAGAGGAAGAACTGGAAGAAGCCCTGCGTCCCGCAGAACAGGACGCGCTGCAGACCATGCAAAGCATTGAGGTCAAATTGCGCAGGAAGCTCGGTGGATGAGTAATTCAGATGGTGGCCGCATCTTGTCACTTGGCATATCAATGCTACCAGGTCATACTGGCATTGGAAGGAACCTACGATGACCATTAAATCCTCTATCTCGCTGCGCGACGAACAGCATGCCTTCGCCAAGGAGTTGATAGCCGCTGGGCAGTATGCGTCGCTCAGCGCGGTAATTCAGCAGGGTCTGGACCTGTTGCGTCAGCGCGACATGGATGCCCGTGCGGACCGGTTGGCATTGAAGACCTTGCTGGAGGAGCGGATGGCCGGCAAGTTTGTCAGCGGCAGCGATCTGCGTGCACAGCTTGCGACACGACGCAGCACTCATCGCAGCTGATGCAGGACTGGACTGTCGAGTTCGCGGCGTCCGCCGTCGAAGATCTGACCCTGATCGAAGCCTACCTGAAAGACGCCTATATCACGTTTGGCGATCGCCCGGTTGAGGCCGCGCGGCGCGCTCAAGCCCGAGTCGACTCCATCATCGCCGAAGCGGAGCGCCTGACAAAGGCGCCGTTTCGTGGCGCCCCCCATGACGACCTAATCCCCGGCCTGCGGCATCTGGAACTGGACCGGGCGATCTACTGGTATCTACCGGATCCCGCGCTATGCCGCCTCCAAATTCTGGCGATCTTCTTTGGCGGTCAGGACCATCAAAGGCATATGCTGGTCAGATTGCTGCGCGATAGCACCCATCTGGCAACCTGACGGGTTCGCAATGGTGATGATGCACGATTTCCAGTCTGTTCGGTCAGGTGGCAGTCCCCAGACCACAGCCTGGTTACTTAAGCGCGCTTACTTTAGAGCCGCCGTTATTAAACCGAATGCGCCATTGCTTAAATTGGATAGCATCCACCAAACAGGCGACGTTGCCTATGCATCCGCGCCGCGGCCCTTTCCTGGCCTTTGCCTTCGGTTGTCATGAATAAAGCATACCGAAGATCGCAACTTGTCAGTCCCAATCGGGCGTAAGCTTATTCTGATCCATTTTTTCAGGCCCTGCTGTCACCAACTCTGCCACAGATTCCGGGAGGGCACAGTGCTTGACAGAATCCAAGCGCTCCTGCGGCATCTAATAGTATCGATATAAATCAACAGGATAGAACCGTTCATTATTTCGCCGTCGATTTCGATGAGGCACTCACCCTGTCAGAGGGAATTGATCTGTGACCAGCACACCGGTCGACAGGATTCTGGCCGGCCGGACCATAGCTGACTGCCGGTCCCCGCAGATGCTACGCTGCCGCAGTCCTCGAGCTAGCCATTCGACACGTCGCGCAGCATTTCGCCGAGCAGTACCGCGATGTGTCCGCAGGCACGGGATTGAAATCGAGTTGTCTATTTGTTACATGTAACGAAAAGGAGGTTGCTTATGCCTAGGCCTGTTTCGGAACGTGTCCAGAAGCGCCGGGAGGCCCTGCGCGCTGCAGGCCTGCGTCCTGTGCAAATTTGGGTGCCAGATACTCGCCGCCCTGGCTTTGCTGCGGAGTGCCGGCGGCAGGCCGCGCTGATCGCCGCCTCGGATCGGGGCGACACAGATCTGTCGGAGTTCATAGATGCTGCCTTGAATGATCTGGATGATTGGCAGTGAGGCGTGGCGACCTCGTGACGATCGCCCTTCAGGGGGATTATGGCAAGCCGCGTCCGGCGCTGATCATCCAAGCGGATCAATTCGATAATCTCGGATCGGTGGTGATCCTGCCGCTTACCTCAACTCTGATCGACGCGCCGCTTCTGCGCCCGACGATCGAGCCGTCGCCGGACAACAGGCTTCGTGCGCCCTCCCAGATCATGCTGGACAAGCCCATGACCGTGAAGACTGAGAAAATTGGACCCTCCTTTGGCCATCTCGATGATCTGGCCATGATCGGCGTCAGCCGCTCGCTGGCGCTGTTTCTCGGATTGGCAGGGTGAAGCAATAGCGGACTGTGCGGCCGGCCCAAGACTGCCGTTCGACGGGTCGGCCCTGCAGCATTGCGGCTTCCCCGAGGCGGACATTCTTTGGCCGGGTGTAAGAAGCGTGTTCGACGCCTGACGCCGGAAAGTGGCCGCCGATCGCTTCAGGTTGGACATTCGGCCACGTGTGGCATCTGGGCCGCCGCCGGCAAGCCGGCGAGTCGATGGACTTTTGAGCCAAGACTTGGTTTGTGTTTCCGAATGGCTGTCTTCTCGGATCGGCCAAAAGGGAGCGGTAATCAGGATGACGAAATTGGACACGGCACTTGGCTTCCTGCAAGTAGAAACCAGTCAGGTCGGCGCCACGATTGCCCGCCGTGAATGGTCGCAAACCACGCTTGGCCCGATCGAGGCGTGGCCGATCTCGCTCAAAACCACACTCGCGACTATGCTTGCTTGCCCCACACCGATGTTCCTCGCCTGGGGCCCCGATCTCCTAACGTTCTTCAATGATGCCTACCGCCCTATCTTCGGCGAACGGGCAGATCGTGCGCTCGGCGCACCGTTTGCCAAAGTATGGGGCAATATCTGGGACGATATCCGGCCTCTCGTCGACGCAACGCTGGCCGGACAAAGCCAGAAGCAGACCGACATGCGTCTTGATCTAGGGCGCGGCGGTGTTCCGGAGGAAAGCTATTGGAGCTTCACCTACTCACCGGTGTTTGACGATGCGGGTCAAATCTCGGGTTTGCTCAATGTGACACAGGAAACCACGGCGCAGGTGGTGGCCGAAAGGGAACGTCGTGCATCCGACGAACGGCTCGAGCTAGCTCTTTCGGCGGGAAACAGCATCGGGGCATGGGATTGGGATCTGGTGCATGACCGGGTGATCGCAGATGCGCGCTTTGCGATCCTTTACGGCGTCGATCCGGTGAAAGCTGCTCGCGGAGCTCCGATTGGCGAGTTCTTTGCAGGAATACATCCGGACGATCTGGCACGTGCCCGAACGGGGATCGAAAACGCCATACGGACGAAAGAACCCTTTTTCGAGGAATATAGACTTACGCGCCCGGACGGAGCAACTCGATGGGTGTCGGCGCAAGGCCAGTGCATCGTCGGGGCAGATGGCACCCCGCTCCGTTTTCCGGGGATCAGCTATGACATCACCGATCGCAAAGAAGCCGAGCTGGAACTGCTTGCTGCAAAGGACGAACGAGAGTTCGTCATCGAACTCGCAGCGCGTCAACGTCGGCTTGCAGATCCCGAGGCGATCCTTCGAATATCGTCCGAGGCGATCGGGCGGCGCCTGAGTGTCAATCGCGTCGGATTTTACCGCGTGGTGGGCAACGACCGTCTACGCCACAGCGCTGCCTGGACAGATGGCAGCCTGCTGCCTTTGATCGGCCTCCAACCTACGGATACCTTCGGCAGCTTTGCGGAAGCTGAACGCAGGGCCGGAAGAATGGTCATCTTTGCGGATGCCAGAACCGATGCCGAGGGCCAGCTCGATGCCTATTCGGCAGACGGTGTCCTTGCCGGATTGTGCGTGCCGCTGATGGATGAAGGCGAGTGGGCGGCGGGTATCTACCTGCACCAGGGCGAGGTGCGCCACTGGTCGGATGGCGAGATTTCACTGGCACAGGAACTGACCCTCCAGACATGGCTGGCCATGGAGCGTGCGGAAGCGCTTCTGAGGCTTGGTCAGCGTGTCGACAGACAGGGCGCGGCACTCAGCAAGACCGCCAAGGAGCTTCGCGAAGAAGCGTCGATGCGGGAGGCAGCGCAGGGACACGTGCGACAGCTTCAGAAAATGGAGGCGGTCGGGCAATTGACCGGCGGAATCGCGCACGACTTCAACAACATGCTTGGGATCGTCATCAGCGGCCTCAGTCTGACCCAACGCAAACTCGCGCGAGGCGACACCGATGTAGGTGAGTTCATCACCGGCGCAATGGAAGGTGCGCAGCGCGCAGCCTCGTTGACGCAGCGGCTTCTGGCTTTCTCAAGGCAACAACCATTGTCGCCCGAGTCCGTTGACGCCAACCGTCTCGTCTCCGGATTGACCGAGCTACTGTCCCGGACCCTGGGCGAAACCGTCCAAGTGGAAACTGTTTTGAACGCTGGTCTCTGGCTGGCGAAGGTCGATCCCAACCAGTTGGAAAACGCGGTGATAAACCTCGCGGTCAACGCGAGGGATGCAATTCCCGGCACGGGGAAGGTCACCATCGAGACTGCGAATATTCATGTGGACGATGATTATGCCCGCGAGGCCGAGATCGAAATTGGCCAGTATGTCATGATTAGCGTTACCGATACGGGCACCGGCATGCCACCAGAGGTCATCACGAAAGCCTTCGATCCTTTCTTCACCACCAAGGCCGTTGGCAAGGGCACCGGCCTCGGGCTCAGCCAAGTCTACGGGTTCATCCGCCAATCCGGCGGGCATGTGAAAATCTATTCGGAGATGGGACACGGCACCGCGATCAAGCTCTATCTGCCACGCGCATGGGGTGATCAGGCTCCGGCGCTGCCGCGGCAAGCTGTTCTTGCCGGCAAGGCACGCCCCGGTGAGGTGATTCTCGTAGTCGAGGATGAGAAACGCGTCCGCAACTTCACCGTCGAAGCGCTGCGCGAGCTTGGCTACACGGTCCTGCAAGCAGGCGGGGGACGTGAAGCCTTGAACATCCTCGAGTTGGGAGAGCCGGTGTCGCTGCTGTTCACCGATGTCGTCATGCCCGAGATGACCGGCCGACAATTGGCCGACCATGCGCTAGTTCTGCGGCCGGATCTGAAGGTTCTCTATACGACCGGCTATACCCGAAACGCGGTAGTACATAACGGCGTCCTCGACCCCGGGACTCATTTTCTGGCCAAGCCTTTTAGCCTTGATCAACTTGCCAGTAAGGTAAGAGAAGCTCTGGAAATTCCGGACCGCTAAAGAGCAGGAGAGCGACAATAATTCGGATTTGGACCACCGCATGAATACAACGGACTGCGAATGGGATGACTGCCTCTCGCGTCTGCGGAGCGATGCTGCATGACGTGAGCATGCCCTCCGGCGCGCCTTGCGGAAGGACTTCTCTATTAGACGCAAATCGTAGAAAGCTTGACGTCCGTTTCAAGACGGATTGCGCTCCGCCAGAGCGGGGTTTTGAAGACATGGCAGACCCGGCCGCCGAGAGGGCCTTCAAGTATCTCGCTGATCAGCCCCGCCCCTTGGTCCGCACCAAATAGGGCAGCGCGGCCCGGATGCAGAAAAACGTGCCATCGACCAAGGTGGCCATGATACGGCGATAATCGCTGGTTTTGATCTCCGTCAAGTCGCCCTGCACGACCGTGCCCGCGTTGTTCACCAGCACGTCGATGCGGTCGTAGCGGTCCAGCGTCGTGGCGATCATCGTCTCGACCGCGTCTTCATCTCCAACATCCGCAGGGTGGACCAGACAGTGTGGACCGCAGTCATGCGCCACCTTCTCAAGATCGGCGCGAGTGCGGTCGACTTCCGGGGCGAGCGGCGTTCGAACGCGACGCATGTCTCGACCACCGACCCTGACGCGCGGCTTTACAAGAAGTCACCGGGCACCGGGGCCATGCTCTGCTTCATCGGCCATGCGCTCATGGAAAACCGGAATGGCCTGATCGTTCAGGCCGACCTCACGGGTGCCAGTGGCCGGGCGGAACGGCGGGCCGCGCTCGACATGATCCACCGTCACGACCCCGGTTCGACCCGGCGACTGACGCTGGGAGCCGACAAGGGATATGACGCGGCAGAGCTGATCGCCGATCTGCGGCAGGCCTGCGTCACCCCGCATGTCGCCCAGCGAACCCGCCACTCCGCGATCGACGGGCGCACCACCCGGCACAAGGGCTATGCTCTGTCGCTCAGGCACCGCAAGCGGATCGAAGAGGCCTTTGGCTGGGCCAAGACCATCGGCGGGACCGCGCAGACCGTCTACCGGGGCATAGAGCGCGTGCGGTCGCGCTTCATCCTGACGCTGGCGGCCGGAAACCTTGCGAGGTTGCCCAAGCTGCTTGGCGCCTGACAGGAAAATGCCGGGCCAAACCGCTCGTAACGGCGAAGCGACCCGGCAAATCAGGGGACGAATGCCTCACATGTGAGAAAGCCGTTCCCGAAGCGGGACTAAATCAGCGGCCGGCTAGACGCAGGACCGCCCGTCTATAGTGGGCGTAAAGCCCCTATGACTGATACTATTAGACCTTCTGTGGCCGGCGGGAACAACTGTGCGCGGCGATGGTTTGACAGATACGGCCTCCGAAGCTCGTGCCGATCATCACCAAATGGGAGAATGACGATGAGTTACGAAACCGAAACCGCCAGTGGCGGCAGCAGAACATTGTCTGCATTTTTTGACGACAGGAACGATGCGGCGCGGGCCGTGGACCGGCTACGCGAGGCGGGCATCGCTGGTCAAAATGTGCATATGCTTGAGGGTACCGATCCAAGCGGCGAAGACAACACGGACGAACGCCACAAAGGGTTCTGGGAAAGCTTGGGGGATTTCTTTTTTCCCGAGGAAGACCGCTACAGCTACGCAGAAGGCTTATCTCGTGGCGGCTATCTTGTCACCGCTGGCGGACTGAGCGGTGCACAATACGACATGGCGTTGGACATCCTGGATGATGACGGTACGGTCGATATGGACGAGCGCGAGTCCAATTGGCGCGCTGAAGGCTGGTCTGGTTATGAGCCCAGCTCTTATGCGGGGCGCGCGGCAGATGCGGGCACCAGCGCGGCAATCACCGGGGTGGCGACGGGACCCCGCGTCGACGACGATGCCGAGCGCTTGGTGGACGATATACCTCAGTACGATGCCCCTGTAAGCGTCCGAGACATCAACCAGGACCGGCCGCGCGTTCGCAGCTATTCGGTTCGCGATTTTGCAGACGACGAAGACGGCACGTCGAAACGCAACACGCCGGAAATCAAATGATCCGTGTTTTGCTGTGGTTATGAGAGGCGGAGAGAAAAAACCCGCGGTCACGTCTGTCGCTCTCGTGTGCTTGGGATCCCGCGTCGATTTTGTGACAAAATTGCCGCAACAGGGGGTTCGGTATCTGAGCCGCTGAATTAGCAGCAACCGCAGGTTCCGGCGCACGTTTCCTGACACGGATATTCTTTATTGGAGATCGGACTTATGAATTCCATCATTTATCTGGTTGGACTGGTCGTCGTCGTCCTGTTCATCCTCTCGATGCTGGGGCTGCGCTAATGGCCGCGCCGGATATCAACGGCAACACTGATCGCTCGTATGTCGATTGGGCAGCGGTGTTTGCGGGTGCCGTCGTGGCGACTGGCGTGGCCGTCGTCTTTACGACGTTCCTGGCCGCTCTCGGACTGGGATCAATTTCCTTTGGCGAATATGGCGGGATCAGCATGGGGTGGCTGATACTGACCGCATTTGCGGTTGTCGTTGCGATGGTCGCCGCGAATGCGCTTGGGGGCTATGTGGCAGGCCGGATGCGCAGACCGACTGGCACGGGCATGCGTGACGAGATCACGGTACGCGACGGGATGAACGGATTGATTGTCTGGGGTCTTGGCATGATCGTCACGGCAATTCTGGCAACAAGCGTCATCTCGGGCGGCCTGCGCGTCGCAGGCAGCGCGGCACAGACCGCCGTCGAGGCGACCGGAAGCGCCGTGGGCGGTGTGGCACAGGGCGCCGGGCAACTCGCTGGCGGACTTGTGTCGGGCGCGGGTCAGGCGGTCGGCGGATTGGCGCAGGGCGCCGGTCAGGCTGGCGCACCGGTCTTGGAGGATGCGTTGCCGCAAGGGCTGCAATCCAATCCTTTAGACTATATCACCGACACGCTGCTGCGCGCTGATGGCCAAAGCCCTGGCCAGACCCTGCAACAGGATATCGAAGCAGGTGCCACCGATACCCAACGTCAGATCGTTGGCATCTTTGCCAATGTCATTCGCACCGGCGATATATCGGATGCAGACCGCGCCTATCTTAGCGGTCAGGTGGCGGCGCGGACCGGCCTGTCGCAGCAGGAGGTCGAAAGCCGGGTCAATGAAGCGGTGACCCGCGCGCAGGACATCCGCAATCAGGCACAACAGCGCATTGACGAACTGAAGACGCAGGCCGATCAGCTTCGCGCCGAGGCAGAGCAGCGCCTGCAAGAGGCCAAGCGCGAAGCCGCAGAAGCCGCAGAACAGACCCGCATTGCCGGCATCCTGAGCGCCTTTCTGCTGGCCGCGTCGGCCCTGATCGCTGCCACTGCGTCATATATCGGCGCGGTACATGGCGGGCGCGATCGTGACAGCGGCCGTGTCTGGTCAGGACTTTCCTATCGCAGATAGCTTCCGATATGGCACGATCTGTCATCAAGACAAACTGCGGCCCCGAAATTTTCGGGGCCGTGTCGATACTCGGATGCTGCCGTAATAGTCGGTATGGGTCAGCCCCGCCAGCGGTTGGACCGGTTCAGGGCGTGGGATAGCCGGGCACGGGTTTATTGCGTCCGGTGCCCTCGGGCTCCTTACGTTCTTGCGCCGTGCCCGAGGGGTAGGACTCCTCCTCTGACGGTGGCTTGTGGTCCGGCATCTTTTCGATCCGGTGATCTTGATCTCTGTTTTCCTGGTCTTTTGTCATAGCGATGCCTCCATCCTTCTAAACCGCACATCGCCATGCTTATTCCACCGCCCTGCTGTGTAACTTTTGTTTGTGGAACAGGGTCATGACGGCCTCGTTTGTTCCACAGCCTTCCGCAAGCTGCGGAGTGGACAGGGGGACGCGATGCACGCACAAAGGATCGCCGTGGCGCTTCCGATCAAGGACGAACAGGACCGAATCCAAACGGCACTGGCTGCACTAGATCTGGCAGCGCGGCGCATCGGCAACCCCGTCCTAGTGGTGGCGCTGGTCAACAACTCTTCCGACCGAAGCTGCGCCCGCATCTTGGAAATCGCGCCGCGTCTTGGCATCACTTTGCATCTGCATCAGATTACCCTGCCTTTGCCGCTTGCCAATGCAGGCAATGCGCGGCGGCTGGCAATGGAAATCGCCGCAGGTCTTGTCCCAGACGGCGTGCTGATGACCACCGATGCTGATGCCGTGGTGTCGCCGGACTGGCTCCGCGCCGGTTTGATGTCGCTTGCCGGGGCAGATGTGGTCTGCGGCGCGATCCGGCCAGACGGGGCAACGGCGATAAGCGCCGCCTCGCGTCGGGTCGAGCGCATCGAGGCAAAATATGCTGCCGCGCTGCACGAGGTCCGCTTTGCTGTCGATCAGCTGTGCGGCCGTCAGCGCTGCCGGCCGCATTACATGGAATCCGGTGCCTCGCTGGCGCTGCATGTCCGGGCCTATGACGCGATCGGCGGCCTGCCTGCCGTCGCTTGCAGTGAGGATCGGGCCTTGGTCCACAGTGCCGAAAGTCATGGCCTGCGATTGCGCTATTGCAATCGCATGAGCGCCACTGTGTCGACTCGGTTGCTTGGCAGGGCGCAAGGTGGCATGGCGGAATGTCTTCGCGCGCGCCGCCATGCTGCAGACCCGCTGGCCGATCAGGCGATGCTGCCGCCCGACCACATCGTTGCGCTTTGGGAGCGCGCGCAATCCGGCCAGAACGTGCTTTGGCCGGACCGCTCGGCGGCGACGGGTCGTCGTCTTCGCATCAGCGAACTGGAGGCGGCCTTGCCCGAGCTACGGTATTTCGTGGCACGGACCGTGCGCGGGGATGTGCTACCTGGAGCAAATGATGCGCGATAGTATTGCCGATACCCTCGCCCTGCTGCGTGACGCGCCGGAAGACGGGCCGGACGGTCCGACCGGCCAGACGCTGGTGGCAGCCCTGCGCGAAGGCGGTCTGCTGGCGGCTTGCGGCGAACTTGCGCATCAGCCTGCCGATGCATTGGACCTGATGGCGGCGCTTGTAGCCATTGGCAGTGCCAGCCTGTCGGCCGGGCGCTTGTTCGAAGGACATGTGAACGCGGTCAAGTTGGTGAAGCTTTACGCAGGTCGTGCCGCGCCGTGCCTGATGAAGAATGTCGCGTCGGGCGCGCTGTTCGGCATCTGGGGCGCGGACGGTGCCGTGCCGGCCCGGCTGGAGGCTGGCGTCCTGCGCGGCGAGAAGCTGTTCGCCAGCGGCGCCGACGTCGTCGACCGTGCGGTGATCTCGGTCCAGGTGGAGGACGCACCGCAACTGCTGCTATTCACCCGTGACCAATTGGCGGGGCGGCTGCACCCCGAGGAATGGGCCGTATCGGGCATGTCGGCCACCGCCTCCGGTCGCTGTGTGCTGGAAGGGTTGAAGGCGGGCGATGCAGTGCCGCTGGGCCAGCCAGGCGACTACCTGGCCGAGCCTCATTTTCAAGGGGGCGTCTGGCGCTATGCGGCGGTGCAGCTGGGGGCGATGGAAAGCCTGACGCGCATTGCCGCGCACCAGTTGCAATCGCGGGATCAGGCCGCCGCGCCGCTGCAATCGCTACGACTGCGGCGCATGCTAACGGCCTGCGAGACCGCACGCCTGTGGCTGGTACAAGCGGCCAGCGCCGTCGAACGGCTCGATGCCCCCGCTGCCGCTGCCGACCGCGCCATCCTTGCTCGCTTGGTCGTCGCGGATGAGGCGAAGGCGTTGCTCGCTGCGATGGATGACGCGCTGGGTGCGGCCTCGTTCCAGCGGGCGCACCCGGCCGAACGGATCCGCCGCGACTTGTCCCTCTATCTGCGGCAAGCCAATCCGGACCGATTGTCTGCCGAGGTAACGGCGCGCGTCCTCGCCAGCGGAGACTGGTCATGAGCCTGCAGTCCTACGACCATTTTACGCCCGTGACCGCGACCCGGCTGCTTGCCGGGCGCACCACCCTCGTGGTGCTGGCGCCGCATCCCGATGACGAGGTGCTCGGCTGTGGTGCGCTGCTGGCGCAGGCTGCGGCGCAGGGGGTCTACTGCCGAGTGATCTGCGTGACAGACGGCCGCCTATCGCATCCCGCATCCCGGCTTTATCCAGCCCCGCGCCTGATCTCGCTGCGTCAGGCCGAACTGCGGGCAGCGCTGGACTGTCTGGGTTCAATTTGGCTTGAGATGCTGGGCTATCCCGATTGCCAAGCCCCTTCGTACGGGCCTGCCGTGGCGCGGATCGCGGCATTGGTGCCAAATGGGGCGCTGCTGCTGGCGACTTGGGCTGGCGATCCGCACGTTGATCACCAGTCCTGTGCAGCCTTGGCTGGCGCGGTCGCGGCGCGCCGGCCCGATCTAATGCAGCTGGCCTATCCGATCTGGGGTCGGGTCAAGCCTGCGCTACCTTTTCCCACAACCGGCTGGCGTTTGCGCGACGGCCACCCGGCAAAGCCCGCCGCGCTCGCCTGTCACGCCAGCCAGATGACAGGCTTGATCCCCGACGATCCCGATGGCTTCGTCATGGCGGCTGAATTGCAGCAGATGTTTCTGACCCAGCCGGAGATCTTCCTTGCCGCATGAACGGACCCTGCGTCATCTGAACCAGCTATATGCCGCCTCATCCGACCCATGGCGACATCGCACCAGCCTCTATGAGCGGGCGAAATATGCAGCGACCCTGGAGGCCATCGGCCCAGGTCCCTTTCAGCACGCATTGGAGATCGGCTGCGGCAATGGCACGTTGCTGGCATTACTTGCCCCGCGTTGCCGGGCGCTGACGGGACTGGACTGCACGCGCAAGGCCGTGACGCTGGCGAGGGCCGCGGTAGCGCATATGCCACATGTAACGGTCTGCTGTGCAGCGGCTCCCGATGATCTGCCCGCAATCCGCCCCGACCTGGTGGTGCTGTCCGAGGTCCTGTATTTCCTTACCCCGCCCGAGATCGTTCGCCTTGCCGATTGGCTGAACCCGCTACGGGCCCGCATCGTCTGCGTCAACTGGCTTGGCCCGACCGAGGAGGCACTGGACGGCTGCGGCGCCTTACGCCTTTTCGCCGCTGCGCTTGGGCGACGGCTGCAAGCCGCGCCAGCCGACTACTACCGTCTCGACGTCTTCGACGGCGTCGAGGCCTAGCGGTCCGGTGTTCATGTCACACCGGGCGCACGGCGCGGATCCCTATTCCAGTTGTCCGCGAAACTTTCGCCGTGGGTGGTCTCGATCGGATAACAGAGCTTAACTGACGACCCACCTATTTTCCGGTATTACGCCCTTGCTGAATGCAGAAAATGCATTGGTGAGGAAGATCAGTATTCACCGATATGGCGGGCAAGAACGAAATGCTCTGGCGGATGTGCGTGTACATCGCAAAATGGGCCAGATGCGCCCCGATCTGCGGCAGGATGACAGCATGCTTCGTATCGTTTCGGAAACCCGAACCCCGACCAACATCGTTGTAGACGAGGTTTCGGAGCTACGGCACCAAAGTCGTTCTTGGATGAAGCGGACATAGATTGGGCTTCGAAAACGCTGCGTAGCAATCTGTCGGAACTGGTTCGAAGGCGAGCATGATTCATATGAGCATTCTGAGGCCCGAACCTCGGTCATCCCCATGTGAGCGACTGTTGCGGCTTCGTCTGCTGATCGATTGTGATCAGCAGCCAGCGACCTTCGTAAGACGCGGCCTGACACTCCTGATAAATACTCCTTAGACATCGGGCCCCTGAACCCTTATTTTAGCGCAAGGTAATACCTTTAGCTCTGGTGACGGTATGGCTTCGGCGACATCTATCAAGCGTGACAACGAGATGAAGGCTCGTGTGCAGCATCTCGCCCATGCGCGGCAGCGTACATCGCACTGGATTATGCGCGAGGCTATCGCTCAGTATGTCAAGCGAGAAGAGCGGCGTGAGGCATTGCGCAAGGACACCCTTGCCGCATGGGACGAATTTCAAGCCACCGGTCGGCATACGACGGCCGAAGAGGTCGATCAGTGGCTGGCAGGCTGGGGCACCGATGACGAGCGACCTGCCCCTGAATGCCGCGAGTAACCAATGCCCCGGCTGAGATCCGGGATTTGCAGCGTCTGCGGAACTTTCTGCGCATCGAGAACCCTGACGCGGCCCGGGGGGCGGGTGACGCAATCCGACAGGGGGTTGAGATCCTCGGAACACATCCGCGGCTCGGGCGGATGTTTGACGACATGCCCGAACAGTTTCGGGAATGGCTAATCGACTTTGGTCACAGCGGCTATGTTGTGCGCTATAGGGTCGACGCCGAAACTGTAACGATCCTTGCAATCAGACATCGGAAAGAGGCAGGTATCGTCCAGTCCGCTGAGCTACTTCCCAACAAAACGGACAGTGACGGAAGTTACAATCTGACGTTTGCTGGTCTTCGAGGACGAGGAGATCAGAACATGAGGAACGCATAAACGATGACACGGGCTTCAAGGCGGCGCGTAGCGCTGGAGGCTTTGAAGGGCAAGCGCACGGTGTTTAGCTCGCGGCCGAATACGGCGTGCACCCGGCAATGATCCACTAATGGAGAAAATCGCTGCTGGACGTGCAGCGGATATCTTCAGACCACCATGGGCGTCTCCAAAAGAGTAAGAACACGGGAGCGGTTCATGCCAACTCGATCCAAAATTCAAGCCTCTCTTGCACGTAGCCCGAGGGGATGCCGCCAGCCCATCGGGCCGAGATCAGCTTGGGCGTCATCGCCAAGGCAACCTCTGCAACATGTATTTTTGGCGGCTGCGGCGACGGCAGGCCAGCCGAGGCCAGCAGCCGAGCGTCGTTCTGCCTGCACGTCTGGGCGATTAGCTTGGCGGACGCGAAAAGCGCTTATTGCATGCGCGCCCACGCCGGCACGGCGATGGCGCATTTCAACCTAACCACGCGCCGCATCAGAACGGGGTTGCACGAGCCAGATCGCCGATATCCCGGGTCGATTGGTGTGGCACCTCTGTATGCCGAAACTTGCAAATGTTTCATAAGGAATGGGTCGGGCGGCGTCGGGCCTGAACAAATATCAACCGGAACCTGCTCCTGCCGGGACCTGTTCTCCTGCTACCCAGTCACGCGGTCACAGGAGATGTCATGTTCCGAGCCCCGCCAGCCAGGTTCGTCGTTAACGGTGCCGAGTTTGACTATGCCGGCGATCCCCGTCGTACGCTTCTGGATTTCCTTCGCTACGATCTAGCGCTTTGTGGTACCAAGAAAGGCTGCGATCACGGCCAATGCGGCGCCTGCACAGTGATCGTCGATGGCAAGCGCGTCAACTCATGCTTAACGCTGGCGGTGATGCAGGACGGGTGCGAGATCACGACGATTGAGGGCATCGGCACGCCCCACCACCTGTCCGCTCTTCAACGGGCATTCATCAAACACGACGGCTTTCAATGCGGCTACTGCACGCCGGGCCAGATCTGTTCGGCGACCGCCTTGCTGCAAGAACTACGCAATGGTTGGCCCAGCATCGGCGAACCGGATGACGACCTGCGCGAACGTATGAGCGGCAATCTGTGTCGCTGCGGCGCCTATTCCAACATCATCATGGCCATCCGCGAAGTGATCGAGGAGCCGGCCGCATGAAAGGTTTCGACTATGCCCGCGCCTCGGACCTGAGCGATGCCATTGGGAGCACCGCCCGCCTGATCGCAGGCGGCACCAACCTTTTGGACCTGATGAAGCTGGAGGTCGAGACGCCCGAGGTATTGCTAGATATCAACCGCATCGGGCTTGACCAGATCGCGACCCATGGCGAAGGCCTGCGGATCGGAGCACTGGTCACGAATGCCGATTGCGCCGCAGATTTGCGGATCAGACAGGGCTATCCGCTGCTGTCGCGGGCCATCCTCGCCGGTGCCAGTCCGCAATTGCGAAACCGCGCCACGACCGGTGGCAATCTGTGCCAGCGCACGCGTTGCGGATATTTCACCGATCTTGCCAGCCGCTGCAACAAACGTCAGCCCGGCAGCGGATGCGACGCCATCGGCGGCGTGACCCGCAACCACGCGATCCTTGGTGCTTCCGTTAATTGCATCGCGACCTATCCCGGCGACATGGCGGTGGCGCTAGCGGCACTAGACGGCGTCGTTCAGATCGCGGGCCCGGATGGCATGCGTAATGTGCCGGTGCGGCAATTCCACAGGCTGCCAGAAGATGATCCTTCGCGCGACAACGTGCTGGCGGCGGGCGAGGTCATCACCTCGGTCACCTTACCCGCGCCGGGCCGGGGGCGGCAAATCTATCGCAAGGTCCGGGACCGCGCCTCCTATGCCTTTGCGCTGGTCTCGGTCGCGGCGATAATCGACATGGTGGACGGGCGTATCGCGCGCGCCGACCTGGCCTTTGGCGGGGTGGCGCACAAGCCTTGGCACGATCCCCTTGTGGGACAGGTACTGCTGGGAGAACGCCCCTCGCCGGCACTGTTCCGCCACGCTGCCGAGCTGCTGCTGGAAGGCGCGCAGGGCCATGGCGGCAATGATTTCAAGATCCCCCTGCTGCACCGCACCCTCGGGGCGGTCTTGACCGAGGCGACCGGAGGCTCAGATGTTTTTCAGCTATGACACCCCCGATCACCGCAACCTCCTGGACCAGACCCGGCAGGGCGTCATCGGCAGGCCGCTGGACCGGCCGGATGGGCCGCTGAAGGTTGCGGGTGTCGCGACCTATTCCGCCGAATACCAGCGCCCCGAATGCGCCGAAGGTGTGCTGGTATGCGCAACGATCGCTCAGGGTCGTGTGACCTGTATTGATACGGACGCGGCTTTGGCCATGCCCGGTGTGCTCGGCGTGTTTTCGGACAAGGCCATGCTACGCCGTCCTGCGCAGGGCGGGGCCGACAAGGCGCCGGTCCAAGACGTCGCCTGCGTCGAGTATTTCGGCCAGCCGGTGGCGCTGGTGGTGGCCACGACCTTCGAGCAGGCGACCCATGCCGCCAAGGTGTTGCGGGTGGAATACGAGCCGGGGGGGGAGGTGCCGCACGACCCCGAAGCCGCGACGTCCGAGCCCGCGCAGGATCCCGAGGTGCTGGGCGACCTGGATGCCGCCATGGCGAGCGCCGCGCACAGCGTCGATTTGGCCATCACCACCGAAGGCCATGCCAGCGCGGCATTGGAGCCGCATGTCTCGATCGCGGAATGGCGCGACGATGCGTTAACGATCTGGGGCAGCTACCAGATGGTCGGTCACAATGTGAAGGAATTGGCGGACGCGCTGCGGATCGCGCCCGACCGGGTGCGTATCCGGTCGGCCTACGTGGGTGGCGGTTTCGGATCGAAGCTGGGCATATCGCATGACGCGCTGGCCGCGGCGATTGCAGCGCGCGCGCTGGGTCGTCCGGTCCGCGTGGTGCTGACCCGCCAGCAGGTTTTCGACACCATCATGCGTCGCTCGGAAACGCGGCAGCGCCTGCGTCTCGCCGCCGATACCGGCGGGCGGCTGATCGGACTGGGACACGAGGCTTGGGTCTCGAACCTGCCTGATGAGAACTTTGCCGAGCCTGTGACGCAGGCCACCGCCTTCCTTTACGGCGGCGACAACCGGCATCTGGCGGTGAATGTCGCCCGTATCAGTCGCCTCACGGCGGGCTCGGTCCGCGCTCCGGGCGAGGCTGTGGGGATGCAGGTGCTGGAGGCGGGCATGGACGAATTGGCTGAGAAGATCGGCCTGGACCCCATCGTCCTGCGCAAGCGCAACCTGCCGGCGACACTGCCCGGCAAAGGCATCCCCTATTCCTCGCGCATGTTGAGCGAGGCCCTGGATACCGGGGCGCGGCGCTTTGGCTGGGACAAGCGCAAGCCGCGCCCGCGAATGCAGCGGGACGGCGAATGGTGGATCGGCATGGGCGTTGCCTCAGCGGCGCGGGTGAACATGATGCAGCCAGCCGCTGCTTTGGTGCGGCTTGAAGCGGACGGGATGGTCCGCGTGGAAACCGACCAGACCGACATCGGCACCGGCAGCTATGCCATTCTGGGCCAGATCGCCGGGGAAATGCTGGGCACACCCATTGAGCGGATTGACGTGGCCCTTGGCGACAGCGCCCTGCCAATGGGTGCGGGCTCGGGCGGGAGTTTCGGCGCGACGTCGACCGGCTCGGCAGTGTTTCGCGCCTGTGAGGCGATCCGTGACGAGCTGGCCCATCGCCTTGGCGTCCCCACCGACGCCCTTGAACTGAAGGATGGCATCGCTAGCGGAGGGGGCAAATCCGCGCCGATCACGCAGTTGCTGAAGGGTGAAACCCTTGAACGCACGGGCCGCATCAAGCCGGGCAAGACCGAACAGGACTATTCGCAAGCCAGCTATGGCGCGTTTTTCTGTGAGGTTGCGGTGAACGCCTTTACCGGGGAAACGCGTATCCGGCGGATGCTGGGCGTGTTCGGCTTTGGTCGGGTGCTGAACGAAAAGACCGCCCGCTCGCAATGTTTGGGCGGCATGGTCTGGGGCATCGGCGCGGCCCTGACCGAGGAATTGGCCTTCGACCTGCGCGATGGCCGCTTGGTCAATCACGATCTGGCCGAATATCACGTGCCGGTCCATGCAGATATTCCCGATCTGGACGTGGTGTTGCTGGACGAACGTGACGCACCGGCCAGCCCGTTGCAGGCCAAGGGCGTGGGCGAATTGGGCATCTGCGGCGCGGCGGGCGCGGTGGCGAATGCGATTTACAACGCCTGTGGCGTACGGCCGCGCAGCTTCCCGATTACGCTGGACAAGCTGCTGGCCGAACTGCCCGATCCGCTGGAGGGCGAGACATGACCACAGCAGTCCGCTATAGCGACGCGCTGGAGACCGTGGCACCCGCGGAGGCCGAGACTGTCCGCGAATTACTGGACGCCTTCGACCACATCCTGCGGACGACGGCGCGGGATTACGGTCACGCCGTTCGCTCGGTCCATGCCAAGGCGCATGCCGTTCTGCGGGGGAGCTTCGTCATCGACGGCCACCTGCCGCAAGAGCTGGCTCAGGGCCTGTTCGCGAAAGGCGGAGCGCATGATGCATGGCTGCGGATCTCGACCAATCCGGGCGACCTGCTGAGCGACAAGATATCGCTTCCGCGGGGCATCGCACTGAAGGTCGAAGACGTGCAAGGCCCCCGGCTTGCCGGGGCCGTTGGCCATTCGCAGGACTTCCTGATGATCAACGGGTCCGTTTTCGCCTCGCCCACCGCCAGGGAATTCGCCCGCCAGCTGAAGCTGCTGGCCGCCACCACCGACCGTGCCGAGGGCGGCAAGATCATGCTTTCCAAGGCTTTGCAGGTCGTGAACAAGGCGCTGGGTCTAGCGGGCCTTGAAAGCATCGCTTTGGCGGGGCTGGGCGGCGCATCGCAGGTCGATCCGCTGGGCGAGACCTATTTCAGCGCTACACCTTTTCGCTATGGCGACCATGTCGCCAAGTTCCGGTTGCGCCCGCTTTCCCCAGCATTGACGGCGCTGACCGGTACGCAGGTGGACACCGGAACGGGCGAAAATCCGATTCGCACCACAATCCGCGCCGAGATTGCGGGGTTTGATGCCGAATGGGCGTTCGAGGTCCAATTGGCGCGCGATCTGGAAAAGCAGCCCATCGAAGATGCCAGCGTCGAATGGGCCGAGACCGACGCCCCCTTCGTTCAGGTCGCGACACTGCGCGTTCCGCGCCAAGACAGCTGGGCGCGCGATCAGGTGGCGCGGGTGGACGAACATATGCGCTTCAGCCCATGGAATGGGCTTGCGGCGCATCGCCCGCTGGGCGGTGTCAACCGCGCCCGAAGGCTGCCTTATGAACAATCGGCACAGTTTCGCGCCCACTTCAACCGCTGCCCGATGCAAGATCTGGACATCCCGGAATGACGGATCACCCCGAACGGGAACAGGATCCGGCGACGACCTATTACCGCCACCCGACGGGTGGCTGGGGTTCATTGAAAAGCGTGTTTCGCCATCTCCTGCGCGATGGCCCGTCCTTGGGCGCGCTTTCGACGCTGCGGCGGCAGAACAAACCCGGCGGCCATATGTGCACCTCGTGTGCTTGGGCAAAGCCCCCCAATCCGCATCTGGCCGAGTTCTGCGAGAATGGCGCCAAAGCCACGATGTGGGACCTGACACCAAAGCGCTGCGGCCCGGATTTCTTCGCCGCCCACAGCGTGACCCGCTTGCGAGACTGGTCCGATCACGACCTGGAGGCACAGGGCCGCCTGACGCATCCGATGCGCTATGACGTCGAAACCGATCGATATGTCGAGACCACTTGGCCCGAGGCCTTCGCGAGGATCGGCGCGCGGCTGCGCGATCTTGATGCCAAAGCCGTCGCCTTCTACGCCTCAGGTCGCGCCAGCTTGGAGACCTCGTTCCTTTACGGCCTTTTCGCGCGGCTTTACGGGCATAACAACCTGCCCGACAGTTCCAACATGTGCCACGAAACGACCAGCGTGGCGCTGAAGAAAGCGATCGTTTCGCCCGTTGGGACCTGCGTGCTTGAGGATTTCGGAAGCTGCGACCTTATGCTGTTCTTCGGCCAGAACACCGGATCGAACAGCCCGCGCTTCCTGCATCCGATCCAGGCCGCAGTAAAGCGCGGCTGTCGCATCGTGACTTTCAATCCGGTGCGAGAACGCGGTCTGATCGAGTTCGCTAATCCGCAAAGCCCGGTCCAGATGCTGGTGGGGCAGGCAACCGAAATCTCGCACCCCTACCTTCAATTGAGGCCGGGTGGCGACATCGCAGCCATTGCGGGCATATGCAAGCATCTGTTCCAGATGGATGGCACGACGCCCGTCATCGACCGCGAATTCATCGCGAAGCACGGGCATGGCTTCGACGCCTTCGAGCAGTATATCCACGCCCTGACATGGCCCGAGATCGAAGCCGCGTGCGGCCTGTCACCCGAAGAACTGCGTCATATCGCTCGGATCTATGCCCGATCCAAACGCTGTATAGCAGTCTATGGCATGGGCCTGACCCAGCATGTCCATGGCAGTGACAGCATCGGAATGCTGGTAAACCTCCTGTTGATGCGCGGCAATCTTGGTCGTCTAGGTGCCGGCATCTGTCCGGTGCGCGGCCACTCCAACGTCCAGGGCCAGCGCACCGTCGGTATATCGGAAAAGCCTGAGCTGGTGCCGCTGGATCGTCTGGCGCAGCTGTTCGATTTCGAACCGCCCCGCGACAAGGGTATGAACACTATCGAGGTGATCGAGGCATTGCTGAACCACCGTTTGCAAGGCTTCGTTAGCTTGGGTGGAAATTTCGCGCGCGCCATACCGGACCAGACCAGGACCGACCCCCTATGGAAGCGACTGCGGCTGAATGTTCAGATCGCCACGCGGCTGAACCACTCTCACCTGCTTGTTGGCGATGGAGCCTGGTTGCTACCGTGCCTGGTCCGAGCCGAGCGCGATATTCAGGAGGGTGGCGCGCAGTCGGTCAGCGTCGGGGACAGCCTAAGCCATATCCACGGTTCACGCGGGCGTCGTCCTCCGGCCAGCCAGTCGCTTCTGTCGGAACCCGCGATCGTCGCACGTATTGCGCAGGCAACCTTGCCTGAGAACCCTGCGGTAGATTGGTCGGGCTGGGTTGCGGATTACAGCCGTATTCGTGGTTTGATCGAAGCGGTATATCCCGACCAATTTGCAGATTTCAACAAGCGCCTTTTCAACGCCGGTGGGTTTTATCGCGGCAATCCTGTGCGCGACCGCCTTTGGTTGACGGAAAGTGGCAAGGCCGAATTCACCGCACCAAAAGGGATCAGCTCGCTCGGCGGACAGCATGACCTGACGCTGATCACGCTCCGCTCGAACGACCAGTTCAATACTACTATTTACGGCAACCGAGACCGACTGCGCGGTTTGGAGGGGAACCGCAATATCGTGCTAATCTCGCCGGCGGATATCGCGCGGTTGAAGCTCGCCGAGGGTCGGGAAGTCGGACTGGAATCCTTGTATCAGGATGGATTTGCGCGACAGTTGAATGGACTGACGGTCGTGCCCTATGATCTGCCCTCGGGTTGCATTGCCGCCTACTACCCCGAGGCCAACGCCCTGATCTCAGCGTGCAGTCACGACTTGGATTCGGGTACGCCCGCCTACAAAGGGGTTCCGGTCCGGATCATCGCCCAGTCTTTATAATTCCTGCTGCTAATCCTTCGATAGCCGGCTTACCGTAAGCATCCATGCGCGGCGCTGGTTCGATAATCATGGCCGCCGAAGCTCGTGCCGAACATCACCAAACGGGAGGATGACGAAGGATTGCAAAACCAAAACCGCGAAGCGCCCGTAAAGGTTTCCATCATCATATAGGTCTCGCGTAGAGGGTCATCTACTCGCATAGAGGGCCATCTAATGGGTCTAGATCGTCACCTCGCGATAGGCAGAACCTGTAGCTTACGTCATGGTGACGGCCGCACAAGCGGTCGCAATTGCAGATTGCTGCATCTGCCGTGCCGCGCTGCCATCAGTCCGTTTTCACCCATCTCGTCACCGGCTCACGTTCGCTGTCGGCTATGTCAAGAGCGAGACGAGCCCGTACCGGGGATTTAGTCTTTGGTTCACGATCTGTCCGAACGGATCGCGGTTCGCATCGAATGCGCGGGGAAAGCGCGTTGGGGTTGATAGTCATTCTTCCAAGCCAGTTGCTTGCGTAGTAACACGCCCGGTTCTGACCGGAGCTAGCGCGAGAATGCAGGAAAGGATGCACACAGCAGTGAGTTCAAGGCACACGCCAACTCGCGCCGAGGATGCATTATCCCGGCGGAGAGATAGGCATCGCAGCCGGGACGGATCAACCGGTCAGCTGGAATAGGACTGTGAGTTTGAGCATGCAGCGTCGCTGCCTCACGGCGCGCTGCACTTTGGCACAGCCAGCTGAAGTCTAACGCAAAGCTGTGAATTGGTAAGGATTAGCCTCTCGCCTCCTACAATTTAAATTAACGCGTCACGGGAAATAGGAACCTCTGCCGCCACACCTGCCTTTAAGATTCGACCGCAATAGGTCCTCAAACAGGAGCTGAAGATGAGCACGAACTCGACCGCAGCACAGTCTGGCGAGGCGAAAAAGTCGGCGACGACTACCCGCAAGAAAGCCCGGGAAGAGGGCAAGTCCACGACCAAAGCCACCGGGGCGACCAGGACCAAACGCTCGCAAGCGGTGGCCAAGCGCACCGCTGCACGGCGCAGCCAAAAAGAGCAGAAATCGCTTTCCGATCTGTTGGAACATGCGCTCAAAGATATCTATTACGCTGAAAAAAAGATCTATCGCGCGCTTCCCAAGATGATCAAAAAGGCCGATCATCCTGACCTCAAGGAAGCGTTGCAGCATCATCGCGAAGAAACTGCCGGCCAGATTGAAACCCTCGAAACCGTGTTTGAGGTGATGGGGAAGCGCGCGCGGGGGGAAAAATGCGAAGCGATTGATGGGATCCTTGAAGAGGGTGAAAGCTTGTTGGAGGATTTCGGTGACTCAGTCGCCGCCGACGCTGCCATTATCTTCAGTTGTCAGGCAGTCGAGCATTATGAAATCACGCGCTATGGTTCGATCCGCGCTTTCGCGGATGCCTTGGGCCTTGATGAAGTGCTTGATCACATCGACTCCATCCTTGAGCAGGAAAAGGCCGCCGACCAGAAGCTGAACGATCTTGCTGAGAGTTCGGTCAACGACGCCGCTGCTGAGTATGACGACGATGATGAGGGCGCGGCCGCATAACTGGGTAACCTCGTTGACCCCTGTCCATTGGCCAGGGGTTATTACCCGGTCACGTGCCGCAAATTGAGACGCATGCGCGAGCCAGTTGGCACAGCATATGTTGGACAGAGCGCGGTATCTGGTCGAACTAAACCCGCTAGAAGTGCACGCCGACTAGTTGCCGATCGAGGACGTGCAAGTTTCGATAGGGAATGTAGGGGCGTCACCAGTTTCCTATGATGGCACTGCCACCTGCCTGATCAGGAGGCTCAGACCGCGCGGCAACCCCCGATCCAGACATAGTGAACAGAGGTGGTCCGGGAATTTGGACCGGTTTGCCGCTCAGCTAAGCTTCAGCATGGGTTTCATGTCAGGCGGCGGCTTTCAGGTACTGGTCGGAGGT
>NZ_FXTK01000034.1 GCF_900182695.1 Paracoccus laeviglucosivorans
CCGCGCTGCTGCTGTCGGCTTTTGCCGCGCCCGCAATGGCGGCGACTGTCGTGGGCTTGTCGGGCGACAACGAATTGCACTGGCTGGACACGGAAAGCTGGACCCGCACCGGCGGCGTCACCGTATCGGGCGTCGAAGGGCGTCTGCTGGGGATCGACGTGCGCCCGGCGGATGGCAAGCTTTACGGGGTCTTCACGGATGGAACGCTGGCCACGATCGACCCCCAGACCGGTGCGGCGACCAAGGTCAGCACCTTGGCCACCAAGCTGGCTGACGGCGTTTCGGCGACGGTCGATTTCAACCCGGCTGCCGACAAGCTGCGCGTCATGGGCAGCGACGGCACCAGCCTGCGCGTGACCGTCGATACAGGCGAGGTGGTCACCGATGGCAGCCACGCCTATGCCGACGGCACGACGCCGAACGTGATCGCGGGTGCCTATACCAATTCCCACAAGGGCACCGAGAAGACGCAGCTTTTCAACATTGACGGCGCAGCGGGCTGGCTGGTTCTGCAAGACCCGCCGAATGACGGCAAGCTGAACCCGGTGGGCGACATCGGCGTGAAGCCGACCGAGGCCGGGTTCGACATCGCCTCCGACGGTAAGGGCGGCAATGAGGCATGGCTGGTCGTCGATGGCGGCTTCCATTCGGTCAATCTGGAAACCGGTGCGACCACCGAGGCCGGCAGGATCGACGGCGCGAACGTGCGCGATATTGCCATACTCCCTGCGATGTAGTCTTGGCGGCGATTTGTTGACTTAACGAGTGTGCGATCCGGGGGCCTGGCTTTCCGGATCGCATGGTTTCATGCTTGCCTGTGGGCGGTGCGACCGGAAAAGCGGGATCACAGGTTGTAACGGCTTGCCGGATGCCGTTGCATTGACCTATGGCCAGAAACCGGTTGGTCGGGGGGGAATTGCGGGCAAGCGGCGCAAAGCGGGGGTGTCATGAACGATATTATGAACCTGATCGGCCGGGTGCTGGTCGCGCTTCTGTTCATCGGGGGCGCGGCGCAGAAGATGACCGACCCCGTGCCGGTTCAGACGATGCTGATCTCGGTCGGGCTGGCGGCTTGGTGGGTCTGGCCTTTGGCAGCGGCGAATCTGGTCGCGGGTCTTGCGCTGGTCCTTGGCCCGCGCGTCCGGGTTTTCGCGATCCTGCTTGCGCTGTATTGCGTGGTGACCAGCTATTTCCACTGGCAGCTGCGTGCCGATCCCTGGCAGGTGACGATCTTTGTCAAGAACTGGGCCATCGCCGGGGGGCTGCTGATCCTTGCCGCGCAAGGGCCGGGACGATGGGTCTGGCGCCGCTAGCTGCGCGGTGATGGCCGTGCCTTTGCTGTCGCAGGTTCGGCCATAGGCAGCCAACGACAATGGCCTGCCTTTAGTTTGCCTCCTTAGAGAATCCGTCCCTATTGGCCTCCAAATGAAGCGCGAGGATGACGCCCGCAAAGCGCAGCAGAAGGCGCACCGGTTTGCCACCCCGCCCGCCGCGCCCATGGGCAAAAAATGCACGTCAGGGAAGCGAACCGGTTGATCCGCGATGCGGTCGTTAAAGATCCCGGCGATTTCATCTATCTGATTTCGACGCGTGATCCTATTGCCCGCTTCGTTTCATCTTTCAATTGGGACAAGCACAACGTTTACCTAAGCCGCCCGAATGCAGTGGCGAAGGTTAAGCAGTGGTTTGAGGAATTTCCAACGATCGACGCGCTGGCCCGTGCTTTGTCCTATGCAGACCCGCAGAAAGCGCAGCGCGCGCTGCATTTCTCGCGCTTCGGGCACATGGGCAAGGGCCCTGCATGGTATACGCCGCTGGACCTGATCCCATTGCTGCCAAAGGACCGGACATTCCTTGTCGAAACAGAAAATTTCGCGACAGATATCCAGAACTTTGTTTGGTCGGCGAATCCCGCGCTGCACGGAATGCCGGTCAAAGTCTTCCATGACAAGAGCGATTTCACGGCAGGCTATAGCGACGCCAAAGAACTGTTTCCAAAGAACCTGTCCATGGAAGGCCGTCGCAATCTGCGCATTCTGCTGAACGAAGACGTTCTGGCATGGTCAAAGTTGCGGCAGGATTTTCGCAGGCCGGTGGCGTAGACGCGAAGCTGGAGAAGCGAAACGTCACTAGCAGGCGCCGGCCCATTGCCGACGGTCAAGCCGACAGATCTGCTGCCCTGCGGCTTACCCGAAGCGGTCATTCGTCGGACGCGCAGCGAAAGGCCCGCTTTGATGTCTCGGGTTGGGACATTCCTGCCATTCAGCACAGGCAGGGAAACCCTTCACCTTCGAGAGCGCAGTTGATGACCGCAGCCGTGTCCGCTCGACATCCAAAAAACGACCGGCATCACTCTGTCTATCGTTTTTCGTGATAATTCGTCAGCCGTGGTCCTGGCTGGCCGCAAGCTGTGCCCGAAGCTGATCCATCAGCGCACGGATGCGTTTGGGAAGCTGTTGGCGCGTGGGGTAAACGGCCCAGATGCCAAGTCCGCCAGGGTTGGCATCGGACAACTCGATCCTTTCCAGACTTCCATCCTCCAGACATTGCCAGACATCCCAATAGGTCATCATGCCGATCCCCGCGCCTTCGATGCAGGCCGCGCGCACCGCCTCGACGCTGCTGGTCGCGAACGGTCCCGTTACGCGAACCATCCGGGTTTCGCCCCCTATCTCCAGCGGCCAAGCGGACATGCCGTGCAGGGTCAGGCAGGGGTGGGCGACCAGATCCGCCGTCGTCGCGGGCTTGCCGAACCGCCGGATATAGTTTGGTGCGGCGCAAAGGATGCGCGGGTTCGGCGCAAGCTGCGTCGCCACGAGCTCCGTGGATTCAAGCGGCGAGACGCGGATCGCAATGTCCAGACCCGAGCCGACGATATCCACGATCCCGTCCGTCAGCGTCAGATCCACCTTCAGTAAGGGGTTGTCCGCCATCAGCCGCGTCAGCGCCGGAACGATCAACGAGCGTCCGATCAGGTTCGGCGCCGTCACCTTCAGCACCCCGCGCAGCCCGCTTTCCCCCGTCACCATCGCGGCAAGGGCGGCGTCATGTGTTTCCAGCAGCGTCGTGGCATAGGGCAGGAACGCTTCGCCCTCGGGGGTCAGAGAGACGGACCGCGTGGTGCGGTGGAACAGCCGCACGCCCAGTTCATCCTCAAGACTGGCAAGGCGTCGGCTGACCGTCATCGCGGGCAGGCCAAGCTGCCGCGCCGCCGCCGACAGCGTGCCAAGCGTCGCGATTTTCTTGAACAGGGAAACGTTGGCGATATCCATGATTGTAACGCTAGAGGTTATTCAGCTTAGCGTCCAGCCTCACTTCTGGCGGGTTGCTCCACCGGCTAAATCCCTTGGCGTGACCCAATCGAGGATTACCCAATGACCGCCAGACAGAAGCTGCTCGAAGCCACGCGCAGCGGCAACCTTGCGACCAAGAACCGCTTCGGGGTTGCCCCGATGACCCGCGTAACCGCGACCGAGGACGGCCGCGCGACCGAGACGATGACCCGCTATTATGAACGTTTCGCACGCGGCGGCTTCGGTCTGGTCGTCACAGAAGGCATCTACACCGATCAGGCCCATTCGCAGGGATACGTCTTCCAGCCCGGCATCACGGATGAGGCGCAGGCGCGCTCGTGGCAGCCGCTGGTCAAGGGCATCCAGTCGCACGGATCGCTGGCTATCGCGCAGATCATGCATGCAGGCGGCATCTCGCAAGGCAACCGCTTCCGCGACACCACCGTTGCGCCGTCCGCGATCCTGCCCAAAGGGCAGCAGATGGCGTTCTATTACGGCAAAGACGGCTATGCGATGCCGACCGAAATCACCGAGGCGCAGATCGCCGAAGTCATCAAGGGCTTTGCCGACTCCGCCGCCCGCGCGGTGGAGATCGCAGGCTTCGACGGGATCGAGATCCACGGCGCGAACGGCTACCTGCTGGACCAGTTCCTGACCAACTATACCAACACCCGCACCGACCAGTATGGCGGCAGCACGGAAAACCGCATCCGTCTGGCGGTGGAGGTCGTGAAGGCCGCCCGCGCCCGCGTCGGTTCAGGCGTTCCTGTCGGCATCCGCATTTCGCAGGCGAAGGTCAACGACTATCATCACAAATGGGCGAATGGCGAAGCCGATGCCGCGATCATCTTCGGCGCGCTGGCCGAGGCGGGGGTGGACTTCATCCACGTCACCGAGTTCGAAGCATGGCAGCCCGCCTTTGGCGAGGGCACTCCGACCCTGGTGCATCTGGCGAAGACATACGCGCCCAACGCGCTGATCATTGCCAATGGCAGCCTGCATGACACGGAAAAGGCAGAGGCGGTGATCGCGGACGGCGCGGACATCGTGACCATTGGGCGCGGCGCGCTGGCGAATCCTGACCTGCCGATCCGTCTCGCCGAGGCAAGCGAGCTGCGCGAATTCGATCCCGCGATCCTCGGCCCCATCGCCGACATCAAGGACAGCGAGCTGGCGCTTTGACACAGAACTTGCCCGCGCAAGCTGCGCGGGTAACACCCCCCGCGCCCGCTTGGAAAGCGACGGCTATCATGACGATAACAATGAATGACGGCTCCGCTCATTCTTCAGCGCAGTTCCGGGCGCTACCCGAAAGGCATCATCGCGATCTTTCAGAAGGCGAACCATGTCGATGAGGTTCGGGTTCGGGACAAGCCCACCTGACAAAAGCTGAACGGCGCTCAGGTTTCCTGTATTCTTGTAGAGCCGGGCGACTTTCGTTCGCATCGAATGGCTGCATCCCGAAGGATGCGGGCATACTGGCGGTTCGAAAGGTGCTCGCTGGCATGAAGGCGGCTCGGCCATAGACATTTACTGCCGATCATCTCGGGGTCGGCGATCCAACGCTCAAGCAACTGTCATGAGGTCTCGGTGATCTCGAAGCGGACGGGTTTTCCGGTCTTGCTCTGCGTCACCGACGCACGATCTTTTGCTCTGCCGGCGACAAAGACCTCTCGGACCTTCAGACAAACAGGATCACATCCCCTGATGTTTGCTGTCGATGGCCATATCGAACAAGGCGCGATCACGCTTGTTGCCGGACATTCCGCGACGAACCCGGATCAATCCATCCCAAGCCTGTCCTGACAAAATATCAGGAATGAAATCCTTGGTCTGAGAATTGAACGAAGAAGATCCAGGATGAACACCCTCGCACCGCTGGCGTCGGTGCGAACGGAAAACTAGATTGCATTTTATTGTTCCATTGTGCATAAGTGCAGAAGGTCGCTTAGTCCGACTCATGGGAGGAATTCATGACATATTTACACTCCAAGCTTGTTGCAGCTTGGCTGACGGCCGCTGTCGCAGTGCTTCCTGCCGCCTTGCCTGCGCAGGCGCAGGACCTTGAGCTGACCATCACCGCTCCTGCCGGCGCGGGCGGTGGCTGGGATTCGGCTGCGCGTTCGTTGCAGGACGTGATGATGTCGACAGGGGCCGCACGCAGCGTTCAGGTCATCAACGTTCCGGGCGCGGGCGGAACGGTGGGCTTGGCCCAGTTCGTTCAAAGCGCCGAGGGCAGCCCGAACCAGATGCTGGTCGGCGGGATCACCATGGTCGGCGCGATCATCACAAACGACGCACCTTACGATCTGACGAAGGTCACACCGATAGCCCGGCTGACGGGCGATCCGCTGGTCATCGTGGTTCCGTCATCCTCGCCCTACAAGACGATGGCGGACCTGATCGAAGGCATCAAGAAGGACGTGGGCCGGACGATCTGGGCGGGTGGCTCTGCTGGCGGGGCCGACCATATCCTGGCGGCACTGGTGACCCAGGCTGCAGGCGAAGACCCCGCCAAGGTCAACTATGTCGCCTATTCGGGCGGCGGCGAGTCCTTGGCCGCGATGCTGGGTGGTCAGGTCACGGCGGGCGTTTCCGGTTACGGCGAATGGCAGGGCCAGATCGAGTCCGGCGACCTCCGCGCGCTGGCAATCTCCTACCCCGAACCAATCGAAGGTATCGAAGCCAAGCCTTTGAAAGAGCAAGGCTATGACATCGAGCTGGTCAACTGGCGCGGCATCTTCGCTGGTCCCGGCATAAGCGATGCCGACAAGGCTACGCTTTCGGCCGCTGTCGAAAAAACCGTCAAGTCGCCCGAATGGCAGGAGCTTATAAAGGCGCGCGGATGGGCCGATTATTACGCATCGTCCGACGAGTTCGCGACGTTCATCGCTACGGAAACCGACCGCGTTCACGCCATCCTTTCGTCCATCGGTCTAGCGCAATGACTGTTGCGGGGGCGGCAGCGCCCTCGCACCTCAAAAAGGGGTAAAACGTGTCCACACCGACAGCCAGCCGCCTACATAGGCCAACGCTCGTCATCGGCATCGGGCTTTTCGCCATTGCCGCGATCACCTGGCACGACGCGGCGAACATGAAAATTCGCGCAAGCTACGGCATGGGAGCTGATGCGGCGTCGTATTTCATATCGATCTTCCTTGGCCTGCTTGGGCTGGGTCATTTGATCTCGGCATTCCGTAGACAGACCGACCCAGAGCCTTCGGATTGGAAGGCCGTGTTATGGGTCAGCCTTGGCTTGCTTAGCCTGATCGCAGCGTTGTGGTTCGATCTGGGCTTCGTCTTGGGGTCGACGCTTCTGTTCTGCTTCACTGCACGGGCCTTTGGTCGCAAGGCGCTGCTTGCCGACATCGTTTTGGGATTTGTGATTGCGACCGGAATTTTCCTTCTGTTCAACAAGGTTCTGACCCTTGGCTTGCCCATGGGTCCGTTCGAGCGACTGTTCTGAGGGGCTCGCAATGGAATCTCTGATCTATCTGATGCAAGGGTTCGGCACGGCGCTGGATCCCGCCAATCTTATGTTCGCAGCGGTCGGCGTCATTCTTGGCACCGCAGTCGGCGTCCTGCCCGGCATCGGGCCTGCGCTTACGGTCGCTTTGCTTTTACCGGTCACGTTCAAGCTGGACCCTGGCGGTTCTTTGATCATGTTCGCGGGCATCTATTACGGCGGCATGTATGGCGGCTCGACAACGGCGATCCTGCTGAATACGCCGGGGGAAAGCGCCTCCGTTGTGACCGCGCTGGAAGGCAACCAGATGGCACGTCGCGGGCGCGGCGGGCCTGCATTGGCGACGGCGGCCATAGGATCCTTCGTCGCGGCACTGATCGCGACCGCAGGACTTGCGTTTTTCGCGCCGCTTCTGGTGAAGGTTGCCGTCAAATTCGGGCCCTGGGATTATTTCGGCCTTATGCTGATCGCATTCGTCACCGTGTCTGCCACATTCGGATCATCGCCGTTGCGCGGTTTGACCAGCCTTGGCATCGGGCTATGGCTTGGCCTGATCGGCATCGACCAGTTGACGGGGCAGACGCGCCTGTCCTTCGGCGTGCCCAACCTGCTGGACGGCATCGAGGTCACCACGCTTGCCGTCGGCCTGTTCGCCATCGGGGAAGCGCTGTTCGTTGCCTCGCGCCATCTTTTCAACGATGAAAAACCCATGGCGATCAAAGGTTCGATCTGGATGTCGCGCGAGGATTGGAAGCGGTCTTGGAAACCGTGGCTGCGCGGAACCGCCGTAGGCTTTCCCATCGGCGCCCTGCCGGCCGGTGGCGCCGAGATCCCGACCTTCATGAGCTATACGATGGAGCGCAAGCTGTCGTCGAAGCCCGAGGAATTCGGCAAAGGCGCAATCGAAGGCGTCGCCGGACCCGAGGCCGCGAACAACGCGTCTGCCGCTGGGACACTGGTTCCGCTGCTTACCTTGGGCCTGCCAACATCCGCCACGGCGGCGGTGATGCTTGCGGGTTTCCAGCAATATAACCTGCAACCAGGCCCGCTGCTTTTCGTGCAGCATCCTGCCTTGGTGTGGGGTCTTGTGGCGTCGCTGTTCATTGCCAATGTCATGTTGCTGGTATTGAATCTGCCGCTAGTTGGACTTTGGGTGCGTTTGCTGAAGATCCCGCTACCGTGGCTCTACGCAGGAATCCTGGTTTTCGCCTGCATGGGCACGATCGCCGCGAACCCTTCGGTGATCGAGTTGATGATGCTTGTAGGCTTCGGCTTTCTGGGCTTCGTGATGCGGCGATACGACTATCCCATTGCTCCGGTTGTCGTCGGGCTGATCTTGGGGCCGATGGCGGACAGCCAGCTGCGCCGCGCACTTCAGATGAGCCTGGGCGATCCGATGATCCTGCTGCAGCATCCGGGCTCGGCCATCATGATCGCGATTGCATCGATCGCGCTGCTCGCGCCCTTCTTCTTCCGTGGCCTGTCGAAGTTCCGGCAAGACGAAGACTAAGCGGACAAAAGTTCGACGGGGGGCGTGATCCATTCGGGTTGCGCCCCCTTGTGCGTTATCCGGCCAAACTAGATATTGTGTATGTCACAAAGGAGCAGTTATGGCGCGCGTCAGCCTATCGCCTCAGATCATGGCCCAGATTGTCGAGCACGCGCGTTCTCAGAACATGCTGGCGGGGCAACATCTGCCAGCGCAGTTGCTGGCCGATAACTTCCGGGTCTCGCGCCAGCCGATCGTCAGTGCGCTCAAGAAATTGGAAGAGATGGGCATCGTCGAATCCGCGCCCAATCGCGGCTACTTCCTGACCTGCAACGCCGATGAAATCCCCGAGATGGACAACGACGCGGCCAAGGATGACGAGGTATATTTTGCGATTGCATCCGATCGTTTGGCTGGACGACTGCACGATCGGCTAAGCGAAAACGAGCTGATGCGGCTTTATGGGATTACCCGCGGGCGGCTTTTGCGGGTGCTGCACCAGATTTCGGACGAAGGCTGGGTAGAACGGCTGCCCGGCAACGGCTGGGAGTTCCGCGAGATTCTGACCTCGCGCAAGGCATACTTCGACGCCTACCAGTTCCGCGCATCGATTGAGATGCAGGCTCTGCTGTTGCCAAGTTTCCAGATCGACGAAGCCGCTTTCACAGATGCCCGGCGCCACCAGCAGGAACTGCTTGCAAGCTATGAAAGTGAGAACCGGAAAAAGATCTTCGGCACGAATGTCGAGTTCCACGAGATGCTGATGACCTGCGCAAACAACGACTTCTTCCTTGATGCCGTGCGACGCGTAAACCGTGTTCGGCGCCTGATGGAATACAGCATAGCAAGCGACCGATCCCGTATGCCGCAACAATGTCGCGAGCATCTTCAGATACTTGAACTGATCGAACAGCGCGATATGCAAGCGGCTTCGACATTTCTATACCGCCACATCCGCGAAGCTTGCCGGATCAAGGCCGCGCTGATTGCTTAATTGCATTTCATAATTAAATAATGCTATTCGTCCTTCAGCTACTTGGAGGACGCTATGCAGCCTGTCAGCACGATTCGCATTGATGGTCGTGAAATGAAGTTCATCGATCTGCCAGCATCCGCTGGCGATGATCTGGCCCGGCTTCCGCATATCCACCGGCTTTTGCTTGAGAATGTTCTGCGCACCTCGGCGGACGATGCCATGACGTCGCGGGCGGCAATCCTCGACTGGCTTGCAAGTGGGGGCAGCGAACGGGAAATCGCCTTCCTGCCCAGCCGCGTGCTGATGCATGACACCACCTGCGGCCCCGCGCTGGTTGACATCGCCGCCATGCGATCGGCCTTGGCCGAGGCAGGGCATGACCCGGCACTGCTGAACCCGGTATTGCAGGTCGATGTTTCAACCGACCATTCGCTGGCGGTCGATGCCTATGCCGTTCCCGGCGCGATGCAGCGCAACATCGCCAACGAATACCGTCGCAACGCCGAGCGGTATGAGTTCATGAAATGGGCCACGAACAGCCTGTCGAATTTCCGTGTCCATCCGCCCGGCACCGGCATCATGCATACGCTGAACCTGGAACGGCTGGCGACCATCGTGACCGAGCGTGACGGCTGGCTGATCCCCGATACGCTGATCGGCACCGACAGCCACACGCCGATGATCAACGGCATCGGCGTTCTGGCCTGGGGCGTTGGCGGGATCGAGGCGGAAAGCGTGTTCTTCGGCATGCCCGTCATGCTGCGCGTGCCCGATGTGGTGGGGGTGCGGCTGACAGGCCGGTTGCGCGACGGTGTGACGGCGACCGATCTGGCGCTGACCGTGACGGAACATCTGCGCCGCGTCGATCTTGCCGATCGGTTCGTGGAATTCTTCGGTCCCGGCGTCTCGACGCTTTCGGCGGGCGACCGGGCGGTCGTGGCCAATATGACGCCGGAATTCGGCGCGAATTCGGGCTATTTCCCGGTCGATGCCGCCAGCGTCACCTATCTGCGGCAAACCGGCCGGTCCGCCAGCCATTGCGCCATGGTCGAGGCGTATTGCCGCCGCCAGGGCCTGTGGTTCGACCCGGACCAGAACCCGGTCTTTACCAATACCGTCGATCTGGACCTGTCGCAGGTCGAGGTCAGCGTCGCCGGCCCCCGGCGTCCACAGGACCGCATCACCGCCTCGGCCACCGCCGCCGCGACCCATGCGATGCGCGGTGCGCCCGTGCCCACACCCGAGGGGCAGGCACCGGACGGCGCGGTGGCAATCGCGGCGATCACCAGTTGCACCAACACCTCGGACCCGCGCCTACTGGTCGCGGCGGGGTTGGTTGCACGCAAGGCGCGGGCGCTGGGGCTGAAACCGCCGGCCTATGTGAAAACCTCGATGGCGCCGGGATCGCCGACGGCGCAGCGCTATCTGGAACGCGCCGGTCTGCTGGCGGACCTTGAGGCGGTGGGCTTTGGCATCGTTGGTTATGGCTGCACGACCTGCATCGGCAATTCCGGCCCGTTGCCGGAAACTGCGGTGCAGGCGCAGGCGGCGGGCCGCCTGCAAGTCGCGGTCCTGTCGGGCAATCGCAATTTCCCCGGTCGCGTCCATCCGCAGCTTGAGGCTGGCTTTCTGGCCTCGCCGCCGCTTGTCGTGGCATTCGCCCTGGCGGGCGATGTGGAACGCGACATCCTGCATGATGACATCGCGCCGGGCGTCCGCCTGTCCGACCTTTGGCCCACCGGCGCCGAGATCGACGCGGCACTGGCCCTTGCCACCGATGCAGGGGACTATGCGGTCGCCTATGATCAGGCCGAGGCAAGCGAGTTGTGGCGCGACCTGAAGGCCCCCGATACGGCGCTTTTCCCATGGGACGCGGCCTCGACCTATATCCGCCGCCCGCCTTTCGCCGATTTTCCCCGCGCGCGTCCGACCCGGATCAGCGCGACGGCGATTCTGGTGCTGGGCGACGATATCACGACCGACCACATCTCGCCCGCCGGGGCCATCTCGGCCCGCAGCGAGGCGGGGGATTACCTGACCGCACGGGGCGAAAGCGCGGATGATCTGAACGTGTTTTCCTCGCGTCGCGGGAACTGGGAGGCGATGCTGCGCGGCCTGTTCACCAACAAATCCGTGCGCAACCTGCTGGGCGAGGCCATCCCACCGGGCAGCACCGTTCTGCCGGATGGGCAAGTGCTGCCGCTATGGCGCGCTGCGGAATTCTATCGCGAACAGCAGGTTCCCGTGGTGATCGTCGCGGGTGAGCGTTACGGCATGGGATCGTCGCGCGACTGGGCAGCCAAGGGCGCGGCCTTGCTGGGGACGCGGGCGGTGCTGGCCACCAGCTTCGAACGCATCCACCGCGCGAACCTGATCGGCATGGGCGTTGTGCCGATCCGCTTGCCCCAAGGCGTTACGCCCCAGACGTTGAAGCTTGGCATGGGGGACACGATCGAACTCTCGCTTAATCCGGCCGATCTTGCACCGCGAGGCGCGATTGAATTTCAGGTCATCCGCGCAGACAACACTGCTGAGCGATTTTCTGGGACGCTTGCCATCGAAACGAGTCTTGAGGTCAACACACTGAGTAAGGGTGGCCTGATGCCGTTAATTTTGGAAAATGCCGTTAACGCATATGAGCAGCACAGGTCAGCAGTTTGCTGACATAGCAACAAGTGCGGTTCCCGCGTTTTTCAATCAGCAGCACGGTCTTGCCTTCGTCGGCGGTACGCGCGACCGACCCGCGCGCGGTCAAGCTTTTTTGACACGTCAGGATATTGCCCGCCCTGAACAACGCAGGACGCAACCAAACGATAGACAAATCCGCTTAGGGGAACTTTCCGCCATTCCGTGCCGTTCCGCGTAACCGTCGGAGAGCACGCATGACACAGGCCCAGGTTCTTTCGTTTTCCATCCTGGGTGCGATGATGCTGCTCTTTATCTGGGGCAAGCTGCGTTACGATCTGGTGGCAATGCTGGCGCTTCTGGCCTCGCTGGTGGCGGGGACGGTCGCGCCTGACGAGGCGTTCAAGGGCTTCAGCGACGATATCGTCATTATCGTTGGCAGCGCGCTGGTCGTCAGCGCGACCATCGCGCGCTCTGGCATGATCGAGACCGCGATCCGCTGGGTCGCCCGGCGCGTCACCCGAGTGCGCTGGCAGCTGACCGTTCTTGTCGGCTCGGTCACCGTGCTGTCGGCCTTGGTCAAGAACATCGGCGCGCTGGCCATGCTGATGCCTGCGGCGTTTCGCATGGCCAAGGGTTCTGGAGCATCGCCATCGGTCTTTCTGATGCCGATGGCCTTCGGCTCGCTTCTTGGGGGGCTGATCACGCTGGTCGGTACCTCGCCCAATATCATCGTGTCACGCGTGCGCGAAGAAATCACCGGCGAGCCGTTTCGCATGTTCGACTATGCGCCCGTGGGTCTTGGGCTGTCGCTGATGGGGATGGTGTTCTTGCGCTTTGCCTATCGCTTGATCCCGGCAGAGCGCCGCGCCGCGCCGACGCTGGACGAGGCGGTGGGGATCAGCGACTACAACACCGAAGCGACGGTGCCGGAAAAGTCCAAGGTCGAGGGGCGGACGATTTCGGACCTGCTGGGGATCGTGGATGGCGGGCTGGTGGTCACCGGGCTGGTTCGCGACGACAAGCGCCGTAACGCGACTCTACCCGAAACCGTCCTTATGGCGGGCGACACACTGCTGCTGCGCGGTGAACCCGACGCGCTGGACCGTGCCGTCAGCGCTGCCGGATTGCAGCTGACGCGCCAGAACGAAGACGCCAAGCCCGAGGCATCGGGCATCATCGAAACCGTCGTGCTGCCGCCTTCGATCCTGGTCGGGCGCAGCGCGGAGCAGATCGGACTTTACGACCGCCATGGCATCAACCTGATCGCCATATCGCGGTCCGGCCACCGGATGAGCGAACGCTTGGGCGCGACCACACTGGCCGCGGGCGATGTGCTGCTCGTGCAAGGCCAGACGGCAGCCTTGCCAGAGGTGATGGAGACGTTGGGCCTGTTGCCGCTGGCCGAGCGCAGCATCCGGCTGGGCAGCGTCCGCCGGGAAATTCTGCCGCTGGCGATCCTTGTCATCGCCATGGGGATGACTGCGGCCAGCATCGTGCCGGTCGCTGTCGCATTTTTTGGCGCGGCGGTGATGATGATGGCCACCGGAGCAATCAGTCCACGTGACGCCTATGAAAGCGTGGAATGGCCGATCCTTGTGATGCTGGGCGCGCTGATCCCGGTCAGCGAGGCGTTGCAGACCACCGGCGGCACCGACCTGATCGGGGCATGGCTTTCGAACGCAGCAACCGGCCTGCCGGCATGGGCCGCGCTTGCGGTCATCATGATCGCTGCGATGGCCGTGACGCCGTTTCTGAACAATGCAGCGACCGTGCTGGTCATGGCCCCCATCGCCGCGACTTTTGCCGGACAGCTGGGCTTTAAGCCCGATGCCTTCCTGATGGCGGTGGCTGTTGGCGCGGGGTGCGACTTCCTCACACCCATCGGGCATCAGTGCAACACGCTGGTGATGGGGCCGGGGGGCTATCGCTTCGGTGACTACGCCCGCTTGGGCGCGCCGCTATCGCTGCTTGTCTTGCTGGTCGGCGTGCCGCTGATCCTGTTCGTCTGGGGTGCATAGCGCGAGGCTGGGAAGGCGCAAAGGCCCGCGCACCGCCGAATGCGGCATTGCAGGCGTCCGACGCGACCCGAGCCGCGCAAGTCAGCGGAACCCGATCCAGCCGAATAGCGAGTCCGAACCCATGCCGCCTTACAGGCAGATATGTCGGAACCAGCATGAAATCCGTGCGGCACTGGAACAATGCGCTGCATTTACCATACGGACATATGAAACCGCCTCGAAACAAACGAGGTGGCAAATACTGATCGCCACAGCAACCACGCGATCCGGGCAGCCGGATTCTCGAGAGCACCAGTGCGAAAGGAAAGATCCGCGATACGGCACGGCAATTGGCGGAACGCTATTAGTAGTTCGCTGAGGAGGCGCGTATTGCCACTGACCGGGTCGCGACAGAGGCGTTTCTGCAGTCCGCGGAACACTATACCCGTATCAGCCAGCCTCTGGCGCACACCTTGCCGCACCGCGAGCGTGCCCAACGACCGGCAGAGGCTCGGCTTCTCAAGTCAGCCGCCGGAAGCAATCGCAGTTTTGCAGATCGATCCGCACACTCGGGCAGAACTGGGAACGTCTCAAGAGGTCCAAACGCAAAAGACTGTCTTCCAACGGTGAAATGCAGTGACCTCAAGGCGAGGCGTCGCAAGGGTGCGCAAATGCCGTCACGGCGTGCGGTTGCGATGGATGCGCTGAGCGGGTTGCGGCCCAGAAAGGATACACGTTAGACCAGCTTGGCCTTGAGCTGAGACAATAGCCACAAGGTTGCTGCGCACCACGACCGATCCGCAGCGGGGAATGCTGCAGCGGAACAGAAACGAGACTCATTGATGCGGTATCATAATACCTTATAATTCGTCTTATGTAACCCACCTTGCGAAGACTCATGCGACACAAACACCAAGCCTGATCATGTCAATGAACATGGCGCAAAGGTATTGCTGGTTGCCACAGGAGTTTCCTTCCCGTCTACGCAAATCCGCGCAGGGCTATGGGCGGTGTTACACAAATCGGGTGATGGCCGAGTCTGCGTTTTAAGGAGCTGCGCGTTGCCCTCATAGGTCGGGCAATCCTATGTGATCGCCACTGACCGCCGCGCCCCCAAAGAACGCTGCGCCAGAGCTATCTTTGCGACGAAAAATTTTGCTTGAGATAGGCAAGTATCAGTTCTTTGGTTTCGGGGTCCGGTTCGGCCATTCCCTGCGCTTCGACCATCCAGCGCCAAAGCTCATCCCAGCGATGATCTGTGACACGCTGCTGTTGGATGATCTGGACTGAATGGCACGCGACGCATTGGTAATAGGTTTCCTCGGCACCTGCACCCGCTGGCAGCCCGTCGAACTCTTGTTCTGCGGCCTGTGGTTTGCCTGCGTCGGCCTTGGCGACGATCGCGGTCATGGGGTCGTGGGGATCGGCCCCAGCGGGCCGCCCCGATAGAATCTCCATCGGATCAGGCAGGGTGTGGGCGAGCGTCGGACCTGCGGTCAACAGCATCAAGGGCAAGGCAAGGCGGGGAATAAGATTGATCATGACACCCCCCGTTCAGGCCAGCGCAGCAAGCGCGATGCGGTGCTGGATGTTGTTGGCATAGCCTCGCGGGTTCCATGCAGGCGAAAGCGGCGGCTGGCTGATCCCGTCCTGATCCGTCGCTCGGACCCAGACCTCATAATAGCCATGCTGCGGCATCGTCAGTTTGGCGTGCCAACGCTGCCAGGCGAAGCGGTTGGCCGCCGGTTGCAGATCCGCTTTTTGCCAGGATTGTCCATAGTCCAGCGAAACATGCACCGCAGCCACATCCCCCTTGCCGCACCATGCATGCCCACGGATTTCTGTCGCGTCGCCAGCTTTCACCTCGGCTCCGGTCTGTGGAAAGGTGATCAGGGATTTGACCGGCATGGCTTCAAGGATGATCATGTCCTCATCCGGGACCTCGGTCCCCGGCGCGACTGGATAGGCAGGAATGCGATAAGAATCCCCGGTCATTTTTGCGCCGTCATGTTCTTTATCGCGCAACCATATCCGGTTCAGGTATTTCTGCGAAACCGATGCAGGATAGCCCGGAACGATCAACCGCAGCGGAAAACCATGCAACGCGGACAGCGGCGCGCCGTTCATCGCCCAAGCGATGATCGCATCGTCCTCCATCGCCTTCCTGATCGGCACCCCGCGCGAAATGACCTCTTTCTGATCGTCACCGCTCAGGTGCACGTCATTGCCGTAATGCCCGGTATAGACCGCGCTTGGTTTGACCCCTGCGGCGCGCAGCACATCGGCCAGCCGCACCCCCGTCCATTCCGGGCATCCGACAGCCCCCATCGTCCATTGGTTGCCCGAGGTGCCCGGCTGAAAGAACGCCCGCCCATTACCGCCGCATTCGATGACCAGTCTGCGCGTCACATTCTCGAATTGGGATTTCAGGTCAGCGATGGTCAGGTTAAGCGGGTTTTCCACCTCGCCGTCGATGGTCAGCGTCCAACCCTCGGCGTCCTGATCCAGCGCGGTTTGCGGCACAAGGCCGTTCATCCGCACAAACAGCCGTTCATAGGGCGTGATCTCGTCATCCAGCAGATGCGCGGGCGTTTCCGCGTTCAGCGGTCGGTCGCCCAGCACAAGCAATCCCTGTTTGTCCTGCATCAGGTCGAAACCGCTGTCCTGAGCGTGGGCCTGTGTCACGAACCCCGCCGCCAGATTGCCATCCATCCGAACCGTCGTGCCCAGCATAATTCCTAAGGCGGTCAACCCGCTTGTCTTCAGAAAGCCGCGGCGGGCGGTGGAAATGTCGTCAGAATGCCGGTTTTCAGTATCCTGGATCGGGTCGGTCATTCATCTTCCTCCTGATAATATCATTATAAATCAGATACCTGACATATTCACGGTAATAGCTGCTGTATTTACGATGTCTTGGGTTGAGCATGCGCGGGAGAGGTCGTTTGCGGGCTTTGCGAGGCCTTGCAGGATGGGGCCGATGGCGGTCAGGCCGCCCAGGCG
>NZ_FXTK01000035.1 GCF_900182695.1 Paracoccus laeviglucosivorans
CGCGGATGGCCTCAAGAGCCACCTTCGCCTTGAACTCTGCAGAATAGCGCTTGCGTTTCGTCATTTCAGATTGGTTCTTCCTCAGGCGCTAAAGCTTAGCCTCTGGTCCGAAATCTTGCGACCACCTCTAACTTCATCAAGCGAGCAGATTGTTATCGGTCGTAGAGAGAAAATCATACGGTGACGCCGAAGCTAACGTACGGGACATTTTAGAAAGAGAAGGAAGCGATGCCAACTTGCCGGACGTTCTCGCAGTTAAATTACGCGCTATGAGCAGCAGTGCCTGTTTTGCCTCAGTGAGAGCTGCCCTAAAAAGGTCGCGCTCTTGTTGCCATCGCGGCCTATCCCTCCCTTGCTCGCTGTCGCTCATATCTCGTCTCCAAAGCCGGATCGAGAAACATTGGATAGTTCGGTATGCTCCCGCAATTGTCGTATCTAGCGACCGATAGACACAAAATCATGGAACAACTCTCCGCTCGGAATGTTTCTGCCGCGTACAAACCTATTAGCGCGAGGGACAGATGGCGGGGCGGCTCATCATCATCTCAAATCGAATTCCGACCAACGAGCACTTGTCCGGCGGATTGGTCGTCGCCCTACATGATGCACTTGCCTGCACGGACGCTGTCTGGATCGGAGCGCATCCCGATCCCGGAGACAACATCGAGGAGCTAGAAGAGCTGATCGGCTCAAAGTATCAAAAGTTTGCCTTCCGACTGACTGAAGAAGAAATTCAAAATTATTATCTCGGATACGCCAATTCTGTCATCTGGCCACTTTGCCATCGTCGCGGCGATCTTGTCGACATGAGATCAGAATATCAATCGGCTTATCTTAAAGTTAATGCCCGGATTGCGAGACTAGTAGCCACACAACTTGAGCCTGACGATATCATTTGGGCACATGACTATCACTTCTTACCCTTGGCGGCGGGAATGCGCGAACTTGGCGTCAAGAACCGCATCGGTTTCTTTCTGCATATACCGTTTCCAGCGCTTGGGGACCTTTCGGTGCTCTCAAAGCCAGAGACCTTCGCTGCCGATCTGGCGCAATTCGACCTTATCGGCCTGCAGACCAGAAGCGATGTTGCCCGTTGTCTAGAAATGTTTCGAGCGGACCCGCGCGCAGAATTCTTGCCCGACGGTAGCGTGAAGTTCAATGATCGCGTGACGTCGGTACGCTCATTCCCAATTGGCATCGATACTGCTGGTTTCGCGTCTGAGGCCTGTCATGCAGGGTTGCCAGTATTCGGAAGAGAAACTCCGGAAGAATATATTATTGGGGTAGATCGCTTAGATTATTCCAAAGGCTTACCAAACCGATTTCGGGCCTTTTCGAAGTATCTCGAAACCAGACCACTAGGGCGCAAGCCTTGTCTTGTCCAGATTGCGCCGCCGACACGACAACAGGTGCGGGCGTATCAGGATATCACTCGAGAGCTCGAAGAAATCGCCGGACATGTCAACGGAACATTTGCCGAGTTGGACTGGACCCCGGTGCGCTACATCCACCGCTCTGTTCCTCGGGCTCGTCTCGCAAGACTATACCGCCAGGCCAAAGCCTGTCTCGTCACCTCACTGGCGGATGGGATGAACCTTGTGGCCAAAGAGTACATCGCCGCGCAGAACCCGGATGACCCGGGGGTGCTGATACTATCGCGCTTTGCTGGCGTTGCGGAGGATATGACCGAGGCGCTTTTGATAAATCCTTATGATATCGAAGATATTGCGAAAGCAATTGCGATTGCGATGGACATGCCCCTTTCAGAGCGAAAAGAAAGGCATGCGGCATCTTTGCGCATCGTGGAGGCAACAGACGTGTCGACATGGTCCAAAAACTTTTTGCGCGTACTAAAAGAACGCCCTATTAGCGTAGACTTTTCACGATACTTCGCGGATGTCTGAATGGGGGATACGCAGTCAGAATTTTGCCGCGGTCGAAGCTCTCGCTCAGAGGTCAGATCTCCTACTAAAAACGTGTTCCTCGACGAACTGCTAGCGGCCCCGGAAACCGCAGGCAATGCTGACATATCCAAGAGGCCTACCTTAATCTCCATCGGGCTCTGCAACGCCGGTGACGGCAATAGCGCAATGGACGATCGGACGATCGGACGATCGGACGATCGGACGATCGGACGATTGTGCCACTAACCATTTGCCAGGCAACCACCGCATCATAAATTATTTGCCACTCGATCAGATAAGAGGTGACGCCGAGAGCGACAACCTTTTGCGCTCTGCTTTAGGTCAGGAAGCTCATCTCGGCGCTCATAGCTGCTAATTGGCACGTCCCCGAGTCATCCAAGGATCAGATTTGACGCTAGGTCTGGCTGTCGTTGCAGCAGGGCGACCAAGGTAAGCGTAACAGGCTGGCGCAGATCAAACAACGCAGTTGTCTGTCCAAGGGGGTATCCAAGCAGCTCGGCGTCAGCACGCTATGCTTGGAGACGCTAACTAGCGGAAGCAGTGCCGGGCGACAGAAAGAAGCATTTCGAGATCCATTGGCTGAAGTCCCCAGTCGCCGCATCTTTCCGGCCCGTTAGTTTGCTCCCCAACTGGCTGCAAACGCTTTGGACGCCACGAAGCTCCCTGGCTGCGGCGACACTGGTGGCGGGTCGCAAATGCCCTCCTTGAGATATTGCATCGCCGACACAAAACCCGCCGATGAGAACGGTTTTGCGATCACGCCGTGAGCACCGCCAAAATCCTCCGGGATTTCGCTTGGGTTCGCGGTAACAAATACGATGATGGCGCCCGGCCAGCGCATTTGAATGTGGTCACTCACGTCAAAGCCCGAGCTGCCTCGGGCAAGATGCAGATCCACAAGCGCTACATTCAGCTCTTGTTCTTGCGACATTGCCTGGACCTCGTCCAAGGTGGCGGCTGTGCCGATGACCTGATGTCCGGCGTCGGCGATCATCATTTCGATATCCATGGAGATAAGCGGCTCGTCCTCAACCACCAGGAACTTCAGCGGACCAGCGCAGCGTTTCATGTAACCTCTGACTTGATTGTAAGATCAGCGCGGGTTCCGGAAGCATCCGTCTGCCACGTGACCTGTGTGCCCGCCTGTTTCGACAGGCGCTCGATAATAATACCGCCCAAGCCCGCCGCAGGCTGATCGCGGCGCGTTGATCCCATACCGTTATCGGCAATGGAGAGGAGGACGCGGCTTTCCTCAGCGCGGGCAAAAATGCTGATATGTCCTTCGTCGCCCACCGCAAAAGCGTGGCGCACGCAATTTGTCAGTATCTCGTTCACAATCAGACCCAGAACGGCGGCCTGTCCCGCCGGGATCTCGGCGCGTCTTACATCTGTAACCAGACCGATATCCCGGTCTGTGACTGCCCGGACCAGATCGCCCGCCAGATTTACAGCATAGGCACCGATATCGAAACGGGTGACATCGTCAGATTGATAAAGCCGCCGGTGCACGGTGGCCAGCGCATCGATTCGAGACATCATGGCCCGCATCTGATGCGCGGAATCCTCATCGCTGACTTCACGAAGCTGAAGCCGGAGAATAGATCCAATCATCGTCATATTGTTTTTTACGCGATGATCGACTTCATGAAGTAGCAGTTTCTGGGCGTCCAATGCCGATTGCAAATCCGCCGTCCGCTTCTCGACCTGTTGCTCGACATGCCGTTTCTGCCTTGCGATGCGAGACTGGGCGTCTATGCGCGCAGTTACGTCAAGCTGAGAGGCAAAAAAGAACTGGATGTCGCCGGTGTCGTCTCGCACGGGACTCAGGTAAAGCGCGTTCCAGAATGCTGAGCCATCCTTGCGATAGTTCAACAAATCAATTTCAATATCGCCCCCGTCAGCTATCGCGGTCCGAATGGCATTAATCGCATCAGGATCGGTCTCCGCACCTTGCAGCAAGCGACAATTCCGGCCCAAGATCTCCTCCCGGTCGTAGCCTGTCAGCTTCTGGAATGCCTCGTTGGCAAAGACGATCGGATTATCGGGCAACTTTGGATCCGTGATGATCATGGGCATGCGCGTTGCACGGACGGCTGCCGCAAACGGATCGCCCCTGCCCTGCTCATGGTGCAGCGCGTCCGTCAGATGCCAATCCTTTCGCTCGTCCAATGCCTGCCTCCAACCGCCCGGGCACTTGATATGCTCTTCTCAGGCAACGCGGTAAGCTGGGAGGCGTTCCAGTTACGTTATTTTAACGCATGCGTCAGGCTCCGGTCCTTGCCAGGGCCGGACGGCGTTGATTTAACTTGATCCAGTTACTCAATAGGTTGTGACCTTCCGAGGTCTTGGCTAGGTCAGGGTCTGAGAAGGTAAGAGCAGGAACGTCGTGGACCACCCATTTGCATTTCTCGACAGGACAGTGCCGATGGCGCGACGCGTCGCCGAGTTCGACTGGTCAGCCACCGCGCTCGGACCCATCGAGACCTGGCCTGCCACGCTGAAAACAGCAGTGGCGCTGGTGATGGATTCGGGCTTCGCCAAATGCCTCTGCTGGGGTGAGGAGCATATCACCATCTACAACGATGCCTTTGAGCCGATCCTTGGCAACAAGGGCGACTGCCTTGGCCTACCGTTCTCGGTTATCTGGCAAGAGGCATGGCCCTCGATCGGGCCCATCGCCGCCAAGGCATTGGCTGGGAAGGGCACGTTCATTAAGGACTACGCTTTAACCGTGCGTCGAAGCGACGAAGGTCTGGAGGATGCCTTCTTCACCTTTGCTTACAGCCCGATCAAGGATGAGACCGGAAAGGTGTGCGGGTTTGTCGATACCGTCATGGAAACCACCGAGCGCGTGAGGTTCGAGCGCCGTGCCGCCGTTAGCAATCGCGAGCTGGTGCATCGGCTGAAAAATTCTTACGCGCTGGTATCGGCCGTCGTGCGGCAGACGGCGCGCCGCGCAACGTCGGTCCAGGAACTGAGCGACAAACTCGTAGACCGGCTCATCGATATGGGCCAGGCACAGGACATCCTGTCACTCCGAAATGCCGGCAAGGCATCGATTGCAGAGATCGTAGATCGTCTCCGCACGCGGCTCGTCGATAAATCGCATCAGTTTACTGCCTCAGGCCCGGAGGTTTCGCTCAGTGATGAGCAGACATTCGCACTGACATTGTCGCTGTTCGAGCTCGCAACCAATGCCGTGAAATACGGTGCATTGTCATGCGATGAAGGCCACATCACCATCACGTGGGAGCTGAGGGACGCGAATGGCGGCGCCATATTGACGTTGCACTGGAGCGAAAGCGGCGGGCCTCCAGTCAGCCCACCGCGCCATCGCGGCTTTGGCAGCTTTCTCATCAGACAACTCCTTGCCGCAGAATTTGGCGGGCAGGTCGAGCTGGAATATCTCCCTTCGGGCGTGGTGTGCGAACTGACCGCGCCAGTTTGAACTCGCGGGATCCTTGACTGGGCTCTGCCGAACCACCTTGCAGGATTATGCCAACATCATTCAATCCGTCCTCTGCGCCGTCCAGCACAAATGACGCATAAGAAATTCAGCTGGAATTTTATGTCAGCTTCCAGCTGGTGATATGCGCCGCAGTGTGATGTCAAATGTATCGTCAGTCTGCATACCCGGGGAAGATTGCGTCGGGTGCGCACCTTCAAGCACGACACGTTCTCGCCGGCCGTCAATCTCGATTTCCCCTTCGTGTGGGCCTTCGGTCTGCTCGAGAGAGACGTTTGCAGCCGTTCGAAACAAAGCATAGTCGCCACCTGATTCAGTGTGGCCTCGGATCGGATCCTGCGCCGTCAGAGTCAGCGTTGCGGGTTTCATGGGTTTCTCCTCGCCTATATCCAAGCCAACGTTTGAAATCCGGGATTGATCCAATCCGGTCGGGGCTGCTGATCTCGGGGCTACATGCCTCAGGCCAATCCGTCATGATCCCTCTAACGAACCCTACCCGCAAGATATCGTTTCGCCTCCGGCGCCACTGGGCGGTGGGGCAAAATTGCGGCACCATGCTGTCAAGAATCGGGCGTGAAGCGGGCCAGGTTATGGAGGTCGGAGTGTGCCGAACTGAGGCTGGCAAGAAAGCTTCGCCTCTTCACGGTTTTGGCAGGTAGAGAAATACGGTTTTCCTGCTAAAACTCAATTCATGCATATGCATTTTTACCGATTATCAGGTTCTCATGAAAGCTGACACAACATACGAGAAGGCCTTTGCCTTTGCACCCGACCGCGCTCAACGCGCCTTGGCGGATCTTAACCGCCGGTTGCAACGCCGAGGGAAGCCGGGTGTTTCTCCTCAGGACGGTACTTGGTTTTATGACTACTCTTTCGGGATCGGAGGGGATGCTACGGAGGGTGAGCGTATCTGGGCAGCGTTGGCCGTCGAAGCGCAAGGTCTGACCGGATATGCGCCGCTCGCTGCAACCGGCCAACCCCTTCCAGACGATAAGATTCCTTCCGAAATCACGTCAGCCCGTCGACCGCCGCCGGTGTCACGAGACAGCACAGATCATATTGCGGCCGTGCCCTATCGTCAGATGGATGGCCAGATCGCGACCTTGCTGGTGCTGGCAGGATACAGTTTCAAGAAGACGAGGTTCGTTGTTGATGGGTCGAAGGTCAGCCGCAGCCGGACACCGGCGCCTTGCTCTATCGGAAAGCCAGCGGGGCGGTGATCTACGCAGGCCGCCTGCAGGGCGACGGCCAGAAACGATTTTGTGCCACGCCGGAGGGCGGCACCTTTACTTATCAGAACAAACGCATGACCCGCATGACTACGGCTGAGATTGTAGGATTGTTCGATCTCAAGTCGGTGGACGCGCTCAAATAATGCTGAGATCGCGCGCCGCAATGATGGCTTCGGCAGTGGTCCTCGAACCGAGCCCTTCGCGAGCGGATTTGAGTCGCATCCGTAAGGCGCTTTCGGTGATGCCCAGTTCATGCGCGGCCACGGCCTGAGACTTGCCCGCCGCGACCAGGCGCAGGGCCTGGCGACTGCGCGGCGAAATATGCCGGTTCGGCTGATCGTGTAGCTGTGTCACCGTCGAACCGGCAATGGTGTCGCGCACAAAGAAGAAGGCCAGCATAACTTGACTCAGCCCTAACGCATTTCGCATGATCTCAAGGTCGGTCAATACTCTGCGAAACTCAGCTTAGCGAAACACCGCTATGATCGCGGTGTGGTAAATGGGATCTTTCCTTATTATGCCCCCTCAGCCCGCAGGCGAGAAAAAGCTACTGCCACATCCCCTAAACGTGGGAGTGATTACCGTCATGGTTCCTGCCACCTAGAAGGTAATCTACATCGCAAGCTGTCTTATAGGAGGCCGGTGAAACGGACTGCGTTTTATTCTGGAACTAGCTGCGCAGTCGTCGAGCTGCTCTCTTCGCCATTCTGGTCCGGATTTTCCTCCCCTCGATTAACGACCTTGCCAGTAATTAGCGAAGATACTTCGGCAGCGAGCCTGCTTAACAGTTCGCGCTCCTCATTTGTGAATTCTCGGGCAGACGTGTTGAGCAAACACAATGCCCCAAAAACATGACCTGTTTCTGTGCCGATGGGAGCACCGGCATAAAAACGCGCTTTCCAAGAATTGATCGTTGGGTGATCTGAAAAGCGAGGATCGCGATGCGTATCACGAACCACTAGGAGTTCACCTATCTCTACGACATGATCGCATATGGCGTCTCGACGAGAAATTTTGATAGTCGCCCCATCGCTCGAAATTGCGCGATCTTCCACGCCTGCACTTTGACCAACGATGAATTCGTCATCATCTGTGATGGCAGAAATCACCGCGAAATCGACGTCGAAAACTTCTGCGGCGCGAGCTGCATAGCTGTCGAGCTGTTCTCTCAAGGCTCCAGTCAGTAGATCGGTTTCTCGTAATGCCGCAATCCGTGCATCATCGTCCGGAGGTCGGTTCGCGAGTTGTCGTTGTTTGCCGATCCAAGGATAGAGCAGGGTTTCAATCCGGTGTGTGGCTTCGCCGAGTGACGTAACAACATGATCTGCACCACATTCGCGGGCCAGTTGAGCCACATCCGCAGATTCTTGCAGATGCCAGAATCCGAGCACTATCTTGATCATCGGCCATCTATCCTTTAGACGCTGGCAAAACGCGCGGGCATTGCGCTCGGGGCTTTCGCTCAAATAGGCGATGCAAACCACATCTACGCCAGTAAGATCGAGCTTATCGAGATAATGGGGTGTGAGAACGCCAGCGGCACGGGTTTCTGCGGCTATCTCCGACATCTCTAGGCAGTGCACGAGCATCTTTGCCGACACATTGTCGACTTCCCATTTCCCACCAATGCATGCGACAAAGGGGGTCTTACGCAAGGTGATTGGTCCCGGGAACTCTTCTCGCAAGTCATCAAGTAATAGACCCATACCATTCACGATACGTAGCCGATGCTCGGGGCGTGCGCTGCTCAGGTAGTTCGCCGAGGCGCGTTTCAAGACGGCAAGCCCCTCCGTATCGTAGAACTCGACGAGCGAACTGCCTTCTACAGTTTCATTTGCAAGCTCGATGGCATCTTCAACATCATCTGCGATCAACCTTTGGTAAATTCTCGTGCCCGTATCCAACGCAGGTGTAGAGCCGAGAAGTGTCTCCAGAATCTGCAGCTGTGGTACATTGCGGCCAAGGACCAGCAGGCAAACTGTCAGTGGGGTCGACAATATAAGTCCCACTGGACCCCACATGGCCGTCCAGAAGGTGGCAGCTGCGATCAGCGAAAGCGCCGATAGTCCGGTGCTGGTGCCGTAGAGGATTGGCTCGACGATATTGCTGCTGATCAACTCCAAAACCACGATCAAGGTCACGGTGAGCAACACCATATTCCAGCCGTCATCAACGGCGAATGCCAAGGTCAAGGGAAAAACGGCGGAGAGTATTGGACCGACATACGGCACGAAGCGCATAAGAGCCGCAAGTGTTCCCCAAAGGACGAAGCCAGGCACTCCAATCAGCCATAGTCCGAGAGCCATGGGTATCGCATAAGTGACATTCACGATCACCTGCATGATGAGATAGCGCGAAATCCGCCGTCCAGCTTCTTCCATAGCGTCTGTCGACCGATGCAAGTTTCCGCCAAGAATACGGAGTAATCTGTCGCGCAAATCGCCCTGATCGAGCAAAGCCAAAAACACAAAAACAAACACAATCCCGAGCGTTGCCAATGGCGTTAGGACTGGCACCAAGAATGCGATAGCGGTCTTGATCGGTGTCGTGTTGTCCGGGATGATCTCAACAGAAAGAGGTGCATCTTGATCTGTCTCATTTGAGACCGCCTCCCCGACTTCCTTTCTCACAGTGTCGATGGTGCGCAGAACTCCGTCAAACATGCCGGGCTTGTGCAAGCTATCTGCCAGTCCGTCGATTTTGTTGCGGATCGTGCTTTGATATGTCGGGAGTTCCTGACTTAGCGTTCCGACCTGCGAGATGATGAGAAGACCAAGGCTGGCGAGGATGATCAGCAGCAGCGCCATCACGGCGCTGACGGCCACCGGACGCGGGACGTGCCGTCGCACCAGCAATCGAACCAACGGGCTGAGTGCAAAGCTGATCAGAAAAGCTATGGCAAGTGGGATGAGCACATCTCGTCCGGCATAGAGCAGGCCCAGAACAACGGCGATCGACACTAAAATGGCCGCGAGGGTGCGCGCATCTGCCGTGGCTGAAATCCCCTCTCCGAACCGCTCGCGCATTTTTAGCTCCAAGGTTACGGGTCAAGCCCCGGTCAAACGCGCCTGAACCAAGCTCGTTCCGGCGGTCGTGAGCAAAACGTGGAAATGGGAACTCCGATTCCGGGATGTCTCAATGAGATTGCATACATGCACTTCTGGCGCTTTCAGTGATGCTTAGTTCATGCACGGCCATGGCCTGGAGACCTTCCCGGCCCAACCAAGCGAAAGACTTTGCGACTGCGCGGCGAGACATGCCGGCCCGACTTATCATCCAGCCGTATCACCGCCGAGCGTATCCAATGCAGTGAACCGCACCGGGTTTGTCGGCAACTGTATTCAAGCTGGTTGAACCTCCCTGAAGCAGGTTCCGGCGGCGATCATGTTATTCAGCACGCTGAGCAGCTTTCTAGCCGTCGCTGTCAAGGCGGCTTTCACCGGCTTTCCTGCGTCCTGGAGCTTCTGCCTGAACGATCGGAACATTGCGGTGTGCCGTGACGCATGTAGCGCTGCGAGATAGAGGACGGTTCTGACGGAGGGTCTCCCGCCGCCGATGACCCTTTTTCCGCAGCGCTGTCCGCTATCCCGGGCAATCGGTGCCAAGCCGGCGAGTGCCGCGATCTTTCGGCGGTCAGTTGTGCCGATCTCCGGCAACTCGGCCATGAGAGTGGCTGCGACGATTGTGCCGACACCGGGCACTGACTGCAGCTGACGATTTGCTTCGGCCAGTTCGGGCGAGGATTGAATTATCTCTGCGATCCTCGCCTCGACCTTTTCGATCCGCCGCTGCAGGAGCGAGATTAAGCTCTTGATGTCCGAGTGGGCATCGTGGTCTGTCGTTTGCTGAACTCTGGTCACCTCCTGCTTTCGCATCTCAACCAATTGACGACGCCGGGTAATCTGGGCCAGCAGCGCCTGCCGCGTCGGTGAGCCGGGCGGAGTCTGCGGTGGTTGCAGCCTCTGACCGAACGCTGCGAGCATTCGGGCATCGACACGGTCGGTCTTGCCTATCACTCCCATAGCCCGCCCAAAATCGCGGGCTTGACGGGGATTAACCCGACTGAAGCGTAACCGCCCGGTTGTCACCGCCTGCCTGACCTTGGGCGGACCAGTTATGAGACGTGCATAACGACGTCGTTAGAGACGTCTCTTATGCGGGGTGCAGGATGCGTGGCGATGTCCTTGGGTTGGAGCGGCGGCGGCGGTGGCGCTGGCCGAGATGATCAACGGCCTCTTCAAAGCCGAGGTCATCCATCGCCGTGGCCCCTGGCGCAGTTTCAAAGCTGTGGAATACGCTTCTCTGGAATGGGTCGACTAGTTCAACAACCGTCGCCTGCTGGAGCCGATCGGGAACATCCCGCCAGCAGAAGCCGAGGCAAACCTCTACGCGGCGCTGGAAACAGAAACGATGGCCGCGTAACTAACGAAAGTCAGCCTCCGGCAAACCCGGTGCAGTTCAGTTTCGACTATACAATGGTACCGGCCGGGCTGCGACCATAGTGGCCAGAGCCTTTTATGAGAGAGATCAATTGAATAACTGTCTGTCAAAATCCAACCGTGACCATCATAACATTTCACGTAAATCGGAGCTGACGGCGAGAGCCATGTCTCCAAGCTCAGCTCAGCTCTGCGAGCTCAAGCGCAACGTCAAGATCTCTTTCGAGCTGGGCAATATGTGCACCCATAGGAAAACGCGTTAACTCAATGCGTATCCGACTTAATTGCGCGTTTAGATCTGCGTCGCTCAGACCTTGCTCAGCGCAATGTGAACTGTTCCCAAAAACAAAATTCAAACAAGCAGCCTCTTGGCAGTGACATTGGAACAGCAGGATAAATTAACACGCTATGCATGGAGTAAATCAATACCGCCAATCCTACGACAATAATTTTTTCCATCACGCGCGATAGAACTAACATTGTTCAGATAAGCCATTGCTGAAAGAGCCATTTCTCTCGATACGTTACCAAAGAAATTATCGGTTTCAGCGTCTATGATTTCACCTAAGCTAGCACGTATATGGAAATGTGATATCTCCAAATTTCTGGATATATGCATCGCGACGACACGCCCAAGTGTGAACGCAATCATATCCGGGCTATCGAGATAAGTTTTTTCGTGTATCCGTCGTGCCATCCTCAGCTCCCTCGAGATCCGTCAGTCGCCAGGCTTTCCGACCAAAAGACTATGTAAAATGCATGAATTCTAACACCTACAGCGTTATGCAGGCCGACGACCTTTCGCAATCTATCCTTTTATACAACGAAGCCAGTGATCCTGCGCTCCGCAGACCCGGTGAATTCTGATGAGGCTAGCAATAATTTACGAAAAAGTATTGGAATACAGCCAGTAGTTTTACGAATTTTAACTCAATCTCCCTAAGGATGTAATTTATGCAAAGTCTTAGAAAATTCGGAACTCATCGAGCGCACATGAGTTTATTGACGCTGCGAAAGTTAAAGTTGTGCTTTAGGTTGTATTACACCGCGGCGGTTCGTGTGTTATCGAGTGATTTGGACAGTGGCATGTGGCATGGTGCGGAGATTCGGTTGGGCCGAAGAAGCGAGAGAGATTTGCGTAGCCAAGGCATCACGACCGCCTTCGCGGATGCGGGGGCGGAGCCACTTAAGCTTCGTGTCAGCGAGGCTTGCTTAAGACATCCGTGATGTGACATATTGCTGTGCGATGGCTTTCGTGGGCCTCGTCCCGCCGGACTACGGATAGGGCTCTCCATAGCCTTGTAAACCCCGCCGCCGCCAGTACCCGCGAAAGCTGTTGCAGAGTCCAATATAGCGGGACTATCCTACCGCCTCCGCTCACCTTCTGTGATGGCCTGAACCAACTGGCAATTCAGTCTCGCGAGCGCTACGAATCGACGTGGTTCATCGTTAGCAGTCAGTCCTCACCGCAGGCGAGCAGCTCAAACTGGACCAACTTTGGCTTGGAATACAAAGACACTGTCAGACGACAGATCCTTGCGCAGCTCCTTTTTTCGCCATTGCGGTCAAGCTGTCATGATCGGTGCGGAGGTCCATCGGCTTTGTCGCCACCATGATCAGAACCCGGCCCGAAGGTCGGTGTCTCGGGCCGCTCTGGCAAATCAGAAGACGTGGCACACTGCGTTCCCGCAATCCCGTCGCGGCCGGCGTGATTTCGCGGGGCAACGACTGCGCGTCATACCGATTTGACGATTTGTATTTTTGCGCCGAACTGGTCTCTGATACAAATGGGCTGTCCATTCACCTGATACTCAAGTACGGTCATTCTGTCCTAGCCAGCCATACGGTCAGCAAATGCGTCTTTTACCTTGGCTGACTGCAGCGCTCATTAGAGAAGGCGCTAACACCGCTCTTGCGAATAAATTGCGCGAGATTCCGACCGATACGCGGAAGCTTCAAACTGGCTCGAACGTGTTCGACGAGCACCCCGCCAGCAAACATATCGCGATGGTGGTTTCGGGGATAGCGGCGCGGATAAGCCAATTCCATGATGCCCCCTTTGTCGCCAGCCTTTACACAACAGGCATGGTCTTCAATTTCGAGGCGTTCCACTTTGACGGAGAAGCTTCGCCTGTTGTAACGAAAACTGTGTCGATCATCGAGTACGTTGAGGTTTTGCGCCTTCGGGCCATGATGCCTAACTCGCACTTTCTTGATCGCACGCTGTTGCGCGGAATGATGCTCGAGACTTGCATGACGGAAAGTTGGGCGATCAAAGCCAAGTCACTTCGCGCAACCAGCCGAGTTGCCAATTTGGTCTGCGAGCTGGCTTGGAGGGAGCGCTGTAGTCTGGGGTCTAGCCCAGCGTTCCATTTTCCTTTGGCACAAAAGGAGGTCGCCAGAATGCTAGGTTATTCCCCTGTGCACTTGAGCCGCGCTATCCAAGAGCTGCGGGATCGGCGTCTTGTACGCTGGGAAGAGGATTGGGTTAAAGTACTTGATGCGGATGCATTGGTTAAGCTCGGGCAGTTTTCTCCAGCGTACCTCGAATCCGCTTTGCGCTTCGCGATACACCCGGCCACACATGTGCTCGCTGCGGAATGAGGCGGCGATCCAGCCCTCGCGTTACTTCCAGCAGAGGGCTGAACTGATGCGGTGGATGCCCCACTCGCAGCATCAGCTCGGAGCACTACCTCTAACTTGGCGTCTCTGAATAATTCTGAACAACTTCAGCTGGATAGACTATGGATCCGACGCTCTTTTCCCTTCCATGCCGGGCTTGGGCAACGCGCAACCCAAGGCGCGATTTGGAGCTGCGCGAAGTCTTGGCGGGCGTAGCTATGCAATGCCCAATCTTTCAGGACCTCTTCCGGTTCGCGCGTCGTGCGATAGGTTAATCGTCTGTCGATCCAAACAGCCGTCTCCGCCTCGGCTAGGGTAAGGATCGCAGTTTCCATGCCGCGCCTGACTGCGGCGTTGAGGTCGATTTTATCCTCAAAAGTTATCGATATTCTCAACATGTTGGCTCCAGAGCATAGCTGTCGCAATCGCCGTTAGGAGGAACTTCCCGCTTTCGACCGGCGACCGTAGATTCGTTGACAATCGACGTTCAGGCCGATGAGCTGAAGCTGCTTCCCACGTGACTTCCTGGCTTGACTGTGCGTGCCTCTCATGCACCATCTTGCCGAGCGTCGGCCGGAGTCACTGACCAAACAGCCAAGTTCACTTTGCCCCAAAACCTTGTACAAGTATAGGTGTAATGAGTTGATGGTTCTGCAAGCTAGGTGGGAATAACTCCTGCCAAGTATACACTTGCGCCAAGACCGTTTCATGCCCGCGGCAGTTGATCCGTCAGGTCCTGAAATCCGGCCGTGATAAGACGCGCACCGTCGAAGATCTGGGCAGCGCCTGCTGGGGGCCGCGCTCGCGCATCCTTTAGCACAGCTGCCAATCCTGTGTCTCTCGTGGACTTATCAGGCCATTCTGTCCAGGCCAAGATAAGGACTTCGCCGAACTCGAGCCTCACGGCGCTGGCAAACTCTCTGACGTGGAAGCCAGACATTACCACAGGGGTATCATTTGCGGTCGTCGTGTCCATCACAGCATCGACGACCCGGTGGGCGCCATGGTCTCTGAACACTTGCGCCACTGCTTCTGCTGCACGCCGGTAGTCAGCCAGCTTCTCCATCCTGACCGGGATAAGGTAACAATCGAAATACGCCACGCACGCTCCCAAAAACTAGGGCTTCTCACCACGAAACAGTCTGCGTGATGATAGATAAATATACATTTATATCAGTCAACTACCCATTTTTCTTGTCGCGAGGAGTTAACAAGTCCCCTCTCTGGTTGGCAGGGCAGACCGAAAGACGCACGATGTGCCAATCACGCTTCCTCTGCAGGTTGCAAGCCGCTCCGACGTTGCAATCCTGCGGCGGATAATTGACAGCGGGAAACGCGCCATGCAAGCTTATTATTTTACCACATACAGTCGATTGCGTCCTGACCCCCGGGATGTGCACCGTCAACACAGGCTGCAATAACCCCAAAATACGACCGAGATCTGAATTCTCACGATGCTGCGCCCTGATGCATACGAGGTCTTGCCTTCTCTAGGCGCCAATTTCTTAGGAACAGAAGTGACGCTCTGTTGTTCGTCCATCCGATCAGGGGGTGAGATGAAACAAATCAAAGTTGTGAACACGCAAAGCTGGGCACGGTTGCGATGCGAGGATCAGAACGCGTTGTCTGAAGCGCGGCGGGCGCTGAGGGAGTTGCTCAAGCCGCTGCAGGAACAAGCGTCCCTTTGCTTACAACCGCCGCAGCAACGCCGGGGCACCAGCAGCGGCGTGATTTATACCGATCTGGATGCGCTCCCGGTAGCAGCCGAACTGCGTCGGGATCTCATCCGGAAAGGTGACAACTGAACCCGCCCTTCGGTTCGATTAGAGTGACGGCGCGACGTGTGCGATCATGGCGAAGCTGGTCAAGCCCACGATGAACTGCGGCCGGAGCAGGCCGGCAACCTGCACAGACAGACAGTGTCCGTGTCTGGCGCGGGCTCCGGCCTCCGTGCAATGTCTTAGCGCTCGCGGTCCTTGTCCCGACCACGTGGATGATCACCATCTCGATCCGCCGTCCGATCCCGCTCTTCCCGCAGCCGCAGTTTCGCCTCCTGCACTTGGCGCAGCGACATGCCCATGGTCTCATGGCGCTCGGCGGCGGCGGTGATGGCCTGCGCCACAGCCCGGCGCCGATCACGGTCCGGGATATCGACCGCCAGCGCGCGATCATCGCCCCTGGCCAGCCGGACCATCAGGTCCGCGCCGTAGCGGTCCTTCAGATCGCGGGCGAAGCGTCC
>NZ_FXTK01000036.1 GCF_900182695.1 Paracoccus laeviglucosivorans
TTCCCGACCGGCGTCGAGGTCAGCGACGCGATGGTCCATGGCGGCCCATACCCCGCCTCGACCAATTTCGGCGCGACCTCGGTCGGCACCATGTCCATCCGCCGCTTCCTGCGACCCGTCAGCTATCAGAACTTCCCGCAGGGCCTCATGGACGAGGATATGCGTTAAACAAATCCGCCCCCTGCCTTGGGCGGGGGGCGATAGTTTCACCGAAAAAGATGCGGGCATGACGAAAAACGTGATCTTCGATCTGGGCGCGGTGCTGATCCAATGGGATGCGGCGCTGGCCTTTGCCGACAATTTCGACACCCGCGATCAGGCCGAAGAATGGATGCGGCAGATCGACTTTGACGGCTGGAACCGTCTGCAGGATGGCGGGCGACGTTTTGCCGAAGGTCTGGACGTAGCGCGTGCCCGGCATGGCGCTTTGGCCGATCCGCTGGAAGGGTATCTGGCCGCATTTCACCTGACCATCGAAAAGCCCGTGCCCGGCAGCTGGGAAATCGTCGAAGGACTGCGCGAACAAGGCGTGCCGCTTTACGCCATCACCAACTGGGCTGCCGAAACCTGGCCTGCCGCGATCGACACTTATCCTCGCCTGACCGAAGTGTTTCGCGACATTGTCGTCTCGGGTCAGGTCTCCATGCTCAAGCCGCAACCCGAGATCTATCGCTTGCTGCTGGATCGCAACGGCCTAAGCGCCAGCGACTGCATCTTTATCGATGACAGCCGTGCCAATGTCGAAGGCGCGCTTGCACTGGGAATCGACGCGATACACTTTACGGATGCCGAAGCGTTGGGCAGCGTGCTTTCGCAACGCGGGCTTTGGGCCTGAAGCAGGCAATTCCCACATTACCGCTGGTTTTTTCACGTCCGACTCATACCGTGATCACAGGATCATCACATGAATCAGTCATGATGGTCCTGTCGGAACCCGGATCCTGAAACGCCCGGCGACGGGCGAGTATCCCGGTTCCGACGCGAAGACCTTTTAAACAAGGTAAATGGTTTTCGGTTAACGAGGGATTTCAGACAGATATTTCAGGGGATTATACCCCCGAATGACGCAGTGGCGCCCGCCACCAAGTCCGGCGGGCGCCTTTGTCCATCGAAAAGTCCCTAGCGCGCCGCGCCAACCAGCGGTGCCAGATGCCGCAAGGCCAGCAAGTAACCATTCGTGCCCAGACCGGCGATCACCCCTTCGGCCCGCAGGCTGACATAGGAATGGTGGCGAAAGCTCTCGCGTTTGTGAATGTTTGAGATATGCACCTCAATCACGGGCGCGTCGAACGTGTTCAGTGCGTCCAGAATGGCAACCGAGGTATGGGTCAGCGCGCCCGGATTGATGATGATGGCATTCGCCTGCAGCCGCGCTTCGTGGATCGTATCCACGATCACGCCTTCATGGTTCGACTGGAAAAACCGGATGTCCATGCCCAGATCCGCGCCCAGTTCGATGCAGGCGCGTTCAATATCGGCCAAAGTGGTGCTGCCATAGATTTCGGGCTGGCGCTGACCCAGCAAGTTCAGGTTCGGGCCATTCAGGATATAGATCGTGGGCATGGGTTTCCTCCGGCTGGGGGCTTGCCCCTGTTGGCCGGCAAGATAGCCCGATGCGTGAATGCTGCAAGCCTGATCCATGCGCGGCTTTCGGCAGGGCCATGCGAATAAGCCGCCGGGCCGCGTGATCCAAATCACGCAAGAAGCGTTGGTCCGCTGATCGTTTCGGCCGAAAGGCAAGGCCATGGCATATTACGACGAACTGGAAACCCGCGATGCGGATGCACGTGCGCAATGGCTGAAACGCGAATTGCCCGAGGCCATAATGCGCGCAAAGACCGCTCCCGCGCTGGCCCGCCTGTTGCATGACATCCAGCCGGACCGCATCACCACCCGCGCCGAGCTTGCCGGACTGCCCGTATCGCGCAAATCCGATCTGGCCGAGGCGCAGGCGAAGTCGCTGCCTTTCGGCGGTATGACCACCCGCCGCCCGCATGAATTCGAGAATATCTTTCAAGGCGCGGGTCCGGTTTATGCGGCTGGGCGGCGCGGTGCGGACTGGTGGCGGCTGGGGCGCTTTTTGTTCGCGGCGGGGGCCGGGCGATATTGTCCAGAACTGCTTTCGCTATCACCTGTCGCCCGAAGGGATGATGTTCGAAAGTGCTGCTCGGGCGGTGGATTCGGCTGTCGTTCCTGCCGGCGACAGTGCGCCCGAATTGCAGGTCCGCGCCTGTTCGGACATTGGCAGCACCGTTTATGCCGGGCCGCCGGATTTTCTGCGTGCGATCATGCAAAAAGCCGATGAAATGGCCCAGCCGCTGTCGTTGACCCCTGCGCTGATGATGGGGCAGGGGCTGACTGCCGATCTGCGTCGGGAATATGCCGATCGCGGCATTGCGGTGACGCAATGCTATGCCACCGCCGATCTTGGGCTGATCGCCTATGAGACACCCTCCGCCGAGGAGATGGTGGTCGATGAGCGCGTGATCGTGGAAATCGTCCGCCCCGGATCGGGCGAACCACTTCCCGATGGCGAGATGGGCGAGGTTCTGGTTACAACCCTGAATCCCGACTATCCGCTGGTGCGTTTTGCGACCGGCGATATGTCGGCGGCCATTCCCGGCCAAAGCCCCTGCGGGCGGACGAACATGCGCATCCGGGGCGTGCTGGATCGCGTCCGATAGCGGCTGCTTTGGCACATGGACATGGGCGTCCTGATGCTGGAAACTTCGGCACAGGATGCAGGCAGCTGGGCCAGTTCTATGCTAAGTGCATCAAAACTTCGCGGCCGAATCGAACAGGTTGCGCCAGATGCCCATCGGCGCTGCTGTCACAGGGATCGGACCGTTTTCTGGTTTTGGAGTTCGTCGATGCGTTTTAGCTTGTTGCTGCTGGCTGCCCTTTTTGCTGCGGGCGCAGCTTCGGCGGAAAACCGGGCCCTGGTCGTCGGGAATGCCGATTATGCCAATGCGCCCGATCTGGCCGGAGCGGATACCGAAAAGCTGATGCAGGCCATGCAGGATGCAGGTTTTACCACTGCGTCGGGCATCAACCAGAACACCGAGGACATGCGCCGCACGATGGATCTGCTGGCGCGCACGGATGACGCGCCGGGTGTGCGGATTGTCTGGCTAAGTGGGCGGTTCGTCAGCGGGGCGGGCGATACGTGGTTTCTGGGAACCGACGCTGATCGCCCCGATCCGTTCGGTGCGGGCAGTCAGGGCATCCCGTTGTCACTGATCCTGCAGCTGATGACAGATGCTCAGCCGGGTGCGGTGCTGCTGCTGGGAACGGATGCCCAGACGATGCCGCATCAGCCGGGGCTGGAAAGCGGCATCGGTGACATCGCGGCGATAAAAGGCGTGTCGGTCATCACCGGCTCGCCCGAAACCACGGCATTGGCGCTGCGCGAACTGGGTGCGGGACGTTCCGTGGCGCAGGCAGTCGCTGCCGACCCGGATCTGCGATTGCTGACGGGGGGCAATGGTGCGCTGATCCCGGTTCCGACGAAAGCGCCCGTCAAGCCCGCGCCTCCGGCCCCGAACCCTGCCGAAGCCGATCGCACCGCATGGGCCGAAGCCGCGCGGGGCGATACGCCGGAAAGTTATCTGCGTTACCTGCAGCGCTATCCTTCCGGGCTTTATTCCGAGGCCGCGCGCGAACGTCGCCAGCAATTGCAGGATCGCAATGCCGCGATCATGGCGGACAGGAATGCTTGGGCCAACGCTGCCGCGTCGAACCGAGCTGCGGCGTATGAGGGGTATCTGCAACGGTTCCCGAACGGCGAATATGCGGCATCCGCCCATAAGCGGCTGGCAGAGTTGCGGCAGGCCAACCGTCCTACGCCGCCGAAACCGCCTGTCCTGCCGCCCAAGCCCGAAACGCCACAGCAGATCGAATCCGCGCTGAAGCTGGACCGGGCCGCGCGCCAGTCGGTTCAGCGCGGCCTGTCGCGTCTGGGTTATACACCCGGAGAGCCGGACGGCGATTTCGGCGCCCGCACCCGTGCCGCGCTGAAAGTCTGGCAGGGCAATCACCGCTTTGTCTCCAACGGGTATCTGAACCTGTCGCAGCTGCGTGCCTTGCAGAATGAAATCGCCTATCTGGATGGCGACAATGGCAATCGCGACCGCGATTACTGGGTCAAAACGGGCGCTCATGGCGATGCGGCCGGTCTGCGCGCCTATCTGCAACGCTATCCGAATGGCCGCTATGCCGCCGAAGCGCGCCGCCAATTGACTGCGCCGCCCGTCAGCCCGCCGATCCTTGATCCCATCGCGCGCGGCGATGCGGCAACATGGCGTTGGGCGCGCAGGCAGGATACGGCGGCAGCCTACAACACCTATCTTGAGCGTTATCCGCGCGGCAATCACGCGATCGAGGCCCGCCAGCGCCGCGACAGTCTGCAAGCCGGGACCGAGGCCGCGCGCCGCGAGGAAGCGGCGCTGAACCTTGAACTGCCCGTACGGCGCCTGATCGAAGAGCGGCTGGCACGCGCCAACATGTCTCCGGGTCCGGTGGATGGGCGCTTTACCGAAGAAACGCGGCAGGCGTTGCGCCGCTATCAGGCCGCGCATAATCTGCGCGTCACGGGCTATGTATCGCAGCAGACGGTCAGCAGCCTGCTGTCGGATGTGCTGTTGCGGCCCCGGTAAGACAAAGGAACATCGTATGACCTATGTGATCGTGGCGGCGCTTGGCGTCGTCATCGGCGGCGTTTGCATCGCCGTTCAGGCCCCCATCAACGCAGCCCTTGCCCGTCATGTCGCAAGCCCGCTGGCGGCTGCGGCAATCTCGTTCGGGGTCGGATTCGCGATTCTGGGCGTCGCCGCGACGGCAATGGGGCAGGGGCGCAGCTTTACCCGCGCCTTCAGCGCCGATTGGTGGATGCTGGCGGGTGGTATTCTGGGCGCATTCTATGTGTGGACCATCGTTTGGTCGCTGCCGCGTCTTGGGGCGCTGACGGCGCTTTGTGCTCTGGCGCTTGGCCAGATCCTGGCAGCGATTCTGCTGGACCGGATCGGAGCCTTCGGCCTGCCGGTGCGGGATATTTCGCTGCCGCGCATTCTTGCTGCGCTGATGGTGGGCGGCGGTTTGATCATGTCCCGGTTCTGAACCGGGCAGGGTCTTTGCCGCGACAACGAAAAACGCCCGCTGCGACATGCGCTGCGGGCGTTCTCAATTCTTGGGCCAACAAGGCCCGCGGATCAGCCTTGACGGGCTTTGAAGCGCGGGTTGGTCTTGTTGATGATGTAGATGCGGCCCTTACGGCGCACAACCTGGCAATCGCGGTGACGGCTCTTGAGCGAGCGGAGCGAATTGCGAACCTTCATCGGTCTTCTCCTATCGCGGCGCATCGCTAGGTCGCGCCTTGGAATTGAAATACCCCCGGTCAAAAGGCCGGGGGCGGCGAATAGATGGTGGGCGGTACTGGGATCGAACCAGTGGCCACTACGATGTCAACGTAGTGCTCTACCGCTGAGCTAACCGCCCACATGATCAGGTGAGCCGTTCGCTGTTGCGTCCATCTCGCCTTGGTCCGCGGTTCTATATAGAGGGGCGCAAAGGGTTTCAAGCCCTCTTTCAAGCACACTTGGCGTCAAGTGAAGTTTCGCTATAACAACCTTGTTCATGCCCGGCAAATATTGCCCAGCTTAACTGTGTCCCCCAAGGGAATCCCGGTTATGAGTCTAGAAGACGGCACTTTCGACCTGAAACGACCCCAGAACTGGCTGGGCGGGGTCATCATCGCCTCGCCGCATTCGGGCCGCTGCTATCCCGACTGGTTCTTGGCCGAATCACGGCTGGACACACAAAATCTGCGATCCTCCGAAGATGCGTTTGTGGATCGGCTGATCCAGCCTGCGCTGGATTTTGGTGCCGTTGTGCTGACGTCGCGCGTGCCGCGCAGCATGGTGGACCTGAACCGCAGCCCTGACGAGATGGACCCGCTGGTCGTGTCAGGCGCGATTCCCCGCATGATGAATCCGCGGATCATGGCGGGTCTGGGCGTGATTCCGCGTGTCGTGTCGCAGGGCCGCGCCATTCACGACCGGCCCATCCCCCGCGAAAAGGCCGATCTGCGGATCATGCAACTTTGGCATCCCTATCATCAGGCGCTGTCGGCGCTGCTGGACGAATCGGTGGCGCGATTCGGCGGGGCGGTGCTGATCGATATGCATTCCATGCCGCGCGACGCTCTGGCCCATCTGCCGCGTCCGCGCCCCGATTTCGTATTGGGCGACCGCAACGGAGTTTCGGCATCGCCGCGCATCAGCGCCGGCGTGGCCGAAGCCGTGACCGCCGAAGGGTTCCGGCTGCGGCGCAATTCGCCATTTGCGGGCGCCTATATCGCGGCGACCTATGGCAAGCCGCGCAACAATATCCACGTCATCCAGCTTGAGATGGACCGCTCGCTTTACATGGATGAGCGTCAGATCGAACCGCGCGCCGATTTCGACCTGTTCTCGGCCCGTTTTACCAATATCATCGAAAGGTTGGCGCGGCTGCGCCCGGATGCCTGCGACCCGGCCATCGCTGCCGAATAAAGGCCGAACAGAAGGAACGTCCCGATGCCGCCCGAGCTTGTCGATCTTTTCAGCCAGAACATCGCGCTGATCGTTCTTGCCATCGTCATTTTCCTTGCCGTCACCTCGGCGGTGCGGATCGTGCCGCAATCGGAAAAATTCGTGGTCGAACGCTTTGGCCGCCTGCGTTCCGTGCTGGGGCCCGGGATCAATTTCACCGTGCCGTTTCTGGACCGCGTGGCGCATAAGATTTCCATTCTGGAACGGCAGCTGCCGACCAACCGTCAGGACGCGATCACGGCGGACAACGTGCTGGTGCAGGTCGAAACCAGCGTGTTCTATCGCATCATCGAACCGGAAAAGACCGTCTACCGCATCCGCGACATCGACGCCGCCATCGCGACCACGGTGGCGGGCATCGTGCGTTCCGAAATCGGCACGATGGAACTGGATCAGGTGCAATCGAACCGCTCCAGCCTGATCGACCGCATTCGCGACTCGCTGGCCAATGTCGTGGACGACTGGGGCATCGAAGTGACGCGGGCCGAGATTCTGGACGTGAATCTGGACGATGCGACCCGCGCCGCGATGTTGCAGCAGCTGAACGCCGAACGCGCCCGCCGCGCCCAGGTGACCGAGGCCGAGGGCAAGCGCCGCGCGGTCGAACTGGCAGCGGATGGCGAACTTTACGCCGCCGAACAGCTTGCGAAAGCCAAACGCGTGCTGGCCGAGGCCGAGGCTTTCGCCACCAGCGCCATCGCCGGGGCCATCCGCGAAGGCGGGATCGAGGCGGCGCAATATCAGATCGCGATGAAGCAGGTCGAGGTTCTGGCCGATGTCGGCAAGGGGCAGGGTAAACAGACGATCGTTCTGCCCGCCTCGGCTGTTGAGGCGATGGGCGATGCCTTCAAGCTGTTTCGCGGGCCGAAGCCGTGATGAACGGCTGGCTGTGGATCGTCGCGGCCCTTGTGCTGGGCGGGCTTGAGATCCTGCTGCCCGGCTGGATTTTTCTGGGCATCGCGCTGGCCGTGGGCGTCATGGGGCTTGCGATCCTGTCGGGGCTTTGGGGCGCGGGCCTGCCGCTGACGCTGGTGGCGACGGCAGCGCTGTCCGGCGTGATCTGGCTGCTGCTGCGCCGCATTTTTGGCACCAGTCGGGGCGATGTGCGCATCTGGACCCGCGACATCAACGACCATAAGTGAAGCTGATCGGCGCGAAACTGGTCCTGACCTGCGCAGGCAGCCTGCTGACCTGCCTGCGCGACGATTTCGACTGGATCCCGTGGCCTGCGCATTGGGATCTGCCCGGCGGCGGGGCCGAGCCGGGCGAAAGCCCCACCCAATGCGCCCTGCGCGAGCTGCATGAGGAATTCGGCCTGACGCTTGCACCGCAGCTTTTGCGGGGTCGCGCGTTTCCCTCGGTCACGCCGCCGGGGGGCGAGGCGTGGATGTTTCACGCCCCGATCACCCAAGCAGACATCGCCGCGATCCGCTTTGGCGACGAAGGGCAGGAATGGCGCATGATGCCGATTGCCGAGTTCATTGCCCATCCCCGCGCCGTGCCGCATTTCCGCCAGCGCGTGCCGCAGATGCTTTAAAAGCGGCGGACGGCCATGGCGCGGACGACGGGGCGCAGCGCATTGCCCTTGATCGCCCAACTTGTCGCAAAGGCGAAACAGGCCAGCGTTTCCAGCCAGAAAACAGGACGCAATCCGACCAGCCTGTGGTCCAGTCCGGTGGCGAACAGCAGCCCGATCAGGCTGACGCTGGCCACGATGGTCCAGCCGCAGATACGATAGATGCGCTGCGCCATGCGCTTTTCCGGCGTGTCGCGCCCGCCCCGGACGAATAGCACAAGACAATAGACTGCCAGCGCCGCAAAGAACACGCCCGCCGCCGCCAGGTGCACGAAGGATGCGGGCCCGTCGCCCAGCACGCATTGCAGCAGCGTGCAGGCGGGTTCGGGCAGTCCCGCATCCGGTTTCTCGATCCGCGTAGTGGGGGCCAGCGCTACCAGCGCCACCGCGACCGAGGCCACGCGCGACACCAGCCGGTCGGTCAGCAGGCGATGGGGTTCGCGGTAGCCCTCGTAACTCCAAAGAAACACTGCCTGCGCCATCAGGCAGCCCACAAAGACATCGCGCATGGGGGTGTAGTAATAGGCTGACATGCTGGGCAGGATGCCGCCCGAGGCAAAGCCATAGACCGCCAGCGCCACGGGCAGGAAGTATCCCAGAGCGCCGATCGCACGGCGCACCGACAAAAAGACCAGCACCAGATCGTTATGCGCCTGCTGCTGGACGCCATGTGGCCTGATGGTCATGTCGTCGCCCCCTTGCCCCCGTTCACTCGGAACCTGCGACGGCGGGCGCGGGGCGTCAATCGGTCAGGGCAGTTCCGCGATGATCGCCTGCGCGGCGGCGCGGGGGTCCGCTGCCTTCCAGATCGGGCGGCCTACGACGATGTGGTCAGCGCCGTTGGCGATGGCGGTGGCGGGTGTCTCGATCCGCTTCTGGTCGCCCGCATCGCTGCCCGCCGGGCGCACGCCGGGGGTCACGATCAGCCGACCCTGCGATTCCGGCAGGGCGCGGATCAGCGCGGCTTCGCGCGGGCTGGCGATGACACCATCGGCCCCGGCCTCGAATGCGCGGGCGGCGCGAAGCTGCACGATCTCGGCCAGATCGCCCTGACGCATCAGCCCGGCATCCAGATCGGCGCGGTCCAGCGAGGTCAGGATGGTGACTGCCAGAATCTTCAGGTTCGACCCCGCGGCGCCCTGCTTGGCGGCACGCACCACATGCGGGTCGCCATGGACGGTCAGGAAATCCAGATCGTATTGCGCGATGCCTTTGACCGCCGCCTCGACCGTGGCGCCGATGTCGAAGAATTTCATGTCCAGAAAGATGCGCTTGCCGTGCTCCTGCTTCAGCTCATTGGCCAGGGCCAGGCCGCCGCCGGTCAGCATCCCCAGCCCGATCTTGTAAAAGCTGGCAGCGTCACCGATCTGTTCGGCCAGTTGCAATCCGGCCAAGGCATTCGGCACATCCAGCGCCACGATCAGACGGTCATCCATATTGCACCTTTGGCCTGCGACAAACGGCGCGGTTATAGGGGGGAACCGCCCGCCTTGAAACCCCGTTTGTTCCTGCCCATCTGACAGGCAGGACCCGAACCGGAGCGTGCCGCATCAGGGCGTTCCATAGCGGGTTGCCACGAAAGGAATTTCTGCATGGATATGGAAAAGTTCACCGAAAGATCGCGTGGCTTTCTGCAAGCCGCCCAGACCATTGCGATCCGCGAAGAAAACCAGCGCGTGATGCCAGAACACCTGCTGAAGGCGCTGATGGATGACGACCAGGGCTTTGCCAGCAATCTGATCGCGCGCGCCGGGGGCGATGCGCAAGCCGTGCGCCGCGCCGCAGACGAGGCGGTGGCCAAGCAGCCGAAAGTCAGCGGCGGGCAGGGGCAGGTCTATGTCGACCCCAGCATGGTTCGCGTGCTGGATGAGGCCGAGAAGCTGGCCAAAAAGGCCGGCGACAGCTTCGTTCCGGCCGAGCGCGTGCTGACCGCGCTTGCCGTGGTCAACACCAATGCCCGCGATGCGCTGGCTGCGGGCAAGGTTTCCGCGCAATCGCTGAACGGCGCGATCAACGATGTCCGCAAGGGCCGCACCGCCGACACCGCCAGCGCCGAAGACAGCTATGAGGCGCTGTCGAAATACGCCCGCAACCTGACCGAGGCTGCCGCCGACGGCAAGATCGACCCGATCATCGGCCGGGACGAGGAAATCCGCCGCGCTATGCAGGTCCTGTCACGCCGCACCAAGAACAACCCCGTCCTGATCGGTGAACCGGGCGTCGGCAAGACGGCCATCGCCGAGGGTCTGGCGCTGCGCATCATCGACGGCGACGTGCCGGAATCCCTGCGCAACAAGCAGCTTTGGGCGCTGGACATGGGCGCGCTGATCGCCGGGGCGAAATATCGTGGCGAGTTCGAGGAACGCCTGAAGGCCATCCTGAAGGAAATCGAGACCGCCGCCGGCGAGATCATCCTGTTCATCGACGAACTTCACGTTCTGGTCGGGGCGGGCAAGACCGATGGTGCGATGGATGCCGCGAACCTGATCAAGCCCGCCTTGGCGCGGGGCGAATTGCATTGCGTCGGTGCCACCACGCTGGACGAATATCGCAAGTATATCGAAAAGGATGCAGCCCTTGCCCGCCGCTTCCAGCCCGTGCTGGTGGCGGAACCTACGGTCGAGGATACGATCAGCATCCTGCGCGGCATCAAGGAGAAATACGAACTGCACCATGGCGTCCGCATCAGCGATGCCGCGCTGGTGGCGGCAGCGCAGCTTTCGGAACGCTACATCACCGACCGTTTCCTGCCCGACAAGGCCATCGACCTTGTCGATGAGGCGGCCAGCCGGTTGCGCATGGAAGTCGATAGCAAGCCCGAGGAACTGGACGCGCTGGACCGCCAGATCCTGCAAATGCAGATCGAGGCCGAGGCGCTGAAAAAGGAAGATGACGCCGCCAGCAAGGACCGGCTGGAAAAGCTGGAAAAGCAGCTTTCGGAACTGCAGGAGCGTTCGTCCACGATGACGGCGCGCTGGCAGGCCGAACGCGACAAGCTGGAAGGCTCGCGCGTGCTGAAGGAGCAGCTGGACCGCGCCCGCGCCGAACTGGATCAGGCCAAGCGCGAAGGCAATCTGGCCCGCGCGGGTGAGCTGTCCTATGGCATCATCCCCGGCATCGAAAAGAAGCTGGCCGAGTCCGAAGGCAACGATGACGGCCCGATGGTCGAGGAAGCCGTGCGCCCCGAACAGATCGCCGAAGTGGTGGAACGCTGGACCGGCATTCCCACCGCCCGGATGCTTGAGGGCGAACGCGAGAAGCTGCTGAAGATGGAGGAGGTGCTGGGCAAGCGCGTGATCGGCCAGTCCGAGGCGGTCACTGCCGTCGCGAACGCCGTGCGCCGCGCGCGGGCGGGCCTGAACGATCCCAAGCGCCCCCTGGGCAGCTTTCTGTTCCTTGGCCCGACCGGCGTCGGCAAGACCGAACTGACCAAGGCCATCGCCGAATACATGTTCGACGATGACAGCGCGATGGTCCGCATCGACATGTCGGAATACATGGAGAAGCATTCGGTCGCCCGTCTGATCGGCGCGCCTCCGGGCTATGTCGGCTATGATGAAGGCGGCGCGCTGACCGAGGCTGTGCGGCGGCGTCCCTATCAAGTGATCCTGTTCGATGAGGTCGAAAAGGCGCACCCGGACGTTTTCAACGTGCTGCTGCAGGTGCTGGACGACGGGCAGTTGACCGACGGTCAGGGCCGGACGGTGGATTTCAAGCAGACGCTGATCATCCTGACCTCGAACCTTGGGGCTCAGGCCTTGTCGGCGCTGCCGGACGGCGCGGACAGCGCGCAGGCACGCGGTCAGGTCATGGATGCGGTCCGGGCGCATTTCCGGCCCGAATTCCTGAACCGTCTGGATGAGATCATCATCTTCCACCGCCTGACCCGCGACAATATGGACGGCATCGTGAAGATCCAGCTTTTTCAGTTGGAGCATCGTCTGGCACAGCGCAACATCGCACTGAATCTGGACGAGGACGCGATGAAATGGCTGGCGGACGAAGGATATGATCCGGTGTTCGGCGCGCGCCCCCTGAAGCGCGTGATCCAGCGCAGCCTGCAGAACCCGCTGGCCGAGATGCTGCTGTCGGGAGAGGTGCTGGACGGCCAGACCGTGCATGTCGGCGCAGGCCCCGATGGGCTGGTCGTGGGCAACCGCATCACCAGCGCGCATCTTGGCGATGCCGGGGAAAGCGGCCCTCGGGTGCCTTTGCACTGATCCTTTGGGCGGCCCCATGCGGGCCGCCCTTTTCAATTTCGGCGGGTCTTTACCTCACGTTCATACGCGGCATGGTAAGCCGAGGCGAATCGTGCAAGATCGTTGAAACGCTTGCAGAACCAGAGGCGAGATATGACCCGCATCCTGACCGTTCCCACCCAGCCGATCGAAGGGCAGAAGCCCGGCACCTCGGGATTGCGGAAGAAGACCAAGATCTTCATGACGCCGCATTATCTTGAGAACTTCACGCAAGCCGTGTTTGACGCGATCGGCGGCGTAGCGGGCAAGGTGCTGATCCTTGGTGGCGACGGGCGCTATTTCAATGACCGCGCGGTGCAGGTGATCCTGCGCATGGCTGCGGCGCAGGGTGCCATGCGGGTGATCGTGGGGCAGGGCGGTATCCTTTCGACCCCCGCTGCGTCGAACCTGATCCGCAAGCGCGGCGCGGATGGCGGCGTGATCCTGTCGGCCAGCCACAATCCCGGCGGCATCGACGAAGATTTCGGGATGAAGTTCAACGGCACCAATGGCGGCCCAGCCCCGGAATCCGTCACCGACAAGATCTTTGCCCGCACGCAGGAACTGACGGAATACACCATCCTTGAAGCCGGTGACGTGAACCTTGCCCAATTGGGCGAGGTTGTCTTGGGCGACATGACGGTCGAAATCGTCGATCCCGTGACCGATTACGCCCAGCTGATGGGCGAGCTGTTCGATTTCGACGCGATCCGCAACTTGTTCACTGGCGGTTTCCGTATGCGCTTCGATGCCATGCACGCCGTGACCGGCCCTTATGCCACGGCGATCCTTGAAGGCACGCTGGGCGCGCCTGCGGGGACCGTGGTGAACGGCACCCCCTCGCCCGATTTCGGCGGCGGGCATCCCGACCCGAACCCGGTCTGGGCCAAGGATCTGATGGACGCGATGTTTGCCGATGATGCGCCGGATTTCGGCGCGGCATCGGATGGCGACGGCGACCGCAACATGATCGTGGGTCGCGGCATCTATGTCACGCCGTCCGACAGTCTGGCCGTGCTGGCGGCGAATGCGCATCTGGCACCTGCCTATGCCAAAGGTCTGTCCGGTATCGCGCGGTCGATGCCGACCAGCCGCGCCGCCGACCGCGTGGCTGAAAAGCTGGGGATCGAGGCGCATGAGACGCCGACCGGCTGGAAGTTCTTCGGCAATCTGCTGGATGCCGGCCGCGTCACCATCTGTGGCGAAGAAAGCGCCGGCACCGGATCGGACCATGTTCGCGAAAAGGACGGGCTTTGGGCGGTGCTGCTATGGCTGAACATCCTTGCCCGCCGGATCGAGCCGGTGCAGCAGATCCTGACCGCGCATTGGGCCGAATATGGTCGCAACTATTATTCGCGCCACGATTACGAAGCGATCCCGACCGAACGCGCCAATGCGCTGATCCAGCGGCTGCGCGACATTTCGGGCGACCTGCCGGGCCAGACCTTCCACGGGCTGGTGGTCGAATCTGCGGATGATTTCGCCTATCTGGACCCGGTTGACGGCTCGCAATCGGCGCGTCAGGGCATTCGCATCAACTTCGCAGGCGGCTCGCGCGTCGTTCTGCGCCTGTCGGGCACCGGCACCGAAGGCGCGACCCTGCGCGTCTATCTGGAACGTTATGAGCCCGATGCCAGTCGCCACGACCTTCTGGTCGAGGAAGCGCTGGCCCCGATCATCGCCGCAGCCGAGGAAATCGCACTGATCCGCGAATTCACCGGTCGCCAGGGGCCTGACGTCACGACCTGACACTCACGCAGAATTTCATCGGCGGCGGACCCGGAAACTGGCACTGTTACCCCAGTGAAGGAGGCCGCCAATGAAGCTGAAATGGTCCGAAGTCACCCCCGAGGCCCAATACCTGAACCGCCGTGTCTTTCTGGCCGCCGGGGCCGCGATGATCGCAGGCCCTGCCTTTGGCCTGACCGGCAAGCCTTCGGCTCTGTCCACGGACGAAAAGCCGAACAGCTTTGACGAGATCACGAATTACAACAATTTCTATGAATTCGGCACGGGCAAGACCGATCCGGCGCAAAACGCGGGTAGCCTGAAACCTCAGCCTTGGTCGGTCAGGATCGATGGCATGGTCGATCGCCCCGGCAGTTACGGCGTCGAAGATCTGGTCCCCGAGAGCGCGCTGGAAGAACGCATCTATCGCCTGCGCTGCGTCGAGGCGTGGTCGATGATCATTCCCTGGCTTGGCGTGCCGCTGTCCAGCGTGCTGAACAAGGCGGGCGTGCAGTCCGGCGCGAAATATGTCGCATTCCAGACCTTGCTGGATCCTGAACAGATGCCGGGGCAAAGCTATCGCATCATCGACTGGCCATATCGCGAAGGGCTGCGTCTGGATGAGGCGATGCATCCGTTGGCGATCCTTGCCACGGGCCTTTACGGCAAGGTGCTGCCCAATCAGAACGGCGCACCGATCCGGTTGGTCGTGCCATGGAAATATGGCTTCAAGTCGATCAAGTCGATCGTCTCGATCACGCTGACCGATCAGGAACCCCAGACCAGTTGGCAGATGTTGCAGGCCAATGAATACGGGTTCTATGCCAATGTGAACCCGCAGGTCGATCACCCGCGCTGGTCGCAGGCGACGGAACGGCGCATCGGTGCGGGCCTGTTCGGCGGCAGGCAGGAAACCCTGATGTTCAACGGTTACGGCGATCAGGTAGCCAGCCTTTACGCGGGCATGGATCTGAAAAAGTTCTATTGATGATCCAGCATCTGAACCAAAGGCTGCACCGTCTGCCGGTCTGGGCCGTCTGGCTGGCGTCTGCGATTCCTTTGGCGTTGCTGATCTGGGATACGTTCATGGGGGGGCTGGGGGTCGATCCGGTCCGCGACATCGAACATCGTCTGGGACGGACTGCGCTTTACTTCCTGATCGCGACGCTTTGCGTGAAGCCTCTGCTGCGGCTGGCACGGCTGAACCTGATGCGGTTTCGCCAGGCTTTGGGACTGATCACATTCGCCTATGCTGCCTGCCACCTGCTGGCTTGGGCGGTGTTCGATATGGCGCTGCTTTGGCCCCAGATGCTGAAGGATGTGGTCAAGCGCCCCTATCTGATCTTTGGTATGATCGCGATTCTGATGCTGTTGGCCTTGGCGCTGACCTCGAACCGTTATTCGATCCGGCGTATGGGGGCGAATTGGCGGCACCTGCACCGGCTGATCTATCCAGCAGCGATTCTGGCCGCTGTCCATTGGCTTTGGGCGCTGAAGGTCTGGGAATCAAAGCCGCTGTCGCTGCTGTTTGCGATTCTTTTTCTACTTTTTCTGCGTTTTCCCGGCGCGTTTGGTTTTGTTGGTCGGTTGTTGGGCTGGCGGCGGGCTGGTTAGGTTCCGGCTTT
>NZ_FXTK01000037.1 GCF_900182695.1 Paracoccus laeviglucosivorans
ACCTCCGACCAGTACCTGAAAGCCGCCGCCTGACATGAAACCCATGCTGAAGCTTAGCTGAGCGGCAAACCGGTCCAAATTCCCGGACCACCTCTGTTTGCTGTGAACATCTGCGCGTATTGGGCGTAGACCATGGTATTGTCGCTGATCTTGTAGACGGCCGAGATGGAGGGGGTAAACTCCCCTTTGGCCGTCCAGTCACCATCTGCGGTTTTCAGCCAGGTGAAGCGACCCCCGATCGGAATGCTGAGACGGTCTGTGGCTTGAAAATTGACCTGTCCGAACAGAGTGTACTGATTGTTCGGATCACCTTTTGCCCCCCATGGCTCATCGATGATGTAGTCGGGCCGATCGACGACATGCGGGTTGGGATCGAAGATGTCGACGATGAATTCGCTGTTGGCGCCGATACCCCGTCCAAAGGCCCGGCGGAACCATTCCCGCTTCAGTGTAAAGCCGAGCAGCACGTCATGGGTGTGACCGAAGGCGTCGAAGGCCCCATTGAGGTTGGCATCGTAGATCTCATACTGGTTCCAGTCGTTCCAGTAGGATAGCGCATAGCATTGACGCCCGTCCGGATCATCACGATCGATCCCGCCGGCTTCGTAACCGGGAACGGATGGGTTTTCACACAGCCCTGCCACGCTCCGCGTCGAGGAATGATGCGAATCCCCGTTTCGGTATGCAAGCCGAAGCTTCCAGCGGTCATTGAACTCATGTTCCACCTCGGCATTGAGCCAAAGCGAGCGGAACTTGTAGAGGCTCCAATCCTGGGTCGCGGTGGTGCCCTGAGGGAAATCGATCAGTGTTCCGTCGCTATAGGTCGGCAGGCCGGCGCGAAAACCTTGAACGACATCATTGCTTTGCCGCCATGCGCTGAACCGCAGCACCGTGCTGTCGGTCAGATCATATTCCGTGACTGCATAAAGCGACGCACGCTCATATTTTTCCGGATCAAATTGGTCCCGATCTTCGTATGCGCCGACAAAACGCGCCCGCAGCCGACCATCCAACAAGGGCGCAATATTGTAATCGACCTGTAGCTGCCTTGATGTCGGATCGCCAAAGCCGGCCTTGACCTGCAAGGTCTCGGTGCCCGTCGGACGCTTGAACGAGTAGTTGATCATGCCGCCGGCGGCACCTTCACCTTGAAAAATTGCCGCAGGGCCTTTCAGAATCTCGACTTGCTCGAACGCCGACAGATCGGCGGCTTGCCTGCCGATGAAGGTGCCGACCGGAATGCCTTCGATCGCGGTTTGGGCGCTGAAGCCTCGGATCCGCGAAAAGCCTTCTTTGCTTGTCACATCGACGCCTGGCGTCATTTGCAGAAGGTCCAGATCGGAACGGATGTCCTGATCGGTAATGCGAGCCGCGGTGAAGGCAGTAATCGTCTGCGGTGTATCCAACGGCTCGGCCTGGACTCGGTTGACCGAGGTTGGCGCAACGTAGTCCTGCTCAGCGGTGGATTGCTCAGAAGCTTTCAGCACTACCGTATCCAGGACATAGGGGTCGCTGCCATTCGTCGTGTCCTGCGCATTGGCAATCGCCACGACGCCCAGCGACATTCCCAAGACCGCTGTAGTTGCAATAGACTTGCGCATACCGTGTCACCTCGCATCAGAGAATGCATTCGGGAATCGACATCCCGATGCGTTGAAGAAAGCGGGGCTGGAGTTAGCGACGAAGCCGATGCGGCCTGACAAGCATGAAACCCTGGCTGACGCCGATCGAACAGCTGGGGACGCCTCACAAGGCGTGTCCTGACGAAAAGTTGATTTGTCCTAGATTGTGACGAAGGGTGACGCAACGGCACGTCACGCAGGTCATGCTCGAGCCAATGGGGGAGTGACGATTTCGTCACAATCAATCGCCCTAGCAACGTTCTGCTTTTGCCGCGTCAAGAAATGGCCCGCACGCGGCCGGTCTGGAGGCTGATATTGTGACGCTCGGCCAATATTGGGAACCACCTGCGCGGCCGTTGCTTTGGCTGGTGACACAGGTTGGAGGCGAGATTGAAAATATACATGAACTTCGACAGCCTCGGAGCCCTGCTTAGCGATCCGATGATGACCTTGCCGCTGCTTGGGAGTGTGGTTGCGGGCGGCCTGATCGGGGCAGAAAGAGAATTTCAGGGCAAATCAGCAGGGCTTCGAACACATGTTCTGGTCTGCTTTGCCTCAGCGCTCATGACACTTCTGGCATTGCGCATGTCCGACTGGACCCTATCACTGCCGGAGGGCGCGCAAGTCATCACCGACATGTCCCGGATGCCCCATGCGATCCTTACGGGGATAGGGTTCTTGTGCGCCGGTGTCATTTTCCGGGAAGGCGCATCCGTTCAGGGCTTAACGACAGCAGCATCTTTGTGGCTTACTGCAGCCCTCGGCATCACATTCGGTGCGGGGCTGCTCGAGCTCGCGACGATGAGCACGATCATCACTTTGCTTGTGCTCATGTTGCTCCGCCTAGCGCAAAAGCTTGCGCCGCTCAGCCCGGAAATCCGCATCGAACTGGAGGTCGATCATGGCAGCGATTTTAACGGCCATAAATTGCACTCGTGCCTACGCCACCACGGAATCCGCGCCGGTCGCCTCGCAATTTCGCAGGACAATTCCACTCAGATCCGGTGCTACAAGCTGCATGCGGCACTGCGTCATGACAGCTTTGATTCCGAAGAGCTCGCGAAGGAACTCTGCAAAGCGCATGGGGTGAGAAGAATTGCGGTCACGCCTCTCGAAAAAGAGTTTTTCCGCTAGCAACTGTGTTCACCTGCTTAGCTGGGTCTGCCAAAGGACGCCTGATTTGAGGATCACGTTTGCGATTGTGACCAGCCTGCGGGCGATTGCGACAACGAATAGCTTGTGGGGTTTGCCGCGTATTTTGAGGGCCTGTGCGACGGGCTTCAGAACGGGGTTGTGACACGCTGCTGCCAGTGCGGCCTGGAACAGGACATGTCTCAGTGCGCGCCGACCTCCCGCGATTGCCCGTTTGCCCCGCATTGCGCCACTGTCATGCGGGATGGGAGCAAGGCCCGTCATGGCCGCAGCTTTACCGGATGTCATCCGCCCGAGTTCCGGCATTTCCGCGATCAGCATGGCCGCAGAGACTGGGCCAATCCCGGGGGTGGACAGCAGAAGCCTTGCCTCTGCCGCCGACGCGTCCTCCTGCCCGAAGACGCTTTTGATCCGCTGCTCAAGGTGTCCGATCTGAGCGTCGAGAATTGCCAGGAGGTTGGCGTCCATATCCTCGAGATCGGCAGGAGTATTTTGTTTTCTGCGCGCCGCTATCTGTGCAGAATGCCGTTTACGCATCTCTACAATTTGAGCCCTGCGTGTTGTTAAAGCTCTGAGAACATGCAGGCTCTCTACCGTCAGTTTCCGCCCGACTTCAGGCCAGAACAGCATGAACCGTGCGATCAGCTCGGCTCCAATCCGGCCGGTCTTTGCCTGTATGCCCCGGAAAAGGGCAAATGCGTTGATCTGTGCCGGTGTTAGTTGCACAGCCTCCACCCCAGCCGCGACAAGCGTGGACAAGAGCAGCCATTCTTGACCGCCCGTTGCCACAAATCCGACCCGCACTGGCTGGGACAAATCCCCGAGCTGCTTGAGAAGTTGTGCATGGCCTGCTGCGATGCTGGGCAGGCAGAGCCGTCGCCCGCTCGACGCATAAAAGCCGTCGAGCCAATCGCGGGAAACATCTATGCCGATCACGGCTCATGCTGGTATCATATCACTCTCTCTTTCTTATGCTTCGTGGTCCCGCAAACGGGCCGCCGTCAGCTGTTCGAGACGGTGAGGAGAGACGGGATCAGTCTGCTAGCGATCGTGGTCAGGCCACAAGGTGTTCAGTACCGGTATCTGGTGGATCGTGTGCAGGATGAACCTTTAGGGTGCTAGCTGAACGGCAAATTGGTCGAAATTCCCGGAGCATCTTCCTTTGTCAGGACTCGTGGGCGGCCTGTCGGTGCCCTTTGTCCGAGCCTGGTGATTGTATGAGGGTCACCCAACCCGACCCGACCCGACAACATATATCGCAACGTGGCGGAACAAAGCTGCGACATCGCTCTTGCCAAATTAAGCCGATATCTGGCTCTTAGCTTTTGGGAGCCTGCGCCGGGATTGATGATCCTAAGCGAAGCCAAGACCAAGGAAGCGGTGGCATCTGCGCGACGTCTCTCGTGGTCGCATCACGTGCCGCCTGCAAGAGTCGCCGCAGCGATATCGCTAAATCAGGCCCAACGCGTTCCCGGCAAGCAAAACTACTGCCAGACCGGCGCAAAGCTCGAACCCAGCGCCGGCAGCCGGTAAGATCTGCGAACCGATGACGCTTGACATAACACCTTGGCGCAGTGAATTGCCCATGAAGGCGACAAGAAGCGCCAGCGCGGCGGTGCCGGATGCCATAGCGAATGCCCCCGCGATGCCTGCGCCAAGAATGTTCATCTGCCATGTCAGCACCAACAGCAATACGGCGCCGCTGCAGGGCCGGATGGCGATCGACGAGATGACCAAAGCCAGCTCCCGCCAGCTGGAGGCCGCCGCAATCTTCTCCGGCTGCGGGGCATGGGCATGGCCGCATGACGCGCAGGTGCCGTGGTCGTGGTGATGGTCGTGATGGCCGCGCGGCGTATCGGCGGCCAGCAGCCCGACACCGCGCGTCGCGCCGCGCAGTACGAGCCAGACTCCGATTAGCAGGATCGACAGCGTGCTGAGCTGCATCAGGGTCGTTTCCGCCAGGTGGGTCAACTGTTGCCGGGTCAGCGCGAACAGACCTGCCCCCCCAGCACAAGCGCAACCGCCGTCAGCGCCTGTCCCAGCGAGGCCGCGACGGTGGCGAATACCAGCCGCCCCATCGGAACCGCGCGCGACATGCTGTATGCACCGACCAGAAACTTGCCATGACCTGGTCCGACCGCATGAAAAAAACCGTAAGCAAGACATAGTCCCATCAACTGGGCCGAGGCACCGGGATCCCCGGCCCTGAGCGCCTGCAAACTGCGTGCGAGGCCGTTTTGTGCCTGTCGCTGCATGGCGGTGGCCCAGCCGACGATCTGGGCGTGATGTTGCCAGATCAGCACCAGCGCCAGCAATGCGGCCGCACCCCCAGCGATGATCAGCGCCCGCCGCATGTGACCAGAAACCCGTCGGCGAAGGTGATCCCGACATCGGGCATGTGCATAAAGGCGATCGAGCTGGTTTCCATATCGAGCTGCTGCAACTGTGCCAACAGGTCCTGCTGTCCGCTGGTATCGGGCGGGCGGCGCGCGACCTTGCACTCCGCATCCCCCTGAATCGTCGGCTTCCGTGGCGTGTCATAGGCCACGAAATATTCCGGATCATACAGGCGCAGGAACAGCGGATCAGCGGCTGTTACCTTGACCGGATATTCAAGCGGCCGCAGATGCGAGGTCTTGATCCGGTCATTTTCATAAGCCGCCCGATGCTCAAGCGGTGGCCCCAACACGACCGGCGCACCCTTGTGCTCGACGAGGATGTGGCCGGGAAAGCCTGCGGCCCAATCCACGTCCTTGCCCGCAAAAGCATTCAGCCGCTCAGGTTCGGGGATACCGTCGCCATTGGCGTCCAGTTGTGCGTCCTCGATCATCATCAGGCTATAGAATTCGTCATAGGTCCACGTCACCCGGATCGCCGCCCACTGGCCGGTCTTGTTAAAAACCAGCGCGGCATCCGCATCGATAAACACATGCGGATGTGCCGTTGCCGTTTGAAGGCCCGCCAGCAGCGTGACCACTGCCAGGGTCAGGGCCCGGGCAACGGATCGTGTGCGTGATGGCTTTGGCCCCATGCGGCTTTGGCGACAGATCATTCCCGGTTCCCGCTTGGCTGTCTCGAACGATGCGCCCTGCTTTGCTGCGCGCCCGCCTGCGGTCAATATAAAGAACTGTGAGGATGACCGACAAGCGGCGTACCTCGCCCCCGCGTCAAGGGGGCAAGGCGTCTTTCGCGGACGTCAGTGTACGACGCCGCTGCCGCCGGTGACGGCGATATTATAGGGTTTGCCTTCGACCTTGACGGTGCCGATTTCGGACAGGTCTTTGGTCGCGATGCGGCGCACGACACCGGCATTGGGGTCGGTCACCACGACTTCGTCACCGGCCACGGCAATACGCGGACGCGGGTCGTTCCAGTGGCCGTCCATGCTGTAGGGTGCGGTGATTTTGGCGCTGGCCTCGATCTTGCCGTCCAGCATGTCGATGCGGTGCAACTGGCCGTCCTCGGTCAGCACATAGGCGTCGGCTGCCTTGGCTGGATCGAGCGCAAAATCGACGCGGCGGAAGGGCAGGCTGATCCGGCGCATTTGCGGTTCGTCCACCGGATCGATCACGACCAGCCCGTCTGCACCGTGGTTGCCAAGGAACATTTGTACCGATTTCGACCCCAGGATCGTGCCGGTCGTCACATCTTTTGGGAAATCCGCCGGATAGGGCAGCAGCTTGAATGCCACACCATTTTCCTCGGGCGTGGCGGTCAGAACGCCTTCCTTGCAGCCTGCCGCCAGATAGGCACCTGAGAATGCCTCGCCATGGATTGCAGTGCAGGCCGCCAGATCGCCCTGTGCCTTACCGTCTGCGTCGAAGGCCTGCAGCCCAAGGCGCGGCACGGATTCGTCGCCGGTCACCTGAGCATCCGACGCCACGGTGGACAGGGTGTATTCGCCCATCGGGGTCACGAACCCATGATGGGCGCGGGCCTGATCGAAACGCGTGGTTTCGACATGGCCGTGGCTCAGTTCGTGTTCATCAAGAAGCTCGGCATAGCCACCCTTGTCATAATTGATCGAAACCTTGCCGCCATGCGATACGACATGGAACGGGCGCGGGCCCTGCAGCGACTTTTCCGCCGCCGCGGGATCCGCAATTTCGATATCGGCGTGATCGCCGTGATCACGGAAGCTGATGCCCGAGGTGATGAAATCGACCTGGTCGTTGTCCGATTGCACCGCTGCCACCGCCGCGCCGCCCGCTACCGGGTACAGCTTGACCTGACCGGTGGTGTCAAAGCTCCAACGGTGATCAGGTTCGGTCAGGTCAAAGGCCGTGACCTTGCCCGCTTCGTGATCGCCGACAAAAATGCGATACAGCGTCACGTCGCCATGATCATGGTCGTGCTTTTCGGCATGTTCGTGATCATGATTATGGGTGTCATGGGCGAATGACGCGCTGGCAAGGCACAGTGCCAGAACGCTGGCACCGCCAAAATATTTCAACATGTTCTATCTCCTGCGTGGGGAATTTACTTTGCGGAAAGGGCTTGGGTGATCGTCTGCGCGTTGTGGCGCATCAGATCGACATAATTCGGCGCGGGGCCGTCGAGCGGGGACAGCGCGTCGGAATACAGCACACCCGCCACCTCCAGGTCAGCCTCGGACGCGATCTGCTCGATCATGCGGTTGTCGGCGATGTTTTCAGAGAAAATCGCGCGGGCGTTCTTGGCGCGGATATCGCGGATCAGACCCGCGACATCGGCGGCCGACGCCTCGGATTCGGTGGAAATGCCTTGGGGCGACAGAAATTCGATGCCGTAAGCCTTGGTGAAATAACGATACGCGTTGTGCGGCACGACTCCGGTGCGGTGATCGGCGGGCAGGTCGGCGACCATCTGCCGGACTTCATTGTCCAGCTTGGTTAATTCGGCGGTGTAGGCGTTGGCATTGGCGCGATAGGTGTCGCACCCATCCGCATCGGCGGCGCAGAATGCGTCGGCGATATTGGCGACATAGACTTGGGCATTGGCGATCGATTGCCAGGCGTGGGGGTCATGAGCGCCCGCATGGAAAATCGCTTTGCCGTCGATGAAATGGTAATGCCCCCCATTGGGATCCTCCAACGTATCGGCGCCGTCGGTCGCCACGACAATGGTGGCATCGGTATCGCTGGCCGCAATCAGGCGATCCATAAAGCCTTCGAACTCCAAGCCATTGGTCAGCACGACATCGGCGCGAGCCAGAGCCATCGCATCGGCAGGGCGGGGTTCATAGATGTGCGCATCTGCATCGGGTCCGACCAGCGTGCGCAGCACAATGCGATCGCCGCCGACCTGTTGTGCCATGTCGCCAAGGATGGAAAAGCTTGCGATGACATCCAGCGATGCAGCACCTGCCCATGTGGGTGTCAGGGCAAGGGCGGTGCAGATAAGCCAGCGTTTCATGGGGGGCTCCGTAATTTCAGCCAGTTCGGTGGGTGCGGCGCGTCAGCAGAGGCATCAGTGCGCCGCGCGGGCCCAGCAGCACGGATGCCGCATAGATCGCGCCCGAGGACAGAATGATCGCTGGCCCCGAGGGCAGCGACGCGTGATAGGACAGCAGCAGCCCGCCAACCGATGACATCGCCCCGATCACCACCGCCAGCCCGACCATGGGAAGGACCGACGTGGTCCAGAACCGCGCCCCCGCCGCAGGCAGGATCATCAGCCCAACCGACAACAGCGTGCCAAGTGCCTGAAACCCGGCGACAAGGTTCAGCACCACCAGTCCCAGAAAAGCCTGGTGCGTGATGCCGCCCAGTTTCGATACCGACCGCAGGAACAGCGGGTCCAGACATTCCGCGACCAGGGCACGCCACAGGATGACCAGCACCAGCACCGTCACCGCCAGCACGATCATGATCAGCCACAGCGCATCATCGTTCAGCGCCAGTACCGTGCCGAACAGCACATGCATCAGATCAACGCTGGAGCCCCGAAGACTGACCAAGACCACGCCCACTGCCAGCGAGATCAGATAGAATGCCGCCATCGAGGCATCTTCTTTTTGCACGGTCAGCCGCGCCACCGCGCCGGCACCTACCGCGACAATCGCACCCGCGATCAGCCCGCCGATAGTCATGGGCAGGATTTTTAGCCCATAGATCAGGAACCCCGCTGCCGCGCCGGGCAGGATGGCGTGGGACATGGCCTCTCCGGTCAGGCTCATCCTTCGCAGCATTAGGAAAACGCCGACCGGGCAGGCCGTCAGCGACAGCATCAGCGCGCCCAGCAGCGCGCGGCGCATGAAATCGAATTCCGCAAAAGGGGCGATGAGGAAATCGTGCATCAGGCGACCTCGTCCGGCGCGCACCATGGAGCGTGGTCGTCCCAAGCCTCATGCAGATTACGGGCGCGTTGCAGGTTGTCGGATGTCAGCACGTCGAGGGTTGCCCCCCATGCGATAGGCCGGCGCGCCAGCAACAGGGTTTGTGGAAACTGCGCGCGCACCAAGTCCAGATCATGGGCAACGACGATGACCGTGCGCCCCTGTCCCTGCCAGCGATGGATCAGCGCGACCAGATCGCCGATGGTGCGTTCATCGACCGCGTTGAAGGGTTCGTCCAGCAGGATCAGCTGTGCATCCTGCACCAGAACCCGCGCAAACAGCGCCCGCTGCAACTGCCCCCCCGACAGGCTGTCGATGGGGCGCGTATCGAACCCGTCCAGACCCACCGCGCTGATGGCGGCGGCCACCCGGTCGCGGTCCTGCGCGCGGTGGCGGCCCAGCAGCCCCCGTTGCGACCACAGGCCCAGCGACACAAGATCGCGCACCCGCGCCGGAAAGCTGCGGTCCAGTTCGGATTGCTGCGGCAGATAAGCTAGGCTGGTTCCCGGCGCGATATGGCAACGCCCGCTCATTGGGCGCAGCAGACCGGCGATGGTCTTGATCAGCGTGGATTTTCCGGACCCGTTCACGCCGACCAATGCAGAGAGCGACCCCGCCGAGAAACAGCAGCTCAGGTGATGCACCGCCGCATGGCTGCCATAGCCGACCGTCAGGTCGCGCATCTCGACGGCAGTGCGGGGGTTGAAGGGGAGTCCGGTCATATTGCCTCATGAAGTCGAGACGTAATTACATAACATTAAATTTGAGGCAAGCCCTTGCGGGGGCGAACCGGTGGATATTAAAACGCAATGTAATCACATCACATCTATCAGATACCATGCCCGAAGCCATGCCGTCGACCAAGGGAGAGTGCCATGAAAACCCGCGCTGCCATTGCTTGGGAACCGAACCGCCCGCTGGAAATCGAAGAGATCGATCTGGACGGCCCCAAAGCTGGCGAGGTTCTGGTCCGCATCGTGACGACCAGCCTGTGCCACACAGATATGTTCACCTTGTCGGGTGCCGATCCCGAAGGGTTGTTCCCGGCGGTTCTGGGCCATGAGGCCGTCGGCATCGTCGAGGAACTGGGCGCAGGCGTCACCTCGGTCAGGCCGGGCGATCATGTCATTCCGCTGTATACCCCTGAGGATCCGAACTGCCCCTACATCAAATCGGGCAAGACTAATCTGTGCCAGACCATCCGCAAGACGCAGGGCCAAGGGGTGATGCCGGACGGGACGTCGCGCTTTTCCCATAAGGGCAAAATGATCCACCATTATATGGGGACAAGCACCTTCAGCGAATATACGGTGCTGCCCGAAATCGCAGTCGCCAAGATTTCCAAAGGCGCACCCTTGGCCAAGGCCAGCGTCATGGGTTGTGCCGTGCCGACCGGCATGGGGGCGGTGCGCAATACCGCCAAAGTGGAACCGGGATCAACCGTGGCGGTTTTTGGCCTTGGCGCGGTGGGCATGGCGGTGATCCAAGGGGCCAGGATGATCGGTGCCAAGCGGATCATCGGCATTGATACCAACCCATCAAAATTCCTGCTGGCGAAAAGCCTTGGCGCGAACGACTGCATCAACCCCAAGGATTTCGATGAACCGATCCATCAGGTCATCATCGACATGACCGATGGTGGCGTCGATTACAGCATTGAATGTATCGGAAACGTCAGTGTCATGCGATCAGCCCTGGAATGCTGCCACAAGGGCTGGGGAGAATGCACCGTCATCGGAGTGGCTGGTGCGGGCGAGGAAATCTCGACCCGGCCATTCCAGCTCGTCACGGGCCGGGTCTGGCGTGGTTCGGCCTTTGGCGGCGTGCTTGGCCGGTCGCAACTGCCAGGAATGGTCGATGAATGGCTATGTGGTGATTTCAGCGTCGATCCCTATATCACCCATAATATGACACATGATCAGATCAACACCGCATTCGATCTGTTGCATGAGGGGGAATCCATTCGCTCGGTCATCCATTTCAGGCCGCAGGACACAATGCTGGTCAACGCCGTTCCTGGAAAGATCGTGACAGCATGAACGTCATCGCCTTCCCACGTTCAACGGATGCGCGCGGCATTTTGCAATCCCACGACGTGTCAGTCCTGAACAGTATAAGCGCGCCTGGCATTGCCGCCGCAATCTGGCAACGTCAGCCCATGGTCGAATTCTCGCGTTGGATCGATGACCTGCCAGTGCATCAGTTGCCCCGGCTACGAACCATCGTCGCCGTGGGTTCAGTAACGCCATGCATCCACGCGGCCTGTGATCTAGTCGCGACACCGAAAGGTCAGTTCCGGGACATGCTGGCCAATGACATTACGGCGATGGCACAGATCATGACCGGTGTCATGGATGCGCCGATGATGCACCTGCGGCTTGAGGTTGTCGAAACCGACGCCTGCCGGAAATTTCATATCGACAACAAGACTGCCCGGATGCTTTGCACCTATCGAGGGGCGGGAACCCAACTGGCCGAGATTGGCCAGGAAGCTGCGCCGTCCGTGATCGGCACGGGAAGCATTGCGCTGTTGCGTGGCAAGCGCTGGCCAGGCGAGGCAACCGCGCTGCTGCATCGCTCGCCCCCAATAGAGGCCACCGGCCAAGTGCGACTCTTGGCGGTGATCGATCCTGCGTGGGATTTCAAAAAATGATCTCGGTATGGGCAGGATATGTCTCGAACCAAGGAGGGTCTTGATCACTTGGTCATGACAACCGATAGAATTTGGGCCGAAAATCATTAAATCGTTCACGCCAGCAGTTCAGGCGACAGGCGCTGACCGCCGTCTTTGACGGTCTTTCTCGCTGTATCGTCGGCATGGAGGCTTGCCTCAGCGCCCACTTCGTCAGGCAGACCCTGCGTGCGGTGGAGCTCGTACCGCGGTTAACCCGTTTGGGTACAGTGATAAATTTCTGAGGCACACATGAAATACACCAAGCCGTAGCAGGAACATAGATCTGGGGAAGGTCTATTCTATTGAAAATTATCATTTTGGTGATTATCATCCCTTGCGTGGCGCACGGAGCACCAAAATGATATATTACAATTATTTAGATAGTCGTGTGATCCGTGATCGAGTCGACCTCGTCACCACATTCGAAGAGTGGCAGCGCACGCAAAAACTATCACGGGACGAACTCGGCGGAAATATGTCCTACGAGTTTCGTAGCGACCGCGAATATCTATACCGCAGAATGACGAGAAACGGGATCCGGTCAACCCGGAGCCTTGGTCCGCGATCTGACGAGACAGACGAAATTCTAGCGCATTTCCAGCGCCAGAAACATGAAGCCGAGGAGCGGATCGCAACTTTGGCCCAAAAAATCAATCAGCTGGCGGCGGTGATGCGAGCGCTCAACCACCAACGTGTCCCGAGCATCGCGGCCAGACTGATCCGCAAGCTGGATGACAGCTCGGCTGCCGCGCGGTTTCGGGTGGTTGGGACGCACGCGCTCTACGCCTATGAGGCCGCTGCTGCGGTGACGTTCAACGGCGAAATGGTCGCCACCGGAGATCTGGATGTGTTGATTGATGATCGTGCCCCACTGCGCATCGCGATTGAAGGAGAGGACAAAGGTCTTGAGGCGCTGGCCCGATCCGTCGATCCGTCCTTCCTGCAGCGACAGAAAGGCGACTTCCGTCTGACCAACAAGGACGGGTTTATGGTCGAGTTCATCCGCCCCGAAGCGCGACCGGCGCACAGGGTCATGCCCGGCCAGACCAGCGGCATCGCAGGGGATGCCGTTCCGGCCCCAGTAGCCGGTCTGGAATGGCTTGTATCTGCGCCTGCATTTTCGGCAATTGCCATCGATGACCGTGGCTTTCCGGTCAGAATGACCGCCCCGGCACCAGCCGTGTGGGCTGCGCATAAGATGTGGATTTCAGAAAGGCAGGATCGTGATCCTGGCAAGGCGGTACGGGACCGGATTCAGGCTGAAGCCGTCCTGAGCCTGATCGAAGACCGACTGCCGCAGGAGCGTTTGGATCCCGTTAAACATAGCGCCCTCCCGAAATCAGTGGCAGAGTTGGTGACATCCGGACACGCAAAAAACGATCAGAACAAGCTGACGCCCGATTGGGACTGACAAGTTGCGATCTTCCGTACGCTTTAATCATGACGACCGAAGGCAAAGGCCAGGAAAGGGCCGCGGCGCGGATACATAGGCAACGTCGCCTGTTTGGTGGATGCTATCCAATTTAAGCAATGGCGCATTCGGTTCAATAACGGCGGCTCTAAAGTAAGCGCGCTTAAGTAACCAGGCTGTGGTCTGGGGACTGCCACCTGACCGAACAGACTGGAAATCGTGCATCATCACCATTGCGGACCCGTCAGGTTGCCAGATGGGTGCTTTCGCGCAGCAATCTGACCAGCATATGCCTTTGATGGTCCTGACCGCCAAAGAAGATCGCCAGAATTTGGAGGCGGCATAGCGCGGGATCCGGTAGATACCAGTAGATCGCCCGGTCCAGTTCCAGATGCCGCAGGCCGGGGATCAGGTGGTCATGGGGGGCGCCACGAAACGGCGCCGTCGTCAGGCGCTCCGCTTCGGCGATGATCGAGTCGACTCGGGCTTCAGCGCGCCGTGCGGCCTCAACCGGGCGATCGCCGAACGTGATATAGGCGTCTTTCAGGTGGGCTTCGATCAGGGTCAGATCTTCGACGGCAGACGCCGCGAACTCGACAATCCAGTCCTGCATCAGCTGCGATGGGTGCTGCGTCGTGCCGCAAGCTGTGCACGCAGATCGCTGCCGCTGACAAACTTGCCGGCCATCCGCTCCTCCAGCAAGGTCTTCAATGCCAACCGGTCCGCACGGGCATCCATCTCGCGCTGACGCAACAGGTCCAGACCCTGCTGAATTACCGCGCTGAGCGACGCATATTGCCCAGCGGCTACCAACTCCTTGGCGAAGGCATGCTGTTCGTCGCGCAGCGAGATAGAGGATTTAATGGTCATCGCAGGCTCCTTCCAACGCCAGTATGACCTGGTAGCATTGATATGCCAAGTGACAAGATGCGGCCACCCTCTGAACTACTCACCCACCGAGCTTCCTGCGCAATTTGACCTCAATGCTCTGCATGGTCTTCAGCGCGTCCAGCTCCGCCGGGCGCAGCGCTTCGCCAAGTTCTTCGTCCGTCAGGCCTGTATCCGCAGGGACAGCCTCGGTCATGACCACGCTGGCCAGCGCCGATCCCGGCGGCGACGCCGCTGCCGATGCGGTCGATGCATCGCCTGCGCCGCCCGCATGGGCAGCAGGAAGGCCACCGTTCCGCTGGCCCTTCGCCTCGGGATAAGCCAGCAGCTTTTGCGTCTGATCGGTCAGTGCCGCGACTTTGTCGCGCAGATTTCGCAGATCCTCGGCCGCGCGCGAGGGATAGGGTAGGGGGCCTTTCTGCGCCGCCATCAGCCCCCGGAAATACGGATCCTCGTAATAGACGATACGGTTGACCATGATCGGGTGCTGGCGCTCGGGGAT
>NZ_FXTK01000038.1 GCF_900182695.1 Paracoccus laeviglucosivorans
GGGCCATGCAGGATCGGCACGCCGGGCGCCAGTTCGGCCCCGATCTCCAGCGCCTCAAGCCCCAGCGCCGACACGACCGCCCCCGAGGTTTCGCCAACGGTGATAGGTCTTTTCGACGACACCGATCCGCCTGATCGCATCAAGACGGGACAGGTCTGGCCCCATCAGCACCTCAACCTGTCGCAATTCCGAGACAATCTCTTCCGCCTTCGGACGCTTGTTTGCCATTCTCGATCCTCCTTTTCCTAAACATAACGGCGAACCACTTCGCTGAGGGGATCAGGATCCGGAAAACCCTGGTTCACGACCATCCTTGGCTTCCGGTTTCGGTCCTAAAGGCCTTTGTTCAGGCGCGGCAGATCGCCGTTGATCGCCTGTCCGACACTACGGCACTTGCCATCAGCCTGCCTTGGCTGGTCGAGGAAGCCGAGCGGACAAGAACGCTGTTTGCTGGGGATTTCTGGCCCTATGGCGTGGAAAATGACCCGACAATCGACGCCTTTTTTGACGCCCATCACCGGCAGGGGTTGTCTGCACGTCGGTTGAAGCTGGACGAGGTTTTCGCACCAAGTTCGATGGAGCGGTTCAAAATATGACCGACACGGCGGTTGCCGGAGACAGTATGGATTGCGATCTGCTGGTTGCGGGCAGCGGTGCCGCCGGATTGGCGGCGGCGCTGACGGCGCAACGGGCGGGGCTTGATGTCTTGCTGGTGGAAAAGGCGGCCGTGTTCGGTGGCACGTCTGCGTTGTCGGGCGGCGGTGTCTGGGTTCCCGGCAACCGCTTTTCGCGCAAGGCACAACAGGGCGACAGCCCCGAGCGGGCGTTGCAATACCTGCAATCGGTCTGTGGCAACAACCTGAACGTTCCGCTCGCCAAGACATATCTGTCCCATTGCGTCGAAGCCGTCGAGTATCTGGAACGCGTCAGCGATCTGCGTTTCGGCCCCAATCCGATCCCGGATTATCGCGCCGAACTGCCCGGAGGGATCGCGGGAGAACGCTCGCTTCGCGCTGCGCGCTTCGATGGCCGTAAGGCGGGGGACCTATTGCCGCGTCTGCGAAAGCCATTGGAAAGCACGACGATTTTCGGCGGCATGATGGTCTCTGCCGAAGACTTGCCCGATCTGTTTAGCGCAGGACGGTCGCCGCGTGCCGCCTTACGTTCCTTGCGCCTGTTGTCGCGCCATTTTCTGGATAAGCTTTTCAACCAGACTGTGACGCGTCTTGCGAATGGCAATGCGCTGGTGGCGGAGTTGGCGACAGCCTTTGTGCAGGCAGGCGGGCGGATCTGGCTGGAGACGCCTTTGCAACATCTGCTTCAGGATCAGTCGCTGATCACCGGGGCGGTTGTGTGCCGCAACGGGCGCAACGTCGTGATCAATGCAGGTCACGGCGTCGTGCTGGCCGGTGGCGGTGCCCCGCATGGCACGCTGCGCGACAGCTATGATCACGTGGCCGCTGGCATTGCGCATCACTCGCTTGCTCCGGTCGAAAACACCGGCGATCTGATCGCAGCCGGACAGGCATGCGGCGCGGTCTGCAATTCCGGCCTGTCCGAACCGGCGGCGCTGACGCCCGTGTCGCAGGTTCCGCTTGGCCGGGACACATGCGGGTTTCCGCATTTTTTCGACCGCTCGAAACCGGGCTTCATCGCCATCGACCAGACGGGCCGCCGTTTTGGAAATGAAGCCGACGAATATCACGTTTTCGCCCGCAAGATGATCTGCGGCACGCGCAAGGGCGGGCGGATGTTTCTAATCTGCGATCATCGCGCGCTAAGGCGATACGGAGCCGGGGCGGTGCCGCCGTTTCCAGGGCGACTGTCGCGGTGGGTGCGCAACGGCTATCTTTTGCGCGGGCGCGATCTGGCCGAGCTGGCGGTCAAAATGGGCTGCCCGGTCCCGACGGTTGCCGAAACGGTCCGGGATTTCAACGCATGTGCCGCCGAAGGTGCGGATCCGGCATTCGGTCGAGGCACGTCGATATACAACCGTTTTATCGGCGACGCCCTTGCCACCGCCAGCAATCTGGCGCCGCTGGAACATGCCCCATTCTATGCGATCGAATTGTTCGTCGGGGATCTGGGCACCTTTGCCGGACTTGCGACCAATGAAAACGCACAGGTTCTGGGTGCGGACGGCGCGTGCATTCAGGGTCTGTATGCGATTGGCAATGACGCTACCAGCTTTATGGGCGGGGCATATCCAGCCGCAGGCATCACCCTGGGCCCGGCTTTGACATTCGGCTATGTCGCCGCGCGCCACGCATCGGGCAGGCGGGCCGGGCGCAGACCCCAGACCGACGGCGCCAACCGCTGAAGCGTGGCGTTGCGGGTTCAGGCCGGGCGCGCGCCAGGCGCAACATGACGATGACCAAGGGGACGCCCAGCACTTCAGCAGTTTCGGCATAGCTTAGATCCTCGACCGCGATCAGCAGGATAACGGCGCGCTGATCGTCGCTCAACTCGGCAAGCGCGGCCAGCAGATCGCGGTATTGCAGGCGGGCTTCCGGCGTGCCGGGGGTCGACAGCGCGGCATCGGCGACCTGATCCAGATGCAGATGCGCTAGGCGCTGCAATTGGCGGCGGAGCCGAGTCTGGACCAGATTGTGCAGGACAGTGAACATCCACCCCCGCGTGTCGGCATCGCTGCGGCGCTGATGCCAGCGCCCAATGGCGCGTTCCATACAATCCTCACCAGATCATCCGCCGCCGCGGGCACTGAAGCTGCAGAGCTTTAGCATATTACATAATACGAATTATTCCGCATTCGCATACCGGCAGCGCATGTTCATCGGCCTCGGCGCAATGGCACGGAGCTACCCTTTGACGCCCTTGCCGACATGCGGGCGGAGCAGACGCCCTGCCTATGCTTTCAGACGGGTGACGCCCGCACGTCGCATCCGCAGGCCGCAACCTCCCATGTTGGCCATCAGCCTGTGACGGCGCACCGCGCCCAAAAGGGCAGCTTGGCTGACCTCCCGCATCACGCTGCGTTTGAACATGGTCCAGGCGAAACGTCTCACCCACTTTCGCAGACAAGACGCCTAGCGCAGCACTGACGTAAGCAGGGTCGACAGCAGCCCGTGCATGGCCCAGGCCAGTTCGGGGTCCATGTCCTCGCGCCATTCCAGCGCGACATGCCGCAGCAGGGGTGGATCGACCACCTCTCTGTAGCCGATCAGCCCTTTCTCGACCTCTTCGGAAATCGAGATCCAGGGCAGGAATGTCTTGCCCAAACCCGCGATCGTCGCCTGCTTGCGTGGGTTCGGCCCGTCGATCTCATGGATGACGATGGCCTTCTTGCCGACCTGCCCTGCCAGCCTCTCGACAAGGTTTCGGACCGGACGCCCCTTGGCGGGCAGCATGAGCGGTGCGTCCAGCGCTTCGGCGAAGGTTATCGGCCCCGCCGTCGCGTCGCCGTCACCGGCGGCAAAGCACATGAGCAGGCTTTCGGCGGCGAGCCACTGGCTCTCGGGAACCTTCTCGTCCGCGATGACGATGGCAAAGTCGATCTCGTGCTGGCGCAGCATCTCGCGCGCCTCGCGCGTGACCGTCTCGATGACGAAAAGCCCGCTCAGCGGCAGGGTCTCGGCGGTCAGCTTCAGCAGATGCGGCGTAAGCTTGGTGGCGAGCGAGGGCAGTGCCGAAATCCGCATGACGCGTGGGTCCGCGGCCCCGCGGCGGCGCAGTCCCGCCAGCTCCATCTCGGCCCGTTCGACCTGCGCCAGAATGATGGTCGCGTGGTCGAAGAGAAGCTGGCCGCCCTCGGTCGGTTCGACCCCGTTTCGACCGCGAATGACGAGCGGCCCGCCGAAATCGGCCTCAAGCTCGCGCAGGTGATAGGAGAGCGCGGGCTGCGGCACCGACAGGCGGCGCGCCGCCTCGGACAGCGAACCTGCCTCGATGATCGCGCGAAAATAGGTCAGTCGACGAAGGTTCAGCCATCCCATCCAACAACCATACAATAGTTTTATGGGATGAAAAGTAATCTGTATTGGCGCGGCGATATCCAAGCCTGCTAGCGTCATCCGAGGAGACGCGCATTCCTGAGGAGGAGGGCCGCGCGACAATTCCGAAAACTTGCAATCGTCTCGCAGCGGCAGGTTCAGCCTCGCCCGCCGGGGTTGACACATAGGGAGGAAAGAGATGTCGATATTCAGGATGGCCGGCCTGCTCTGCGGGGTCGCGATCGGGTCGGTGGTCGCGACGAGTGCCTTCGCGCAGGATGACGCGAACGCCATCACCATCGTCACACCCTACGCTTTCGACAATATCGACGCCTGCAACTCGTCCTCCGAGGTCGGGCTGGTGGTGCGCGAGAATGTCGTCGAGGCGCTGACCCACCTCAACCCCGAGAGCGGCAAGCCTGAACCCCGCCTCGCCACCTCGTGGGAGCAGGTCGAGCCGACGGTCTGGCGCATCAAGCTGCGCGAGGGAGTGACCTATTTCGATGGCAGCGCCTTTGACGCCGAGGCGGTCTCGCGGTCCATCGAACGCATGTTCAACCCCAAGCTCGACTGCCTCAACCGCGGCAAGCTTTTCGCCAATATTCGCCTGACTCCGAAGGTCGTCGACAGCCATACAATTGATATATCGACCGAGAAGCCTCAGCCGCTGATGCCGATCTTCATGAGCTTCCTGACCATCGAGTCGCCCAAGACCGATTTCGACGCGATGACCAGCACCCCGGTCGGAACCGGACCATTTGCCATTCCCCAGCGCAATGCAGGCGACGCGATCGTGCTGGTCCGTCAGGACAAATACTGGGGCGAGGCTCCGGCGGTCAGCAAGGCGACATATGTCCGTCGCGACGAAAGCGCGCTGCGCGCCGCGATGGTCGAGGTGGGAGAGGCCGATATCGGGCTCAATATCGCCATTCAGGACGCGACCAATCCCGAAACCGACCCCGGATATCTGAATGGCGAGACGACGCGCCTGCGATTCAGCTTCGAAGGCCCGCTTGCCGATATCCGGGTGCGCAAGGCCATGAACCTTGCCATCGACCGCGAGGCGCTGCGCGACGGGCTCTTCAATCAGGACTACGCCATTGCGACCCAGATGTTCCTGCCACGCATCAATGGCTACAACCCGGACATGAAGCCCTGGCCCTATGATCCGGAACAGGCCAAGTCGCTCATCGACGAGGCGAAGAAGGACGGGGTCGATGTCGGCGCCGAAATCCCGCTGATCTCGCGCATCAACTTCTATGCCAACGGGCAGGAGACGATGGAGGCGATGATCGCCATGTGGCAGATGGTCGGCCTGAACGTGAAGCTGCAGCCGATGGAACGCGCGCAATGGCTGAAGCTTGTCAACAAGCCCTATGCCGAGCCGCGCCCCGCCATGCTGATCCAGGAACAGCATGACAACAATTCGGGTGACGCGACCTTCACCATGCATTTCCGGTATCACTCGACCGGGCAGCAATCGGAATTCGGCGACCCGGAACTCGACCGCCTGATCGACGCGGCGGACGCGGCCTCGGGGGATGAGCGGGTGAAGCTATTCCAGCAGGCCAATGCCTATTCCGCCGAGAATGTCGTGCCCGACGTCATGATGTTCCACATGGTCAACTACATGCGCATCTCGGACCGGCTGGAATTCAAGCCGGACGACGTGACCAGCACGATGATGGAGCTGTCGCAGATCAAGTTCCGCGGCACCAACTGAGCCAAGGGCCGGGCGCGCGCCGCCCGGCCTTTTCGCCGACCACGGGCGCGGCCCGCGCCGATGATTTGGGAAGGAAGCCCCATGCGCTCCTATTTCCGCCAACGCACGATGCAAAGCGCGATCTCGCTCTTTGGCCTAGTCGTGCTGGTGTTCTTCCTCGCCCGGCTGACGGGCAATCCGACCGACCTGCTTCTGCCGGTGGACACACCGCTGGCCGTGCGCGAGGAATTCGCCGCGCGCCACGGCTTCGACCAGCCGATGCTGGTGCAGTTCGGGCGCTATCTCCTCGATCTGCTGCAATTCGACTTCGGCGAGTCGCTGCGCGACGGCCGCCCCGCGCTGCAGATGGTGCTGCAGGCCTTCCCGACCACGCTGCTGCTGTCCTTCTGGGCGATGCTGATCTCGCTCGTGATCGCGATCGTCACCGGTTCGATCGCCGCATGGCGGCCCGGCGGGGTCTTTGACCGCATCGCCAGCCTCATTTCGCTCGCCGGCGCCTCGATCCCGAATTTCTGGATCGCCATTGTAGGCGTGCTGGTCTTTTCGGTTTGGCTGCGTGCGCTGCCGACCTCGGGGACCGGGACGCCCTGGCACTGGATCATGCCGGTCACGGTGCTTTTCGTCAGGCCCTGCGGCGTCCTCACGCAGGTCGTGCGCTCGTCGATGATCGACGCGCTGGCCTCGCCCTATGTCAAGACGGCGCGGGCGCGCGGCGTGCGCAGCCGGGTGGTGATCTTTGGCCATGCGCTGCGAAACGCCATGCTGCCGGTGGTAACCGTCGCAGGAGATCAGGCCGCGGGCATGGTGAATGGCGCCGTGATCGCAGAGACGGTCTTCGGCTTTCCGGGCATCGGCAAGCTCATGATCGACTCGATCATGTTCCGCGATTTTGCCGTGATCCAGGCGGCCGTGATGGTCACGGCGGTCGCGATCTTTGTCCTGAACATCCTGATCGACCTTGCCTATGCGCTGCTCGATCCCCGTGTGAGGCATGGCTGAGATGTCCGATATGACCCATCCGACCGCAGCGGCGAAACCGCCCCGCGAACATGCGCTGGCCGAAGCCTTCCTGATGCTGTGGCGCGACAAGTTCGCCTTTCTCAGCGCGTGTTTCCTGCTGCTCGTGGTGATCGCGGCCCTGTTCGGCCCGTCGCTGCTGCCCGATCAGGCGCTGCAGATGAACCTGCGCGGCCGGAACGCCCCGCCCTTCGAGCTGGAACGCGGCTGGCTCTATATCCTTGGCGCCGACAATATGGGGCGCAGCCTGCTGGCCCGGCTTGTCATCGGCAGCCGCTACACGCTGATGATCGCGGGCAGCGCCGTGGTCCTTGCGCTGGTCGTGGGCACCATTCTTGGGCTTATCGCGGGCTATCGTCAGGGGCGCATCGCCACGATTATCCTGCGCGGCGCGGATATCCTGATGTCCTTCCCCTCGCTGCTGCTGGCGCTGATCGTGCTGTTCGTGCTGGCGCCCAGCGTCGGGAATGTGGTCCTCGTCCTCGCTCTCAGCCGCGTGCCGGTCTATCTGCGGACTTGCCGGGCCGAGGTGCTGGAAATCCGCGAGCGCCAGTTCGTCAAGGCCGCCAAGGTTCTGGGCGCGTCCCATGCCCGCATCGTCTTTCTGCACATCCTTCCCAATGTGGTGCCGACGCTGATGACGCTCGCCACGCTGGAATTCGCCGCGGTGATGCTGTCGGAAAGCTCGCTGTCGTTCCTTGGGCTGGGCGTGCAGGCGCCTGCGGTGACCTGGGGCCTGATGGTGGCGGATGGGCGCGGCTACCTCGCCTCGGCGTGGTGGCTGTCGTTCTGGCCGGGCGTCGCGATCTCGCTCACCGCGATTTCCGCGAACCTCATGGCCAACTGGATCCGCACCGCGACCGACCCCGCCCAACGCTGGCGGCTTGAGAAAAGGACACGCGCATGACCGGGCATCTTCTGGAAGTCGAGAATCTTTCCGTCCGCTTTCACTCGCGCGGCAAGATCGTCGATGCGGTCAGGTCGGTCAGCTGGCACCTCGACCGAGGCGAGACTCTGGCGATCCTCGGGGAATCCGGTTCGGGCAAGTCGGTCTCGGCCTCGGCGGTCATGGGGCTGATCGACACGCCGCCGGGCGAGATCCTGTCGGGCAGCATCCGTTTCGACGGCCGCGGGATCCTGGGACTGTCGGCAAAGGACCAGCGCGAGTTGAACGGGCGGCGGATCGCGATGATCTTTCAGGACACGCTGGCCGCGCTGAACCCGGTCCATACCCTGGGCCACCAGATCAGCGAAAGCATGACTGCCCATGGCATCCCGGCGGAACGCGCGCGGACAAGGGCCATCGAATTGCTGGCCCGCGTCGGCATCCCCGAACCCGAGCGGCGCTTCAACGAATATCCCCACCAGTTCTCGGGCGGGCAGCGCCAGCGCGTGATGATCGCGGCGGCCATCGCAATGGAACCGGACGTGCTGATCGCGGATGAGCCGACCTCGGCGCTTGATGTCACGGTTCAGGCGGGAATCCTGAAACTGCTGAAGGAGCTTCAGGCCGAAAACGGCATGGGCATCCTGATGATCACCCATGACCTTGGCGTCGTGGCCGAGATCGCGGATCGCGTCGTGGTGATGTCTCAGGGCGAGGTCGTCGAACAGGGGCCATTGGCCGAGGTGCTGGGCGCGCCACGCCACGCCTATACGCGTCGCCTGCTCGAAGCAGTTCCAGGCCGCCATGGCTACCCGGCTGCTCGCGACCTCTCGTCCGAGGCGCTGATCGAGATCCGCGGATTGTCGAAATATTACGGCGTCTCGGCCGGTGTCCTGAAGACGCCCACGGGGCGCGAGATCAAGGCGCTGGACGATGTCAGTCTGACGCTGAACAAGGGCGAGGTGCTGGGCGTCGTCGGCGAAAGTGGTTCGGGCAAGACCACGCTCGTCAACACGCTGCTCGGGCTGGTCGATCCGACCAAGGGCGAGGTGCTTTACCGTGGCAAATCGATGCTGGGACCGGGCAACCGCGAGATTGCGCGCAATGTGCAGGTGGTGTTTCAGGACCCGACCGCATCGCTGAACCCGCGCATGAAGGTCGGGCGCATCATCGCGGAACCCTGGGCCATCCATCGCGGCGTGCTGCCGCGCGCGGAATGGCCGCGCCGGGTGGCCGAACTGCTGGAACAGGTCGGCCTGCGCCCCGAACATGCCGACCGCTATCCACACCAGTTCTCGGGGGGGCAGCGCCAGCGCATCGCAATCGCGCGGGCTTTGGCCCTGAAGCCCGAGGTCATTATCTGCGACGAGGCGGTCTCGGCGCTCGATGTCTCGATTCAGGCGCAGGTGATCCAGCTTTTGAAGGACTTGCGCCGGGATCATGGCCTGTCCTATCTGTTCATCGCCCATGACCTGCCTGTCGTGCGCGATTTCGCCGACCGCACCATCGTCATGCAGGGCGGTCGCATCGTGGAATCCGGCATCACTGCCGAGATCTTCGAGCACCCCCGGCACCCCTATACCCAGAAGCTGCTCGCCTCCCGCCCGGTCGAGGAACGGATGCGCGGCCATATCACGGAGCCTGCCGAATGACCCGCCTTGTTGCTGCCGAAAGGGCGGCGGAACTCTTGCTGCGCTCGCGCCTTGACGGCGCGCCGCTGGCCGAATTGCCGCAGGATCTTGCCCCTGCCTCGCTGGCCGAGGCCTATGCGGTGCAGGACGCGACGCTGCGCCAGATCGGCCCCGCCGGGGGATGGAAGGTTGCCGCGAAGCCTGATGGAGAGCCGCGCTGCGCCGTCCTGCCCGCCTCGGCCTTCCACGCTTCGGGAGTGACGCTGAAGGTCCCGCCCGCAGGCTTCGAGGCCGAGGTCGAGACGGCCTTCGTCTTTGCCACCGGCCTGCCCGCCCGCACGCGCCCCTATCAGCGCGACGAGGTCGCGGCGGCCATCGGGTCGATGCATCTGGCGGTCGAGCTGATCTCGTCGCGCTTCATCGACCGCAAAAGCATCCCGCCGCTGTCGCCCATCGCCGATCTTCAGGGCAATGCCGCCGTCATCCTTGGCCCCGCCATCGCGGGCTGGCGCGACATCGACCTTGCCGCGCTGGCGCTGACGATGCGGCTGGGGGATGCGCGGATCGAGTGGCCACTGAAAAACCTTGGCCTGCCCCAGACGCTGGAGGTGCTGACATGGCTTGCCAATCACGCCCTGACGCGGGGCGGCGGCCTTGCGCGCGGGGACGTGGTCATCACCGGCGCGCGTCTTGGCCCCGCGCCCTTGGGCGATGCGGACAGCCTGAGCGCAGAATGCCCGCAGATGGGCAAGGTGACCGCGAATTTCAGCCGCTAGGCGGCAGTCCGAAACCACAAAGGGAGACGAATAGAATGCACGGGTTCCAAATCCACCGCCGCGAAAGCGTGGCGCCCAAGGCTCTGGTCGAGCGGTTCCGCCAGATCCCCGTCGCCAATGTCAGCGACGTGATGTCGCGGATGACGGCAGGCGGTTCACGGCTGCGGCCGATGCATGACGGAACGCCGCTGGCCGGGATCGCGCTGACGGTCAAGACCCGGCCTGGCGACAACCTGATGATCCATCAGGCGATCGACATGGCGGGCCCCGGCGACGTCATCGTCGTCGATGCCGGGGGCGACCTGACTAACTCGCTGATGGGCGAGATGATGATGAACTATGCCGCCAGCCGCGGCATTGCCGGATTCGTCATCGACGGCGCGATCCGCGACGCGGCGGTGATCCGCGCCGGAAGCCTGCCGATCTATGCTGCGGGCGTCACCCATCGCGGCCCCTACAAGGACGGACCGGGCGAGATCAACTGCCCGATTGCCGTCGACGGCATGGTCATTGCTTCGGGCGACATCATCCTGGGCGATGATGACGGCGTTTTGTGCATCCCCCAGTCGCAGGCCGAGGCCATCCTGACCGCAGCCGAGGAGAAATGCGCCGCCGAGGAAAGGACCCGCCTTGCCATCGCGGAAGGCCGCCTGAACCGGGACTGGGTGATGGCCGCTTTGCACCGGCAGGGCTGCGCCTTTCCGCCCCCGGATGCGGACCGGCTGGCAAGCTGAGCGCAACCGGCGCATGTTCAGGGAATGAGGGACACCCGAACCGATCCCGCGCCGGTTCCCGCCGGCGCGCTTTTCCTGACCTGTCTCAAGGTCGGCTCGCTCAGTTTCGGGGGCGGCCTGACCGGCTGGCTGCATCGCGAATTCGTCCAGCGCCGGGGCTGGGTCAGCGATGACGATTTTTCCGCCACGCTGGCCATCGCGCAGGTTCTGCCCGGCGCGAATGTGGTCAATCTTGTCGTCTGTCTGGGCGAGGAATTGCGCGGCCCCCTTGGCGCGGTGGCCTGCGTCACGGGCTTTCTGCTGCCCCCGGTCCTGTCGGTCCTTGGCCTTGCCTTGCTGTTCGACCGGCTGGGCCAGTTCCCCGCGGTCGAGATCGCGATGCTGGGCATCGCCTGCGCCGCGCTGGGGATGCTGCTGCAGATCTGCTGGCTTGGCCTCAGGCGTGCAAAGGGATCCCCCCGGCGTCTTGCCGTGATCGCCGCGGTGGTGGTGGGAGTGACCGTGCTGAAGCTGCCCATGATCCTTGTCGTGCTGCTGGTCGCGCCGGTCAGCGTCTGGCTGGTCTGGAGGCGGGGATGACGGACCCACTGTGGCAGATCCTGTGGCATATGGTGCCGCTGTCGCTGGCCTCCTTCGGGGGTGGTCCGGCAATTATCGCCGGGCTGGATGTTATGGTGCGGCAGAACGGCTGGATCGCGCCGCAGGACTTCCTGCATCTTTTCGCGATCTCGCGCGCGGCGCCGGGACCGGGCACGACGCTGGCCACGCTGATCGGCTGGCGGCTGGCGGGCTGGACGGGCGCGACGCTGGCCTCGCTCGCGATCTACCTGCCCTCCTCGCTCGTCTGCTATCTGGTCTATCGCGCGACCAGCCGCCACAGGGACAGGAAATGGCACCGCGCGATGCGCGAGGGGCTTGCCCCGGTCGGAACCGGGCTCGTCATCTCGGGCAGCATCGCGCTGATCCAGATTTCGGGGAATGGCTGGGCGGGGCCGGCGATTTCGGTTGGGGCCTTCCTGATCTTTCAGGGCCTGCCCCGGATTCCCGCCGTGCTGGTCCTGATGGCGGGCGGGGCGGCAAGCCTGCTGCTTGCCGCCCTTTCCTAGTCAGATCGCCGCGCGGGGATCCTTGCGGGCCAGCCGGGCCAGCAGATAGTCGATCTCCTCGCGTCCACGCGGGGTCAGGGCGGGGCCGGGCCTGCGCTTGATGTCGCGGGCAATTGCGCCGCGCCGCATCAGCAGGTATTTGCTCACGGCCAGCCCGACGCCCTGCTGCTGCTCCATGCGGATCAACGGCAGATGCGCGTCGAACAGGTCATGGGCCGCATCGCGCTGCCCCTCGCGATGCAACCGGTCCATCTCGACCAGCGCATCGGGAAAGGCATATCCCGTCATCGCCCCGTCCGAGCCGCGCTCGGGCTCGAAATCCAGAAACATCCCGCCATTCGCCGTCAGGATCGAAAACGCACGCATCCCGCCCGAGGCCTGCGCCGCCCGGATCGCCGAAAGCTTTTCCAGCTGCGGCCAGTCCTCGGCCTTCAGCATGACGCAGGACGGGTGGTCGGCCATGATCCGCCCGATCATCGGCACCGACAGCACGACCGACAGCGTCAGCGGGTAATCCTGCAAGGCCCATGGCGTATCCTGTCCGATGGCATCGACCGCATTCCTGAAGTGCGCCGCGATCTGCTCGTCCGAACGCAGGCCGGCATGGCCCGCGATCATCACCCCCGCAGCGCCCAGATCCATGACCTCGCGCGCGAGCCGGCCCATCGCGGCAAAGCTTGGGTTCGAGACGCCGACCACCACCGGCACCCGCGCCCGCGCGATGACGCGGGCGGCGATCTCGCGGCTTTCCTCGGGCTCAAGCTTGCCTGCCTCGCCCAGGATGCCAAGGATGGTGATGCCCGTGGCGCCCGCATCCTGATAGAAATCGGTCAGCCGGTCGAGGCTGTCCCAATCTACCGACATGTCCGGACGAAAGGGCGTCGCGGCGATCGGATAGACGCCCTTGGTCTCGATACCGAAGCTCATTTGCCCTCCCTGAATGCGGCGTAGCGGGCTTTGGTCTCGTCGTTCATCGGATAAAGGCCGGGCAGCGGCACCCCGCGATCGACCTCAGTCATGATCCAGGCCTCCTGCGCCTCCTGCTCGGGCGCCTCGGCCACGACGGCATCGAGGAGCGCCGCCGGGATCAGCACCGCGCCATCGTCATCCACGACCACGATATCGTCGGGAAAGACCGCGACCCCGCCGCAGGCGATGGGCTGCTGCCAGCCGACAAAGGTCAGCCCCGCGACCGAGGGCGGGGCCGCGATGCCGCTGGACCAGACCGGCAGGCTGGTGCCATGCACCCCGGCCGCATCGCGCATCACGCCGTCCGTCACCAGACCGGCCACGCCGCGCTTGGCCATGCGCGCACACAGAATGTCGCCAAAGATCCCGGCATCAAGGACGCCCATCGCATCAGCGACGGCGATGCAGCCCTCGGGCATTGCCTCGATTGCCGCGCGGGTCGAGATGGGCGAGGCCCAGCTTGCGGGCGTCGCCAGATCCTCGCGCGCCGGGACGAAGCGCAGGGTGAAGGCCGGGCCGACCAGTCGCGGCTGGCCCGGGCGGAACGGCCTTGTTCCCCGCATCCAGACATTGCGCAGACCCTTTTTCAGCAACACTGTCGTCAGCGTCGCCGTCGACACCGCCTCGAGAACCTCTTTGATTTTCGGATCCATCCACTCCCCCTTCAGATGCTTTGGATCAGCCCGCCATCGATACGGATGACAGAGCCGGTGATATAGCTGGCGCGCTCCGAGGCCAGATAGGCCACCGTATCGCCGTATTCCCGTGGCTCGCCATAGCGGCCGAGCGGAATCGACGCGGTCGAGGCGGCCTCGACTTCGGCGGGCTCTTTCCCCTCCCTTTTCGCGCGCTGCTCGTCGAGAAAGGCGATGCGCTTGGTGGCGATGCGGCCGGGCAGCACGATATTGCTGGTGATGCCGGACCGCCCGACCTCGCCCGCCAGCGTCTTCGACCAGCCGACAAGGCTTGCCCGCAGCGCATTCGATAGCCCCAGATTGGCGATCGGCGCCACGACCCCGGACGAGGTCGAGGTGATGACACGCCCCCAGCCCGCGGCCTTCATCCCCGGCAGGACGGCATCGGTGATCGCGATGACCGACATGACCATGGCGCGGAAATGCCTCTCCCATTCCTCGGGAGACTGACCCGAGACAGGCGTGGGTGGTGGACCGCCGGTATTGTTCACGAGGATTTCGACCGGGCCGAATGTTGCCTCGATCCCCGCGAGATGCTGCGGGATCGAGCTCAGGGCGGCCAGATCCCACGTCACCGCCTGCGCCGCTCCGCCTGCGCGGGCGATGTCCTCTGCCGTCGCCTGTGCCGCCTCGGCCACGATATCCGCTGCGACCACCCTTGCGCCCTCGGCTGCAAGGTTGCGGGCGATGGCCCCGCCGAGCCCGCCCCCGGCGCCAAAGACCAGCGCGACCCGCCCCTTCAATCCTAAGTTGTTGATTTCCACCCAGAACTGAGCCAGAGGGGGTGCGGACAAAATGTTGGACTGTTTTTACGGTATAAGGCCGAGGCTTTTACGGTATTCGATCGGGCTGCGGCCACCAAGTGACATCTTGAT
>NZ_FXTK01000039.1 GCF_900182695.1 Paracoccus laeviglucosivorans
GCCAACGGACACCCGCAAAGCCGCATCGACGACCTGCTGCCGTGGAACTTCAGGCCGTCAAGCTAAGCTAACCGTGATGGCCAGCGAACGCTTACGGAAAAACCGTCCTCGGTCGCGATGTTCTGGCTCACCGGTTGCCACACACAACAAGGTCATCGAATAATGGACATCCGTTCATGCAAGTGGATCGATGAGAGCACCCGCCACAGCGATCCGAGGCAAAGTAGTCACGAAATGATGTCATGTTCTCTGACTTGGTCCAGATCTCCAGCAATGAATTGCTCTCGGTCAGCTTATCGCCCGCAGCGAGGCCGCTTTGAAAGGAGCAAGGATGCACCGAAAGGTCTTCCGAAACATACATGGAGAATCGTCCGGCATCGCATGCGTCGACCATGGTTGGATTGGCATTCGTTCGAGCAAAAACACCGCTTACACAACAAGCGTCGAAACCAACCTTCAATTTGCGCTGGCTTGAAGTTGCTAGCATGAAGAACTCATCTAGCCGATCACTGTTCCGAAGCATCTTCTTCTCAAAGACTTTCCGACCAGACGGTTTATAATTTAGGAATATAATGGCATTGATCTCCCGCAAGAATGCCGGCGGCTCCGTCAGCCATGCAATTGCGAGGTCGATGCTTTCCGAATCCAAAATGAAGTGAACGTTGACTTTGATACCATACGCGGTCAGCGTTTCTATGGTCTCCGCTGTTTCATCGAATGGTTCGTAGGCAGATACCGCCACAGCCCCGCAGTGTTTGCGTGTTGCTTCAAGAATTTCGCGACTCAGACCGCGCCCATTAGTCGTGTAGTTGGGCACTATGTCTTTTGCCGCGGTGTATTCCAGAATTTCTACAAAATCGGGATGCTGGTTCGGGTTACCACCTCCTAAAGCAACCTGAAAAACTCCCATTTCGGAAGCTTGGTCGATGACGGTCTTGTAATCCGAAAGGGCCATATGCCGCCCGCGCTTGGTAGAGGATTTGTAACAGAATACACAGCCTTTATCGCACCAGTTGGTAATGGATATGTCCATCAACTCTGGTCCATGGGGGGACCAGAACGGGTCCTTCGAATCTTTGTCCGGAACACGGGCGAAGAAACCCGTGTCCGAGTTGAAGAAGGAGGTATAGCCAAGGCTGTTGTAGCGGCGAACTCTTAGCACAGATCACCAATAGTTGTCATATGCGTTGATGTAGAAGGCGTCGGACTCGACCTCAAACATGGCCATGCATAGGAGGGACTCAGCGAGAGCTCCGTCGCTGCTAAGCGACCCCGTCGAAACCTTTTTCCCTTGAACAATGGCGTCTTTCATTCGCTGAATTACATCAGGGGTGAACCCATGTGTTCCCGCCAGCTGGTCGACAGCTTCTTTAGAAGTCACCGTCGCCCCCCTTTGCAGGGCATACTCAATCTCTCCATGCATCTGCACAAACAGATCTCCGACAGGACCGTCGCGCTCTACACCCGCAGCTTCCAAAAAGGCATCTTCAGTCAATTCAACCTCAGAAATATACACAAATGATGTAGATGAACTGTTCGAGACGAAATCAAGTTTGATCTTCATTCTGAGACCTTTCCAACTCTCGGATGCATTCCATCACTACATCAAATTTGTTGTTCTCATAATCCACATCAACGACTTGGGGTATCCAAGTCACTAGGAATAGGTGTTCACAACCCAAGTCGTCTTCGCTTAAGGCTTCCCCATACCTAATCTCCATGTAGTCGGCCAAGCTTGCATATTCGACTGAATAGTACTTCTCAAACTCTCGTTTTACATCAATGGCATGGGTGAAGAATGCATCGTAAACACTACCGAAAAAATGATCTCCTAACCCCCCTTTGGCAACCCCAAGTCTTGCGAGAAAGGCATCCTTGTCCGGCTCCCACGATGTCGGAAGTATCAGTTTAATATCATCTCTCATGCAAGCGCCTGTTCGCCGGAGATTTCCGCAATGCACGCTCGCACAAAGCCTGATCTCGCTTGGTTGCACATGCCGACTGCATCACGGAACACTGGTTCATCTGCCTTTCGCGAGAAAAGGTTCTTCGTAGCTTCTCGTTCATCCCAACGTGCAAAAGGCACAAAATACAGAGCCACACCCAATGCAGGAGTTCCAAGACCACTTTGGTGGTCATCATCAAGCCCAAGCAAGCTCTTTAAGAGGTGGCTCACTCGATCCTTCCAACGATCGTCTATGTAACCATGCTCAGACGAGAACATTGCTTTCACGAACTTTTCCAGGGCAGCATCGTCCAGATCGGCGAGGTGGTCTATTAGCACCCGAACACTCAAAGGGGCGGCCTCATCTCTTTTTCGGAACAAAGTCCAAGCAAGGTGATGAATGTCATCCACAACACTGAGGCTTTGCAATAGCGACCTCACTCTTGAAACATCGGCTTCCGTTTGCACTTCGTCAGACAAGAGTTCCAAGTTGTTGATGTAGTGCTGATCAAAGTCATCAAAGGCCTCGCACGCTCTTACAATGCCGTCGTTATTGCTCTTTCTTGCCAGAACGTAAGTGTATCGAAAGAAGCCTTCGTAAATCGGCCAAGCGGTCACCGCCCTAAATATTTCATCAATTTTCTCGGGCGCGTTCGCGTTAAGTTCAAAAACTAGGAAGTGCGCGATCAGGAAATCTCTCATTTCATCATAAGTAAACGAAATATTCTCTACACCAATTGATCTGAGGCCAATTGTAGGTAGCTCTCTTCTGAGAATGATGTCCTCTCCTATCAGTTTTTCGACTATCTCCATTTCCAGATCCGAAAACCCACCCAACTGAACCTGTGAAAACTCGCCACTCTCCAGCATTCCCGCGCATATTTTGTAGATCGAAGCCAAAGCGATTCTCCGCAAAGGGGTGGGAAAATCATCAATCTTCATCTTTAGATATGCTTCGAAGAGATCACCTTTGTAGATCTCTGGTACATTCCCAATGCTTTTTCCTTCGTGGATATCACAGAATATTCTGAGAAGAATGAGGTCATTTTTCAGAAATTCCTTCGCTGAATTGGAAAGGCTTACACCAATCTGAAAATGACCGAGGTATGAGCGAAGCAATCGAGACTTGTTGTCGTCAGACATCTCGCTCCGAAGGTCTTGAACCCGATGCAAATGATCTGAGAATTGTGGCTCGAACACCCCGGCGAACTTGTGATCAAAAAACTCGTTTCGGCAGGTTATGATCACCTTGACGAAATCGTACTGGCAAAGGGCATCCAGAAACACTCGTAGCTCCGAGACAAAACCGTCGAGGTCACCTATTTCGTTGATCCCATCAATGGCGAGAATGAAGGGTTTGCCGCATTCTTTGGCCACCCCATCAAACACAGCCAGCAGATCATGAATGTCTTTGGCTTCAGGCGCAAACCTATTGTTCGTAATGTAGTCACGTATTCGATTCGGGCCATGGAAATCGTTCAACTTCCTTGCCGGGATGAAGATCGTTGGTATTTCAAATTTTTTAAACTGGTTCTCGACCAAATCGCAAACAAAGTTTGTTTTTCCCTGTCCAGCCATTCCGGTCACGAGGAAAATTTTTGCCAGAGCTAGGTTTATCTGATCTGTCATCTTGTCGAGAGATCGGTGCACTCCACTCCCGTTGGATTCGACGTTATGTCGAAACACTGTCCAATATCCAGTTAGGTAGTCCTTGGGCACGTAGCGCTCATCTCGTTCACCGTACCATGAGAAGACTGAAACTTGATCTTTAAGCCGGGTTGTTTCCTCCAGTTGAGCTGTAAGCCGATCTCGTAGATCAGGCAGGTCTTTGGGAACTGGCAGGTCTGCCAGCGAAGGCAGGTCACCTTGCACCTCGTCAATCTGAGCCAACCGTAAGAGTTCGTTGAACCGCTCTAGACTGAAGCGCCTGAGCGCGTCATCAATTTTTCTGTGGAAAAACATAGGGTGCGCAAAAAAGCGCATCTGCTCCTTGGTTCCAGATGTTTCCACGAACACAGAAGGGATGTACTTCTTCGTACGTTTCTCGTCTTCAATTTTTTGGCCACTTACGCTCAGGAAGGCATCCAGTTCCGAGCGAAATCTCGAATTGGCATCTGCTTTCTTGAATTCCCCTTCTAAAAGATCGCAAACCCGTTGGATTTTTTCATTTGAAAGCTCGCCGATTAATTGCGCCAATCCGTGGAAATCCAAGATATCGCGAGATGGGCTGAATTTTATCGGGAAGCCTACGACGGTTGCTGCGAGTGCCTTGGAGTTGTAGGACTGTTGCCTCTCGGTGAGTACGTACACCAGAACCCGGTCGAAGTCCGCATCGAGACCGTGAGACTGGAACTTCTCTAATGTCTCGTTGATCTTGCTGCTGGATGCATCAGAAGTTACCTGAATGGATATTCGCCTTACGTTGCACCCCAGATCTACAGCTGGGAAGTTCATCTGAATGCGGTTCTGGTTTTGGAGATTCGGGCAATCCAATATCGTAGCAAAGATTGGCACAAGTAGGTCTTCCGCCACGGTGTTGATGTCAAACAAAGCTAGAGCGTTTGAAACCCGCACCTCGTAGGAAAATCTTCCAAGTAGTGAGGCCGATTTCTGAAGTAGCTCTTGTCTGGTCACTGCGTCGCCCATTCGATGTTCCACTGAGCCAAGAGAAGCCTGAAAGCTCCTGTCACCCAAGGACTATTTCAAACTACGCTAATGATGATGTGGATAACTGGCAAGGCGTTCACTGGCTTCGAAGGAGCGCAACAATAAACTTCATGGTTATTACTAGCCTGCTAGCCTAACCCTTGCGAGCGGCAGCTTTGGGAAGGCCGCCCTGCAGCGCCTCGCAGTGTCGCCGATGTTCGGAATGGGCCGAACGCGAGCTTAAAGGTTAGTAGGCAGCGATATTGCAAATGTTCGGTATGGGGCTTTCGCGACTTAAGGCGCTCGAAAGCTTTGGACGAGTTGCCGACCCGGCGGATCGGCTCGGGGGCGGTCGCCAGAAACTGCGGGATCGGTTGAAACAGACATGCGGGCAAGCTGCAGCCTGTACCACGCCTGATTTGCGCAACGACCATGCATCAGATCGCGGCCTTCGGATTGCGCCGGATCGCGATAGTCGCCCTGCCCTCACCGAAAATCCCGCGTCTTCACCTTGATCGAATCCAGATGCAGATCGCGGACATACATGTCGCGGGTCCGCAGGCCCTTTTTCATGAGCGAAGGGTCAACAGCATACGTTCTGCGCCAAACCCAAGCCACTTTCTGCGGCAAAACAGTCGTCATAGGGCGAAGCCCCCATCACAGTACCAATTGCTGACCGATGCAGCCTGATAAAGGGCCGCTTCCCATGAGTTCACCATTACTTCGGTGCAACTGAGGTATCGGCGATTGAGGTCTTCCTGAACGCCCTCGTGCCCGGCAGATTCATGGATCTCTCTCAAGGCGCGCCGGGTGTTCTGAAATTGCCGCGCAGCCTGCGATGCATAGAGTTTGGCAAGGTCGAGCCTTTCGAACTGGTTTTGAACCCTGGATGCAGTCACCCCATCCCATGTGTCGGGAGGGTCCACAAAGAACACGGCAGCTGGCGGGGCTCCTTCGACGACTTCTGCATACAACCAGCGATCGGCGCTAATGTCGTCATAATATGCATTGAGCCATTGCTCGGCCGCTTCCGTTGGGGAAACGGTCCCCTTGCCGTGATTGCAATCCTTGCAACAGGGCACGAGATTGATTGGGGTCACCGCGAGCGCCGGGTGTAGGGCCTTCGGCAGCGTATGATCCAAGGTCGAGACGCTGCGATGACCGCAAAAAGGACACATGTCGTTAGTCGCCGCCATCATGAGCTCGTCATAGATGTCTCTGCCTCGGCTTTTCCCCCTGGCCATGTGCCGAGTATAAAGCCTTTCCATTTCTCCGCTGGTTACCTCACCCACGTGGGTGGCAGTTTTGATCAGGTGGTCAGTACCTGCGACGGCTGCGGCGTCGAAGGCCGCTTCGGCCGCACCAATAAGCGGTCGAGCGGCGAGAAGCCGGCCACGGAGGCCCACATTAGTGATACCGGCCCTACAGGTATCAAATGTGTCAAGCGCGCCCATTATGGGCTTCTCGATTGTCCACACGCTCAGGCCTCCCGGTCGCGAGTCGCAACCAGCGCACGTGCGATGCCGCGCGCCTCGTCACCCAACTGGCCGCCGAACTGTTCCACGATGTTCTCGTAATCAAGGCCTTCATCGACAGCTTGGCTGATCATTGTATGAAACCCGGATTCGGTGACCTCCAAGCCGAATATGGCGTGCGTCAATGTGCCTACATTTTCCCCGAAAGTCTCTTGAGCGGGTCTTTCAATCATCGTTCGGCGTCCCGAACGTCTGATCCGCCAGACACAATGGCGAGGGACCTCCTGCAAAATGACCGGAGAGTGTGTAGCAATGATCGCCACACCGTTCCGGTTGATGAGGAGATCAGAAAGGGTCCGGATGAGCGCTGACAACAAGGGTGGATGCAAATGGGCTTCTGGCTCATCTACCAGAACCAAGGACCGTTCTTCCAGCAATTCTACCAATCTAGTGATGGTGAGAAGGACGATCTTGTGGCCGGAACTCATCTTACCGAAAATAGCTCGCGCGAGCTTTCTCACTTCAGCCTGCGCTTCCCTCGGCGGCATTTCCTCGATGACGCGCTCGTAGTAGTCGATCAACTGCCAAACTTCTGCACGCTCGAAGAGTCTGTCAGATTCCAGGATTTCGAGTGCTCGCCTCCATCGTTCGCGTTTGGCGGTCTGCGTTACGATTGCCGAAACTGATTTGCCGAAATCGCTGGCTAGGTCTTCCGGCGACTTTGGCGGCTTCTGAGTACCGTCAGCGTTCTTTGTCTGATGCTTGAGGCCAACATAATGGTATCGAACAGATGTGGACTTGTTTTCTCGCACCGGCAAGGGTTCGAACGGGTCAAAGGCGCTGAACGACACCGATACGATTCCAGAAAACCCTAGGCTGACGTCTTCGTCGTCCTCTTCTCCGGTCCACTCGAATTCCCCATACTCATCGCCATCGGCGCGAACGAGCGCATTGGTCATAAGATTGACTGTATGAGTCTTGCCTACTCCGTTCCGCCCGATCAGCACATGAACGTTGGAGGGAGGCGAACTCTCGACGGCGACGGCGTAATCGAATGTAGGGGGAATCGGACCCCGTAGTCGGCGCGGCGGGGTATATGAGAAGGAGAAGCTCGTCAGGCGTGCTCCGCCCGTCGCCATCCTACGAAACTGGCCTCGCACCGTTTTGTCGGAGACGTATCGGAGCAGAGATACTCCGGTCACGTTCTCCTCCAATGCCCGCTCATAGCGGTCGGCATCGAGCGCCATGTCGCGCATTGCATTCAAATATGCCGCCCTCATTGCGGGGCCTAAATTGTTGAGCTTTTCGTAGTAGGTGTCGTCTTGGCCAATGGAGAAAAATTCCTCGCCCAGTTCCGTGAACGCTTCGGGCAAGTCGGGTCGGCGTTGCCCACTGGGCATGTCGAACGATCCGATCTTCACCTCGCCGATACTATGACCTTCGCCATTCTCGTCGAAGTAGTAGACCGCGTACATGGTACTGTACTTGAACCAATCGTCCCATGCGTCGGTAAGCAAGTAAACGACGTCTTGGCCTTCGCTGGGACGCCTTTGCCCATGAGGTAAGACAACAAATCGCAATGGAACCTCCCCGCGACCCAGAGCAAATCTTCCTTAGGGCTCCTTGCCCGAGAGGCGGCCGGATTGCAATCTATCTGGCGAAGGGCATTTCGGAGAAAGCGGGCTTGATTGGACGGCTCTATAATCGTCAGCAGCATGGTAGGCTCAACCAACCGCCCCGCCCTCGCGGCAGGCGTGTGCGGCCCAGAGCAGCCATTCGACCTTCTCGTCACACTGACCTTGATCCCGCGGCGTCGACCGCCATGTGGCGCGAGGAACACCGGATGCAGATCGAATTCGGCAACAGGTCGTTCTGGACCTGATCCTCATTGGCTTGGGTTGGAGCGCTGCACTCTTCTACCACTGCCCGTTAACGAAGCGGGGAAGCAAGTGGCAAGGGCGGAAGTCGTAGGGGATAACCCGACCTGCACAAATGGATCGAAATCAGCGGGAAGTAGGTAACACCAATCTGGGCAGAAGACAGGGCTACCGCCCGGCCTCCCCTACGCCACGCCCCTTAAGTAACTGGCCCAGCTAGATCGAAGCGGAGTCCATGCCACATGAATCACGTCGGCGGGATATGTGAAGCAGACAATTGGAGACCGTAGCATCCTGATCGCCGTTGTTTGTGGAACGAACTCTCTAGGCAAATGTGTATCCATTGGGTACACTGCCGGCATGACCAAGAAAGATGTTGGATTGCGCATCAGGTTGGACCGGGATCTGCGGGACGAATTCGTCGCGGCGTGCCAGGTCCATGATCGTCCAGCGGCACAAGTGCTTCGGGAGTTCATGCGCGAGTACGTCCGCGAAAGTGTTGCGTCCTCCGCCGTTAGAACTCCCCAACGAGAATCGAGAGGAAACGAAGAGTGACATCGGCGAGTCCGTCCAAAGATAAGGTAGGCGACGGCCTGACCTATGTGAGGGATTTGGCTTGAGCAATGTCAACGTCAGGCGGCTGGTCGAGAACATCCGATCGGGGACCAACGTCTATACGCCGTTAGTGGAACTAGTGGTCAACGCCATTCAGGCCATCGACCAAAAGGGCGTCAAGAATGGCCTGATCCAGATCGAAATCCTGCGAAGCGGACAGGCGGATATCATCGACCGTCTTGAGGACATCGACGGGTTTATCGTCAAGGACAACGGGGTCGGCTTCACGAAGAGCAACCGCGATTCCTTTGATACACTTTATACCGAGCAAAAGATCGCCGATGGCGGTAAAGGGTTCGGCCGTTTTACTTGCCTTAAATATTTTAACCATGTGACGGTGGCTAGCACCTTCGCTAATGGCGATAAGCTCCATGATCGATCCTTCAGGATGGGATTAGATAAAGACATCATCGTTGATGAAACAATAGCTGCGTCGGATAAGCAGGAGACAGGCACGGCCGTCGAGATTTCAGGCATCAAGTCCGTAAAATTCCCAGATAAGCGCCTCGATACCGTCAGCCGCGTTATCGTCGAACGACTACTGCCGTATTTCGTGGACAAGGACCGGACATGTCCGCGCATCTTGATCCGGGAAGCGAGCGAGCCATCCGGCGGCGTCTCTCTCAACGATTATCTAGGCAAGGAGAACAGCCAGATAGTCGAGATGCGGGTTGAACAGGGTACGTTCACGCTCCCGGCCAACAAAGACACCAAAGACTTTCAAGTCCGCGTCTTCAAATTATATGCGCCGAGGTCGGCCAAGAGCAAAGTAAGTCTTGTCGCGCACCGGCGCGAAGTGACCGACAATCCGCTTCAAGCCTATATACCTGAATTTGCCGAGGAGTTTTATGAGACCGGCCCCGATCAGGATCTGGCTAAGGGGCGCAATTTCGTCGTTAAATCCTATGTGTTCGGCGACTACCTCAATGACAACGTGTCGCTCGAAAGAGGCGAATTCCGCTTCCAGACCGACAATGACCTGCTGAGCGGTATTTCCCAAAGCGAGATCGAGCAGAAGGCCGCCGAGATCGCACAGTCGGCGTTAGGCTCGGAAATCACCGAGCGGAAGAGCCGCAAGCAGGCGCGCATCGCCGACTATGTGGCGGCCGAAGCGCCCTGGCACCGAACGCTAGCGAACGAGGTCGATTTCGACGCTCTCCCTATGCGGCCGTCAAATCAAGATATCGAGCTTCATCTTCAAAAGAAGAAGTACGAAAAAGAAGTCAAGACACGCTCACAGGTGGCCGCACTGCTGAAATCAGAAAACCCCGACGAGTTGGGCGAGAAGATCATTCAACTGATGGATAGCATTTCTGACACCAGCAAGAACGATCTCATCCACTACGTTTCCATGAGGAAGTGCGTACTCGACCTTTTTTCCAAATCTCTCGAAATCAACGTCGATGGCAAGCACAAATCGGAAGGCGACGTACATGACATCATCATGCGACGCAAGAAAGATTCAGAAGACTTGGATTACGACGCCCATAATCTCTGGATTCTGGATGAGCGGTTGAATTTTTCCTCCTACGTGTCTTCCGACAAACCGCTGAACAAACCCAATGGCGACAGAACAGATATCACCATCTACAACAGGCGTGTCGCCTTTCGGAGTGAGAACGAGGCCAGTAATCCCATCACGATTTTCGAGTTCAAGAAGCCGCAGCGCGACAATTTTGCTGACCCTTCATCAAAGGAAGATCCGATTCAGCAGATCGTTCGCTATGTGAATCAGATCAGAGAGGGGAAGTTCAAGACCCCTACTGGTCGCGATATTATCGTCAATAGCACAACTCCATTCTACGGTTACGTGGTTTGCGATTTGACGGCAAAAGTAAGAAAGTGGCTTGAGTTCGAAAAAGACTTCACACCCATGCCAGATGGACTTGGGTGGTTCCGATGGTTCGGCAACAACAGCCTTTACATGGAAGTCTTGAGTTGGACAAAACTGCTTCAGGACGCTGAGATGCGAAACAAGGTATTCTTCAATAAACTTGGAATTGATTGATATTTACTACGAATCGAAACCCTTTGAGGCTCTGATCGAGAGATGCACGGCATCGCCAGGAAAGCAGACCGCGTTGTGAATTTATGATGAGGAGAAAGGGTGTCTACCTATTTTACAGATCGTGAATACGGAACACGGCCTCAAACAATAGATGTTATCGATGAACGCTTGTGGGGCGGCCTTTACAGCTTAATACAGACGGGGATTGGCAACGGATCATTTGGCCTGCGCTTCCCGGAACAGTGCCCCGATGGGAACGGTCCGTGCGGATGTGACGTGCAGGCCTTCAGCCAGGTGTTGGGCGCCGAGGTGCCGTGGATCGAATGGCCGCTTTCTCCGAGCTTGGTGCCGGACACGCCGGTGATCCTCGACCTACTCGAGTTTTGTGCTGGCGCCGCCGGTGAACCGATTCAGGGCGCCTATCATTCCTACTACCGTCACCATCACCTGAGTTGGGATCGTGACGCCGGTCTTGCGCGATTTGTGGCGGACGTGAACCTCCTGTTCCGCCGGAATGCTGTCGCCTATGAGCTCACAGCAACCGGACAGGCCCGCCGCCTTCTTCCGCAGGCGATCGCCAATACGATCGGCTGGGCTTTGTTTCAGACTGGCGATGCGGAGACAGACCGGCTGCTCGAAGCCGCGCGCCAACGGTTTGTCTCGCCAATGCCCGAAGATCGGCAAGACGCGCTGGAGAAGTTGTGGGACGCTTTTGAACGGCTGAAGACGCTGGATCCCGGCGTCAATAAGCGCGCACAGGCCGATGCGCTGCTGGACCGCGTCGCCCCGCGGGGCTCTGGATTTCGGGAAGCCTTGGGCCGGGAAGCCGTTGAGCTGACCTCCATAGGTAACAGCTTTCGCATTCGTCATTCCGAGACGACGCAGGAAGCGCTGACCTCTCTGGATCAGGTCGACTATCTGTTTACGCGGATGTTTGCATTCGTGCGCGTGATCCTGAAAGGGACCGGGCGTGGCGGATGACCTTTACGGGCTTCTCTCCGGGGTTCTGCACGGGATGAGCCATGCCCAAATGAGCCAGGAGCCAGAGCGGGTCGCCGGGCTGGTCGTGCCCGCCCCGGAGGGTTTCTCGAAACGACAGCGTATAGAAGCTGTGCTTGAGAACCTCACGCAGGAGGACTTGGCTCGGCTGGCGCTCAAATTCGCTGCTGCTCGCCACGACATCCCTCTCGATGAGGCGGGTCGCAAGGTGCTCGAGGCTAGCGATCCGCCGTTGACACAGATCACACGCCGAGACGTTGCGCGGATCCTCGGAGACGATCTGGCCGGTGAGCGCAGCACCGTTGAGTTGGTCGAGGGCTACTTCCCGCTTTCCTCACCACTTGATGACTTCCTCGGAAGCAGAGGCAAATGCCTGCGCGACCAGATCACCCGGCACATGGATCACAATCCCGGCGATTGGTCGGTCGAACAACTGTTCGGAGAAATCGGAGCCTTCGATTGTTCCAGGGCCAGGTTCGGCGCCTTACTCGAACAAGCTGTTCACCCCCTTTCTCGATCGGGCGATGATCAGACGAAGACGGTCGTCGCCCTAAACGCGGTCCTTGCGCGGGATGGATATGAACTGGCGCAGGAAGGCGAAATCTCCGGTCATCCGCTCTTCAGTTTCCGCTCCCTGGCGCGCGGGGTTAGTGGCCGGCCCAAGAATTTGATCTTCGCCTCGCGAGGACCGAAGCCGGAGATCGGCTTCGTCGATGCGATCAACAACGACATTGTCATTCTGTCCGGCGAAGATAATTGCCTGGTCTACGACCGGCCGATCGGCGCGAGCGGTCTTCTCTGGTCCGAACTCGTTTCTTGGTGGGGGGAGGTTACGCCGGGGGCGGATGCCGCAAAACTCGGAGCTCGTCTCCAGGAATCCCTAGCCTCGGACGCAGAACGCAAGCTTTTCGCGACCTACTTCAAGGCCTATCGGGCCACCCTCGGCGACGCGCTGCCCGCGCTCCTGCCGCAGGTCTACCTTCACTATGATCCTGCCGTCGTGAAGACCCTGCGCCACCGGCTTCCGCTACCGCGTCAGCGCATGGATTTCCTGATGCTGCTTCCCAGCCGTCAGCGCATCGTGATCGAGGTCGACGGCAAGCATCACTTCTCGAAAAACGATCTTCCTTCGTTGAAGGTTTATGCCGACATGGTGTCGGCCGATCGCGAGCTGCGCCTTGCCGGATACGAGGTCTATCGGTTCGGCGCAAATGAACTAGTCGGGGACGCCGCCGAGGCGAGGATCACAGATTTCTTCGACAAGCTATTTCGACTGCATCGCGTTCGGCAATGAAGGTGTCAACCGACGCACCATAACACAGAGTGAAGGCTCACCGTCCGGCTCTCCGCATCGCAGCCGCTTGTATCTGCCGCAGCGAACGTCCGCTGGCCGCCCATCGTTGCGATGTGATTCACGGCGCAACGAACGCGATCCTTGCGGCGCTGCTCAGGCCCAGCATGAACTGCGGCCGGAGCAGGCCGGCAACCTGCACAGACAGACAGTGTCCGTGTCTGGCGCGGGCTCCGGCCTCCGCGCACTGTCTTAGCGCTCGCGGTCCTTGTCCCGACCACGTGGATGATCACCATCCCGATCCGCCGTCCGATCGCGCTCTTCCCGCAGCCGCAGCTTCGCCTCCTGCACTTGGCGCAGCGACATGCCCATGGTCTCGTGGCGCTCGGCGGCGGCGGTGATGGCCTGCGCCACGGCCCGGCGCTGATCACGGTCCGGGATATCGACCGCCAGCGCGCGATCATCGCCCTTGGCCAGCCGGACCATCAGGTCCGCGCCATAGCGGTCCTTCAGATCGCGGGCGAAGCGTCCGGCATGGGCCTCGTTCTGGAACGCCACCTGCCCGTCCTGTTTCAGGGCTTGCGCCATGGTACCAAGCGTACGGGTGAGCCGGTCGTTCCCGGTGCTGCGTTCCAGCCCTTGTGACAGGATCTCGCCAGCCTTGGCGTAGAAGCCATCAACCAGCGTCGCCGCCTTGCTGCGTCCGGCCGCGCTGTCCAGATCAAGCTTTTTGCTGCGCGCCACCTCGATCAGATCCTGTTTGGTCCAGTCGCGTTCCTGCCAGGCATTGGCAGCGCCATGGTTCAGCCGTCCCTGCACCCGCTCAGGGTCCAGCCCTGCCCGCCTGGCGGCATCACCGATGCGGTCTTTGATCTCGGCAATGCCATCGGCCCCGATGGTGCGTGACACCCCGCCCCGCGTGATCGCCTGTTCACCGATCCGGGCGGCATGCAACGGATCACGGGCCGGCTGCCGCATCAGCTCGGCCCCACGCGCATCGCCCAGCTGCTTCGCGACCTCGGCAGCGGCGGCGTAAAGCTCGCGCCGCATTTCGCCGCGCTCAGTCGTCGGCAGGCGGTTGATATTGGCCTCGGCGCGGCCCAGCCATTGATCGTAATATTGCGCGAGATCGCCGCGTGTCCTGACCGCTTCGGCCCGCATCTGATCCTCCTTCGTCATGGAAATAATGCCGCCCCGTGCCAGGGTCTCGGCCATCGCAGAAATGCGGCCCGCCAGTTCCGTATCCGAGGATTGCCGCGCCATGGATGCGCAGATCTGCAGCGTGGCGACGTTCT
>NZ_FXTK01000040.1 GCF_900182695.1 Paracoccus laeviglucosivorans
ATGGTGTTGGCCAGATCAGCATTTGGCTTGGTCCCGATGGCCCAACTGATGACCATGCCGTCGAAGCAATCTATAACCGGAGAAAGATAGACTTTGCCCGCGCGTATCTGGAACTCTGTGATGTCGGTCAGCCATTTCTCGTTTGGCGCGAGAGCATGGAAGTCACGATTGATGATGTTCTCCGGCGCCGGGTTGATTTCGCCCAGATATGAACTGTAACGCCGTCGCCTGGGCCTTGGGACGGCCAAAGCTTCCTGTTTCATCAGGCGCCGGACCACTTTCTCGGAGATCGAGATGGAATACCGCGTCAGAGAGGCTGCGAGACGGCGATAGCCGTAGCAGCGATGGTTGCGCTCAAAGATGTCGACCATAGCACGGCGCACCGGAAGATACTTGTCTTCCACAGTAATACGGGCGCGGTGGTAGAAATAAGAGCTTCGTGCCAGCCGTAACCCCATCAGCAGCGCCGATGGCCTATACTGATTTTTTAGGGCGACGATCAGCATGGCTTTTTCCCGATTGCTCAGGCTCTGCAGGTCGCCGCCAAGATCCTTTTTTATCAGTTCGCTCGCTGTCTTGAGCAGGTCATGCTCAATCTGGAGTTCGCGGATATCGCGCTGCAAAGCCGCGCGCTGACGTTCTAGGTCTTCCATCGCTGGATCCAGGGCAGCACTTTTCTTGCGTCTCATCGTGGCCGGAGCCTCCGCGCCAAGGAACTGGTTTTTCCAAGCATAAAGTGTCGGCCGGCTCACTCCGACCCTTTTCGCCAAAGCCTCCGCACTTTCTTCTCGGCAATAAAGGCCCACCACAGCCGCCTGCTTCGCGACAGCGGAATGTTCACCTCGTCCACGTGTCCCTGTGGAGATCGTCCTGGTCTCAGGAAAAGCCTCGCGCACCCATGCCGTCAGCGTAGCTCGGCCGGGATAGCCTAACGCACGCATGGTCCAGGAAATGCAGCGCCCGTGGCTGGCATAATGCTGCAGCGCAACCTGCTTTTGTGCTTCCGAGAATTTGGGCGGGCGCGGGGCCGATCCTAGCGGCAAATCCTGACGGCGCACGTATTCGCGATACCAGCCTATCAAGGTATTCTTCGTCGGATATCCCAGCTCGCGGATGGTCGCCCGCGAGCGCTTGCCGAGCTGGATGTAAAGCTCGACCGCCCTCATTTGCTCTTCGTAAGTATGCATGAACTATCTCCTAGATAGTCCAACTTTTTTGCCGCACCCCCACCGGGTCACGTCTCGGCGGAAATCAACACCTCGGCCTCGATCCGCTCGATGACGGGGGCGAGCACCTTCATGGCGCGCCCACACCAATCCAGCAGTGTGCTGTCCGGGATGTCTGCGCCCATGCGGGCGTAGATCTCTTGCTGGCGGTAGAGCGGAAGGTGGTCGTCGAACTTGGAGACGAGGATCTGGGCCAGCAGCCCCGGTCCGGCCATGCTACCGGGGATGGGACGGCTCGGGGCCGCAGGTTGGACCATCCGTTCACACCGGCGGCAGGACTTCTTCACCCGCGCGATCTGAATGACCTTCATCTGCGCCGAGACCAGGTCGAGAAGCTCACTGGTGTCCTCGCCCACCACCCGCAGATCGCCGCCGCAATCGGGGCAGCAGGTGCCGGGGTCGAGTTCGCGGCGCTCACGAGGTGCTGCGTCCTACACACGCGGCCCGCGTCGCGGCGTTGCCTCGGCAACAGGAGCATCGGTCGTGGCAGGCTCAACGTTCTCGATCGGCGCGCCCTGCTGTTCAGCGGCTGCGACCAGCAGATCCTCCAGCGCCAGCTCCAGTTGGGCAATCTCGCGCTCGATCTTTTCCGAAGATTTTCCGAAGGCCTGCTTCTGGAGCCTGGCGATCCGCAGGCGCAAGGCCTGAACCAGCTGCCCGTGGGCCTGGAGCGTGGCCGACATGCGCGCATTCTCCGCCTGAAGCGCGGCGATCATCGCCTTCAGGACCGCGGGGTCGTCAGAGAGAATGTCGGCATCATCAGACATGCCGATGGATACCATGCGCAGGCATGTAAGGCCAATAAAACAAGGAAATTCAGCAAGATAATCTAGCCGACACGCGCAGGCGGCGCGCCCCAGTCGGGGCGGCGCCAGTCGATCCCCTCCCACAGCATGGCAAGCTGCGCCGAGGTCAAACGCATCGCGCCCTCGCCGGCGCCAGGCCAAGGGAAGCGCCCGCGCTCCAGAACCTTGTAGTAGAGGCAGAAGCCCTGGCCATCCCAATAGAGCAGCTTCAACCTGTCGCCGCGACGGCCGCGGAAGGCAAAGACCGCGCCACTGGCAGGCTTCTGACGCAGCACGTCCTGGGCCAAGGCCGCCAGACCCTCGATCCCCTTGCGCATGTCGGTGACGCCGCAGGCAAGGTAAATCCGGACACCGGTTCCGGGGCCGATCATGCCGCCTCCACCATCCGGATCAGCCGCACCAGAACGGTGGCCTCCAGATCCGGTGCGAACCGCAAGCAGCGGCCATTGGCCAGCACCAACTCGACCTGCTGATCAGGGGCGGTCGGGCTGGCCGCAGCCGCCGGCAGGCGCGCCTCCATCGCCTCGGGCGCGGTGATCGGTAGGAACAGCGCATCGGCCGTCGGGAACAGCCGCCCTTTCTTCTTCAGATCGTGCCGCCACGCGTAGATCTGCTGGCGCGTTACATCGTGACGTTGCGCGACCTGCGTGACCGTCGCTCCATCAACGCCGACCGACAGCACGAGCCCGAGCTTCTCCTCGTCATCCCAACGCCGCCGCCGTTCCAGCCCAAGGACATCGCAACGCATCCTGCACCCCGCATAAGAGACGTCGTTAACGACGTCGTTATGCACGTCTCATAACTGGTCCGCCCAAGGTCAGGCAGGCGGTGACAACCGGGCGGTTACAGCTGTTCTACATCAGGGGATTTGAAAAACCCTGAGCCATCCTTCACGCCAGTTGGTCCGGGAAAGTTCAGATTAACTTCGACAGGGAATTCTTCTCCATCGTCGTAGACGAACCTTCCTTGGCCTCGCAGTCGATACATCCTGGATTCTTGGCTGTCTTTTCCAACTTTTCGTCCGTACCCCACCAGGTCACGTCTCGTTGGATATCAACTGGATCGGCTCCATGCCCGGGGGCATCGGTCGCATCGATCAGGGGTATGGAATGGGTAGCCACAAACAAATCCGACTGGTCACCATCGAAGAATGCGTAGGTAGGTATCGCGACTTGACTGACACGGAAACGATGGGGCGCGCCCTGCTCGATCATTGTAAAGGAAACGATCCAGCCTTCATAGCGGCAGCCAAGACGCTGCTGGAATTCCAAGCTGGAAAGGGAACAGCTGAGGCGGTCAGGGCAGTTTGCATCGCTGCCTTATCAAACGCTGGTATGCCCTTAAAGGACAGCTAGGTCGGCAACCAGGAATAGGCGGCCCGGTTGCCTCTCAAGAAAGGCACCCCCCAGGTCGAGTGAGCCGGGGGGCTTATATTGTCAGCTCGTCAATGCTGCTTCATTCTTCGCGTGGCGCATCGCCAACTGGCGACCCATACGCCCACTGACCAAAGTGCGGGCGCTGGCAGGGTCGGAATTGCTGCGCAGTTCGGGAAACAGCGTATAAATCTCTTCCCGAGCTGAGGCACCGATAGACTTCATCGCCTCAGCGCCGGTGTAGAGTGATTCAGTCGCCGCATTTTCGGAATAGATGATTTCGTGCCGGTCGAATAGCAGGTGGAAATACTCGACCCGCTCGACATCAGCTGCGATCTCAATTCCAGGGATGCTCAGCAGCTGCTTGGCCGCCACAAGAATTTCCGACTTTCCAAACATCCGAACTGCGATTTTGGAGCGCACCAGAATGCGGTGCTGTTGCGACACGACCAAGTCACGTGCGGGGATGCCATCGCCAAGTACGCCAGCCCTAATTCTCACAGGCAAAAGTTTCGGGTTCCGTCTTAGATCCTGCGCGGTGATCTGCGTTGATCCGACCCAACGAAGCGCCTGAAAGCCACTGTCCACAGTTGCGATTTCGTCGCCGATCTGAAGCTTCTCGACTGCTACCAAGCCGCCTTTCGTCCGGATGAGGGTTCCGCTCGTGAAGCAGGTGATGTCGTCGATGTTGATAACGAAGTCCGAAGAGCTGTTGACGTAGCTCGTGCTTGTCATACTACCAGCGTACGCGGGCACCAGCTTGCCGTCGACTACCGGGATTGTGACCGCCGTCGCGGTGGTTCCTGCTATGCCGTACAGCGTCACGAGGGTTTGAGGCACCCCGTTAATCGTAACCACATCACCGAAGTAAACTCCGTTGATTGTCGAGACAATACCATTGACGGTGAACGTATCCCCTGTATTCGCTGATAGCAGGTCGTTGTCGTTCTGGTCCGTGATGGTGAGAGAGATGATGCGATCGCTCAGATCCACTGCGGGGCCTGTGGCACCTGTACCCCCACTGCTCCATCCGGGCGGTAAAGGGAAAGATCCTTGAGAAAAAGCCGGATCGAAATTCCAAGCATTAATCGTTGCTGACGTCGGCATGAACTCACCAGAAAAAGCGGCAAAAATTCGCCACAGGGTTGAAAACTGAACGAATCGTTACAGTCACGGCGAGGATTCGCATAGCGGCGTTTTATGTTTGAGGAATATATTTCTCTCGGCGTATCCCGTGCGTCAGCTATCCCCCGTTAAGAAGGCGCGCCATTGGTGGAACGGGTGGACAAATCGGCAGGGGAGGCTAGCTTCAGCCTTGCGTGTCTTGGTGGCCACGCCGCCCCGCTGCATCAGGCAGATTGGCAGCGGGGCACTAAAAACTTGCTCTGAATTGCTCGCGGTCCGCGTGTCTGATGCTGACGGATATGCCCGTCTTTACTTGGTCGTTCAGGGGGGCAGCCCCTGGCTAGATTGCCGTCCGGCCGGGGGTTCAACTGCTTGAAGGGTCGCGCGTTGCGGCGGGCATGAGAGCTACACGCACCGTCATCACTTTCACCCTGACCGGCCAGTATTGGTCGAGCACTTCCCCGATATGAGGAACTGCCGAAGTGGCTGGCGTTCTACCGCCGGCAACATGAGCTATCGCTGAAATCGTCGCACCACTACTGCGAGACCGGACGCGAGTTAGAGGCATTGCAGATCTTGTAGAATGGCCGGATTACCTATGCGCTGGCGGGGCTGGATAGACAGAGGAGTCGAACAGTGATTATGGTCGTCCAGCCCACTATGACTCAGCAGGTCCATAAGGGGGGCAGGCCCCCGGATCGGACTGCAAACCACGCCCCGGGGGCCGCTTCCTGAGTTTGCCCCATTCGCGAAAGCGCGATATCCTGAGATCCTTCCATCTGCAGGTGTCGCTGCTATGGGAGAGGCCCCCGGGGAGGAGCTCGGCCGCGCTCGGGGGCCGCCGTTTGGAACCTGACCAATTAGCCAACTACACGTTATGCGGGCACGGGTGTATCACACACCTACGGCAGCACGTAGCTGACGCTTGACGATTTAACTGTCTGTAAGTTTTCCGATTTCCGTGGTTTCTAATCACCGGGCGGCGCTCATGACGAGTGTCGCCCGTTGTGTTTTTCGGTCCGGATTTAACCGGGCAGTTCAGCACCGAAAAGCTTAGTCGGGGGGCGAGCAGAACGGCCCGAGGCTGCGTCGTTGATCACTCGCGGATGCGATCGAGTACAGGCTGCACACCGGGTAAGGATCGGTCGCCTGTGCGTTCTTCACATGCCAATATCCCGTAGCCATCGGCAGCGTGCCAGAAGTTCCGCCGGAACTCGTGATAGATGGTCAAACGGTATCGGCCGAGCTGGATTGCGATCTGTGCCACGCCGACCTTGCGGTGCAGCAGTCCAGCGAATATTCGGCGCTCCTCAAATGTCAGATGCGGCGCCATAGGGAGGCTCCACGAATTGCAACAGCCTGAAAACGATGGCTTGTCGCATTTCGAAATAGCACCCACCTTGGCGGTATCTAGTTACCCTACCGTGGTTATGTTAAGTGTACTGCCTTATTTCCCTGCAAGTACACGTTGACGCAATCGTATCTTCGTTGGTCTTCGGACGGGCTCGAGTTCACTTGTTGGAACAGCGATGTCATCGGGCACGCCCTCATCGACGCCCTTGACTGCAAGATCATCGCCTAGAGGGCGATGGTGATGTCGGGCTCAGCGGCTCCGACATCCGCGACCTGCTGCTCGAGGCTGCTGGTTTCGCCCCAATGTCCAGGTAGACGAAACGCCGGTCATGTACTAACTTTCAAACGGACCACTCAGGGGGGCTGATCACCCATCGCGTGATAAACTTCAGTGCCCTTTGCCAAATGAACACGAAGCAGAAATGATGTGCGGATAAACTCGATGCTCAAACCAACTTCCCGGGGCCGTGATGGCTGATCGGAGCCTATTCTCTGATACATTGCTTTTGGGTGTCGCGGCTTGCTCACCCGCTCCTGTCGCAGATGGTTCAGAACCGGCACTTGTTTCGAAAACTAGGCTAACTGACCACGGCGAATATAGTCTCGGTTGCGCGCATTACAGGGCTGCCGGAATGTCCGGAACAGTGAGACAAGTTTTTTACCCGACTTTCATATTAAATTTAGTTTCATGTGCATCCGGAAATACCTAAATTGGATTCGTGGTCACCAGCGAAGCTCTCCACAACCGGATCCCTTTCCTTCGTGGCGCCACCTATACAGGGGAGCTGTCACTCAGTGTCGAATACCCAAACGAAGACTCTATATTCGGCGTTGGCGAAACGGTCCAAACCTTCATCGCGCTCATGTATGTCTAGACGCTTAAAGGTGGACAGCTTTCGCTGCCTAAGAGATATGTACGACGAGAGATCAATGTCTTTAATGAAGTTTGTCTAATTGACCATCGTGGCGATACCGCTGCTAGGCGGCTTGCCTGCAAGTGCTGAACCGGTAAATGTTACCCCCGACAACTTTACCCGGGCCGAAAGCGATCTCTACTTCGCCGGGGTGGTCGCACAGGGCGGCTTCGGGCAGTGGGACTGAACCGCGCCGGGTTTGCCGGAGGCTGATTGACGTTAGTTACGCGGCCATGGCTTCAGTTTCCAGAGCTGCGTAGAAGTTGGCTTCGGCTTCTGCGGGCGGGATGTTCCCGATGAGCTCGAGGAGGCGGCGGTTGTTGAACCAGTCGACCCATTCGAGTGTGGCATATTCCACCGCTTCGAAGCTGCGCCATGGCCCGCGCCTGTGAATGACCTCGGCCTTGAACAGACCGTTGATCGTCTCGGCCAAGGCGTTGTCGTAGCTGTCACCGACACTGCCGACCGACGGCTCGATGCCCGCCTCCGCCAGCCGTTCACTGTAGCGAATGGACAGGTATTGGGCGGATTCAACCGGTCGTCACAACACCCAGATTAGGAGGTGTTGATGCCGACAGGAAGGCGCAAATCAGAGAAGTCCACGCGGACGAAGTTACGCTCGCCGGGACGGCCTCCGGTATGGCAGCGTGAGAACCTGTGTCGGTTCTGGCGGGCGATCGCGATGGGGGTCACGAGTGAAGAGGCCGCGGTGCTTGCGGGTGTGTCAGCACCTAATAGCTGCGCTTCTCGACCTTGATGAACTGCTGCCGTGGAATTGGGCACCGTCGAACTGATCCGCGGTAACAATCGGGCGGTTACGTTGCATCGGCATGCTTGCAAGAGAAGGGCCGCGCATCGCGGCCCTTGCCTGTCAATTAAAGCACGGCTTCAGAACCGATAATTTACGCCAACTTTGATGTTGTTGTACTTGGGCGTGGCCTTGCTCTCGAAATCGCCGAACTCGACCTTCTCATTTCCGAAGTTTGCGTATTCGTATTCGCCCGTCACAGACCAGTTGTCATTAATCTGCTTCTCGACACCAAGACCCAGAATGTATCCGGTCTTGCTCAGACCTTCTTCCACCCCGTTCAGATCATAATCAATATCAATACGCCCGACACCCGCGATGCCGTAGACCAAAAGATCAGGTCGGACCGCGTAACCAGTCTTGAAACGCAGCGCGATCATGTGATTGACCTTGGCTTCGACGTCAAGGGCAGTTCCCAACAGAAGACCGCTGGTGTCGCCTTTGATGTCGCCACCCTCGATGCCAATTTCAGGGCCGAACACCCAGCTGCCACGCTGCCAGCGATAACCGGCACGCAAACCTGCATTGGCACCTTTAAGCTCCATCTCACCGATGTCACCAAGAAGGGTATCGGACGCGGAGGAGGACAAGCCGAAACGGTCATCGCCTTTGAAAGCATAACCCACCGTGGCCCCGACATAACCGCCCTGCCAAGAACCGACGGGAGCTTCGACCACAGCGACGATCGGCGCAGCGTCAAGCACCGGAGGTACATAGCCGCCCGAATGTGCTGCGCCAGTTCCGATAACGAGCGTCGTGGCCACAACCACTATATGTTTAATTGTCATTTTTTCCCCTAAGTCTGGACAGATGCATGCGGTCACGTGAAGCGCGTTTCGAGATAATGCTCGTCGCTCATTCTCGTGCCACATGTCGTCGATCGACAGTTGCAATGGTTGACCGCGGAGCCATCCGCGGTCTTCCTATTCACAAGGATTGCGTGACCAACTCACGGCCGTTGTGGACATGACGCATTGCCAGCTTCCTTGCCTTGCGCCCCGAGGGGATCAAGCGCGCAGGCGCCGCCTCGTAGTCCCGATCAGCAAGCTGAGGGAACAGTTCAAGGATTTCGCGACGCGCTGCCAGACCGACTGAGCGTAGCGCTTCCGGACCGGTGAACAGGCTTTCGGTCTCCGCGCCATTTGCAAAAACCACCTCATGACGATCAAAGAGGAAGTGGAAGTATTCGACCTCACAAGCGTCTTGCACGATGTCGATGCCATCAAGATTCAGCAGTTGCTTCGCCGCCACCAGAACCTCTTGAGCGCCGAACATCTTGATCGCCACCCTTGAGCGCACCAGCACCCGGTGCTGCGGCGAGACGACGAGATCAGAGGTGGGCGTGCCCGCACCCAGCGCGCCCGCTTTAATTTGGATTGGGCGCACATGGTCACGCGACGCCAAATCCCTGGCTGAGAGCTTCACCGAGCCGATCCAGCGGATCGGCTGGAGGCCGTTGTCACGCGTCATGATCAAATCATCGGCACGTAGCTCCTCAACTGCGACGGGACCACGGTCGGTTTCGATCAAAGTCCCACGCCCAAAGCACAGCACCTGATCCGGCGGAAGCGTTTTAGTTGCATCCTCGTCAGGTGTAATAGTCATGGCCGTCGTGTTTACCACGGTAGAGACCAGCCCGGTAAGGGCAGGAGTTGCCAGGCCAAGGAGCGGCACTGCTGTGGTCAGCTGATTGACGATATCCGAAAGCGGCGCAGTGATGGTTGTCGTTCCGCCGCCTAACAACTGAACCGTTGCCGTGACTTGGAGATTCTGCTGATCAAAGGGAGTTTCGGTGACCATGTAGGTATTGGTCACCGGCGGATCCCCGGTAGTGGTCGAAAAAATGTCAACCGTGCGGGGAAGCACATCCAAGGTGACGGTCGCGATACCTGGAATATCGACCCCTGCCGCGACAGTATTGAGCTCTGCCGTACCACGGTAAGTCGCATTTGACACCACGTCAGTTCCGGCCGGATCCGACTGCGACAAGTTCGTGGTGTCGCCTGGCTCCAGAACGCCGTCCGAAGTCGGTTGCTCATAACCGTCGAACTCTGTGGACGGACCAGTGAAATTGATCAGGCGCGCTGTGGGAACCGTAATAATCCCACCATCGACTCCAACGCTAAGGGCGTTCGGAGGAAGCTGTGTTACATAAGGCATGTGTTTGCACCGAAGTAGACCGAGACAATGAAACCGGTCGGGTTAATACAAGAAGGTTGCACCTTCTGACGGCACTCGGATGAGCGGAATCATGCCCATCGAGTGTCACATTGTCTTAACCCTGCGGTTGAATCAAACTGTTTTGTTCAGCAGATCTCAACTTTTTCGTACAGGGGGAGTATTCGTCCAATTCGGCGCGCAACGCCTGACCTAAGGCCACAGGTTCAGACATTTATCTCAGGCTGGCCTGCCCTGCTTGTCGGCAGGGCAGACCGAAAGAAGCGCGATGTGCCAACCATGCTTCCTCTGCAGGTTGCAAGCCTCCCCCGACGTTGCAATCCTGTGACCGAAATTTGACAGCGGGGAATGCGCCATGCAAGTTTATTATTTTACCACATGCAGTAGATAGGCGTCCTGACACCCGGATGTGTACCGTCAGCACGGGCTGCGTCACTTTAGAATACGACAGAGATCTAAATTCTCACGACGCTGCGCCCTGATGCAGCGGCGGCGTTGCCTTCTCTAGCCGCCGCATTTCCTAGGAACAGAAGTAACGTTCTGTAGTTCGTCCATCCGATCAGGGGGTGAGATGAAACAAATCAAAGTTGCGAACACACAAAGCTGGGCACGATTGCGATGTGAGGATCAGGACGCGTTGTCTGAAGCGCGGCGGGCGCTGAGGGAATTGCTCAAGCCGCTGCAGGAACAAGCGACCCTTTGCTCCGAACCGCTGCGGCGACGCCGGGGCACCAGCAACGGCGGGATTTACACAGATCTGGATGCGCTCCCGGTAGCAGCCGAAGTGCGTCGGGATCTCACCCGGTAAGGTGATGACTGAACCCACCCAGAAACTCATCCCGGAAACTCCCCCTCTGCATAGGTAGCATTCAGCACATCCGCCACGATCTGCAGAAAGCTGTCTGGATCATCGAGCGCGTTGGCGGCGATGAGCAGCGGCTTTGGACGCGCCGTGAGCGTCTCTCCCTCCGGCCCAGTTCGTGCAGCCGCCTGAAAATAGATCGCGAGCTGCAGCTTACCTGACTTCGTTTTGTAGACCGGCTTCACGAAGAAGCCGGCTTTTGGCACCCGTCCGGCGCGGTTGGGCGAGTTTTGCGACATGGCGTGCCGTCCTCCTCCAATGATGTCCCTCAGTTTGTGACGGCCTGTTTGTGCGACTTCACGGCGTCGCGTCTCGCTTTGCGCCAGAGATGCGGTCGCTCGAAGGCCCCCTGCCAGATCCCGATCTTTCGCCGGACCGCAGTGCGCTCGGCCTCTCCATAGCGCTTGTCCCGATCGTAATAGCCGACAGCGCGGCCTGAGGAGACCATCCAAAGACCAATGTCATCGCCTTTGACGCGGCAATAGGCCAGGACGCGCCGATACTGATCCCGTCCCGTCGGCACGCAATGCACGGTACGTTGCGAGAGGTGGCCTGCGAGTGCCAGAGCGGCTTGCTGGCCGCAGCGCCAGGGCTGGCCTTTGGTTGTCTGGCAAAGCTGCGCGGCTTCCGGTGCATCAATGCCCGCGAGCCGGATCCGTTCGCCATGGATTTCGATGGTATCGCCGTCGATGACTGTCGCAATTCCGACAATGTCGGCTGCGCCCGCAGATGCGCATGTTGCAAACAGGAACAGGGCGAAAGTGCTGGCAAGGCTGCGGGTCATGGGGGATCTCCATCGGAACTGATCGGCGGATGCGCGATGGCCGCTTGTCCTGCAAGCCCGAGCTGGTCGAGCCTGGCGCGAAAGGCGCGATGCTGTCGGGAAATCTCATGGGCACGCTGGAAGCTGGCCAGCCGTGTGGCGTCGAGGCAGGCGAGATAGTCCGTCAAGGCGCCGAAGTAGCGCTCGAAGTCTGCGGCAACGAGGTTGGCGTAATGTCGCAACTCGGCATCGCTCGAGGGCACAAACGGCTCCTCTGGCGGCAGGCATTCCGCAACTGCCTGCGGTCTCAGGGCCTGTGCATGGCTGACTGCAGGCAAGAGCGCCATGAATATGGCCGAGATCAGCGGCTTCATGAGATGCATCTGCGCCGATGCCGTAGGCTAGCAAGCGCACCTGCGAGATTGAACGTAGCTCGAGCCTGCAATTGCGTGAAGCGCCGCAAGGCCGCACCGGGGCACCGGATGGGATGCGTCGGATGATCCCGATTGGCATCTATCACCAGCACAGTCAGACAGGCCGCAAGGTCGCCAAAGACTGCAGCCGCCTCGTGCATCACCTCCTCACCGATGTGAAGATGCGGCAGCAGGTGAAACACCGCTGTACGCAGCGAGCGCGGGCACGGCAAACCATCGGGGCAGAAGAGGTCCAGATGCGCGCGAAGATCGGGACTAGCAAGATCGCGCAACACCTGCGGCGTCAGCCACCGGAGGTTATGGCTGCGATCCTCCGCCCCTGCCCCACACGCTGTTGGGTTCGGCTCTGCGGCCTTGTCCACTTCGGTCGATGCGATCTGGCAGTCCCGTTCTTGATCAGTTATCCGCGTTGTCTCCGCGCCCTTACAGGATTCAGAAGATTCTGGAGTTGTTTTTTGTATTGCCGGAAGCTGGGGTTCCACTCTGCCGGAAGGTTTTGGCAAATATCGAAGTAATTCCTCGCATTCCGATCGCAGAAGCTGGATCTCTGCCAGATGCGCGGCGAGGCAATCTGAGCCCACGAGCACCGCATAGCGGCGTGGCCACATCGAACGACGCTGCAAAAGCAACGGCAGTGCCGGATTGCTGGGACGTAGGGTTAACAATCGCTCGATCAACAACTTCACGTCTCGCTTGGCGGCAGAGCATTCCAGCCGCAGCACCTGACAACGGCGCGCCTCTTCGCGATGCCGCGCGTCGAGCGCGATCAGCTGAGGCAGCAGGACGATGAGCGGACGCAGATTGATGCCCAGCCGCCGGCCATTGGAGAGTGCCCGCCCCGACCGCCGGCCATTGGCGGCCGTGTCGATCTCGACTAGACCCAGATCTGCCAAAGCCTTCTCATGGCCGCGCAGAGCACGGTCTGAAATCCCAAGCTCCTGAGCCAGATCCTGTTGCGCACAAAAGCAGACCGGATCCCGATCCGGTGCTGT
>NZ_FXTK01000041.1 GCF_900182695.1 Paracoccus laeviglucosivorans
AGGGGGCCTTTCTGCGCCGCCATCAGCCCCCGGAAATACGGATCCTCGTAATAGACGATACGGTTGACCATGATCGGGTGCTGGCGCTCGGGGATCAGGATGACCTTGTTGCGGTCGAGTTTCTTCAGCTCATCCGGCGTCATCAGCGGGCGTTCTTCGTTGCGCCGCGAGATCGAGCGGCGCAGAAAGCCCGACCCGTCGCGCGACAGGCTGTCGCTGACCGAGAGTTTCGTGGTCTTGCCGAGGCTCTCGGAGACCTCACCGGCGGTCTTCTTCTCGTTCGGGGCGAGGTAAAGCTTGATCCCGGCGGCGGATTCGATGCCCAGCCGTTCGTTCTCGGTATAGGGGGTGGATTCCAGTCCGGGGATCGACTGGGTGATGATCGAGACGCGCCCGCCATGGCCCGCCAGCTGCTTGAGCGATTGCACGATGATCGGCATCGGCCCCAGCTGGTCGAATTCGTCGAGCATGATCTTGACCGGCCAGGGCTCACGCAGGGGATCGGGCATGCTGGCGCGCAGGGTGGCGATGAGCTCACCAAAGAACAACCGGATCAGCGGGGCAAGGGTGGTGATGGCATCGGAATTGACCACCAGATAAACCGCCATCGGCTTGCGGCGCAGATCGGCAAAGGAAAAATCATTGCCACTGGTGGCGCGATCGATCGCCGGGTTGTTCCAGAGCGACAGCCCGGCACCGCTCAGCACCGAGGCATGTGAGGACAGTGTCCGGTCGGAATAGCCGGCGAATTTGCGGAAGGTCTGCGCGGCACTGGGATGCCTGACCTCATCGGCATGGGCACCATAGGCGGTCTGGGTCGCGCCCTGACCGAAAAGGATGCGGCAGATCTCACCGATGGTGGGCTTGCCGCGTTCGATGGCCAGAAGCCCGGCGGCAATGAAGAGATCGCGGCCCTCGGTCAGGAAATCCCCGGCGCTGCCCTTGTCCGACACGGTCAGGAAATAATCGGCGATCTTGGCCAGTTCAGTATAGCAGGCATCGCCATGCGGAATGCGCGCCACGCGCTCGAGCGGGTTATAACGATGCGAGGGATGGTCAAAATCGAAGGGCGAGAAATAGAAGATCTCATCGCCCTGGGACTGGCGATGGCGCGAGGTGGCCTCGAAGAGTTCCCCTTTTACATCCAGCACCACCATCGAGCCGGGAAACAGCAACAGGTTCGGGATGGCATAGCCGACGCCCTTGCCGGCGCGGGTCGGCGCCACGACCAGACAATGCGGGAATTTGTCGTAATCCGCGGCGATCAGCGATTTGCGCGATTTGGGTGGGCCCATTTTGCCAAAGACCAGCCCCTGACCGATCGGTTGCAGCAGGCCGTTGCGGCGGATCTCGGCCTTACTCTGGAAATGCGCCTGACCATATTGCGTCAGCTTCTGGCCGAAAGACAGGATCAGGGTAAATCCCGCCAACAGCAGCGCGCCCCAGAGGCCGAAACTGTAGCTGGTTGCGTAAGGCGCGTCGAAAATCGCCTGCCAGCCGGGATAGCGGCGCAGCAGCACGAACATATCGCCGGTCAGCACATCGCCGCCGGTCCGGAGGCTGAACCAGAAGCCGCCGGCCATCAGGCCAAGCAGCGCCCCGGCGATCAGGGCAAGGGGCAGGACGATCAGCAAACGCGGCATGACCCCATCCCTCCGGTCAATAGCCGAGCCAGCCGAGCAGATCGGCTGTGGTGGTGAACGCGGCGCCAAGATCGTCGCGGGCCTCTGCGGGGTCATGGCCATGGGCGAGCACAAGGCGTTCCGCTTCAGCCTCGGACAGCGACGGATGGTCTTCGGCAAATTCCCGGCTGGTCATGCAGGCTCCTCCTCGTTGATCTCGAGCCCCGGAAACCAGACCTCCAGAATGCCGCGTTCGGCACCGACGCGTCCGGCCTGAATGACGACATCAATGGAGCCGCGCAGATAGCGCAGCACTTCGGCAAAACTCAGTTGGGTACCCGTTTGCAAGACAAGGAGCGCAAGCTTGTCCAGCGCCTTGCGGGCGGTCTCGGCATGGAGCGTGGTGAAGGAGCCGCCATGGCCGCTATTGATGGCCGAAAGATAGGTCACCGCCTCGCGGCCGCGCAGTTCGCCCAGGATGATGCGGTCAGGTCGCAGCCGCAATGTGGCCTGCAGCAGCCTCTCAGCCGAGCGCGCGGCGGTATCGTCGCGGGTGGCGATCAGGCTGACATGGTTTGGCTGCGCGGGCATCAGCTCCGGCGCATCCTCGATCAGCACCAGACGCTCGCGTTCGGAAATCATCCATTGCAGGCGGCGCGCCAGCTCGGTCTTGCCGGTCGAGGTGCCGCCCGAGACGAGGATATTGAGATGCATGTCGATGGCGGCGCGCAGGAAGGCGTCGGGATCGTCGTTTCGCCCGAGCAGCTGCCGGATCTTCGCAACCCGCGCCTGCCGTTCCGCCTCGGAGGATCGCTCCGGCGGGCGCAGAAAGCCGAAGCGGCGCGGCGCATCATCCGTGCCGCGCGCGCGAAACAGCCGCAGGGCAATGACTGCACCTTGCGCCACCGCCGGGGGAATGAGGACTTGCGCGCGCAAGGTGACCGGGCCCGAGGCGATGGTGGCCGAGACCATGGGCATCTGTTCGGTCAAGGGCTGGCGCACCTCATTGGCAATCTGCGCCGCAAGATCACTGACCTCATGCGGGCGCAGCTGCATTGTTGCTACCGCGACCATATGGCTGGCACCGCTGCGTTCGATCCAGACCCGGCCATCGGCATTGATCGCGATCTCGATCGCAGCCGGATCCTCGATCAGCGGCCGAAGCGGACGCAGATAATGCGCGAGAAAGCCGTCGCCCATCAGAAGATCTCCATATCCCTGTTGACGCGCACGACGACGACCTGACCTTGCGGGATGGTGATCGTGGGACTGCGGTTGATGATCCCGGCCATGGTATTGCCGAGCGCACCCGAAGCGCTTTGTCCGATCCCGGCATAGAGCTGCCCCGGATCGTCCTTGTCATCCCCGTCCTCATCGCCGCTGGCGGCGGCTTCAAGGACCGCGGGCAGAGCGCCGATGACCGAGACCATGGCGGCGGCGCCAAAGCGGCTCAGCGTGTGATTATTCACGCGGCCGCTGAGACCCGCGCGGCCGACCGGGTCGGTGCCGTAACCCTCCAGTGCCACGGTCATACCGTCGGCGCGCAGGATCCGGTCCCAGGCGATCATCACCCGGCGCTGGCCCGGTTCGATCTCGGCGGCATAGCGGCCATAGAGCTTGGCACCGCGCGGGATCAGCACCTGGCTCATATCCATCGACCAGACATCCTGACTGACGGTCGCGGCAACATTGCCGGGCAGGCTGGAATCCACTGCCGTTTCCAACACCGCTTCGATCATGGTGCCCTGCACGATGGTCTGGCCGGGGTTGGCGAGGATTTCAGCGCGGGTGATCCCGGCCCGCGCGGCTCCGGCACGCAGGAAGTCCGGTGCAGATGCGGTGTCGGCCTCGCCGTTAGCTGCCGCGTCCGAATTCGGCCCGCCACCGCCCGCGCTGAAGGCGACGATGGGCGAGGTGATGCGGCGCTGGCGCAGATCAGCCGCCTCTTGCCGCCGGGCCTCCAGATCGGCCAGCCGGCGGGCCTCTTCCTCGGCAGCGGCCGGATCGGGCAGATCCAGCTGGGCGGCATTGAGCAACTCCGTCTCCAGCCGCCGCTGTTCCTCTGCGGCCTCGGCCAATGCGGTATCCTTCTCCCCGGCTTCGCGCCGCGCAGCGTCGCGTTCCTCTTGTAGCTGCGCCTGCGCCGCCTGATGGTCGCGCTCCATCGCCGCGAGCCGCGCGGTCAGTTCCGCGAGCTTCGGATCGGGGGCCGGGGCCGCGTCCGGGGCGGCGGCCGGCGCGGGTTCGGCCCGCGTGGTTGTAAACGCTGCCAGACCCGGCTCCTGCTGGAATTCGGTTACGGTCGAGGTTGGCAACCCCGTCGTGGCGGGCGGGGTCTTGTCGCGGGGCAGCATCACATAAATGCCTAAGGCCAGACCCAGCACCAGCGTGGCCACTGGCACGATATAGGAGTGCAGCCGGCGCGACGGTTGCTCGGGTTGCTTCAACCGGGCCAGACGTTGCCGGACCTTGTCATCCTGTGTCTCGGACATGTTTCCCCCCTCAGCGCCCGGTGATGCAGACGTAATCGTCGCCATGGCGCAGCACCCAGCGTTCAGAGCGGCCGGAGACGACGATCACATTGCCCTTGGTGCTGCTGTTGACAGAGGTCTCCCGGCCTTTGGCATCGGCGCGGAACACCGCGGGCATCGGCGCATCGGGCGGGATCTGGAGATAGGTTTTTCTGCCGTCATCCGACACGCCGACCGGGGCAAACCCGGCCCCGGCGCTGCCCTGCGCAACGGCATAGCGCATCTTCTTCGGCGGTGTGCCGGGCAGTTCGCGGACCGCAGGCGCGCTGCGACCGGCTTTGCTGCCGCCGCCGCCATTGATCCGCACCAGCCAGTTCGGCGTGCCCTGTCCCTCGGTCACGCGCAGCAGATAGAACCGCTTGCTGGTCTCGACGATCAGATTGGTTTCCGCGCCTGCGACCTGCGGCTTGATGGTGAAGACGTTGGGGTTTTCCATCTCGGAGATCTGGAAGCTCTCGCTGTCGCCCGCCGCGACATTGAAGATCTTTTCGCCAGGATCGAGCTCGATCAGCGTGCTGTTCAGAAGCCGGGTCGAGACGTGATAGACCTGACCCTCGCTATATTGAGCGGCGGTGATGCGACTGTCGCGGGCGCCGGGTTTGGGCCGGATCTCGGCCAGGGCTGACAGGGGCAGGCCGGCGACCAGCGCGCATGTACCTGCGGCAAGAAGGGCTCTAATCATCCTGCTGGGCCTCCAGGGCATCGGCGCTGACTCGGTAGCCGGTGACGACAAAGCCGAACGGGTTCTGCCAGACCAGTTCCAGCGCCGTCTCCTGCGTCGGCAAGAACTGATAGGTCACGGTGGCGGTGAAATTCCCGAGCCGGTCGGGCTGGTTCGGCTGGCTCAGGGTTTTAACGAAACGCACCTGTGCCGTCGTGTCATTGACCGGGGTGACCTGTAGCACCTCGACCTTGACCCGGCCGGTATCACCATAAAGCGTCGGCGGAAAATTCGGGTTCTTGCCATCCCAAAGGCGTTGCAACGAGGCCTGCGCATCGCCCTGCGACTGTCGGAAGGCGCGCAGCATGCGGGCTTCATTGTCATTCGGATCATAGGTCTCGCGCGCCAGCACATAAGCGTAAAGCAGGCTTTGACGCACGGCATCGGCATGTTCCATGGTGGCGCGTTCGACCTCGACTGCGCGGGCGGCCAGGCCGGTGTCGCGATCGACGATGGTCAGATAGGCCTGGGTCTGTTTCAGCGGCAGGAGCGCCAGCACGGTGCCGAGGCCGAGGATGCCGCAGGCCACCCCGCCTGCGGCCACGAGCCAGGCCAGTTTCTCGCGCCGCGTCGGCTCGAGGAAGAGCTGCTGCGCAAGATGGCTCTGCCCGTCAGACAATGCGTCTGTCATGAAGATCTCCGGATAGGGGGTGTTCTGGTGCCGCTATTTGCCCCGAAAGGCGGTGACGGCGTTGAGTTTGGCGCGCAGCAGCTGGCCTGCCTCGCGGGCCGAGCGTTGATGGGTGCCGCGCTGGCTGTCGCCGATCAGCCCCTTGGCGGCCTGCGCCGGATAGGCGAGCGCCGCGCCGGCACTGCCGGCCCCGAGAGCGCTCGCGCCGCGCGCAATGCCACCCTGCACGCCGGAGCCCAGACGACCGGCTGTGGATCCAGTCAGGCGCAGCGCCTCGGGGACAATCGAGGCCAGCCGCATCTGGCCGGTGATGTTCTGCGCTGCTTCCGGGATCTTCAGCAGGGCATAGATGCCCACGAAGACGACGACGAGAAACCCCAGGATGCCGGCAATATTCTGGACGTCGGTCTGACGCTGAAACTGGGCACCGGCCATGTGAACCACGGATGCCACCACGGCAGAGGCCGCGATCGGGTACATCAGATAAGAGACAAAGGACGACAGCCAAGCCTCGAACAGCGGCTTGGTGCGTTCGAAGATGGTGAAGATCATCGCCAGAGGCGCCACGCCGAGCAGGAAGGCGATCATGATCTTGGCGAAGCCGACGATGAGGATATAGGCCGCCATCAGCAACGCGAGAATGACGTAGAAGAAGGCGCCAAGCACGCCGCGGGCAATTGAGCCCATGCTCTTCATTACTCCGTCGGTGGCGTCACCCATGTTCAGACTGAGGTTATCCATGGCAGTGTTGATACCACCTGACTGAGACGAGGCGGCATCGAAGAAGCTCAGTGCCAGATTGCCGCTGGCCTGGGTCAGCGCGTCATAAAAGGTGCCGAAGTTGTGCCAGGAGAAACCGAAGAGAAAGACAAGGAAAATCCGGGTGGCGATGGCCACAGACTCTCTCGCCGACATGCGATAGATGCCCATGGCCATATTCATGCCGATCACCAGCAAGAGAAACGTCAGCATGATGACCCAGATCGGGCCGAGGGCGCTGGCTGTATTTTCGAAGAGAGCCTGACCGGTCGATTTGACGCTTTCGTCCAATGACCCAAGGATATCGGTGACGAGACCCATCAGAAATCACCTCCGCACATCGCCTCAGCTTGGGTGAACAACTGTAATCCGAGTTTCCCATACTCACGGGCGACATTATGGCGGTTCCAGCCAGAACCGTGTTCCGCTTCGATATCTGCAATGATGGCGGTCACTTCGGAGAACGGCGCGACTTTGCCATGACAGGTACAATCCCTGAGATTGAGCACTCGTCGGCTACGGACATAGTCGTAGATCATCCGCGAGGCGTAGGCATCGGCTGACGACGCGCGATAGGCCTTCGATGCTACAAACGGATCCTTGTCACAGCGGCGGTAGGGCACGTTTTCGGTCTTTGCCCGCGCTGCGTGGGTGCCGTCTGCCCGCGGCAGAACGCGAAGGTACTCCTGATCGTCAGTCTGCTGTTCTGGCGTGAATTCCAGATCCTGCGCTTGCGAAGCCGAGGCGGCAACGACAGCGGCCAAAGCCAGCGACGCCAACGCGCCTGCGATGTAAATCCGCGGGGCCATACTCACTCCTCCAGCCTGATCGACAGGTATTTCTCTTCCTCGGCGGCGGTGGCGGCATCCATGATGCCGGCCTCGCCCATGCCCACGGTCTGCACCGCTTGCATGGCCCAGACATTCGCCAGCGCAATGCCCAGCTCGGCGGTGACGCGGGTGTTGAGATCGATGGCCTGTTTGAGGTTCTGGGTCGTCGCGATCTTCTGTACCAACCCGTCGATCCGGGTCAGGCTTTCCTGCGCGTCCTCGGAGGAGGCCTCGGCCGCCACCGACAGGAAGGCGTTGACATTGGCCGCGGTGCCGATGCGCGCCGCCTGACCGTCTTCGCTCCTTGCCAGTTGATCGACCCGGGTCCGGTCGAGCCCGGCCGCGGCAAAGGCCTTGTCGACATGGCCCGCGACCGTGCCGCTGCCCAGACCGGCGCCACCGGAGAGCACCGTGGCCCAATTGCCGGATTTCGCCGCATCGAGTGAGGCGGTGAGATCGGCAAAGCCGGGCAGGATCTCGCGCAGAAAGCTGTCCTTGTCGAAGCCCAGATCGGCGAGCGAAAGCCCGTCCGAGAGCGCGGCGTATTGGCGTTCCAGAAGCCGGATCTGCTCGATCAGCTTCAGGGTCTGATCGTCGAGCTTCAGGTTCTGCGCCACCTGTTCCTTCAGCTGCGCCCTCGCCTCTGTCAGCATCTGTTGCAACCGGGCGATGCTGGTCACATCAATGGTCGGCACGCCCTGGGCCGCGGCGAGCGTGGGCATCAAGACCACCGCCAGCATGGCCAGACCCTGTCGGGCGGGGGGAAACATTCGCATCAGTCGAACCTCACCTGCAAATACCTGTCGTCTTCGGCATAGGCCTGCAGCAGCAGCGCATAGCGCGCGGCCGAGACCCTGCGCCCGGTCGCCTGCAGCCGGGTCAGGAGTGCGGCCATGCGTGCCACCTCGGCCCGGGCATAGGAATTGAGATCCATCGCCTCCTTAACCGAGGCCGTGGTCCCGATCTGTGCCACGATGCTGCGCAACCGCGTGGCGGCAGCCTGCATGGACTGCATGGAATGGCGGGCATAGTGCATGCCGGCATCGGCGACATTGCTGCTTTCGGCGATGACCATGTCCTTAGGATCCAATGTGCCGAGATCTGCGGCCCCCGAGACCCGTCCGGCATAGCGCTGATAATAGGCCCGGATGCGCGAGACATAGTTTTTTGTCTCCGTGTAAGGCGGGATGCCGCCATGTTTTTGCACCGCGCCGGGTCCGGCATTATAAGCGGCAAGCGCCAGATCCATCGAACCGAAGCGGGCCAGTTGCTGCAGCAGATATCGCGCACCGCCATCGAGCTGGACGCGGGGATCGTCGTAATAGGCCGGATAGACGCCGAGTTCCTTGGCCGTCTCCGGCATGATCTGCGTCAGCCCGAAAGCCGCGACCGGGCTTTTGGCGCCGATGCTGAAATTGGATTCCTGTTTGACCAGCCCCTGAAACCAGCAGCGGAATTCGACGGCATTGATACCGGCCTGTGCCAGCGCCGGGTGATTGCCATAGCGGACAACGGTCTCGGCAATCATCTGTTCGATGGTCTCGGGTGCATCACCGAAGAGCCGCGCGGCATAGGGGTTGTCATCGTCAAGGGCATAGACCGCGTCTGCGGCATCAATGCCGCCCGCCCCGCCTGCGCTGCCGCGTTCGAGACCGGGAATGAAGGCGCTGGTCCCGGTCAACAGATCCAGCGTCCGGTCCAGTGCCGCCAGCTGATCTTGTTGACGTTCAAGGATCGTGGCGCGGCGGGCATTTTCCTGCTGCTCGGCGGCGCGCGTGGCCAGCGCCTGCTGGCGTTGCAGGAGCCACCCGGCGATCTGTTTCAGATCGACCGAGGGCACGCCCTGTGCTGCGGCTGCCAGCGGAGATGCGAGAAGTGCCAGTGCCATGACCGCCGCCCTAACGCGCTGCGACATCATGAAACACGCACTCACCTGCGGGCATCTCGGCCAGCGTCATCGTGGTCCAACAATTGGTTTTTCGGCTGGCCGCGTCGCTGGCGCAGCCTGCCATCAGCAGCAGGATTGTCCCAAGAAAAATCGCTTTAGACATCGGCAGTCCTCCAGAAATTGGGCCTGGTCTCGAAACCCTCGCCAAAGGCCTGAAGCGCGGCTTTACCGCCGCTGAGCGCGGTCAGGAGCGGGCCGAGCGGCGAGAGGTCGACATCGAGCAGCGTCGATCCGGTGGGTCCATTCCAGAGCGCGCGCCGCGGACCGAACTGACCTTCCAGCACAAAGCCGAGCTGGTTTTCGGTCAGGTGCAGATTGGCGTAATGCGCCTCGATGGCCTGACTGTTGGGAAAGATCAGCCGGTGCGGCAGACCCTCGAGGATTGTGCGGGCTTTGCTCTTTTCGATCTGGCTTGGGAATTGCGTCATCAGGATCAACGTGACGTTCAGCTTGCGCGCGGTGACGGCCCATTTTGGCATCCGCGTGGCGAAGAAATCATCGTCCAGTGCGGCATGCGCCTCATCGACGATCAGCAGCGTCGGCACACGTTCCTCGAACATCAGCTCAAGTCGGCGGAAGATATAGCTGAGGATCGCGGTGCGTTCGGTGGCGTGCTCCAGGATCTCGGTCATGTCGAGCCCGACGACATCGCTGCGCCGGAAATCCACCACCGGATGTTTGGCCGCGCCAAACACCCAGTTGTACCGGCCCCCGGGGCCCCATTCGGCGACGCGCATCGCCAGCTCGCGGCCGTCCTGAACATCACCGACCAGCGTCTCGAAATGCTCAAAGCTGCGCAGGGCCTCCGGCGCCGCGCTGACCCGACGAATGGCGGCCTTCAGCGCGGCGCTTTGGATGGGCGAGAGCGGGCCCCGACGTTCGAGAAGCGCCGAGAGCCAGTCCATCAGCCAGGCCTCGCCGCGCGGGCCGGTCTCGGTCAGAAGCGGGTTCAGCCCGGTGGCCTGCCCGGCGCGGATCTGGGCATAATCGCCCCCCAGCGCCGCAACGAGGCTTCTGAGGCCCAGATCCTTGTCAAAGATGATAATGCGCGGCCGCACGCGCTGCGCCTGCGCCGCCAGAAAGGCCACGGTGGTGGTCTTGCCGGAATCGGAGGGACCCAGCACCAGGGTATGGCCCAGGGGTGGTTCTTTCGCGGCCGATCCCGGCACCTGAAAGCTGAAGCGATGCGGTGCCCCGGTCGCACTCTGAAACACCGTCACCGGCGTGCGCCAGTAGAGATCCTGCGCCTGTGTGCCGGCATCGCAGACATGCAGCGAGGCCATATCGGCGAAGGTGGTGGTCGCCACCGCCATGCCCCAGCATTCATAATCCATATTGCCGGGATGCGTCGCGAAATAGCTGGCCTCGAGGCTGTGGGAGCAGCGCGTCAGTTTGATCCGTGCGCGTTCAGCCATGCCCTTGACCTTCGAGACCTGCGCATCAAGTGCCGCTGGGCTGTCGGCAAAGACGGTGATGGTCAGCTGGTGATTGCCGACACTTTTGCCGCCGCTTTCGACGGCATCGGCGGTCTCGATCAACTGCTGCTGGATGGTTGTGGCCAGATCATCGGCGGCGCGCATCTGGTTCACCCGCAGCCGCACCCGGTCCGCGATCTTTTCCGAGGCGATGGGGGTAAAGGAGTGCGTGACCAAGGTGTCGATGGAGGTGTCGAGCGCGTCCAGCATGCCGGGCCAGGTCTCCTGACTGTAACGGCGGATCGCCAGCACCGCGGCGTGGCGTGGCTTGCCGGATCCTTCGTCGAACAGGATGCGGTCGGGAAAAAAGGTGGCGGCGGAAGATGCGGCATCTTCGGCGATCAGGGTCATCTCGCCGCGCCAGGCCGGCGCGAGAATGCCGGTGCCGATGGCGCTATAAAAACCGATCAGGCTGCCGTCGCTGATCCGCAGCCGTCTGGTCGTGACGTTTGGCAGGCCGGTTTCGATAATGGCGATCAGCTCGCGCAGATCCTGCAGCCGGGTCTCGGTATCGGCCTCGAAGATCCGCGCGGCGGCCCGGCGCAAGAGCGGCACCTTGAGTGGGGTGGGCAGCGCGCAGACCACGGTCAGCACCAGCACGACATCATGCAGGTTCTGACCGCCAAGATGCTGGCGCCAGCGGCGGTCCAGATCGGCCGCGAAGCTGTCGCCATGCACCGGCTTCAATCCCAGCGCGGCCGGGCGGTGCAGACGGTGGATGTAGAACGTAAAGCGTTCATCCAAACCGTCGATCAGGGTGGCGACGGCGCGGCGCAGATCGGTGATGTCCTGCGGCGCGGCGGTCATGCCGTCGATCCCGGCAATCTCCAGCGACATCATCAGTCCATTCTGGCGGGTGCGCACGACCTCGTCATCATGTTCAATGAGGTAAGGCAGATGGGTGAAGAGCGCGGGATCTTTCGGCAGCACCGCGCGGGCCGCGTCACCAGGGCGGGGGGAGGCGCGATCAAACATAGCGCCGCCCCCGTTTGCGGGTCCGGTTCAAGGCAGGCGGGGTTTTTTGCAAGATCACCCGCAGCACCTGCGCGCCATTGGGATTGGCCGCGGTGGCGAGGCGCGCCAGCCCGTACCAGACCGGACCCAATCCGAGAAAGCTGAGCGACAGGATCAGGTTCTGCGAGGTCCACATGAAGGGCAGCACGGTGACGGAGGCCACTGCCAGCGTATAGGGCAGGGGCAGGCCCCAGAGCCGGGCCTGCCGCGTGAGGCCCAAGATGACGGGGGTGCGCTCCATGCTCTAGAGGAAGCTGTTGAGATTGCTGACGACGGTCGAAACCGGCATAGCAATGATGGCGCCGATGATGATGTAGAGCAGCCAGGCCCAGGGCGCGCGGTTCAACGCCGCCATGATGCCGACGATGACGAAAGCCGTGGTGAAGAACCACGTCACCGGATTGCCCATGATCCAGGTGGTCCAGTTGTTGCCGAGCGTATTGGCCTTCGTGAAATCGATGCCCTGATTGGCCTGGGCCAGAGCGCTTGAGGCGAGGCCTGAGGCGAGCAAAAGGCCAAGCGCGATCGGCAGCGCAAACGACCGGCGTCGCGCATCACATGCAAAGGTCATGGAAAAGAGAATCCTCTACGGTTTCGTCAGGAGCAGACGGTCATGTTCGGAAAGCACCTTCACGACATAGTCGCGGGTCTCGCGATAGGGCGGTACACCGCCATAGCGCTTCACGGCTGCGGGCCCGGCATTATAGGCCGCCAGGGCCAGCATCGGGCTGCGGAACGCTTGGAGCTGTGCCAGCAGATAGCGGGCGCCGCCATCAAGGTTCTGCATCGGATCGCGCGGAT
>NZ_FXTK01000042.1 GCF_900182695.1 Paracoccus laeviglucosivorans
TAGTCGCCATCGCGAAACTCAACCGCTAATCTCCGTCAGACACGGAGTCGCAGGTCAGCCGAAAACTCGGAAGGTGCGGCCTAGAAAACGCTTACGCTTGCACTTTGCCCCTGTCCGCCGAGTTCGAGAGCCGCAGAGAGAAAAAGGTGCCACATTGTGAAAGGATGGTGTCGTCGATCTCCGAAGGCCGCTGGCTGACGATCATCGCTCCGATGCCGAACTTCCGTCCCTCCTTCACGATCCGCTGAACGGCGTCCCGCGCGAGGCTCGAGTCGTCTTTTCCGAGATAGCGATGTGCCTCCTCCATCACGACCAGCAGCGGTCTCCGGCGACCGCCCTCCGGACGTTCGCGACCCCAGAATAGCGCCTCATAAATCACATTCAGGATGCCACCAATCAGACGCATCAACACCGAACTCGGCACCCCAGAGAGGTCCAAGACGGTGATTGGTCTATCATGGCCTAACCAACTCTCAAGCAGATGAGGGAGGTCACTTTCAGGCACGCCATCGAGGTTGGGCTCCCATGGCCCGGGTCGGAGCATGAAGTCAAATTGACGGTCAAGGAGACGCGACCGCAGCTGGTCTAGCTGGCGCCTGATCGACAGCACGTTCGACTTATTGGCAAACGGTGTCGCGCCGCCGATACCGGGTAGGGGATAGGTTGGCGGCACGAGAGTGTCTGCATCGCCCTCAGCGGTGCGTGCCGAAGTCTGTTGGGTGTTTTCAACCCAAGTTTTCAGCTCCGGATCGATCAGGGCGAACCACAGCGCCTTCAGGCTAAAGGGCAACGGGCTATCGAAGGTTAAAGAATTGAGATCGGTGCCAGGATAGGCTCCATTTTCAACTGAATGCACCTTCATCCGGAGGATGCGATCCTGAATCGCCGTCAGCGCCTTTTCATCGGTCTTGCCGAGCAGGAAGGCCAGGAGGTCCCCGAGCTCGAGGGCCCAATAGGGTACGTAAAGAGGAAACTCGCCCTCAACGGGGTTCACACGAAACACGCGCGCCACCTCACCTAGAGCGCGTCCGTATTCGCCGTGGATGTCGATAAGAAGAACCCTGGCGTTTGGAAAGCCCGCTCCTCCTCCTTGTCCAACAGATAGAGATCTTAAGAGACTCGTGACGGTGGTCGACTTGCCTGATCCGGTCGACCCCAGTACCGCCGAATGGCGCGTGACCAACTTATCTAGGTCGATCCGCACGGGAATGCTCTCTGCACTTGACAGTCGCCCGATCGTAACTTGGCCTGTATCAACGTTGCCGTAGATTCTTGCTAGATCTTCCTCGACCACGAGATGGACCTGATCATTGATTGCAGGATACTGACTGATGCCCCGCTCAAAGGTCGTCTCGATCACTTCGCCAACGAGCTGAACCTTAATCCAGCGCTCGCCCCGTGCTTGAGTGTCAATTAGCGTCTCGGGTGTCGCTGTCGCACCGACGTCGGAGATGATACCATAGAGGTCGTGATAGCCTTGTGGGATCCGCACGAAACTTCCAACTTGGCCCACGCGATAACTGCGGCCTCCGATGATCGCGATCCCCGAAGCGACACCTTCATACTGCCGCACGCTGACAGAAGCTCCCGCCACTGCACCGACGTGACCGAGAAGGGTGGGTGCGTTTTTCATGCGACAGGGGCTTCGGCCGGAAGCGCGGTGTTGGGCTCCGCTAGTTGAGTCTGTTGTGCGGCGAAGGCCTGCGCGGACCGCGCTGCTGAGAAGAAGCGAGCAAAGTCTTCAATGCGGCCGAGAATAAACTCATTTGGGGAGGCATCCTCGAAGCGCGACCAGTAGGACGAGCGGATCGGCCCCCAGTCCTTGCTCGGCAGCTGGTCGGGAACCTTCCAGAGGCCTGCGGAGCCATTCACGACTGCCGCATCACGTGCGTAAACGCTGAAGTTCGGCAGGCGACGACCCAATTCACTTGCACAGCTCTCCTTCTCAAGCTTCTGAAATTGAAACGCGAATACGCTAGCCGAAGGATTGGCAGCGAGCCCCTCGTCAATCCGCGCGGATATGTGGGCGTCCGCGAACGAGAAGCCCACCGATATCAGCAGGGTGTCGGGTGTCGCAAGGAAGGCGCGGAGGCGGTCCAGCAGTGCGGCATAGGGGGCCTTCTGGGTTTGCTCATATTTCAGATGCTCAGGGAACACGAGATGCTTGGCGCTGTCCTTGCCCGAGCGAACGACCTCATCCTTATCGTTCGATGACCAGCCGAGCGAGCCGTGAAGCTTCCAAAGGCGCGTCCAGCGAGCCGGGAGGTCATTGTTCGAGACCGTTACAGGATCGAAGAACGGGTCGCGGCCGCCCGTGAAGCCGTCGAAATATGGCGCTCGCACGCGCTCCAGTGCTTCCTCCATGAGCAAGTCGTAGTTCGTCGTGAATATCTCGACCGGATGATCGCGGGCCGTGCCCACGATCCATGTGACGATGTCGCTGTACGCAGATCCGCTCGGTGGGAGAGATACATTGACGATGGTGCCGATTTCTTCGCAGATTCGCTCACCCAGCGTGGCGTATTGTGGGCCGTCCAAGCCGTGGATTTTCGCAGGGCCGATGATCTTTGCCAGTGCCCGCACTCGCGAAAGGATCGTCTCGATGTCATCCTTAGGCGCCAGTTCCTTCTTCAATTCGGCAATTTGATACTGGTATTCGCCGTTCAGGCTCCCGAGGACCTGGGTCGTTAGGCCGGCAACTGCGGGTATTAGCGGATAGCTGCCATCGCTCTTACGCATGCCAGCGGACGCGCCGGCACCGAGCAGCAGTCCGATCCGCTTCCGTCCACCTGCGATAATTGTACGGAGCGCGGTCATATACTGATCGGGATTGTGTATAGTTTCGTTCGGCATAACTCTCCCCCGGCGATACCCACGACTGTGGGAGCTTCCTACTGTTGAGCTAGGCGGGAATATTACGACCTCTAGAAGCCTCAATCTGCCCACCGGCCGCAGCGTTACAATTCAATTTCTTCGATTTCTTCCAACTGGAGCCTAGCCTTATCGTCATTGAGGCGCCACCGCCTCATCACATAAAATGCTAGTGCCTTGCGAGTTTCGACCGTGATGTGTGTCTGCTCCGGAAATCCGTATTCCAACCGGACCACCCTCGCCTGTGCGTCCGAGAGTTCCGAACGCGGACATATCCGTAAGCGCACAAATTGGTTCCAATCCGTGTCAAACGGTAGTGGGAAGGACCTGTCTCGCGTTGGGATGCTGTTTTGTTTCAATACTCGAATCGGGAGATAGTCCCGGTATTCCCCATGCTTATGGCTCCAGGCTCGGAGATGAATGGCCTCTCCGTCAAAGTGAAACCGTACCGGACTGATCCATTGCGGTTCGGAGAGCCCACTGTTCATCGAGGTGTAAGTGATCAGGATATCTCTCTCGTTTGTCATCGCGCGGTAAAGCTGAGCGACGACGGCGGGGTCCATGGCGCGATTGGGCAGTGGGATGCTTGCGTCGAGATGAGAACTCTCTTCCCTGAGAAGGTCGAAGACCTGCTCAGGGCCAGCATCGGACAACGGACTATGTTCGTCGTTCGAGAAATAGGTTTTCGCTGTGGCATCATAGACCGGAGGTGTCCGCGTCAGCGAAAGATAGGTACGAAAGTCGACTGCCGCCTGCGCTGTCGAGATTTCAAAGCGAACAATCAAGTCCCGGCGGTTAGCCTGGCCTTTCCATGTAAGACATTGATCCAAGAGCAGGATCCGTTCGCGCTGTGCATGATTGAGAGATTCAAGGTCCATACGTTGAAGACTACTTGACTTGTCGTGCCGCGTCCATACAGTAATAATACGTATAGAAACTGGATATACAGATGCGATTCCTTCATACGGCAGATCTTCATCTGGGCAGGCAGTTCATGGGACTCAGCCTTGAAGATGACCATGAAGCCGTGCTGGGCCAGATCATAGAGACGCTGGTGGCCGAAGCGGTCGATGTGCTAGTGATCGCAGGCGATGTGTTCGACCGAGCCTCTCCCCCAAATTCGGCTATCCGCCAGTTTAACCGGTTTCTCAAACGGGTCGCAGAGGAGACCGAAGCCGCCGTGGTGATGATCTCGGGCAATCACGATTCTGGCGACCGGATCGAGGCGATGTCGGTCTTTTCAACCCCTTCTCGGGCGCTGGTGCGCGGGATTGCCGATGCTGTCGAGGCGCCCTTGGTGATGCGCGATGCCCACGGCGAGGTTGCCTTTTCAGCATTGGCTTTTTCCTATGAATATGCCGCGCGCGAGCTGTTCGGCGACGAAAGCATCAGCACGCCGGCAGATGTGATCGCGGCCCAGATCGCCGCCGCCCGGGCTCAGGTGCCTGCGGGCGCACGGTGGGTGGTGGTCGCCCATGCCTTTGTGGCTGGCGGGGCGGTCGGTGAGGCCGAGCGCGCCCTGACTCGGGTTGGCGGTATCGAAACCGTGCCGGCGGAGGTGTTCGCGGGCGCCGATTACGTCTCGCTCGGCCATTTGCACAAGCCGCAGGAGGTAGGCGCGCACCATATCCGCTATTCCGGTGCCCCGCTCGCTTTTGGCTTTGATGAAGCTGGGCAAGAGAAATCCATGACCATCGTCGATCTGCATGCCCAAGGCAGTGATATCCGCACCGTGCCGTTTCGCCCGCTGCGGCGGGTACGCTCATTGACCGGGAGTTTTGCCGAACTGCTGGCCGGGAGCCCGTCAGAGGATTTCATTCAGGCCATCCTGAACGACGAGACGCCGCTGATCGATCCGATGAAGCGGCTGCGCGCGGTCTATCCCAACGCCTGCCATCTGACTTATGCGCGGCAGGCGCGTGCGCCGGAATCCCGGGCGCCGGGCGCAGGGCGGGCCGCGATCCCGCCGATCGATATGGTCGGCGATTTTCTCAAGGTCATGCGCGGTCGGGTGCCCGACGCCACCGAACTGGCGCTGGTCGCTAACAGATTGCACACCACACAGGTCGCCGAGGATCAGCCATGAGACCGATCCGCCTAACGCTGCAAGCCTTTGGCCCCTTTGCGACCACCGAAATCATCGATTTCCGATCCGCGCTCGAAATCGGGCTGTTTGGGATCTATGGACAGACGGGAGCGGGAAAGTCGACGCTGTTTTCGGCGATGGTCTTTGCGCTGTTCGGCGCGCCGACCAAGGCCGATCAGGAGCCGCGCTCGCTGCGGTCGGATCATGCGGCGGCGGATCTGCCCACCGAGGTGGAATTCCTGTTCGAACTGGGTGCCAAAAGCTATCTGATCCGCCGCCGCCCGGTGCAGGAGCGGCCAAAGGCGCGCGGCGCGGGGATGACCGCGGATGCTGCCGAGGCCGCGCTGTTCGATGTAACCGGGATCGCGCCTGACCTGATCGGGTCGGGGCAATCGGGCCGGGTTCTGGCCGAGAAAAAGGTCTCGGTCGTCGACAAGCAGCTGCGCGAGCTCTTGGGCTATGGGCCGGATCAGTTTCGCCAGATCGTGCTGTTGCCGCAGGGCCGGTTTGAGACCTTTCTGGCGGCGAAAACCGATGCTCGGGTTGAGATTCTGCGCGAACTTTTCGATGTGAAGATCTATCGCGACCTTGCTGCGCGGCTGAAAGACGAGGCCGCGCAGGCGGAACGGGCCCTGCGCGAGCAGCGTGCACTCTATCTGGCGCGGTTGATCGAGCGCGGCTTTGAAAGCGCCGAGGCGCTGGAGATCGGCATCACCGCAGCCACGGCCCAGGTCGAAGAGGCGCGGGGCCGGCAACAGGCCGAGGATGCGGCGCAGCTGTTGGCGCGTGCAGGCTTGGCCGAGGGTGAAAGGCTTGAAAAGGCCTTTGTTGCGGCAGATGGGGCGAGCAAGGCACTGGAGGGTCTGGAGGCGAAGGCGGCGGTGATTGGCCACTTGGAAAGGCGGGTCGAGACCGTCAGCAACGCTCTGCATGCACGGGATCTGGAAACCGCATGGCATGATGCGGCAGCGGCCAGCCGAGAGGCGGTAGCATCTGTCACCACGGCGGCGGCGGATCTGGAAACCGCCCTGCAGGCGCGGGATTTTGCGGAGCAGACGCTGGAAGCGGCGCGGGCAGGCGAGGAGCGTTTGCGCGCGGTGCAGGCCGATCTGACACGGTTGAAGGAGGTTGGGGAAAGGGTCGGGCAGGCCGCCGACTTGCAGGCGGCGTTTGACCGGACCAGCGAGGATGCAGCAAAAGCGGCACAGGCACTGACCGCGGCCGATGCCGCGCGGGAAACCCTGCTGGCGCAGCGCGACGCCGCCGATCTGGCACTGGAGCAGGCGCGCCGGGCCGAGGCCAGCCGCAGTCAGTTAACGGCAGAGCTGGCCGGGTTGGACCATGAACTAGCCCGGGCTGCCGCGCTGGCAAAGGCCACGGCTGCGGTGGCCGAGGCCGAAGGCCGGATCGAGATGGCGGCGGGCGATCTGGCGGCGCGGATTGCCGATGGCGACGCGACTGATACCGCCCTGACCGAGGCCGAGGCGCGGCTGACACGCACGCAGGCGATCATTCTGGCCGAAAAGCTGACCGAGGGCGCCCCATGTCCAGTCTGTGGCGGCACCGATCATCCTGCACCGGCGCAGGGCAGCCCGGAACAATCCGGCCTGACCGAGGCCTTTCGCAAGGCGCAGGCGGCGGCACGAGCAGCCGCCGAAGCCAAGGTGCGCGCCGAGACCGAGCTGACGAATTGTCGGCGCTCTTGTAATGAAAGGCGGCAGGCGGCGGCCGAGATGGACCGGCCGACGCGGCCCCAGGCGGAGCTTGAGGCCGACAAGGCGCGGCTGGACGTGGCGCTGACAGCAATCGGCGCGGCGCTCGATCTTGAGACGATGGCTGCGCGGCTTGCAGATCTGAAACAGGAGGTTGCGCAGGCCGAGACGGCCGCGACCACGGCCAGGATCGCCGCAAGCACGGCGGCGCAGGCCTTGGCCGGGGCGGCGGCGCGGCGCGATGCGGTGGTGGATGCGCTGCCCGAGGGGCTGCGCACTCCCGAGGCCGTGGCAGGCCGGCGCACGGCTTTGCAGGGGGAAGAAACGCGGCTTGCCGAGGCTCTAGAGCGGGCGGTACAGGGGGATCGCGCTGCTGCCGAGGCGCTGACCCGGGCGCAGGAATTGCTTGCCGCGGCACAGCGGATGCAAGAGGCTCAGACTGGGCGGGCAGCCCGGGCGCAGGTTGATTTCACGGCCCGCCTGCATGAGGTTGGGCTGGATGAGGGGGGATACGCTGCGTGCAAGGCGCACTTCCCAACGCTTGGCGATGACCGCAAGGCGGTGCGGGACCATCAAGATGGGTTGATCGCGGCGCGCACGACCCTGCAGTATGCCCAGGCCGATTGCGCTGGTTGCGACCGCCCCGATCTTGAGCAACTGGTGCAGGTGCAAGCGGCGGCGGCCGAGCGCGTAAGGGCAGCGATGACCGCACTAGCCGAGGCGGAGTCGGCGGTCGAGGGGCTGACGGTTCTCAGAGGGTCGCTGTCCGATGCCCTTGCCAGAACAGAGGTGCTAGAGGCAGAGACCGGCCCGCTCCGGGGGTTGGCCGATCTTGCCAATGGCAAGAACGATTTCAACATGACGCTGGAAACCTTTGCCATCGCGGCCATGTTCGATCAGGTGCTGGAGGCGGCAAATATGCGGTTCGACCCGATGACGCGCGGCCGCTATCGGCTGGAGCGCGCTGTCGAGGCATCGGGCGGGCGTGGCAAGCGCGGGCTTGGGATCGATGTGTTCGATATCAACACCGGCAAGGCCCGCCCGACGGCGACCCTGTCCGGTGGTGAGACCTTTATCTCGGCGCTGGCTCTGGCGCTCGGGCTTGCCGATGTGGTCGAAAGCCTGTCGGGTAAGGTGCGGATGGACACTATTTTCATCGATGAAGGGTTCGGCAGTCTCGATACCGAAAATGGCGCCGGCACTCTTGATCAGGTGCTTCAGGTTCTCGCAGAACTGACCGAAGGCAGTCGTGCAGTGGGTCTGATCTCCCATGTCGGTTTGGTGCAAGAGACAATTCCTCAGGGATTCTACGTGCGTTCAACACCGAGTGGCAGTCGTGTAGAGGAAAGAAGGGGGCTTGGATGACTGATCGGTGGTATTTTCGGAAAGCTCATACTCGCCGACACCCGTCGGGACGGACAGTTTCCGTCCGTAGCAGTTGGGTGCTGCGGATTGGCAGGCCTGACAGTAAGGTCCGCCGCTCCAGTCGACCTTGCCCGATGTGCGGGGCGTTGATCATGAGCTATGGCATGCCGAAAGGGGGATGGGTCCATTTCGAAGCTGCGAAGGGCCTTACACACATAAAACACCCATGTCTGCATCAGGGCGAAGGTTTAAGTAAACGACGAGATGAAAACACGCCGGATCTTTTCGAGGAAACCATGTAATTCACAATTTGCATTCTCTTGACGACCGACGAACTTGACCTTCGCCTGGAATTTATCACGTCTGATGCAGCGACATACAACATGGATCACACAGTTGCGGTTAATTATAAGAGATCTGCAAGAAAGATTTCCGCCCTTGCATCGTATAACTTATTCAAACAAAATTCCTCATAGACAGCCCGTAATTTTTCTTGTTTCTCATTGGCTCAGTCTTCAACCAACTAAAAAACGGCTACGTATGTGAGACAATTCTTGTCAAAGATAATTTTCGGCAATAGCTTTTTTGAACTCGCAAGGCTGCTTTCTGATTCGAGGTTGTCTCAGCCGAGTATTAAGTGCCGATTGCGAACGAAGAAGCATAGTTGTGTTACACGAAAAGTGTTGCCGCTTCTGTCACGTTTTACCGTGCTACGCGTCAGCAACGGTAGGGGCGTGAAATGTAAAATCCCGAGCATTTTAAGTTGAGCATATGCGCGCATTCATTTCTTATTCCCACCATGACAAGGCCGCGCTGGACCGGCTTCACATACACCTTAAGAACTTGACGCGGGCTGGACATATCGAGACTTGGTATGATCGCGATATCTTGGCCGGAAGCGGGCTTGACGCCGAGATTGCGCGGGAACTGGATGCAGCCGATCTATTCCTGCTGTTGGTGAGTCCTGATTTCATAGCGTCTGACTACTGCGTCGAACGCGAAATGAAGCGAGCCCTGGAACGCCATGACGCCGGGGAGGCGCGCGTGGTGCCCATTATCGTGGAGGAATGTGACTGGAAGGCGATGGGTGAGCTGCGCAAGCTCAAGGCCGTCCCAACTGACGGTAAAGCGATCAGCGAATGGGCAAACTCGAACACTGCCTACTTAAATGTGGTGCAGGAGCTTCGTCGTATTATCGAAGCTGAAAGTGTGCCTGCCGCTGCAACAGCGGCCCCTAAACCAGATGCCGTACGCCCCGCAATGGCCCGCTACCGGGCAAAACGACAGTTCGATCACATCGACAGGGGTGACTTCCGTGACGCCGCCTTTGCCATCATCAAGGACTACTTCCAGAAGGCGGTTCTCGAAATCAACTCAATCGATGGATTGCGGAGTCGTTTCGTTGACAGAAATACGACTTCTTTCGGGGCAACAATCGTAAATGGCGGCCATCGGAACGGCACGGCCCACATCTCGGTACATTGTCGAAACTCGCAAATCGCTTTGGGTGACATATACTACTCGTTCAGCGAAAATGCTGGAGAAAATACCGCAAACGGCGGCTTCAACATTTCGAGCGATGATTACGAGCAGTTCCTCACCCAAACCATGAATATCTTCGGCAAAGCTGAGAAGCAGCTGACGCCTGAGCGCGCGGCGGAGGTACTCTGGAACGAGTTCATTGGCAACGCAGGTATTGCCTATGACTGAGCGCCTTAAATTCCGCTGCAACAACTGTGGTCACCGCTTCGAAGCTGAAGTTCTTGACGAGAACGAGCGTCGAGAGGCCCGTCGCGAGAGGCACCCGATCAATGCACTGCATTGCCCTGAATGTCACCGCACCGATACTCGGCGTGGCTGGGACTAGTGGCCTTTTGGAGAGAAAGCGTATGCGAAGCACATTGAATGCGAGGTCAGCGGCTTTGGTCGATGTGCCAAAAGGCGCGCTGTTTCTCCTCAAAAGGTATAGCAGTCTTCCAATGTTTGGTGTCAAGTTGTCTGGACTGGCGGATGATCGTGACGACAAGCTGACAATCCTGCTCCTAAATCCTGACTTCGGTAGGTCGGGTGAAGCGAATTGGCACCGAATTTTCCAATGGGATGCGACGGAGCAATGCGTGTCGTTTGGCGCAGATTGGATTCTCCAGCCTGATTTTTCTGCGACTTCACTATCAGACATTAATGATCCGCAGGAAGAGGCCTGTCTCACGATCGGGCCCGAGGGATTTTATTTTCGCGCAGCGCTCGGTGAGGGGTTTCGTGCGTCGTATCGCCACTTCATCCATGTTGACACGCTGGATACGGTGAAGGAACTCGGAAATACTGCCTTTCACCTCACCGGATACGAAATCTTCCTGAATCGGGATGATCGTGACATTGGCCGCCCGCCGATCTACCAGCGCGGCCCATAGATAGGATCTGAACCGCCCGCTCCGTTGTGACATCGCAGGTCGACTCGGCAATTACCCTATATTCTGCAGGTTCTATAAACGACCACGCTGCCCATTTTACCGTTGTCACATCGCTGCGGCGGCGTCAGACGGCTTTATGCCCGTCAGGTGGTTTGGCCGCTGCAGCCTGCATGAGCGTCCGCTCTTCGGTATTGCTGCGGTTGCCCTGCCGCGGCGCCGTCAGGCCGCTTTCCGCCCTTCGGTTCGATTAGAGTGACGGCGCGACGTGTGCGATCATGGCGAAGCTGGTCAAGCCCACGATGAACTGCAGCCGGAGCAGGCCGGCAACCTGCACAGACAGACAGTGTCCGTGTCTGGCGCGGGCTCCGGCCTGTGCGCAATGTCTTAGCGCTCGCGGTCCTTGTCCCGACCGCGTGTGTGATCACCATCCCGATCCGCCGTCCGATCGCGCTCTTCCCGCAGCCGCAGCTTCGCCTCCTGCACTTGGCGCAGCGACATGCCCATGGTCTCATGGCGCTCGGCGGCGGCGGTGATGGCCTGCGCCACAGCCCGGCGCTGATCACGGTCCGGGATATCGACCGCCAGCGCGCGATCATCGCCCCTGGCCAGCCGGACCATCAGGTCCGCGCCATAGCGGTCCTTGAGATCGCGGGCGAAGCGTCCGGCATGGGCCTCGTTCTGGAACGCCACCTGCCCGTCCTGTTTCAGGGCTTGCGCCATGGTACCAAGCGTACGGGTGAGCCGGTCGTTCCCGGTGCTGCGTTCCAGCCCTTGTGACAGGATCTCGCCAGCCTTGGCGTAGAAGCCATCAACCAGCGTCGCCGCCTTGCTGCGTCCGGCCGCGCTGTCCAGATCAAGCTTTTTGCTGCGCGCCACCTCGATCAGATCCTGTTTGGTCCAGTCGCG
>NZ_FXTK01000043.1 GCF_900182695.1 Paracoccus laeviglucosivorans
TGGTTCACGTATAAACAGGCCGAGGCCGCAGGCGGGCAGGTGCGCAAGGGCGAGAAAAGCGCCACCGTGGTCAAATACGGTACCATCGCCCGCGAAGATGAGACCAGCGGTGACGAACGCCAGGTCCCGTTTCTCAAAAGCTACCGCGTGTTCAATGCCGATCAGATCGACGGACTGCCGGAGAAATTCACCGCGTCTGCGGTAGAACCCGCGCGCGATCTGGGCACCAAACCCGATGCGGGGCTGGACGCGTTTTTTGCCGCCACCAGCGCCGAGATCCGCCATAGCGCCGAGGCGCAGGCCTATTATGACCGGCGTGCCGACGTCATCCACATGCCAGACGTCGCGACCTTCCACTCTGCTGGGGCCTATTATGCCACCTTGGCGCATGAGGCCTGCCATTGGAGCGGCCATGTATCCCGTCTGGACCGTTTCAGCCGGTTCACCGACCGCAAGGCCTACGCGTTCGAGGAGTTGATCGCGGAAATCGGCAATTGCATGCTCTGCAGCCAATTGGGCCTGATGCCGGATTTTGGCCAGTCCGCCGCCTATGTCGAAGGCTGGCTACGCGCGCTCAAGGATGACAAGCGGATGATCTTCAAGGCTGCGACCGAGGCGCAAAAGGCGGCAGATTATCTCATCGAAGTGTCCGGCGGGCAGGCAGCCGGGCGCATAGATGCGGCCTGGAGGCGCACGGCTCACCATGCCCCGGCCGCGTCAGTCAGGCTGTCGCGGTAGCATTCATAAAGAAATTGTGAAATCCTCAACCTTCAGGCGCGTTTCGCGTCAAGTCGAAGCCTTCGGCGCCCAATCAAACTCAAATGAGAAAGGGATGCATGTCACAGCCAGGCCTATCCGAACCATTTATCGCCGACGCCGGCATCGAGGCCCTGCCGCCGCCCGAGGGCCCGACCCAAATCATCGCGACCGATTACGAGATCGGCCGGGACAATATCGAAGGGGTCAAGCCGGTTGCGTTCGACATCCACAACCCGGTTTTCATGATCTCCGGCGTCGCAGTAGTAGTCTTCACTGCGGCGACGCTGCTGTTTCCCTCGGTCCTGGGGCCGTTCTTCGGCGGGTTGCGCGACGTCGTCACCAGCAATTTCGACTGGTTCTTTCTGTTCGCGGGCAACATCTTCGTGCTGCTGTGTCTGGGCCTGATCCTTTCGCCGCTGGGCTCGGTCCGGCTGGGCGGCCCAGAGGCGACTCCGGACTTTACCCTGACGGGCTGGTTTTCCATGCTGTTCGCCGCCGGCATGGGCATCGGGTTGATGTTCTATGGCGTCAGTGAGCCGCTGGGCCATTTCACCGCCGCTCTGGGCGGGCCGGTGGTCGAAAACGGCGTGCGCACCGACTGGTCCCCGCTGGAGGGCGCGCCGGGGGACGAACTGGGCGCGCGGCGGCTGGCGATGGCCGCGACGATCTTTCACTGGGGCCTGCATCCTTGGGCGATCTACGCGGTGGTTGCGTTGGCCCTGGCGCTGTTTGCCTATAACAAGGGGCTGCCGCTGACCTTGCGCTCGGTCTTTTATCCCATCCTGGGCGAGCGGGTCTGGGGCTGGCCGGGCCATGTGGTGGACGTGCTGGCGGTGATGGCGACACTGTTCGGACTGGCCACCTCGTTGGGGATCGGGGCCGAGCAGGCAACGGCTGGCTTCCATTTCCTGTTCGGCTGGAGCACCGCGCTGACCGCCAAAATCGTGCTGATCGTCATCATTACCGGCGTCGCCACTGCCTCGGTCGTGCTGGGTGTCGAAAAGGGCGTCAAGCGACTTTCGGAAATCAACATGGTGCTGGCCATCCTGCTGCTATTTTTCGTGATCCTGACCGGGCCGACCTGGCAGATCCTGAAAGGATTTTTCGGCAACCTGGTCGCTTACGGGGCCAACATCCTGCCGCTGTCCAACCCGTTCGGGCGGACCGACGACAACTTTCGCCACGGCTGGACGGCGTTTTACTGGGCTTGGTGGATCAGCTGGTCGCCCTTTGTCGGCATGTTCATCGCCCGCGTGTCGCGCGGGCGCACCGTGCGGCAGTTTCTGACCGCGGTGCTGATCGTGCCCTCGCTGATCTCGGTGCTGTGGATGACAGCCTTCGGCGGCACCGCGATTTCCGAGACGCTAGCCGGCTTCTCTGGCGTGACCGATGCGGCGCTGGAACTGCAGCTGTTCCAGATGCTGTCGCAACTGCCGCTGACCGCGATCTCCAGCTTCATCGGCATCGTGCTGGTCATCGTGTTCTTCGTCACCTCATCGGATTCCGGCTCGCTGGTGATCGACACTATCGCGGCGGGCGGCAAAATTCACGCCCCGGTGGCGCAGCGCATCTTCTGGTGCAGCTTCGAGGGACTGGTCGCCATTGCGCTGCTGCTGGGCGGGGGGCTGACGGCCCTTCAGGCCATGGCGGTCTCGTCCGGGCTGCCCTTCACGCTGGTGCTGCTGGGTGCGTGCTGGGCCATCGTCAAGGGATTGCGGGCCGAGAAGCGGGAACTAGCCTGAACCTTGACCGGGCCGGGCGGTCATGCCCGGCCCGGATTGCACTTGTCGTGCCCGCCGGGACAAGACATGTAGGACCGGCTTGGCAACCCGAGGTAATTGGTCACCTGTCCCTGGGGGGACGGTGGCGGTCACAGCCCCATGAAGTCGGGTCGCTCCGCGCGCAGGCGCGCCAGCGTTTCCTCGATCCGCGTCAAATGCCGGGTCATTTCGGCCGTCGCCATCTCGGCGTCACGCGCCTGCAGCCCGTCAAGGATCGATTTGTGCTCCCGCATGGCGTTCTCCGCGTTGTACGACAGCGTCAGCCACCTTGCCCGATCCATGTGGCCCTTGTTGTCCTTGATCAGATTCCAGACAAACTCCAACTGCGCGCCCGCGCAGATATCGTGGTGAAACTGATCGTCCAGCGCGTGGAAGGCGGCGCGGTCGTCGGCGGCGACCGCCGCGGCCTGTCGGGCGATCACATCTCCAAGCGCTTCGTGCTGATCGACGGTTAATCGGGTCGTTGCGGCACGGATGCAGGCGATTTCAAGAGCAAGCCGAATAAAGAAAGCCTGTCTGATCGCTACTTCCGAAATGGGCGTGACGATCGTCGCCCGCTGCGGCCGGATATTTATGAAACCCAGCTGCGACAAGCGATAGAACGCGTCCCGCACCGGTTGACGCGACACCCCCATCTGAGCCGCGACCTCAGCCTCGGACAGCTTGGCGCCGGGCTTCAGCGTCAGATCGACCACGCGCTCGTATAACGCATCATACACCTGATCGGTTACGGTTCGCTGCCGCATGTCGTCCAGCGAAGGCAAAGCGGCATCGACTTGTGGCATGACGGTTCCATCGGTTGACGACATTGTCAGACTAGCATATTAGATGACTAGAAGTGAAGCAAGGCGATTCGGGGAGGAAACGCGGATGCCGCTTTTGCAGGAAGATCGGCTTTTCCCGACGGACCCTGTGACGCGCGCTATGGCGCGTGAGCTTTACGATCTGATCCGTGATCTGCCGATCATCAGCCCTCATGGTCACACCGACCCGCGCTGGTATGCCGAGGATGCGGCGTTTCCAGACCCCGCGCAGTTGATTGTCACGCCGGATCACTATGTTTTTCGCATGTTGGCGTCGCAGGGGGTGGCCCTGGCCGAACTGGGGGTTCCGCGCACCGATGGCGGCCCGGTCCAGACGGACGGGCGCAAGATCTGGCGGCTATTTGCCCAGCACTACCATCTATTTGCCGGCACACCGTCCCGGCTGTGGCTGGATCACAGCTTTCAACATGTCTTCGGCATCGAACGTCGGCTGAACGGGCAGTCCGCCGATTGGTATTACGACCATATCGCCGATTGCCTGACCCGTCCCGAATTCCGGCCCCGCGCGCTCTATGAACGTTTCAACATCGAGGTCATTGCCACGACCGAGGCGGCAACGGACGATCTGCGCTGGCACCGGATGATCTGCGACAGCGACTGGGATGGTCGGGTTGTGACCGCCTATCGCCCGGACGGCGTGATAGACCCGGAATTCACGGGCTTTGCCGAGAACGTCGCGATGCTGGGTGAGCAGACGGGTTGCGATACCGCGACCTGGGCGGGGTATCTGGACGCGCATCGCGGGCGCCGCGCCTTTTTCAAGCAGTTCGGCGCGACGTCGACCGACCACGGCCACGCCACCGCCCGGACCGAGGACCTGCCGCAGACCGACGCTGCCGCACTGTTCCACAAGGCCCTGAAGGGCGATTGCACCCCGCATGAGGCTGATACCTTTCGCGCGCATATGTTGACCGAAATGGCCCGGATGAGCCTCGACGACGGTCTGGTGATGCAGATCCATCCGGGATCGCGACGCAACCACAGCGATCAGGTGATGGCGATATTCGGCCGCGACAAGGGCTTCGACATCCCCGGTCGCACCGATTACGTCGCAGCCTTGCGCCCGCTGCTGAATGCGGTGGGAATGCGGTCCGACCTGACGGTGGTGCTGTTCACGCTGGATGAGACATCCTATTCGCGCGAACTTGCGCCGCTGGCCGGGGTCTATCCCGCGTTGCGCCTCGGCCCCGCATGGTGGTTTCACGACAGCGCCGAGGGAATGCGGCGCTTCCGCGAAATGACGACCGAAACCGCCGGGTTCTATAATACCGTCGGCTTCAACGACGACACGCGCGCCTTTTGTTCGATCCCCGCACGGCACGACGTCGCGCGGCGGGTGGATTGCGCATATCTGGCGACGCTGGTCGCGACCGGGCGCCTGACCGAGGAGGAGGCGCCCGATCTGGCCCACGAACTGACATATGGCCTCGCCAAGAAGGCCTATCGACTCTGAGCTTCACAAGGGAGGACAAGATGAAGCTTTTGACCACGACATTCGCCGCACTTCTGTGTTCGGCATCCATCGCCGGTGCCTGCGAGATCACGCTTCGCTCATCCGACACCCATCCCGATGGCTATCCGACCGTCGAAGGTGTCAAGGCGATGGCCGCCGAGGTCCAAGAAAAGACCGGTGGCCGCATCTGCATCGAGGTGTTCCCGTCGTCGCAACTGGGCGAGGAAAAGGACACCATCGAGCAGACCCAGTTCGGGGTGATCGACATGGTGCGCGCGTCCTTCGGGTCGTTTAATGACATCGTGCCGGTGACGCAGACGTTGTCTCTGCCTTATCTGTTCACGTCGCCCGAACATCAGCACGCGGTGCTGGACGGACCCATCGGAGCCGAGATCGCCGAAGATTTCGCCGAACGCGACCTGATCGCGCTGGCATATTACGATGGTGGCGCGCGCAGTTTCTACAACTCGCAGAAGCCCATCCGCACGGTCGATGATCTGAAGGGCATGAAGTTCCGTGTCATGCAGAACGACGTGTTCGTCGACATGATGGCAGCGCTTGGCGCAAACGCCACGCCGATGCCCTATGGCGAGGTCTATTCCTCGATCCAGACGGGGGTGATCGACGGGGCCGAGAATAACTATCCCAGCTATGACAGTTCCGGCCATGCCGAAGTGGCCAAATACTTCACGCTAGACCAACATCTGATGGTTCCCGAGCTGGTTGCAGTGTCCAAGGCAAGCTGGGAAAAGCTGACCCCCGAGGATCAGGAGATCATGCGGACCGCGGCGCGCAATTCGGCCACGCTGCAGCGGCGGCTGTGGGCAGATCAGGAAAAGGCCAGCGAAGAAAAGGTCATCGCCGCCGGAGCCGAGATCGTCAAGGACGTGGATAAAACTGCCTTCATCGAAGCGATGGCGCCGGTCTATGCGAAATACGTTACCACCCCCGAGGCGCAGGATCTGGTGAAGCGCGTCCAGGAAACCCGGTAAATCCGAAAGGCCGTCCCTGTCCGGGCCGGCCATTTTTCATCTGCGGGGGGCAGGATGAAGAACGCTTTGATCCGTTTGGCCGGATTGACCGGAACGATCGCGACGGCGGGTTTGTGGATCGCGGGCCTTGGCCTGATCCTGATGACCGTGTTCGTCTTTGCACAGGTGGTCTGGCGGTATGTGCTGGGCAGCAGCCTGTTCTGGGCCGAACCCGCCAGCATCATGCTGATGGGCTGGTTCATTTTTCTGGGTGCCGCCGTCGGGGTCAAGGAGGGGTATCACCTGTCCTTCGATGTCGGGCTGATGCTGATGCCCAAGGGCTGGCGACCATGGTTCCACACGCTTTCGGATCTGGTCGTTCTCGCCTTCGGCTTCGGCATGGCCTGGTATGGCTGGCAACTGGCCGCACGCGCCGCAAGCGGTGTCGTGCCGGGTCTTGGCATCTCGCGCCTGTGGGATTTCGCCCCGGTGATCGGGGGCGGCGTCCTGCTGGTGCTGTTTTCGTTCGAACGCGTGCTGCGCCGCGCCGCAGGGCTGCGAACCTCGCGCTTTGGCGAGCTGGACGACGCGGCAGACGGCATGCCCGATGGCCTGGCACAGGGCGGGCTGGCCGAAACCATGCTGCACGAACCGCCGCGCAAGGAAAGGTAAGGCGATGGAACTGTGGATACTTTTCGGCAGTTTCACGCTGCTGCTGCTGATCGGCACGCCCGTCGCCTTCTGTCTGGGTGCGTCCAGCTTTTTTACCGTGCTGTATCTGGGGCTGCCGCCGGTGGTAGTGTTCCAGCGTCTGAACAGCGGCATCTCGGTATTTGCGCTGATGGCGATCCCGTTCTTCATCTTTGCAGGCGATTTGATGGTGCGCGGCGATATCGCGCGCAGGCTCGTCGCCTTGGCGGGGTCAATGATCGGGCATCTGCGCGGCGGACTAGGTCAGGTAAATATTGTCGCATCGTTGATGTTTGGCGGCGTGTCGGGCTCGGCTGCTGCCGATGCAAGCGCGGTCGGCGGCCTGATGGTGCCGCAGATGAAGGCGCGAGGCTTCGACGTGGATTATGCCGTCAATATCACGGTCGTCAGCTCGATCATCGCCTTGATGATCCCGCCATCGCACAACATGATCATCTATTCCATCGCGGCGGGGGGGCGGCTGTCGATCGCCGATCTGTTCACTGCGGGCATCATCCCCGGCCTGGTCCTGGCCGCCAGCCTGATGATCGCGACATGGTGGGTGGCAAAGCGGCGCGGCTATCCGACCGAGCCGTTTCCGGGCTTTGCGATGATGTGGCGGCTATTCGTGTCGGCCATGCCGGGACTGATCCTGATCGCGATCATCTTTGGCGGCGTGCGCTCCGGGTGGTTCACCGCGTCGGAATCCTCAAACATCGCTTTAGTCTATGCGCTGCTGGTCACGGTGCTGGTCTATCGCACACTGCCGCTGAGCGAGTTCATCGAGGCAACCAAGGGCGCCGTGCGCACCACTGCGATGGTTCTGCTGGTGATCGGCTGCGCAGCCTGTTTCGGCTGGTTGTTGGCCTATCTGAAGGTTCCGGCGCAGCTTGTCGAAATCCTGCAGAACATATCGTCCAATCCTTTGGTGATCCTGTTGTTGATGAACCTGATCCTGCTGGTTCTGGGCACGTTCATGGACATGTCGCCGCTGATCGTGATCACGACGCCGATCTTTCTGCCCGTCGCGACAGCATTCGGGATCGACCCGGTGCATTTTGGCGTCATCCTGATCCTCAATCTTGGCATCGGACTTTGCACCCCGCCGGTAGGTGCGGTGCTGTTTGTGGGCTGCGCGGTGGGGCGTATCAGCATCTGGCAGGCGATGCGCACCATCTGGCCTTTTTACGGCGCGGCCTTCGTCACGCTGATGATGGTGACTTACGTCCCTGCACTTTCCCTTTGGCTTCCGAGTGTCTTCAAATGAGCGATCCGACCCGAACCGTTCTTGCCCATGCCCCGGAACTGATGGTTGTCCGCTTTGCCTTTGACGCCGGGGACAGCGGCGCCCTGCACAGCCACCCGCACGTGCAATCGACCTATGTCCGCTCAGGTCGTTTTCGCTTTTCTGTCGCCGGGCGCGTGTTCGAGGTCGGACCGGGCGATGCTTTCGTCATTACATCCGATGCCGAGCATGGCTGCGAATGCCTCGAGGCGGGCGAGCTGATCGACAGCTTCACCCCTCGCCGCGACGATTTTCTATGAAAGGAACCCCCATGATCCATGTCGAAACCCGCCACGCGATCCACCCGGACCACGCGAAGGGTATGGATACCGCCGAACTGCGCCGTCATTTCCTGACCGAGGGCATGTTTGCCGATGCGCAGATCCGGCTGGTCTATTCGCATTACGACCGTTTCGTGGTGGGTGCAGCGGTTCCTGCAGGCGGGAATCTGGTGCTGGACCGCATCGCGGAAACCAGAACCGACAGCTTTCTCGAGCGGCGCGAGATGGGCATCGTCAACATCGGCGATGCGGGCGATGTTGCGGCGGCAGGACAGACTTGGAATATGGAAACCGGCGATGTGCTGTATCTGGGCATGGGTTCGGGGGCAGTCACCTTTGGCGGAGGGGGGCGCTTCTACATCGTCTCATGCCCCGCACACCGCGAATTGCCCTGCCGTCTGGTGACGATGGATAATGCCAAGGAAATGCGGACCGGCGCCACAGAAACCAGCAACAAGCGCACGATCCGTCAGTTCATCCACCCGCTGGTCATGGAAAGCTGCCAGCTTGTGCTCGGCTACACCACGCTTGAAGATGGCTCGGTCTGGAATACCATCCCCAGCCATGTCCACGATCGCCGGATGGAGGCGTATCTGTATCACGGCATGAGCCCGCAATCGCGCGTGCTGCACCTGATGGGCGAGCCGCAGGAAACGCGACATCTGTTCGTGGCGAATGAACAGGCGGTGCTGTCGCCGCCCTGGTCGATCCATTCCGGCGCCGGGATCGGGGGTTATACCTTCATCTGGGCCATGGCGGGCGACAATGTCGATTACACCGATATGGACTTCATCCAGCCGGAGGACCTGCGATGAGCCCCTTTTCGCTGGACGGTCAGGTGGCGCTGGTGACCGGCGCCAATACGGGGATCGGTCAGGCCATCGCGGTCGCCATGGCGCAGGCCGGTGCCCAGGTGATCGCGGCGGCCCGCCGCGATTGTGATGAAACGCTGGCGCTTATGGGATCGGGACGCGCCATGCACCTAGACCTGTCCGATCCGATGGCCGCGCGCGACGTGTTCGCGGTGGAGCATGTCGACATCCTCGTGAACAATGCAGGAATCATCCGACGCAGCGCCTCGGTCGATTTCACCGAAGCGGACTGGGACGAGGTGATGGATGTCAATCTGAAAGCCCTGTTCTTCACCTGCCAGGCCTTCGCCCGTGCGGCGCTGCCCCGAGGTCGGGGAAAAATCGTCAACATCGCCTCGCTGCTGTCTTTTCAGGGCGGAATCCGCGTGCCCTCTTATACTGCCGCGAAACATGGCGTGGCGGGCATCACGCGCATCTTAGCGAATGAATGGGCGGCGCAAGGGCTGAATGTTAATGCCATCGCGCCAGGTTATATCGAAACGAACAACACCACTGCCCTGCGCGCCGACCCGGAACGCTCGCGTGCAATCCTTGAGCGGATCCCTGCAGGCCGCTGGGGTCGCGCCGACGATATCGGGCAGGCGGCGGTGTTTCTTTCCGCGCCTGCCGCGAATTACATCAACGGCGCGACCCTCAATGTCGATGGCGGTTGGCTCGCCCGTTAACGAGGGGGACGGCACCCTTTCTTAATCCTCGCCCGCGCACTTCTATAGGCGCGGTTTGAACAAAGATTGCCGTCCGGTCGAAGCTGTTGCCCCGCGTGAGCTACTGATCGATGCTATGCTGGCGTGGCTTGTCCGAGATCCATATCCGATGACGCTGCACCGTCGGACATCCGTTCGGCACGATAAATGCCGGGATTGAAGCACAACACATCTCCTGACAAGGCACCTGCCGAATGTCCCAGCGGAAATGGCGCTGAGCGTCTTCGCTCATTCGTTTTGTGGATCAACATACAGCAAGTTTAGGCTTACGTTGGGGGTCGGGTTTTTTCGGGGGCACCTCAAGCTTACCATAGGAGTTTCAGCGCTCTGCCTAGCAACTGTATCTGTCAGGTCGGATGGTCCGCCCATTTCTGACGGCTTTTGCACACTGCATTTGCGATGGTGACCAGCTTTCTGGCGACGGCGGTGATGATGACCTCGTGGGGTTTACCTGCCTTGCGAAGTCGATCTGCGAAGGATCTCAGGTGGGGGTTGTGGTGTGACGCAACTAGGGCCGCTTGGAACATCACGTATCGGAGGGCACGACGACCACCGGCGATCGCCCGTTTCCCGCGAAGGCCAGGAGCGGCAAGAACGATGCCGTCGATCTGAAAGCGCTTTGAGCTGCAATTCCGCCGCAGTTTGGCGCTGCGGGAATAATTGACCATAAAAGGCCGCCCTCGAGCGACCTTTATAATACTATAAGGATATCTCCCTTGAAGTCGGCCGTTATGATGTTGCCAACTCAATTTGAAATGCGAGACGTCCTCAGCATAGCATGATCCGGGCGGGCGGAGACATCCGCATCGGAGCCGGACCGGACGATGCGGGAAGTTGGCTTCATCGTCGACGCTTCGAGCCCATCACCAACACTCGCTCCGACCGCAGCATGGCGGAGCTCTTCGTTGGTGCAGCGGAAGGCGCGGCACAGTCGGCTGCGACGACTGCTGCTCCGCGGGCGCTGCGGCTCTTTGCGGCCGGTTGACCGCGACCGATGCTTCGAGGCCAATCGCTTAAACGCTGGGCAAGCATGTCCCCGCGCTGCCGAACCGGGATTGTGTGCCGCCTGCCGTCGGTGTCGCGAAGAATGACCTGCCATGTCGCTGAGCAATCAGCTCGATGAGTTGCCAGAGCGGTAATGCATATGTTTCGATGATCCCGCTCAACATGTCGTTCAGTTCAGTTTGCTCTGGTATTTTTTCCAAGGTGATTGTGAGCAACGTTCTGGCTACGCTCCTCTTTTGCGCGCAATCAGGCAGGATTTCCGTCCAGCGTGGCCGCCAGAAATTCGCGGGTGCGGTCCTCGGAAGGATCAGTGAACAGATCTTCGGGAGCGCCCTCTTCGCAGATGCGGCCCTGA
>NZ_FXTK01000044.1 GCF_900182695.1 Paracoccus laeviglucosivorans
TGGTGCCGTCTTCCAGCGTGACATCGACCTCGACGGTCGGGTTGCCGCGGCTGTCCAGAATCTCGCGTGCGAAAATGTCGATGATGGCGGTCATGTCTTCCGTCCCTCTCGTGACAATGATTGAGGGTTGTTTAGCGGGCTTCGCACACGCAGAAAAGCGTCATTCCGGGCCGTTATCGCTGACACTTCGGATATTTGCGGTCTGGCGTCCGGCCGACTGCGGCTCTAGCCGGACTTCGGCCCAGATCGGCAGATGGTCCGATGCCTGCCGCGCCAATTCGCTGTCCCACACGCCATAATCGGCCACTTCGATCCCACGCGACACCGCGATGCGGTCATAGCGCAGGCGCGGAAACGGCGCGGGCCAGCTGGGGCCGGGGGCGATGACATGCATCGGCTCCAACGCCTCAAGCCCGCGATTGTCGTGCCATTCGTTGAAATCCCCGGTCAAGATCAGTCGGTCGCGACCCATGCGCGTGGCCTGCGCCACGACCCGCGCCAGCTGTGCGCGACGCGACGAGCGGGCAAGGCCCAGATGCAGAGCAACGATGGTAAGCCCCGGTAGGTGCAGCGCCAATGCGCCGCGCGGTTCGATCCCCGGCAAGGGCATCCGGCGGACCTGCGCCCCCTCCATCAACTCGGGGCGCATCAGGATCGTCTGGCCGTGCCACCCAAGCGAGCGTTCGCCAGTGCCGTTAAAGACCGCAGGGACCATGCCGGTCGCTGCCTCGATCTGCGCGCGGGGCAGGGCCTCGGGGCGGTTGCCAAGGCGAAAATCCACCTCTTGCAGGGCGATCACATCCGCACCCAGATCGGCGATGACGCGCAGATTGCGTTCGGGCGCATAGGGGCCGGTCATGCCCCGGCATTTGTGCAGGTTGTAGCTGGCGAGCCTGATCTTGTCCTTTTGCATGTGACCTTTACTTGCTCAGGTGCCGCAAAAGGTGCGCTGCACAATCTCATCCACCGCAGGCGCGACGGACAGATCTTCCCATTCCGGGCGGTCGGAAAAGGGGTCGCGCAGTGCTGCGTCAAGGCGGTGGAACAGGGTGAAATCGCCGTCATCCCGTGCAGCAGCTATGGCCTGTTCGATCCGGTGGTTGCGCGGAATGCGGCGTGGGTTCGCGCGAGCCATGACCGATGCGGCATCCGGCAATTCCGCAATCCGCGCCTGCCAATCCTGCGCCCAGCGGTCATAGGCGTCGCGGTCGATGAATTCATCGCGCGCCGTGCCGTCCGACAGACCGGCAAAGACGCGGGTGAAATCCGCGCGCTCTGCCGCCATCAGGTTCAGCAACCCCTCGACCAGCGCCTGATCTGCGGCGCGCGGGCCCGAGATCCCCAGCTTCGCGGTAAAGCGGCGATGCCCCTCGGCCTTGTAGATTTCGGGGAAGCTGTGAACGATCCGCGTCGCCTCGGCCACCGCAGCGTCGTCATTGCCCATCAGCGGCACCAGGCAGCTTGCAAATTGCGCAAGGTTCCAGACGGCGATGTTGGGCTGTTCGTTCCAAGCATAGCGCCCACCCGCGTCGATCGAGGAAAACACCTGCCCCGGCTTGTAGCCGTCCATGAAGGCGCAGGGGCCATAGTCGATCGTCTCGCCCGAGACGGACATATTGTCGGTATTCATCACGCCATGGATAAAGCCCAAGCCCATCCAGCCGGCGATGGTGCTGGCCTGTGCGCGGACCACGGCCTGCATCAGATCTGCGGGGGTCTTGGCGTCGGGATAATGCCGCGCCATCACGTGTTCGGCCAGCACGCGCAGGCGTTCGATGTCCCCCCGCGCGGCGTAGAATTCGAACGTGCCCACGCGGATGTGGCTGGCGGCCACGCGGGTCAGGACCGCACCAGGCAGGATGGTTTCGCGGATCACCTGTTCGCCGGTCGTCACCGCCGCGAGAGCGCGCGTTGTGGGAATTCCAAAGGCCGCCATGAATTCGCTGACCAGATATTCCCGCAGCACCGGCCCAAGCCACGCCCGTCCGTCGCCGCGCCGCGAGAAAGGTGTGGGGCCCGCGCCCTTTAGCTGAATGTCGAAACGCCGACCATCGGGGGCCACGATTTCGCCCAGAAGCACGGCACGGCCATCGCCAAGCTGGGGCGAAAAGCCGCCGAACTGGTGCCCGGCATAAGCCTGCGCAATCGGCTCGGCCCCTTGGGGCAGGGCATTCCCGGCCAGCATCTGCACACCTGCGGGGCTTTCCAGCCAGCCAGCATCCAACCCCAGCCGTTCCGCCAGCGGCCGGTTCAGCGCCACCAGCTTCGGATCGCGCACGGGCGTCGGCGCGGTGCGGGTGAAGAAGCCTTCTGGAAGGCGGGCATAGCTGTTGTCGAAATGGATCATCACGCCTCTCCTTTCGACATTATCTAGCCCTCATTGCGGAAAAGTTAAGGGCAGGACTAATGCGTCACGCTGCCCGACAGCAGATTGATGACGACGACGCCCGCGATGATCAAGCCGATCCCGACCACCGCGGCCAGATCCAGCTTCTGGCCAAAGACGAAAAGCCCGATCATCGAGACAAGGACGATGCCAAGCCCGCTCCAGATCGCATAGGCGATGCCAAGCGGCATGGTGCGCAGAACCAACGACAGGAAATAGAACGATCCGGCATAGCAAAGTCCCATGCCCAGCGTTGGCAAAAGCTTGGTAAACTGTTGGCTGCGTTGCAGGAAATTCGTGCCCACCACCTCCAGCGCGATGGCGATCAGCAATGTGGCATAGGTCATGACGGGCATGATGGCTCCTTGCGGCTGTCGCGCCATGTAAATCGCGACGATCGGGAAAGTCACGCCGGACTTGAACCGCGCCGGACATGCGCGTATCCCACGGCTTTGCCCCAAGTGCCAAGGATAACGCCTGTGAAGTTCCTCGATCTCGCCAAAGTCTATGTCCGCTCGGGCGGCGGGGGCGCAGGTTGCGTGTCCTTCCGTCGCGAAAAGTTCATCGAATACGGCGGCCCCGACGGTGGTGACGGCGGGCGCGGCGGCGATGTCTGGGCCGAGGCCGTCGGCGGCCTGAACACGCTGATCGATTTCCGCTTCCAGCAGCATTTCTTTGCGAAATCGGGCCAGCATGGCATGGGCGCGCAGCGCACAGGCGCATCGGGTGACGACATCATCCTGCAGATCCCTGTCGGCACCGAGATTCTGGATGAGGATCAGGAAACCGTCATCGCAGACGTAACCGAACCCGGCCAGCGCGTGCTGCTGGCAAAGGGCGGCAATGGCGGTTTTGGCAACCTGCATTTCAAAAGCTCGACCAACCGCTCGCCACGTAACGCCAATCCGGGTCTGCCGGGGATCGAGCGCACGCTGTGGTTGCGGTTGAAGCTGATCGCGGATGCTGGCCTGCTGGGTTTGCCCAATGCCGGGAAATCGACCTTCCTTTCGGCGGTGTCGAACGCGCGGCCCAAGATCGCGGATTACCCCTTTACCACGCTGCACCCCAATCTGGGCGTGGTGGGCGTCGATGCCTATGAATTCGTGATGGCCGATATTCCGGGCCTGATCGAAGGGGCATCCGAAGGCCGTGGTCTTGGCGACCAGTTTCTGGGCCATGTCGAACGCTCGCGCGTGTTGCTGCACCTGATCGACGGCACGGCCGAGGATGTGGCGACCGATGCCCGCACCATTCTGAACGAACTTGCCGCCTATTCGCCCGCATTGGCCGAAAAGCCGCGCATCACCGCGCTGAACAAGATCGACGCGATGGATCCCGAAGAAATCGCCGAGAAAAAGGCCGCGCTTGAGGCAGAGCTGGGCACGCCCGTGCATCTGATGTCCGGCGTTTCGCGCGAAGGCGTGACCGATGTGCTGCGGGCGCTTTGGTCCGAAATCGCGCCCTCGCGTCAGTCGGTCAAGGAACAGGATGACGCACCGTGGCAGCCGTGATCCCCGAATTGGGGGCCGCGCAACGACTGGTCGTCAAGATCGGCTCGGCACTGCTGGTCGGGGCGGGTGGCTTGCGTGCTGAATGGCTGCGCGCGCTTTGCGACGACGTGGCCGCCGCGCGGGCGCGGGGCACGGATGTCGTGCTGGTGTCCTCGGGGGCAATCGCGCTGGGGCGGCAGGTGCTGGAACTTCCCCCCGGTCCCCTGCGGGTCGAGCAGTCGCAGGCCGCTGCAGCCGTGGGCCAGATCCGCCTGGCCCGCGCGTATGAGGAGGCGCTGGCACCGCATGGCGTGAAAACCGCGCAATTGCTGGTGACGTTGGACGACACGACCGACCGCCGCCGCTATCTCAACAGCCGCGCCACGATGCAGACGCTGCTGGGGCTGGGCGTCGTGCCGATCGTCAATGAAAACGACACGGTTGCGACGGATGAAATCCGCTTTGGCGACAATGATCGCCTTGCCGCGCAGATCGCCGTGACCTGCGGCGCGGACCAGTTGCTGCTGCTATCTGACGTGGACGGGCTTTACACCGCCAACCCCAAAACCGATCCCGATGCCCGTCACCTTCCGGTAATCGAACAGATCACCCCGGAAATCGAGGCGATGGGCGGCGATCCCATTTCCGGCCTGTCGAAAGGCGGCATGAAGACCAAACTGATGGCCGCGCGTACGGCAGTCGCGGGCGGTTGTGCCATGGCAATCGCCGAGGGTTCCGTCCTGAACCCGCTTGCGGCTGTGGCAAACGGCGCGCGCGTCAGCTGGTTTTTGCCCGATACCGACCCCCAGGCAGCCCGTAAACGCTGGATTGCGGCGATGAAGGCCAAGGGCGAAGTCACCGTCGATGCCGGCGCGGCCGAGGCGCTGCGCCACGGCAAATCACTGCTGCCTGCTGGCGTCACCGCGGTTTCGGGCCGCTTCGGTCGCGGCGATCCGGTCGTGGTGCTGGACGCACATGGCGCAAGGCTGGCTTCAGGTCTGGTGCGCTATTCCTCGACCGAGGCGCGGGCGATTGCGGGTCATCGCAGCGATGAAATAGAGGCGATCCTTGGCTATCCGGGCCGCGCTGCCTTGATTCATCGCGACGATATGGTGATCTGAACGCCCGTTGCTGGCGCCGTATTTGGGTATTTGTAGAACAGAGAAGTCTTCTTAGTTCTTCAAATACCCATTCGCGGCACAGCGGCTGGCGCGGCGACCGCATCTCACTCGATGGTGCTGGGTTTGACCAATGCGCGGCGACCTTGTGACAGGCGGCGGATCTGAGACAGCTTGACGGCGGCTTCGCTTGGAGGCGGCAGATTCAGCACGGTTTCGCGCATCATGGCGATGCCGTCTTCACTGCGGGCGGGCAGGGTGGCGGGCATAATCGCCGGGCCGATGGTGACCCGGAAGGGCTGGCTTGATTTGTTCAGTACTTCGTTGAACAGCGTCACGTCCCGCACCGTGGGGTGGATCGCGTCCAGCAGATAGAACAGCGATGAATTGCGCGCGCGGATATTCAGTGGAATGACCGGCACGTCGAATTTCTTGGCGATCATCGCAGCACTTGCCATCCAAGGGCGTTCGTGCAGCGTCAGGCCGCGACGCTTGGCCAGACGTCCCGAGGGGAAGATCAGACCGATACGGCCCCGTTCCATTGCTTCGCGGGTGTAATCCATCGTCGCGCGCGTCTTGGCATGGCTGCGCTTTTCGGTGCGCCATTCGACGGGCGCGATCAGGCTTCCGAATTGCGGCAGGACCCGCATGATGTCGTGATTGGCATAGATGAACAGATCGTCGCGCACGGCCGAGACGACCGAATTCAGCACGATCCCATCTGCGATCCCCGTAGGGTGGTTCGACACGATCAGCGCGGGGCCGGTCGCCGGAATGTGCTCCAACCCCTCGACCGTAAGGTCACGGACGATCAACTGCGCCATGCGGCGCATGATTTCGTCCATCGGCAGGTCGCGGAATTCCGCGCCAAGTTCGACTGTCTGAGGGTAGCGTAACAGCCACATCAGCGCGCGACGTGCCATGTTATGATGCCAGCGGCCCGAAAAGAGCCAAGGCGCCCGCTCGTGAATCAGCGGATCAAGACGGAGTTGCATGTCTTCGCGGGCATCCATGCAGCCAGTATTGCCGTGCCCGCAATCCGGCTGCAAGTGCGCTTCGTGCCTGCTCATGCGGCACCGGCAAGGATGCGCGTAACCATTTCCGATGTGTTGCGGGAAAGCCCCGGCATTTCGGCAATGCGTTGCAAAGCTGCCCGACCTTTCGCGCGACGGCCTGCATCATAGCGGCCCAACGTCTCGAATGCCGAACACATGCGGGCGGTGGTCTGCGGGTTCACGGCGTCCAGTTTCATCAGCCATTCCGCAAGAAAATCGTAACCCGACCCATCTGCCGCGTGGAAACCTGCGTGATTCGAGGTCAGACCTGCAATCAGCGCGCGGAAGCGGTTGGGGTTCTTCCATTCGAAATCGGGCCGTGCCGCGAGTTCGCGGGCCCGCGCAACCGCCTGCCGGGGGGCCGCGCGTAGCGGCTGGACCATGAACCATTTGTCCATGACCAGACGGTTGTCGCGAAATTCCGCCTCAAACGCGGCAAGCGCATCGGCATCGCGACCGGCAGAGATCAGCTGCTCCAGCGCGCCCTGCCGTTCGGTCATGTTGCCGGCCGCGGCAAACAGCGCATCGGCCCGCGCGCCGCCATCCAGTTGCGACAGATAGGCGAGACAGGCCAGCCGCAGGCTGCGCCGACCCGAGCCTTCGGCATCGGGCTGATAGTTCGGCGTTTGCATGGTGTCGTAAAGCGCCGCAAGCGCCGCTTCGTGGGAAGCGGCGATTTCGGCCATCAGCGCGCGGCGCGCGGCGTGGATCGCATCGGGGTCCGGGACGCCGCCGCGGGCGGCGATGGTGGTCGCGATCTCCTCCTCGCCCGGCAGGGCAAGGCAAAGCGCGGCAAAGGCCGGATCGGCTTTGGCGTCAGTCAGAACGCCTGCCAGAGCACGGTTGAATTCCGCGCCGCCTTCGCCGCCCGTCGCGCGCGCAATCAGCGCATCCAGCGCCAGATCGTGCCCTGCCTGCCAGCGGGCATAGGGGTCGGTATCATGGGCCAGCAGCAGTGCCTGTTCATCGGCGGTAATTTCGCGCGTCACGGTGACGGGAGCGGAAAAGCCGCGCAGCAGCGACACGACCGGACGCGCGCCAAGCCCGTCGAAGCGGAAGCTTTGGCGGCTTTCGGTCATTTCCAGAACCGTGGTCGGCAGCACCTCATGGCCGTTCGGGCCGATCAGGCCGATCGCGATGGGGATGACGCGGGCGGGCTTGTCGGTCTGACCCGGCGTCGGCGCAATGTCTTGGGCAAAGTCCAGCACCAGCGTGCCATCGGCCCAGCTTTCACTTAGCGACAGGCGCGGTGTGCCTGCATCGGTATACCAGCGCTTGAACTGGGTCAGGTCGCGTCCGGTCGCATCCTCGAAGACCTTGATCCAATCCTCGATCGTGCAGGCCTGACCGTCATGGCGGTCGAAATACAGATCAAGCGCCGTGCGGTAGCCGTCATCGCCGACCAGTCGCTTGAGCATACCGATAACCTCGGCACCCTTTTCATAGACGGTGGCGGTATAGAAATTGTTGATTTCCTGATAGTGATCGGGGCGCGGCGGATGGGCCAGCGGTCCCGCATCCTCGCGGAACTGGCGCGCGCGCAGGGTCTGGACGTCGTGGATGCGCTTGACCGCGGCGCTGCGCATGTCGCTGGTGAACTGCTGGTCGCGAAAGACCGTCAGTCCTTCCTTCAGGCAAAGCTGGAACCAGTCGCGGCAGGTAATGCGGTTGCCGGTCCAGTTGTGGAAATATTCGTGGCCGATCACGCCTTCGATGCGTTCGTAATCGCCATCCGTGGCGGTTTCCGCCGTGGCAAGGACCAGCTTCGAGTTGAAGATGTTCAGGCCCTTGTTTTCCATCGCGCCCATGTTGAAATCATCGACGGCGACGATGTTGAACACCGACAGATCGTATTCACGCCCATAGGCCTGTTCGTCCCAGCGCATCGAGCGGATCAGGCTTTCCATCGCATAGCCTGCGCGGCCTTCGTCGCCGGGACGCACCCAGACGTTCAGCGCGACATCCTGACCCGACATGGTGGTGAATCGGTCGCTGACCGCGCGCAGATCGCCTGCGACCAGCGCGAACAGATAGGCAGGCTTTTTCCACGGATCATGCCAAACGGCAGTGCCAGCACCTTCGCTGACCGGGTTGCCGTTCGACAAAAGCACCGGCTGGTCGGAATGGATGGTGACGCGGAAGGGTGCCATCACATCGGGGCGGTCGGGATACCATGTGATGTGGCGAAAGCCCTGCGCCTCGCATTGGGTGCAGAACATGCCGCCCGACAGATACAGCCCTTCCAGCGCGGTATTGGCTTCGGGATCGATCTCGACTTCGGCCTGAAAGGTAAAGGCGTCGGGCAGGTCGGGGATCACCAGCGTGTCGCCCAGATATTGCGGAACGACGGGCTGGCCGCCGATGGAAACGCTGATCGTTTTCAGCCCCACGCCGTCCAGAACCAGATCGCCCGCGCCCGTGCGGCGAAAGTCTATCTGCGACAGTACGCGGGTCGCGCGGGGCGCCAGATGAAAGGTCAGCCGTGTCTCGGCGATCTCGAACGGATAGGGGCGCCAGTCGGCAAGGTATTGGGTGGCGGTCACTGCGGCACCTCCGATCTGAAAAAAACTTTGCAAGGCGCGGAACTCACGCGGAAACTCGATTGTTAACTGCCGGATAGCCGGGTCGCAAGTCATGGTGGGGAAGGCTGCGACCCAGTCTCCTCTGCTGCAAACCCGTGCTGAACTTGAGCCTGAGGAGAGCCGTGATGGCCAATTACGACCCGAACGACCCGAACCGGACCGATCCCGTCGATCCCAATCGCCCCGGTCAAGTCAACCAGACCTATGTCGAGCCGGTCGAGCGCCGCGCCTCGCCGCTGCCGCTGATCATCGGCATCCTGCTGGCGCTGGCGATCGCCTACTTCGTCCTCCAGTATTTCATGAACCGCAATGAGGTGACGACCGGCGAAGAGCCCGCCGTGACGACCACCGCCCCTGCGGCTGACACGACCGCCCCGGCCGCGACGACGACCGCGCCGGCCGCAACGACCGAACCGGCGACCGGTGCCGCCGATACTGCTGCTGATGCGGCCAACAATGCTGCAGATGCAGCTGGCAACGCCGCCGATGCGGCAGGCGAAGCTGCAAGCGATGCCGCGACCGCTGCTGATGATGCGGCGACCGCTGCGGGCAATGCCGCTGGCGAGGCCGCGGAAGATGCGACCAACGCTGCCGGTGCCGCTGCCAACAATGCCGCCGACGCCGCAAGCGACGCTGCTGGCGCTGCGCAGGACGCCGCCTCTGACGCCGCCAACGCTGCTGGCGAGGCGATGGACAGTGCGGGCGAAGCCGTGGATGACGCCATCTCGGTTGAACCGGCGACCCCGCCTGCTGCTACGACGACGCCGCCTGCGACCGGCACCGGCACCACGACGCCGCCGCCCGCCAGCAACTGATCTGCCGACCATTCGACATTTGCGCCGCCCGGCATCACCGGGCGGCGTTTTTCAATAAATGCCGAATTGTCATTCTTCGTGCGCTATAAAGCGGCCAAGGTTGAAGCGCCTCGGGATATGGCATACCACCGTGCACAAATCGCTGAAGCGTCAGGACAAGGAAGGGTTTGCATATGGCACGGGTCGAGAAATCGGGACTTAGGGTCGATGAGACGCTGGCGAATTTCATCAGTGACCGCGCCTTGCCCGGCAGCGGCGTCGATCCCCAGCGTTTCTGGGATGGTCTGTCGCAATTGCTGCACGAATTCGGCCCCCGCAACCGCGCCCTGCTGGACAAGCGCGATGAGCTGCAGCTGGCCATCGACGCTTGGCATATCGGTCAGCGCGGCAAGGCTTGGCATGCCGGTGCATACCGCGATTTCCTGACCGAAATCGGCTATTTGGTCCCCGAAGCCGAGGCGTTCCAGATTGAGACCCCGGCGACCGATCCCGAATTTGCCAGCGTGGCAGGCCCCCAATTGGTCGTGCCCATCACCAATGCCCGCTATGCGCTGAACGCCGCCAATGCCCGGTGGGGCAGCCTGTATGACGCGCTTTATGGCACCGACGCCATGGGCGATCTGCCGCAGGGCAAGGGCTATGACGCCCAGCGTGGCGCCCGCGTCATCGCCTGGGGTCGTGATTTTCTGGACGGCGCCGCGCCTTTGGCCGAAGGGTCCTGGGCGGGGATCGACGGGCTGTCGGTCAAAGACGGCGCGCTGATCCCGGCGCTGCGCGACGGCGCCAAATTCGCGGGTCATATCGGCGATGCAGCAAAGCCCAGCGACATTTTCCTGAAAAACAATGGCCTGCTGATCCGCATTACGGTGAACGCGTCCACCCCGGTCGGCGGTCAGGACAATGCGGGGATTTCCGACATCGTGCTGGAATCGGCGCTGTCGGCCATCATTGATTGCGAGGATTCGGTCGCCTGCGTCGATGGCGAAGACAAGACGCTGGCCTATGCGAACTGGCTGGGGCTGATGGATGGCTCGCTGACCGAAAGCGTCGAAAAGGGCGGCAAGACCTTCACCCGCAGCCTGAACCCCGACGTGACCTTTACCGGGCCGGACGGCGCGGACGTGACGGTCAAGGGCCGCTCGCTGATGCTGGTGCGCAATGTCGGCCATCTGATGACCACGCCCGCCGTTCTGGACCGCGACGGCAATGAGGTGTTCGAGGGGCTGCTGGACGCCATGGTCACCGCGCTGTGTTCGATGCGCGATCTGGCGAAAACCGGGCCTAAAAACTCGGTCACCGGCTC
>NZ_FXTK01000045.1 GCF_900182695.1 Paracoccus laeviglucosivorans
TTCCCTCGGCCCGTCGCCGGAATAATCCGCCCCCTGACCGAGTCCAGTTCACATGCGATCCGCAAACAGGAGGTATTCCGCATGAAGATCTTGACTACTTTCGCCGCAGCCGCTGTCGTCGCTGCCTGTGCCGCGGTTCCCGCCATGGCAGGCCCGGCCGAGGATATGGCCAAGGCCCGTATTGCCAGCATCGCCAGCGGTGATCTGGACGCCGTTGCGGCAGGCTATGCCGATGGCGCGCAACTGCATTGGGTCGGTGGCCCGCTGGACGGCACCTATGCCACGCCCGAACAGATCGGCGGGATCTGGCAAAAATTCACCAGCGCGCAGGGCGAGCAGACCGCCGAAATCGCGATGACGTCTGAGGCTGCGAACCCTGCGGGGGCGACGGTGACGGCGGATGTCGTCTTCAAGGGCAAGAATGCCGTGCCGGTGCACTATGTTCTGGTCTATCGCGGCGACAAGATTGCCGATGAAATCTGGCAGGTGAACCCCGCGCAGTAACGGCGCATGAACGCATCCGGCCCCGCTTGGCCGGATGCGGCAAGGGTCAGCGCACCCAGCCTTCGGTCGCCATCAGCTCTTTGGCTTTGTCGGTCAGCAGGTAATCCAGAAACTCCTGCGCCTCGGGGTCGGCGGTCGGGGCCAGCGCGACGCTAAGATCGCGCCAGATCACGCGGTCCTGCGACAGCTCCACCGTTTCCAGCACATCGGGATTGGTCGCGGGCCAGTTTGGCCATGTGATCCAGGCATCGGCATCCATGTCCTTGAACGCCTTGAAGCTGGCGCCCGAGCCGTGTTCATAGGCCACGATGTTCTTGCGGAACGCAGTCACATCCTCAAGGCTGCCGGTGCGTCCGGCGATGTCTTCCCACACCCCGGTCCCCGAGGTATTGGCGACGCCCGAACCTTCGGTCACGACGATCTTGACGCCATCGGCCAGCAGGTCGTCGAATTCCTTGATCCCCTTGGGATTGCCCGTCTTGACCGCTACGATGGCGGGCCGCAGATAGATCGGCATGACCTGATCCGAGGAAAGGGTCTTATAGGTTTCAAGAAACGCGGTCATCGACTGTTCGGCGGTGCCCCAGATGATGTCGGCATCGGCCTGCGCCTTTTTCGACCATGTGGTTTCAGGACCGGCGGTGATTTCGACCTTGTTGCCGGTTTCCTGCTGCCAGACATCGGCGACCTTTTGCAGCGCGGTATGCGGCCCGCCCGCACCATACAGCCGCACCACGCCGTCCTTGGCATCCTGCTTGATCGATGGATCGTAAAGCGCGGATTCCTGTGCATGGGCAGCCTGCGCCGTCAGCACTGCAAAAAGGATGAAGCCTGAAATTCGCATGTCTTTTCCTTCATCTGAATAAAATGGCCGCTCTGATCGCGACAAAAGACAGACTCGGGCAGGGGTGGGTTTCATCCCTGTTGGACAGAACACATGACCGTGAGGCGTCGGGCCGCCTGAACAGCCTGTGAATAGACTCGGTGACCATGGATGCCCGCAATTTACAAAGCTTGTTTGGTTGCAGGACATCGCAACCAGACCGTGAAGACCTTCGCGGAATCGTCGGCAAAGTCTGGGGAATTCCATAGATGTAGGCGCAGGCAAATCTCGCTGCAGGTGTTTATCCAGTTTCCCCTAGAATGGCCCCGCCTTGATCAAGGCGGGGCCGTTTGTCGCAACTAGAACTATTTTGCCTTGACCGCTGCGGATAAACCGCCGTCCTCATCAATGGCATCGCCCGCGGATGGGTCGTGGAAGGGTCTGTCCGGTCGGATCAGCAGCGAGGTCGCCGCCCCCACCAACAGCAGCACGAGGGATGCTGCAAAGGGCAGATCCCAGCGTCCGGTCAGGTCGATGATAAGCCCGAAGATGATGGGCGAGATCATTCCCGCCAAGCCAAAGCCAAAGTTCATGAAGCCGCTGGCTGTGCCGGAATATTGCGGTGCAATATCCATCGGCGTGGCCCAGATGGGCGCCACGATAAGCTCGGCAAAGAAGAAGGCCGCGCTTAGGCTGATGGCGACCGTTATCAGATCGGTCGAGAACATGACGGGCAGCATGCACAGAAACGCACCGATAAAGCCCAGAATGATCACGCTGATCCGCGCCAGCGTGACCCGGCCCGTCCTGCGCAGGATGCCATCGCTTAGCCAGCCGCCTGCAAGATCGCCCACGACCCCGGCAAAGAACACGCCCGCCGCAAAGATAGCGGATTTCTTCAGGTCCAGTTCGTGCTGATGCAGGAAATAGGACGGGATCCAGTTCAGGAACAGCCACAGCGTCCAGCCATAGCAGAAATCGGTGATCGTCACCGGCAGCATCCGCCGCAACAGCGGCCCCCAAGGCAGGTTCTTTTGCTTTGCGGCGACGCTTGGCGGCGGCAGGACGGCCAGTTCCTGCGGTGTGATGCCGGGATGCTCACGCGGATCGTCGCGGAAATACCACCACCACAGCGCCACCCATGCAAAGCTGATCGCGCCGACGATGATAAAGGACTCGCGCCATGAAAAGGCGACGATCAGCACCGCGATCAGTGGGGGCGTGATGGCGTTGCCGAAGCGCGCAAAGGCATGGGTGATGCCTTGGGCAAAGCCGCGCTTTTCCGAAGGCATCCAACTGGACAGCGCGCGCGTCGCGGTGGGAAAGGCCGAGCCTTCGCCGATGCCCAACAGCACGCGGGCGATGATCAGTGAAACCGCGCCCTCGACAAAGCCGATCATGATGGTTGCTGCCGACCAAATCGTGCCGCAGATCAACAACGTCTTGCGCGGTCCCAGCAGGTCGCCAAGCCTGCCGCCGAAAATCTGGAATAAAGCGTAGGGATAGGCAAAGGCGGCAAAGGCCATGCCCAATTCAAAATTGCTTAGCCCCAGTTCTTCCTGCATCGCTGGGGCGGCGGTGCTGATGTTCACGCGATCAATATAGGTCACAAGATACATCAGGCAGATCACGAACAGGATCCTGTCCGTGGTTCTAATCCTTGTCAGTCTTAGCATATCTCCTCCCTGGACCATGCCCGACATTATGATTGGGTCTTATGGTCCCGCCGCAGGGTTGCGCCTTGTCCTCCTCCGACAGGCGCAGTCGGGCGGGTTCAGCCTGTCTGGTGGCTTTCTCCTTTCGGGGTTGGGGTGGTCAGTTCGGCCAGTTTCAGCCGCTGGATCTTGCCCGAGGGGCCCTTGGGCAGTTCGGACATCAGATGGATGCGGTCAGGCGTCTTGAACCTGCCGATCCGCGTTTCGCAAAGTTGCATCAACTCGCCTGCATCGGGACCGGATCCGTCATGCAGGACCACCGCCGCCTCGATCGTTTCGCCATAGCGCGGGCAGGGGCGGGCAAAGGCTGCGGCCTCGACCACGGCCGGGTGGGCATAAAGCGCCTCGTCTATCTCGCGCGGAGAGATGTTCTCGCCGCCTTTGATGATGATCTCCTTGGATCGGCCGGTGACGAAGACATACCCCTCGGCATCCTGCCGCCCCAGATCGCCCGTGCGCAGCCAGCCATCCGCCGTGATCGCGGCGCGGGTCGCGGCGGGGTCGTCCAGATAGCCGCGCATCACATTCGCGCCGCGCACGGCGATCTCGCCCTCGGTGCCGCGCGGGGCCTCGGCCAGATCGGGCGACAGGATCACCACCTCGTTGCCGACAGGACATCCGGGCGAACCGACCTTGCGCGTGCCGTGCTGTGGCAGCGGGTTCGACAGGATCTGGGCGGCAGTTTCCGTCAGCCCCATTGTTTCGATGATGGGGATGCCAAAGCGCGTCTCGAACGCGGAATGTACTTCGGGGGCCAATGCCGCCGAGGCCGAGCGTCCGAACCGCATGGCATTAAGGCAATCAGATGTGGGTTCGGCCGCGCCATGCAGCAGATGCGAAATGATCGTGGGCACCACCGAAAACCATGTCGCGCCATGGGTCTGGCAAAGCCCCCAGAACTGGCTGGCCGAGAATTTCTCGCACACGATGGCCGATCCGCCCGACAGCAGCGGGGCAAGGATCGTCACGCAAAGCCCGTTGATGTGATAGATCGGCAGGACGCACATGGCGCGATCCTGCGGCATCAGCGCATGGGCAAGCGCGGTGTTCCAACCACCTGCCAACAGACTGGCATGGCTATGCAGCACACCCTTGGGGCGGCCCGTCGTCCCCGAGGTATACATGAGCAGCGCATCGTCATCGCTGCCAAGCGTGTCCAAGGCGCGCGGTTGGGCGGTGGCGGGCCAGTCGAAATCCGCGGCCACATCGACCACCACAGGCGCGGCATGGCGGCCCTTTAGCGTCTCGGCCAAAAGCATCCGTTGGCGATGATCGCACAGCAGGATGCGGGCGCGGGAATGCGTGATGGCGTGGCCGATGGCCTCGGCCCCGGCGGCAAGGTTGATCGGCGTGGCGCGAAACCCACCGTAAAGCGCGCCCATCAGGGCCAGAACGGCTTCGCGTCCGTTCGGGATCATGAAGGCGACGCTTTCGCCGCGCATCGCGCCCATGCCTGCAAGATGCATCGCGATTGCAGCGGCCCGATCACGCAGTTCGGACCATGATATGGCCGTGTCCGTATCTGGAAAGACGTGACTGATTTCGTCGCCCCGAGCATCGGCCAAAGCGTCCATCCAGTCCCGAACGGTGCCTGCCGGGGGGTGTTGGGTGTCAAAGATCACTGGCCCACCTCCTGCCAATAGGCGTCAAAAATCTGGGCCAGGCTGGGTTCGCGGGCAGGGATGGGGCGCACGATCCGCGTGCGTTGCATGAAGTGGCGCCAATGCAGGTTGGCATCAATCGAATTGCCGCCCCAACTGCCGCAGCCCATCGACAGCGAAAACGGCAGGCCATTCTCGAACGAGCCGCCAGTCGCGAAACAATGCGCCTGATTGACGATCACCCGGCAGACCGGCATGTCGCGTGCCAAAGCCATCGCGCGTTCGGGAATGGTCGAGTGCAGCCCGATGGAATGGCCCGCGCCCTGATGCGCCAGAATGCGCTGCGCAATCTGTTTGGCATCGTCGAAATCGCGCGCGCGATACAGTGCGACAACGCGGCTAAGCTTTTCGCCCGACAGTGGATGTTCCGGTCCTATGCCCTGCGTTTCAACAGCGATGACGCGGGTATTGGCGGGAACCTGATCGCCTAGCCCCAGCCGTTGGATCAGCACATCCGCATCCGTCGCGATGATGTCGCGGTTCAGATGACCGCGCTGCCAAAGCCGGTCGATGATCTGCTGTTCGCGCGCCTCGGGAATGATCGCACCGCCCTGCGCCGCGAATTCCGCCGCAAAACCGGCATAGGCGGCATCCAGCACGATCAGCGCATTTTCGGACGAACAGGATGTCGCGTTGTCAAAGGTTTTCGAGGCGATGATCTTTGCCACGGCATCCGCCGGGTCTGTGGTGTCATCGACGATCACCGCGACATTTCCGGCACCGACCCCGATGGCGGGCGTTCCGCTTTCATAGGCGCGGCGCACGTTGTCTTGGCTGCCGGTGACAACGGCCAGATCGGCCTGCTCCAGCATGCGCTGGGTTTTGTCCTTGTTGCCCCGGCCCGGTAGCATCTGCACCAGATCACGGCTTTCGCCGATCTTGTCGAATTCCGCATGGATGAAACCCAGCAACATCTCGCAGCAGGCGACCCCCTTGGGTGACGGCGACAGCACGATGGCATTGCCGCATTTCAACGCGTTGATGATGTTGTTGGCAGGCGTCGCCACCGGATTTGTCGAAGGCACGACTGCGCCGATGACGCCGATGGGGCGGGCCAGTTCGGTGATGCCGGTTCGCGGGTCGTCGGACAGCACGCCATGGGTCACGGCATCGCGCAAGTCACGCAACAGCCCAAGCGTCTTGCGATGGTTCTTGGCGATCTTGTCGGTCACATTGCCAAGGCCCGTCACCTGCACGGCCAGTTCGGCCAATCTGCGGTTGCGGTCGGGCTGCATGACGGCCCATCCTGCGGCCAGCGCAGCGCGGTCATAGCGCGCCTGACTGCCTTTGCGTTCATATTCGGCCTGAGCCGCACGAGCGCGTGCAAGCGTGGCATCGACCGAAACCAGTTCGTCCGAAATATTCATTTGCGTCATGATCTCTGAGCCCTGTGCCGCTTATGCGCCAAGGGGGTTTCGACTGCGGATTGCGCAAAGCGCCTGCCGCGGATTTCTGCAGGGCGCGGCCTCCTCCGACCGCATTCCAACAAGGTTAGATCATGAAAATAGTCTTGCAAATGTTTTCATAAAAAATATCATGCCATGATATTGCTTAGGAAAAACATATGTCTAAACCGGATATTGTTTTCGTTGCAAAACTTGCAGGCGTTTCACCGGCCACTGTTTCCCGCGTCATCAACCATCCCGATCAGGTGCGGGCGGGCACCCGGCGCAAGGTGGAACTGGCGATTGAAAAGTCGGGCTACATCCGCAATCGCGCCGCCTTGGCGATGCATGGCAAACGCAGCGCCACGATTGGCGTGGTCATTCCCACTTTGGCCAACACGATTTTTGCCGAGGTGATCCAAGCCTTCAATGAAACGGTCAGCGCACAGGGCTACACGATGCTGCTTGCCTCGCATGGCTATGACCTTGAGGTGGAATTCAAACTGACGCGCAAGCTGCTGGAACACCGCGTGGATGCGTTGGTGCTGGTTGGTCTGGACCATCATCCCGGTGTTTTCCGCCTGATCGGCGAACAGCCGGTGCCCTGTCTGGCGATCTGGAATCATGCCGCTGACGCCGCGTTGCCCTGTATCGGCGTGGATAATCGCGAGGCGGGGCGGATCGCGGCGGAACACCTGATCGCGCTTGGTCATCAGGATGTCGCGCTGATCTTTCCCGAAACCACCGAAAACGATCGCGCCCGCGACCGCATGATGGCGGCGCTGGATGCGTTTCGTGCGACTGGGACTGAAATCCGAACGGATCGGCAAATCCGCGTGCCCTATAGCGTGGCCCAGGCGAAATCCGCCTGTATCACGATGCTGCAGCGTCCTGACCGGCCCTCGGCTTTGCTGTGCTGCAATGACGTGATCGCGCAGGGGGCAGTCTATGCGGCGGCACGTCTGGGCATCCCGGTTCCGTCGGAACTGTCGATCATCGGCATCGGCGATTTTGCCGGATCGGCGCAGATGGAGCCTGCGTTGACATCGGTGCGCATCCCCGCGCAATCCATCGGGGTTTCGGCAGGACACGAGATTCTGCGGGCCATAGAAACCGGCGATCAGGCCGCCATCAGGTCCAGCCGGATTGATCTGGAGCTTGTCATGCGCGGCAGCACCGGCATCGCGCCGCGACTGCGCTAGGCCGGCAGCAATTCCGATCGGGTAGCGGCACGGGCCGGTTTCGGTCTGGCGAGCGTAATTAAAAATGAGACTAATGGTCTCAAAAATTATTGACATATGGGCGATGATTCCGCACCTTCTCTGAACCGGCTTGGAGGAGAGGCCGAAAAACTCATCAATATCGCAACCGTCACATCGCTTAGGGAGGGCGTAATGTCGGAGGTTTCATATGGTGCCGCTGAAAGCGGCGCTCACGAACAGGATGTAAGAAAGGTCGCCCTCGCAAGTCTGATCGGGTCAACGATCGAGTGGTATGACTTTTTTCTTTACGGCGTCGTCGCAGGGCTGGTCTTCAATCAGCTTTATTTCCCATCCGAGGATGAAAGTATCTCGATCCTGCTGGCCTATGCGACATTTGCAGTGGGATTTGTCGCCCGTCCACTTGGCGGTCTGATATTCGGGCATTACGGCGACCGGATTGGTCGGAAGACCATGCTGATTCTGTCACTTTTGATGATGGGCGGCGCGACGGTATTGATCGGCCTTCTGCCCACTTACGACCAGATTGGCATGCTTGCGCCGATCCTGCTGCTTTTGCTGCGTATCGTGCAGGGTATAGGTATTGGCGGCGAATGGGGCGGCGCGGTGCTGATGGCCTATGAATTCGCGCCGAAGGAAAAGCGTGGTTTTTATGCCTCGATCCCGCAAATCGGGCTTTCGCTGGGCCTGTTCATGGCCTCGGGCGTCATGGCTTTGATGACGATGATGCCGGATGAGGCGTTCATGGCATGGGGATGGCGTGCGGCGTTTGTGGCTTCGATCGTGCTTGTGCTTTTGGGCACCTGGATCCGCAGCAATATCGACGAAAGCCCGGACTTCAAGAAAGCCCGCGCCGAATCCAAGGCCAAGGATCAGGGCCTGCCCTTTGTCGCAATGATCAAGAAATACCCCGCCAACGTATTCCTGGGTATGGGCGCGCGCTATATCGACGGCGTTTACTTCAATGTTTTTGCTGTATTTTCCATCCTTTACCTGACGCGGTATGTTGGGATGGACCGCTCATTCGCGTTGTCGGTGGTCTGTGGCGCAGCTTTGGTCATGGTGCTGACGATCCCCTTCTTTGGGCGGTTGTCGGATCGGATCGGGCGGCCCAGGACCTATGCCATCGGGTCGGTCCTGCTGGGCCTTAGCGTGTTTCCCGCATTCGCATTGATGAGCACGGGAAACCCCGCACTGGTCATATTGGGATTGGCGCTGCCCTTTGGCGTGATTTACCCGATGTGCTATGGCCCCGAGGCTGCGCTATTCGCCGATCTTTTCGATCCCAGCGTGCGCTATACCGGCGTGTCATTTGTCTATCAGTTTTCGGGTATATTCGCATCCGGCATCACGCCGATGATCGCGACGGCCTTGATGACTGCGAATGATAATAATCCGTTCTGGCTATGCGCCTATGTCGTATTTGCGGCCGCCGTTTCATGGCTTTGTGCTGTGCTGATCGGCCGCCGTCAGCAGCTGCACGGCACCGGATATTGAATGCTTCCTCCGGGTGACAAGCCCGGAGGGAAACAGTCTTGTCAGAAAGAACCAGAAATGAACGTTGATTCCCCAGCGGATTATATCGTCGTCGGCGCCGGTTCTGCCGGATGCGTGATCGCCAATCATCTTAGCGCCGACCCGAATATTCGCGTTACCTTGCTCGAGGCGGGATCGCGCGACAGCAGTCCGTGGATTCACATTCCCGTCGGTTATTTCAAGACGATGCATAACCCTGACTTTGACTGGTGCTTTGAAACCCAGCCCGATCCGGGAATTGGCGGACGTTCGCTGCATTGGCCGCGCGGCAAGGTTTTGGGGGGATCGTCTTCGCTGAATGGGCTGCTTTATGTCCGTGGCCAGCGCGAGGATTACGATCTGTGGGCGCAAAAGGGGAATGCCGGCTGGTCTTGGACCGATGTCGGACCGATCTTTGAAGAACTTGAAACCTTCCAGCGCGGCGCGGGCGAAGGGCGCGGCACACGGGGGCCGCTACAGGTGTCCGATCCGCGCCTGAAACGCCGCATCTGCGAATTGTGGATCGAGGCAGCCAAGGCGCGCGGCCACAGCTACAATCCCGACTATAACGGCTCCGTGCAGGAAGGGGTGGGGCATTTCCAACTGACTGTGGATCGCGGCAGGCGGTGTTCGGCGTCCCGCGCCTTCCTGCACCCGGTCCGATCCCGGCATAACCTGCATGTCGTGCCCAAGGCCCAAGTCAGCCGCGTCGTCATTGACGCTGGCCGCGCCACTGGCGTCGAGATCATGCGCCCGGACGGGTCGCGGCAGGTGCTGCGGGCGGAACGCGAGGTGATCCTTGCGGCGGGGGCCATCGGGTCGCCCCACATCCTTATGCTGTCCGGGGTTGGCGACGCAGATGCCCTGCGTCAGCACGGCATCAACGTGGCATGTGACCTGCCCGATGTCGGGCGCAATCTTCAGGACCATTTGCAGGCGCGTCTGGTCTTCAAAACCCTCGAGGCGACCCTGAACGACGAAGTGCGCAGCCTGTTCAACAAGGCCCGCATTGGTCTGGAATATGCGCTGCGACGCACGGGACCGATGGCCATGGCCGCCAGTCTGGTCTTTGGTTTCATGAAGACGCGCCCCGATCTTGCGACGCCCGACATCCAGTTCCACATCCAGCCTTGGTCTGCGGACAGCCCCGGCGAAGGCGTGCATCCGTTCTCGGCCTTTACGCAATCGGTGTGCCAGTTGCGGCCCGAAAGCCGGGGCACGATCACGCTGGCCGCGGCCGATCCGGGGCAGGCGCCGCTGATTCAGCCCAATTACCTGTCGGCCCAGCTTGATTGCGACACGATCGTCGCCGGGGTCGAGATGGCGCGTCAATTCGCCCGGACCGAACCGCTGCGCAGTGCCATTTCCGAAGAATTCCGCCCGCTGCCCGACGTGCAGGGCTATGATGAAACGCTGGCTTGGGCGCGCGAGAATTCGACCACAATCTATCATCCAACAGGCACCTGCCGCATGGGTGCAGATGAGGCATCTGTGGTCGATCCGCGCCTGCGGGTCCGGGGCATTCGCGGCCTGCGCGTCGCGGATTGTTCGATCATGCCCGACATCGTGTCGGGCAACACCAATGCCCCGGCCATGATGATCGGTGCGAAACTTGCGCGGATGATCTTCGAGGATCGCCGTGCGGAAACGTCCTGGCCCGCCGCGCGCGGTGCCTTCAGCCAAGTTGCCTAAAAGGGAGAGCCGGTCATGAAGATGACGACTGAGGAGTCATTTGTTAAGGTATTGCAGTTGCATGGTATTGAGCATGCCTTTGGGATCATTGGCTCTGCGATGATGCCTGTGAGTGA
>NZ_FXTK01000046.1 GCF_900182695.1 Paracoccus laeviglucosivorans
ACCTCCGACCAGTACCTGAAAGCCGCCGCCTGACATGAAACCCATGCTGAAGCTTAGCTGAGCGGCAAACCGGTCCAAATTCCCGGACCACCTCTTACCGCTAGTCCAATGATGACGAAGCCCGCGAGGATAGGCCATGTGATCCATGCAATCGCCGTCTGCACGCCTGTGTTCAGATGCAGAAGCTCGGCTGCGGCGGGCAGCACGACGATCAGCCCTATCACAAGGATCAGCCCCACGATCAGCGCAAGCGTTATGCCGAAACCCGTCATGTAGAGCATGGGCAGACTGCGTGCCTCATCCTCATCATAGGCGATATTGAGCCCTTCGATCAATGTCATCACGCCCTTCATCGCGCCGTATAGCGCCAGCCCGATGCCGGTAATGGCGACGACGCCGGTGCCGGTCCCGCCATCCACGACCTTGGCAAGCTGGTCGTGGATGATTGCGGCGGCATCGGGCGGCAGGAAGGTCACAATCCGCTCCATCACTTGTCCGAGATCGGCGGGGTTCAGGATCAGGCCGGAAATGGCAACCAGTGCGCCGATAGCCGGAAAAATGGCGATAAGGCCATAAAAGGCGATGCCCGCCGCGACGACGCCAACATGATCCTGCGCGATCTCATCTTTGACGCGCAGCAGGATCTGCTTCCAGCCACGTCTTGGGATGGCGGCAGGAGAGGTCGCATCGTGGCCCAGATCGTCGAGAGGTCTGTCAGAATAGCTTGGCATCAAAAGGCTTTCGCGTCGCGATAGGATTGCAAAACCAACGCCGGAAAATGCACTTCGGGTCCACTGTTCCGTGCAAAGCGCGGTAGGTTTGGTTAAACATCACACCGCAGGAATGGTGCCTCACGGGCAGCGCATAAGGGCTTGATCTGGTAAGATGGCTCCGCAGACCATTGCGGCTACGCAGTTCCGCCATTCGTTCACATCGCGGCTGATGGCGTCTGTTCGTTGGGGCGCTCGTATTAACGACCGCAGCGTATATCTTATTTAGATAGCCAAGAAGCCCGCCTCCGCGAGGCTTGCTCATCGTCCACGTCCCATCAACGGCATTTAGCCGATCAGATCGCGGCGATGCTGGCGGTGGCGCATGGCCAATTTACGTCCCATGTGCCCAGAGGGCAGCATACGAGCGCTCTTTGCTTTGTGGTCGTGATTGCGCAGTTCGGGAAAAATCGCGAAAATTTCTTCCGACGCGGCGGCTCCGACGGATCTTAGCGCCTGTGGGCCGGTGTAGAGCGACTCGGTTTCCGCACCGTTGGAAATCACGATTTCATGGTTGTCGAATAGCATGTGAAAGTATTCCACTTTTTCCATGTCGATGGCGATGTCGATGCCATCGATCGTCAAAAGCTGTTTGGCTGCGACAAGAACCTCTGCGGCACCGAACATTTTCTGTGCAATCTTCGAACGGACAAGAACACGGTGTTGCGGCGAAACAATCAGATCGGAAGTTGGCGTGCCACCACCCAGCGAACCGGCCTTGATGCGGATCGGGCGCAGGTTCTCGTTGAGAGCGAGTTTAGTGCAGTTCAAGATGGTTCGGCCCATCCAACGGATTGGTTGTGCGCCACTGTCTTTAGTCGTAACCAGATCGCCCTCAACCAGATCCTCAATGGCACGCAGACCGTCAGGAGTTTCCAGCATGGTACCTGCGGCGAAGCAAAGAGGCGCTTCCGCTTCGAGATCATAGCCGCGAGGGCTGAGGGTTAGCGTGGAGCCGACGAGACCAGTGATACCGTCAAGGCCCACGATCGCATCGTTGTCGGGGAAAACAACGTAACGCGTTCCAGCATCGCTCACTGCAATAATGACTTCTTTCGACGCCCCGAGGAGCGGCGTAAGCGTGCCCGTGCCCGTCAGCGTCATCTTGACGGTTGTGTCGGTCGTCCCGCCAAGGCCACCTGAGGCTTGGGTTCGCAGGGTGAATTCTTGTCCAACATTGATAACATTGTCGCCCGCAATCGGTGTGCCGTCGCTATTGACGGGACCGGCGACCGTCGTGTTGGTTGTCCGACCGAGCAAATCGGTTCCGTCGGTAACAGTCGTCAATGCATTCAGATTGACGAGGCTGAGAGTGACCGAGGTCGAGACATTAGGATCGGTGCCGAGACTGATCAGCCCGCCACCCTGAAAATATGCAACGTCGGTGAGAGAAGTAGTCATGCAATGGCTCCATGAGAAGGACAATAATTTGTACGTCGCCCACCGGACTTACCGGGGCATGGTCACATGAAGGGGAAAAGTTGAAGCGTGCCCCCAACAGACACGACAGTATGCCGCGATTTCTGAATTATTCACACTGAACGGTTTAGTGCGTTAAGTTACATATCACGCAGAAGTTGATTTGCGAAGAGGAGCCTCTTCCTTTTGTGCAAAGTTCATCCGGCAACTATGGGGCTTGCTCTGCGACGTTCTCCAGTCAGCCCCTCAGGGTCGCTGAATACCGTGCGAACAGGAAAATAACAGATTGCGGTTCATTGATCCGATAGGGGGCAGAGATGGATCGTCAGGAGGAAAGCGTAGATCGACACTGCTGGGCACGGTTGCAGCGCGGGGATCAGAACGCGTTGTTTGCAGCGCGGCGGGCGCTGAGGGAATTGCTCAAACCGCTTCAGGAACAGGAGACCCTCTGCTTCGAACCGCCGCGGCGCCGCCGGAGCACCAGCAGCGACGGTATTACACCGATCTGGACGCGCTCCCGGTGGCAGCCATCGTGTAGCTGGATCTCAAACGGCGCGGTGGTGATTGAACCCTCCCACACACTCAACCCTCAAACTCCCTTCCGCATAGTGGCATTCCACGATTTGCAGAAAACCGTCTGGGTCATCGAGCGCGTTGGCGGTGATGATCCTTGGCGCGGGCCTCGATCTCGTCGGCGATGGCCTCCAGGAAAGCGGCGCGGGTGTCGCGCGGGCTGTAGCCATAGGACCAGAACGCGTCCTCGGCGGCGGCGCAGGTCTGTTCCACAAGCGCCACCGTCCCAATGCTGAACGGGTGCGATGGGCCAGAGGCCGGCTCGGATGCAAATGTCGCGCCGTCCCCAACCCAGGAACCCGCGATCAGATGCTTGCCGTGCGGGGTGTATGTCATCATGCGTATCCCGTAGATTTTGCTCCTATATTCAGGGGAGGTTTAGAGTTCCCCGCGTGCCGCGCTGGCCCGCGTTGTGGGCCGCGATTTCGCGCTGGAGCTGCTGATCGAGGACATCGCCGTGGAGCTGGCCGGTCGGCCCCTATGATATCGCCCGCATCGCCGGGGGTTGGCAGCTGCGCACCCGCGCTTGCTATGCCGACGCGATCCGCGCCGCCCAAGGGGACGGCGACGCCGCACGCGATCTGACCCCGAACGAGGCGCTGGTCCTGACCATCATCGCCTACCGGCAGCCGGTAACGCGCGGCGCGATCGCGCGGCTGACCGGGCGCGAGGTCAGCCGCGATCTGATCGGGCGGCTGTCTCACCAGGTGCCGGATCTGGAGGCGCTGCAGGACGCCGGCCTGCTCGCGGAAGACGGCATCGATCTCGGAATGCCCATTGCCGGAGAGGAATGAGGGCGGATCGCGCGTCAGCATTTGCGCCCTTTGCCGATAGTAGGCCTCCAATAAATCTAAAAATGAGCGTCTCTACTATGGCGCCAATAAGCATTGACCCACATTTCACAATATTCTACTTTATAGATATAACATCTACAGAGTAGAAATATGACCAAAGAGAGCGAACGCACCATCGCAGCCGTCGAAGCGGCGTTTCAGCTGCTGGATGCGTTTGACGGCGCGGGTGCTTTGCGGCTGGCCGATCTGCATGAGCGGACCGGGCTGACGCGCAGCCGGATCCTGAGGCTGCTGGGCACGCTTGAGGTCTGCGGCTATGTCGTGGCCAGCGGCAAGGGTCAGTATGTTCTGGGCCCAAAGATCTTCCGGCTGGGCTGGTCGATGCGCGACGCCTATTCGCCGATGATTTCAGTCCTGCGCCCCGCATTGGAACGCGCGGTGGCGGATTCCGGCGTGACGGCCTTTTTCTCGATCCCTCGGGGCGATCAGCGTGTGGTTCTGGCGAAATGCGAACCCAGTTCCGGCGTGCGCTACGTGGTTGAGGAAGGGCAGGCCCGCGCCCTGCATGTGGGCGCGACGGGTCGTGTGCTGCTGGCCAATATGGAACCCGAGCTTGTCGACGCCGCGCTGTCAGGGGGGCGGATCACTGCTTTGACCCCGGCAACGATCATAGACGCCGATGAATTGCGCGCTTCCATCGACTCGGCGCGGGCCGAGCAGTTCGCCGTCAGCTTTGGCGAGGCGACCTCGACCGCCTTCGCCATGGCCGCGCCGGTTCTGTCGGGCAGCCGTCTGGTCGGTGCCCTGTCGCTGGCCGGTCCGCTGGAGGATTACGAGGCGCGCCGCGAGGTCTGCCGCGAAATATTGGAACGGGAAGCACGCTTCCTGGGAAGCAGGATCGCCTGAAGCGCGGTTCGGGAGGAGGATAAGACATGTCAAGCTTCATGCGGAAGGATGCCCTTGCGGGCATCTTTCTGATGGCTGTCGCGCTGTTTTTCGGTGTGGCGGGACGCGATCTTGCCATTGGCAGGATTGCCGAAATGGGACCGGGCTTCATCCCGCTGACGCTGGCCGCGGTCATGTTCGCCATCGGGGCCGTCATGACACTGACGGCCGTGCGTGCGGCGAATGCACCCGCGCTGACGATCCCTGCGGGTGCCGTGCGGGTGCTGCCGCTGATCTTTCTGGCGGTGCTGGCTTTCGTGCTGTTGCTTCAACTCCTGGGCTATGTGCTGGCTTGTGCCGCGATGGTGACGATCGCCAGCCTTGCATCGCCGCAGGCCCGCCGCCGCGAGGTCGCGATTTCGGCAGTCGTCCTGTCGGTCCTCAGCGCGCTCGCGTTCGTCACCCTGTTGGGCCTGCCCATGCCGCTTTGGCCGGAGGCCCTGCTGTGAGCCTGATCGACAACCTTGCCACCGGGTTCGGCGTGGCATTCACCGTCGTAAACCTGCTTTACGCACTGCTGGGCGCGGTTCTGGGAACGCTGATCGGCATTCTGCCCGGCCTTGGCCCGGTCGCCACCGTCGCCATGCTGCTGCCTGTGACCTATACGCTGGAACCGACGACCGCGCTGATCATGCTGGCGGGCATCTATTACGGCGCGCAATACGGCGGATCGACGACCGCCATTCTGGTCAATCTGCCGGGCGAGGCGTCGTCGGTCGTGACCACGCTGGACGGCTATCAGATGGCGCAGCGGGGCAGGGCGGGGCAGGCGCTGGCTGTGGCCGCCTATGGATCGCTTTTTGCGGGGATCGTCGGCACTTTGCTGCTGGCGGCACTGGCCCCGGCCTTGGCCTCGGTCGCTATCGGCTTTGGCGCGGCGGAGTATTTCTCATTGATGCTGCTGGGGCTGATCGGCGCGGTGGCGCTGGCCTCGGGTTCGGTCCTCAAGGCGATTGCGATGATCCTGTTCGGTTTGCTGCTGGGATCCATCGGCACCGACATCAATTCCGGCGTGGACCGCTATACCTTCGGCGTGTTCGAACTGGGTGACGGTATTGATTTCGTCGTCGTCGCCATGGGCGTCTTTGGCCTGACCGAGATCCTTCGCAATGTCGTGCGTCCCGAAACCCGCGACCTTGGCACCGCGGCCATCGGCGGTATGCGCCTGTCGCGCGACGAGGTGCGCAGATCCGTCCCGGCGGTGTTCCGGGGTTCGGCACTGGGGGCGGCGATGGGGCTATTGCCGGGGGGCGGCGCGCTGCTGTCGTCATTCGCGGCCTATACGATCGAAAAGCGCATCTCGAAGCACCCGCAGGAATTCGGCAAAGGCGCCATCGAAGGCGTGGCCGCACCCGAAAGCGCCAATAACGCCGCGGCGCAAAGCTCATTCGTGCCGATGCTGACGCTGGGCATCCCGGCCAACGCCACCACGGCGCTGCTGATGGGTGCGATGATGATCCACAATATCCAGCCCGGTCCGCAAGTCATGTCCAGCCATCCGGAACTGTTCTGGGGCCTGATCGCGTCAATGTTCATCGGCAACGTCATGCTGGTGATCCTGAACCTGCCGATGATCAATATCTGGGTCAAACTGCTCAGCATCCCTTACCGCCTGCTTTATCCCGCCATTCTGGTCTTTGTGACGGTGGGGGTTTTCAGCATCCAGAACAGCACGTTCCTGATCCTGCTGATGCTTGGCTTTGGCCTACTGGGCTATCTGCTGAGCCTGTTGGATTTCGAGCCTGCGCCGCTCCTGCTGGGCTTCATCCTTGGCCCGATGGTCGAAGACAATTTCCGCCGCGCCATGCTGATTTCGGCAGGCGACCCCACGACATTCGTGACCCGTCCCGTCAGCGCCGTGCTGCTGGGGCTGGCCGTGGCGCTGCTGGTGCTGCTGGCTTTTCCCAGCATCCGCAAAAGCCGCGAACAAGCTTTCCAAGAAGACTGATCCCGCATCTGAAAGGGCTAGGGAATGACCGCACTTGAAAAACTGTCCGCCGAAACTTCGGTCGCGCAGGATTACGACGATTACAACGCCGCAGGCCGCATCTGGGGCCAGGTGCCGCGCGACCGGATCACGAAGATTCGCTTTCCGCGTGCCTCGCAGGAAGTCACCGCCCGCTATCTGGCGCTGGCCGACATGACCACCACTGTGTCGGACCTGCTGGACGCGCGCGGTATCCGTGGCGTCATCGCAGGCAGCCACATGCCGGGCATCATCCCCGGCAAAAAGATCGCCGGCACCGCCGTCACTCTGCGTTCGATCCCCGAACGCAAGACCCCGACGCAGGGCGCGATCGACAAGGATCCGATCAAGATGTCCACGCGCGAGGTCTATTATCTGGCCGAGCCGGGCGATGTGCTGGTCGCGGATTTCGGCGGCAATCTGGACGTGTCGAACATGGGCGGCCAGTCCTGCACCGTGGCCAAGACCACGGGCTTTGTCGGCTCGATCGTGAATGGCGCGATCCGCGACGTGAACGCGATCCGCGACATCGATTATCCGGTGTGGTGCAAGGGCGTGACCCCGATCACCGGCAAATTCCGCATGGAAGCGATCGAGATCAACGGCCCCGTCACCGTCCATGACATCGTTGTCTATGCGGGCGATCTGGTCGTGGCCGATGATAGCGGCATCTGCGTCGTGCCCTTCGATTTGGTCGAGGAACTGATCGACGAGGCCGAAGCCATTGAGGCCGCCGAGGACAAGATGCGCGAACTGATCGCCGATAAGGCACCGATCAGCGAACTGCGTCCGCTGTTCCGCAAGCGTTACGACTGAGCATCCCTAAGGGAGGAGAAATGATGCTGAAGACGAAACTGTTGCCGCGGCTTCTGGCCGCGGCGGGCCTGACGCTGGTTGCAGGTCTTGCGCAGGCGCAGGATTGGCGTCCCTCGGATACGGTCAGGCTGATCGTGCCCTCCAGCCCCGGCGGCGGGCACGACACCAACGCCCGCGCGCTTAGCGCGGTGATGGAGAAATATGCCGGTCAGACCATCGTGGTCGAGAACCAGCCCGGCGGCGGCGGCGTCGTGGCCTATAACCAGATGGCCGGGGCCAAGCCCGACGGTCTGACGCTGGGTCAGGTTTCGACCGCGCTGGTCACCGACCGTTACCGGCTGGACAACGTGAAATATGGCGCCGACAGCTTCCGCTATGTCGGGGAAATCTCGGCCGATCCCAACCTTCTGGTCGTCTCGGCCAAGGGGCCTTATGCCGACATGCCCCTTTCGCAATTTCTGGAAAACGCCAAGGCGAACCCGGAAACGGTGCTGATGGGCGTTTCGGGGAATTGGGGCAATCAGGATTACGTCCGCTATGCGCTGGAAAAGGAAACCGGCGCCAAGTTCCGACGTATTCCGGTCAAGGGCGGGCGCAACATCCTGCTGGGCATTCTGGGCGGAGATATTGGTGCGGGCCTGCTGTATCCGTCCGAGGTCAAGGCACAGATCGATGCGGGCGAGCTGAAGGTGCTGGCCCATAACGGCGCGGGCCCCGTCGCGGGCATTGACGGCGTGCAAAGCTTTGCCGATCAGGGCGTGAATGTGGGTCTGTCGGTCTGGCGCGTGCTGGCTTTGCCCAAGGATACGCCAGATGACGTGTTCAACGGCTGGCAGGAAATCTTGCGCCAAACGATGGAAGATCCTGAACTTCGCAAAGGCTATGAAGCTGTCGCGGTAGGTTACGCCTATTCCGACGGCACAGGGGCCGAAGCCGTGGTGCGCAAGGCGGATGAAGAGCTTGGCGCCATCAGTCGCGAAGCCGGAATCGTCAAAGAATAAGGCCAAGCGGGCCGCCTCGACAGGCGGCCCATTCACCTCAGTGCAAGCGGCCTTAGGTCGTGTTGACAAAAGGGTTTCCGCTGGCCCGCGCGGGGGAGATGATCTTGGCTCGCAACCTGATGTCGGACAATGAGTGGGCTTTCTTCGAAGGCTTTATTCGTTCAGTTCGTCGCCCGAACGGGCGTAGACCTGCGGATCATCGTCGTGTTCTGGATTGCGCGAACTGGTGCTGCTTGGCGTGACCTGCCCGAAGAGTTCGGCAAGGGGTCTTCGGTCTACCGCCAGGTCCGCCGCTGGACGTTGGCAGGGCTGTGGGAGGACATCCTGGACGCTCTCAACCATGCGGGGGTCGCGCCAGACAGGCTGCAGATGGTCGACAGCACCGTGATCCGGGCGCATCATCATGCAGCGGACGCAAAGGGGGACTCCGAAAGAGGCTCTTGGCCGTTCGAGAGGTGGGTTCTCGACCAAGATCCATCTCCGCGTCAACGGTGCTGGCCTCCCGATGAGGACCGAGATCACATCTGGGCAGGTTTCCGACTACACCGGCTATGATCTGGTGATGGCCGATAACCTGCCGCAACCAGTAGTTCTGGTCGCCGGCAGATGCTACGACTCTGATAAAATTCGAGAAGACATCGAAAGCCGCAACGCCCTAACCCATGATACCGATGCGAAAGAGCCGAAAAGTGCGCAAGGCGGTCGATATGACCATCTACACCCTGCGCAACATGGTCGAGCGGTGCTTTAACAAGCTGACGAACAGTCGCCGGCTCGCAACCTGCTACGACGAGACAGCAGACAGCTACCTCGGTTTCGTCGACATCGCCTGCATCAGACTATGGCTCCGTCATTTGTCAACATGACCTAAGCGGAAATAAGCCGTCGAGCTAATTCCGAACTGTTTCTCGCACCTAACTTACGCATCATATTCGACCGATGAACCTCAATCGTTCGTGGCGAGCTTTTTAACGCGAGAGCGATTTCTTTGCTGGTGAAGCCGTTAACGATGTAGTGGGCAACGGTCTTCTCTGTCGGGGTTAGCGGGTTCGTAAATTTGAGGCCGGAAGTGAGTTGCCGATAGGTCCAGATTGCCAGTTCTTCGGGGTCAGATCGATCCATGGCGCGCCCGACACCCTCCATCCAGACAACAGAATTATTGCGCAGCCGCATGAAGCGTTCGTCCCGATAAACCTCGTGCGTCAGCATGGCGGAACGGGCGCGTTGGCCGATCACATCATAGTCTGCCTCGTCGGGATAAAGCAGCCTGATCGACCGCCCCTCAAGCTCTGAAGGTTTCCAGCCGAAGGTTTGTTCGACCATTTGGCTGGCTTGCAAAATGATCCGCCGCGACAGGACCATTGTTGCATCCGGGGCGTAAATAAATCCTAGCTGCTGATATTCCTTCGCGCTGTTCGGGTTGGCTCTTCGTTCTGGCATGGGCTTTCCTTGGCGAACTACTTAGCCACCTACGTATTCTCACGGATATATCCGGAATCACAGCCGTGTCATCATCTCATGACCCTGCTTTTGCATCTGCGACTGCGGGGTAGGGAGGGACGTGATGAAGAAGCTATACCCAAGCGCGGATGCCGCGCTTGCCGATGTTCTGAAAGACGGAATTTTGATCGCTGCCGGGGGCTTTGGCCTATGCGGCATCCCCGAGCTTGCGATCGAGGCGATCCGCAAGTCGGGCGTCAAGGATCTGACGGTCGCCAGCAACAATTGCGGGGTGGATCATTTCGGTCTTGGCGTGCTGCTGGACAGCCGCCAGCTGCGCAAGATGATCAG
>NZ_FXTK01000047.1 GCF_900182695.1 Paracoccus laeviglucosivorans
GGGCCATGCAGGATCGGCACGCCGGGCGCCAGTTCGGCCCCGATCTCCAGCGCCTCAAGCCCCAGCGCCGACACGACCGCCCCCGAGGTTTCGCCCCCCGCCACCACCAGCCGCCCGATGCCCTGCCGGGTCAGGCGCTGCGCCACCTCTCCGAACAGGGCGTCCAGCTTGGCCGCCACGTTTTCCCGCCCGTGTCGGGCCTGCGCGGCGCTGACGGCTTCGGGCGTTCCCGAGGAATAGGCCAGGGGCGTCGCGTCGCCATGATCCAGCACGAAGCCCACGATCTGATCGGCGCCCATCCGGCCCTGCATCACGGCGTCCACGTCGATCTCCAGCCCCGGATGGGTTTGCAGATGCGTGCCGATCTGCGCGCGCGTCATGCCCGAGCAGCTTCCGGCAAGGATCGCGGCTGGGCGGGTATTGGCGGCGTGATGCGCGGCGGTTGTGCCGGCGGCGGCAAAGTTCTGCGCCAGACCGATCGCGATGCCCGAGCCGCCGGTCAGCAGTGGTGCGCCGGCCAAGGCCCGGCCGATCTGCATCAGGTCGTCGTCCTCGGTCGCATCGACGATGGCCAGCGTGGCATCGGTCGCGGCCAGCGCGCTGCGGATCGCGTCGGCCCCCTGACGCACTGTCGCCGTATCGACCAACCCCACCGGACCTGTCACCTGACGGGCCAGCCAGCGGCGAATGTCGGGATCGGTCATCGGCGTCAGGGGGTGATTTTCCATGCCGCTTTCCGACAGCAGCCGGTCGCGGACGAACAGATGCCCCTGATAGATGGTGCGGCCCATGGCCGGAAATGCGGGGCAGACCACCACGCCGCGAACGCCCAGCCGTTCGGCCAAAGCCTGCGCGACGGGGCCGATATTGCCATCGGGCGTGGAATCGAAGGTCGAGCAGTATTTGAACACGACCTGCTGACAGCCCTGTTCCAGCAGCCAGTCCAGCGCAGCAAGCGACTGCGCCACGGCCTCCTGCGAAGGGATGGACCGGCTTTTCAGCGACACCACGCCCGCCTGAACTCCGGCATCGGCAGGACGCTGCGGGATACCCAGATATTGCACGGTGCGCAACGCGGGACTGACACCGTGCCCCTTGGCCAGCGTATTCGCGATGTCGCTGGCACCCGTGAAATCATCGGCAATGACCCCGATCAGCATGTCGTTCCTTTCAATGGCGTGGCGCATGGCCATTTCAAACAGCGACGGGCATATCGCACAACAGGCTTTTCAGCTTGGCGATGGCCGCGGGCGGGCTGGCATAGGTGGGTGTCGCATTGACAGCGCGCACCGATGCCAATGCAGTCGAGGTCGAGAAATGCGCCAGCGTGATCGCATCAAAGCCCGTCAAACCCTTGGCGACCTGGCTTACCAACCGGTCATGTGTGGCAATGTCGCCCGCCCGCGCGGCCTCGATTGCGCCGGGGGCAAGAATGCTGGTCAGCGTGGCGTTTGATCCGGTGCGCGCCACCTCATCGCGGAATTCCTGCTCCATGGAGGCAGCCGCAGGCGGGAAGGTATAGATCATGGCGATGCGATCGCCCGCCTGCATCGCGGCCTGAAACATCGCCTCGTTTGGTTTCAGCACGGGAATGGCAATCTGCGCGGCGGCATGGTCGATGGCCGAACCAAAGGCCGAGCAGGTGAACAGCACCGCCTGCGCCCCGGTGCTGACGCCATATTGCGCCAACGCCAGGATACGGTCTGAAAGCGCTTTCGTGATCTCACCCGCCTGGGCGCGGTCGGGCGACAGGCTGTAATCCATGATGTCGATGGCGTCGGCATCCGGCCAATCGCGTGCGAAGGCGGCATGGATCGGGCCGACGGCGATCGGCGTGGCGTGGATCAGCGCAATGCGAGGTTTCATCTGAATATCCTTGAAACATGCCAGACGCGCAGCCGGGGAGGAGGCTGCGCGTCCCGCCCCTTGTCACGCTGCCTGAACCGGGAAAACCCAGACATCCTGCGGTGCAATATCCGCATAGACCCGCGTCGAGGGCAGCCTTTGCCCGCCATGCGCTTTCAGCGTGAAATCGCCACGACGCAGGCGGTATTCCCAGCGGTCGCCCAGATACAGGCTGTCATCCAGATCCATCTCGATCCGGTTCGTGCCGGGTTCGTTGGCGACCCGGATCTGTTCGACGCGGATCACCGCCTGCGCATCTGCGCCCGGCACCAGCCCGCTGGGATCGCGGACAGCGCCGTTCAGCTGCCAGCCATCGCCGCCGATCACCGCCTGATCGCCATGCACCGACAGAACCTTTCCACGCGCGATATTGTTCGCGCCAAGGAAATCCGCCGCATAGAAGCTGGTCGGATTGGTATAGATGTCGTGGGGCGTGCCGTCCTGGACGATGCGACCGTTCTGCAAAAGCAGGATGTGGTCTGCGGCGGCCAATGCCTCGGTCTGGTCATGGGTGACAAGGATCGCACAGATTTCCAGCTCAAGGATCAGCTTGCGGATCCAGTAGCGGGCCTCTTCACGCAGCTTGGCATCAAGGTTCGACAGCGGCTCGTCCAGCAAAAGCACGCGGGGTTCATAGACCAGCGCCCGGCAGATCGCGACGCGCTGCTGCTGACCACCCGACAACTGGCTGGGATAGCGGTCGCCCAGATGACCAAGGCCCAGACGGTCAAGGATGCTCTGGATCCGCCTGTCCATATCGGCCTTGTTCACGCCGCGCAGTTTCAAGCCGTAGCCGACGTTTTCCTTGACGGTGCGGTGCGGCCACAGCGCATAGGACTGGAACACCAGCCCGATATTGCGCTGCTCGGGCGGCAATTGGATGCCTTTCTGGCTGTCCAGCGCGATCTTGTCGCCGATCTTGATATAGCCGATCTCGGGTTGTTCCAGCCCTGCGATGCAGCGCAAAAGCGTGGTCTTGCCCGAGCCCGACGCCCCCAGCAGCGCGACGATAGAGCCACGCTCGCCTTTCAGGGACGCGCCTTTCAGGATTTGCAACCCGCCCAGCCATTTCTGGACATTTTCGACAATCAGTTCAGTCATGGATTTTTGCTCCCAGACGAAGGGCAAGGGTCAGACCGGCAGCGGTCATGATGATCGAGAGAAAGGCCAGCGCGGCAATCGTGTCCATGGCGCCGGTTTGAAGCAGGGTCACCATCAGCGATCCCATGACCTCGGTGCCTGCCCCCATCAGATAGACGCCGGTGGCATATTCACGCAGAAAGATGATCATGATCAGCGCCCATGCACCGGCAAGGCCCGGTCGCACGATGGGGATCACGACGTCGCGCCAGCCGCGCATCACGGTCGCGCCGGTCGTGCGGGCGGATTCCTCAAGCTCGGGGGAGACCTGCATCAGCGTCGCCTGCAACAGCCGCAGACCATAGGACAGGCCGACAACCATATAGGCGATGAACAGCGCGATCAGCGTGGGCCGCAGCGGTGTCAGGAAGGGCACGAACAGGAACACCCAGAAGAAGGCCAGACCGATGACCAGACCCGGCAGCGCACGCGGCAGCAGGACGATATAATCCAGCAAGGTATTGCTGGCCCCGGTGTTGCGATGCCCGGCAAGACCGATCAGCAGATACAGGAAGACCGCAGCCGCACCGCCGATAACGCTTAGCAGCAGGGTGTTGACGATACCGCGGCTAAGACTTGGCACGTCCAGCATACGGTCGAAATTGGCCAGCGTCAGATGGTCCCACAGGCTGATGCCCTGACCCCATGCGCTGACGAATGCCCGAACCGTGATCCCGCCGATAGGCAGCACGACCGAAACGATCAGCCAGATCCCGATGATCGCCAGCGCGATGATCTGGCCCTGGCGACCCAGCTTCAACGGCGTGGCACGTGCGCCTTTCCCCCCCAGCGCGGCATAGCGGCGGCTGTTGCGCAGCAGGCGGCGCTGGAAAAACACCAAAGGCAGCGTGACAAGGATCAGCACCACGGCGACCACGGCCATCAGTTGATAGGTGGGCACGCCGAACAGCGTCGTCAGCTTGTAGATATAGGTCGTCAGCACCAGAATGCCGTTCGGATCGCCCAGCACCAGCGGGATGCCAAAGGTTTCGAACCCCAGCAGAAGGTTCAGCGCAGCAGCAAAGATCAGCGCGGGCAGCACCATGGGCAACGTCACATCGCGCGACACCTGCCAGATACTTGCGCCGGAGGTCCGCGCCGCTTCCTCAAGATCCGAGGGCAGGTTGCGCATCGCCGCCGACACATACAGATAGACGTGCGGGACATGGCTTAGCCCCGCGATGACGATGATGCCGGGTAGCGTGTAAAGGTTCCACGGCACGAAACCGAACACATCGCGCACCCAGATCGACACGAAGCCCGACGGCCCGACCGAAACGGTATAGCCGAATGCCAGCACGATGGACGAAATGAACATCGGCACCAGCACGAGGATTTCCAGCATCCGTTTGAAACGAATGTCCGTGCGTGTCAGCAGAAACGCCAGCATTCCGCCCAGGGGCACGGCGATGAAGACCATGCCCACGGCAAACAGTGCGGTCGTCCGCAATGCTTTCCAGAACATGGGATCGGTCAGCACATAGCTATAGGCGCTGAGGCTAAGCTGCGAACGGGGGCTGAAGAACGGGCCGTCCAGAAAGCTTTGATAGATGATCAGGCAAACGGGCGTCAGCACGGCAATGGCAAGCAGCCCGATTGTCAGCCGGCGGTAAAGGCGCGCATCCTCGCGATAGCGCAGCTTAGGCGGCACATCGGTCAGCGCGACCTTCTCGACGCGCTTTGCGCCGATGGAATTGGCGATCATGGGAACTCCTCCTGTCGGGGGTGGTGCCGCAACGCCGGGCTGCGGCACCGGGATGGATCACTTGCCCAAGGCAGCGTTCCATTCGCGGAAGAACTCCACGCGTTTCTGCGGCGCCATATAGGTCAGCAGATCGTCGCTGATCGCGATGGGTTTCAGGCTGCCGCCGACTTCGGCGTTCAGCGCGTCAAAGCCCAGACCTTCGGTGACGTCGTTGCGGACCGATGGCAGCCCACCCTTGGCCAGTGCGTTCTGGCCTTCTTGCGACAGCATGAAGTCGATGAACAGCTTGCCCGCCTCGGGGTGGGGCGCGCCTTCGGTCAAAAGCGCAAGACGCGAGAATGCGGCGGTGTAATCCGTGCCGAAGGCCACGCCCAGATTGGGGCTGCCCTTGACCCAGTCCATTGCATAGGAACCGATGATGTTGATCGCCATCACGTTTTCGCCCGACACCACCGTTTCGCGCATCGAGCCCGAGCTGGAATAGGTCCGCACCCCGTCCTTGCCCATCGCCTTGGCCAGATCCCAGAAACTGTCGGTGGCCTGCGCATCATTGGTGTGATGCAGAAAGCCCGTGCCGCTTTTCTCGGGGTCGAAGGTCGCGACCTTGCCTTTCAGCGTGTCGGCATTGTCGTTCAGATAGGCGATCAGTTCCGGGCGGGTCTTGGGGAAATCCTCGGGCTTGATCGCGCCGGTATTGTAGATGACGCCGATCGGTTCGACCGTGGTGGCATAGATCTGGTCTTTGTAAACGGCCCATTCAGGCAGATGCGCCGCTTCGGGCGACGCATAGGTCTGCGCGTAACCATCGGCGGCCAGCACGACCTGCAGGTCCATAGCCGAACTCCAGACGACATCCGCACCCATCTGGCGCGCCGCTGCTTCTGAAATCGCACGGTTATAGGCGCCATTGGTGCCAAGGTCGTTATATTCAACCGCAATGCCGTATTTCTTGGTGAATGCGTCCAGCAAACCTTGCGACTGGGCCATGTCGGTCGAGGTATAGATGACGACCTTACCCTCGGCCTTGCCGCTTTCGATCACTTTGGCATAATCGGCGGGATAGCCTGCGGGCACATCCTGCGCCCATGCGCTACCAGCAAGCAGCGCCATGGTGCCAAGCGCCGCGAAACCGCGTCTCGTAATAGTCATTCTCTCCTCCCTGATATGTTTTTACCGACCGGTCCGGCATGTCGCCGCGATTGACGGGTATTTCTGGACGGCGCGCCGCAGCTCCCTCCGCGGCGCGCCGTGTCAGCTCAGGCGGCCGACGATGCGGCGGCGGTCTTTTGGATTTCCTGTGCAACCAGCGTGCCGAAGGCGTCGGTGTTGACCTTGCCACCCAGATCGCGCGTGCGGTTTTCAGGTCGCTCCAACACCGCATCGACGGCGCGTTCGATCTCTGCTCCGGCGGCGATCAGCGCATCGTCGCCTTTACGTTCGCCCAGCCATGTCAGCATCATTCCGACCGACAGGATCAGCGAGGTCGGGTTGGCGATGTTCTGGTTCTCGATATCCGGCGCTGAGCCATGCTGTGCCTGCGCGCAAACCAGCCCGGTTTCGGTATTGGCGTTGATCGAACCGGCCAGACCAAGGCTGCCCGACAATTCCGAGGCAAGGTCGGACAGGATGTCAGAATAGAAGTTGGTCGAAACGATCACGTCATAGCGCGACGGATCGCGCACCAGATGCGCCGCCATGGCGTCGATGATGACATCGTTCAGCTCGACCTCGGGGAATTCCTGATGGACCTTGCGCACCCAATCCAGAAAGAAGCCGTCGGTGATGATGAAATTGTTCGCCTTGTGAACGGCGGTCACTTTCTTGCCACGACGCATCGCCAGCTCAAATGCCGCGCGGGCAATGCGCTCGCAGGCTTTGCCGGTCAGCTTGCGGACGGACAGCGCCACGTCCTCGGTCGGCATGAATTCACCGAGACCTTTGAACATGTTGCGGTCGGGGTAAAAGCCTTCGGTCGCCTCGCGCATGATGACCAGATCCATCTTCTTGCCGGGCAGGAAGGGACGGGTGCGGGCGGGACGGACATTCGCATAAAGGTCCAGGCGGACGCGGAACCCGCCCGAGACGTTGATGCCACCCTTGTCGCGGGCCGGGTAATCCATGTGCGATTGCGGCCCAAGGATGATGCCATCATAGGTCTTTGACTTTTCGATTACCTCATCGCGCAGCGTGGTGCCGTATTTTTCAAGGCTGGGGAAACCCACATCCTCATAGTCGCTTTCGATGCCCAGTCCGAAGCGGGTGTTGGCCGCCTCAAGAACCTCCATCGTCGCCTTGGTGATTTCGGGTCCGATGCCGTCACACGGCAACACGAGGAAACGCATTCTCTTCTCCCTTCTGCTGCCCTTCCGAATCAATGGGCTTAACTGAATTTGGATTTTTGCATCATTAAAAGCAAATTGTTTTTTGGTTTTACATCTGCCAAAATGCACCCATGCCGATATGGAAAGCCAGATGAACGACCAGATACACGAATCGCTAACCGGTCTTAGAACCCCATTGGTGCTAAGTGTTGCAGGTCGAATTCGTGACCTGATGACCAGCCGCGATGTGGCAATAGGTGACAAGCTGGTGACGCAATCGTTGGCGGATCATTTTGGCGTCTCGCGCTCGCCGGTCCGCGAAGCGCTGATGCTCTTGGCTGAACAAGGGCTGCTGGAGCAAATTCCTAATCGGGGCTTTTTTGCCAAGGCCTTGCCTGAAACCACCGGAGATCCGTTAGAGCCATTGGTGCGTGAGGCAGGCAGCGCCTATTACCGGCTGGCCGATGACTGGATTGCGGATCGCATCCCGTCCGATGTCACCGAGCAGATGCTGCGCGACCGCTATGATCTGACCAAGGCGCAGGTAAGTGAGCTTCTGGTCCGTGCCACCCGAGAAGGCTGGGCAGAACCCAAGCAGGGCTATGGTTGGAAGTTGCTGCCCGTGGCAAAGACCCCCGAGGCTTTCGAACAGATCTATCGTTTTCGCATGATCGTGGAGCCTGCGGGACTGCTTGAGCCCAGCTTTCGGCTTGACCGCACGGTGCTGGGCGATCTGCGCCGCACACAAGAGCGTATGCTTGAAGGGGATATAGAACGTCTTCCAGCCGAACGGCTTTTGGAAAATGGTGCCGTTTTCCACGAGGAATTGCTGCGCCTGTCGGGTAATCCCTTTATGCACATGTCGCTGGTTCGCGTGAACAGGATGCGGCGATTGATGGAATATCAAGCCAATCTGGATCGCAACCGCCTGACGGTGCAATGCACGGATCATCTTGCGATCCTGGACATGCTTGACCGCAACGAGTTGCTGGAGGCGTCCTATCTGATGCGCAAACATCTGTCGGGCGCTTTGGCGCGAAAAATGCCGACCGTGGTGGCTGACGATTAACTTTGGCTTTTTCTTATAAATAAAACAAACCTGAATCCTGTGTTGTGGGATCGGGCAGGGGGCTGCCATGAACTTTTCCAGCACGATTCGTATTGATGGTCGTGAAATGAAGTTCATCGATCTGCCAGCATTCGCTGGCGATGATCTGGTCCGGCTTCCGCATATCCACCGGCTTTTGCCTGAGAATGTTCTGCGCACCTCGGCGGACGATGCCATGACATCGCGCGACTGGGCAGCCAAGGGCGCGGCCTGGGACGCGGGCGGTGCTGGCCACCAGCTTCGAACGCATCCACCGCGCGAACCTGATCGGCATGGGCGTTGTGCCGATCCGCTTGCCCCAAGGCGTCACGCCCCAGACGTTGGCACTCCACGCAGAAGATAAAATTGAGATCGACCTTCGAGGTTTGACGCCACGGGGCACCGTAGAGGTTTTCATTACGCGCGCGAATGGACGGCAGAGCTCTTATCTTGCTGCTCTTGCCATCGAGACCAGCCTTGAAGTTACGACCCTGGCAAAAGGCGGTCTCATCCCTCTTATTCTGCAAAGCTCATTGGAACTCATTCGGGTATCGCAATGAGAATCTTGCCTCTACTCCAGGTTGGTAACCACTCGCCGAGATCGTTGCGTTGCGCATGAATGCCACGTCATCTGCCGGCCGCTGTAGAAGGGATGTCGAAGAACTGCTTGTCGATCAGCTGCATCAGGCCGAGGTTGTGTTCCCCGTCTCACCTGCCGGTTCGCGATAGAACGACGAGCGTGAGATTGTCGAGCCGGGCGTCACTGCGCACCGATCGACAAAGCCGGCCTCGCTGGGGCGGCTTTCAGCAGCACGCCATTTGCGACGGCTCCGAGCGCCGCGAGGTCGTCCGGCGCGAATGCGCGGTGCCTGAAGTGGCGTCGCGGCGTTTGACATGGGAACACAAAAGCAAGCTGTCGGATCACACGCGGAAACGCGCTGCGCCCGTTGTTTCCTCGATGGTATGCAGTTGCATATTTAACACATGATGCTTTTGAAAACGCAAGAAATTAACAGAAATACTAAGGTTTCGGGCTGCGGCTTGGTTGACACCCCCGCCCACCACCGACATAGCGACTGAAGTTCCCGCCACACGACACAGCAAGCAAGCACGCCAGCAATTGTTACGGCCTGTCTTTCAAAAGGAATGCTTGCTCATGTTGTCTGAAAATCGCCCCCAATCGCGACATGCCCGTCTGGGCGGCCTGCTTTTGTGTTCGGCGCTGGTGGCGCCTTCGCTGGCCAATGCGCAGGACGCCGAGACCGCCACCCCGACCGTGGCGCTGGATACCGTTGTCATCACCGCATCGGGCTTTGAACAAAGTGTCCGGGATACGCCCGCAAGCGTGTCCGTCATCACCTCGGAAGACCTTGAAAAGGGCAGCTTCACCAGCCTGTCGGACGCACTGCGCGAAGTGACCGGCGTCGTCACCACCGGCGTCGCGAATGAGGAAGACATCTTCATCCGCGGTCTTCCGGGGCAATACACGCTGATCCTTGTGGACGGCAAACGCCAAAGCACGCGCGAATCCCGCACCAATGGCAATGCGGGCTATGAGCAAAGCTTTATCCCCCCGGTTTCCGCGATCGAACGGATCGAGGTGGTGCGTGGTCCGATGTCTTCGCTTTACGGGTCGGACGCGATGGGCGGCGTGATCAACATCATCACCAAGCCCGTGGCAGATGAATGGAGCGGCTCGGTCACTGCCGAAGGCACGTTCCAGGGCGAAGAAGGCTTCGAAAACAGCCAGCAGCTTTCCTTCTATGCAGAGGTGGTCGCAAGATTTCGGACCAGAGGCTAAGCTTTAGCGCCTGAGGAAGAACCAATCTGAAATGACGAAACGCAAGCGCTATTCTGCAGAGTTCAAGGCGAAGGTGGCTCTTGAGGCCATCCGCG
>NZ_FXTK01000048.1 GCF_900182695.1 Paracoccus laeviglucosivorans
CGATCAGCGCCAGCAGATCGTGCTGCGAGGTCGTCTCGGGCAGCTTGTGTTCAAAGCTGTTCATCCCCACTTCGCGCGTCTGGATGCCCTTGTTCCTGACATAGACCGCCGAGGCCGGATCCTCGCCCACCAGAACCACCGCAAGGCCGGGAACGATCCCACGAGCCCCAAGTTCAGAAACTCCCGCCGCAACGCGACCACGAATGCCAGACGAAAACGTCTTGCCGTCGATAAGATTGCTCATGCGCTTCAAACTCCTTCGCTTCTGCTGACCTGTCTGGCCGTTCGCGGAATCGGATAGCGCAGCGACGGTTCGGATCAAAGACGCTTTCCGGCATCTCTACGACCGCAGTCTGGGCCCCTCATGGCGCCTGTTGTGCTGCGTGGGGACCGTTTTGCACAGGCGGTTTGCGACAGGCCAATGTCGCTTTAATATGTGGGCGCGATTATCCAATGGTCGCGTCGTGACAGACGGGGCGGCGGAATCAGCCCGCCTTCGCCAGCACGGCGACCAGATCATCCACCGAAGGCGGGACCGGATTGCCCTTCATTGAGGAACTGGACAACGATGCTTCGGCGACCGCACGATGCTGCGAGAAATCAAGGCCCTGCGCCTCAAGGCCGGGCAGCCCCGCATCGCGCGCCCAGTCGGACAAGCTGTCCAGCGCATCACTGCCCTGACAGCCGAAGGTCTGCGCCACGATCTGGCGCAATTCCGTCAGGCGCGGGGCGTGACGGGTCAGGCGGTCGTTCATTTGCAGGACCGGAGCCAGCAGCACACCGCAGATCGCACCATGCGCGGCGGGGGTCACGCCGCCGATCACGCCCGCCAGCCCATGCACCGCACCCAGGCCGCCATTCGCCAGCGCGATACCACCGCAAAGGCTGGTCCACGCCATGCGGTCGCGTGCAGCCGCATCCTCGGCCCGCATCAGCGTCACCAACGCATCCAGACCCGGCGCGATCAGCGGACGGACAAGGGCATCGGTAAAGGGCGTGGCCTTGACCGAGATATAAGGCTCAATCACCTGCGCCAGCGCATCCAGCCCCGAGGCCAGCGTGACGGCACGCGGGCAATGATCGGTCAGCGCCGGATCGACGATGGCAATGCGCGGCAGCATCCGTTCGTCCCGGATCGAGACCTTGCGGCCATGATCGGGCAGGCCGATCACCGCATTGCGCGTGGCCTCTGCCCCCGTGCCTGCCGTTGTCGGGATCGCGACATAGGGCAGCGGCGCGGCGATCAGCGGCTGGCCACGGCCCACCACCTCAAGATGGTCCATGATGCCGCCCGGTGCGGGAATCAGCCCGGCCAGCGCCTTGCCCAGATCCAGCGCCGCACCACCGCCAAGGCCCGCCACCCAATCGGGCGCGAAGTCCTTGGCCTGCGCCAAAGCGTCCTGCAGCATCGGCAGCGTGGGTTCCGCGCCACAGGCCAGCGTCAGCACCTGCGCCCCCTGCCCGCGCAGGGCATCGACCAGCCAAGCGGCACGTTCGGCGTTCGCGCCATGCACGACGACGCCGCGCGGACCAAAGGCGCGGATCAGCGCGGGCGCGTTCTGCGCCTCGCCCCGACCGAACATCACGCGGCCCGGCAGGGCAAAGGCAAAGGGGTTCATGCGGCCTCGATGGTTGCTTTGACGGCTTTCTGCCAACGGGCATATTTCGTCGCCCGCGTCTTGTCATCCATCTGCGGATCGAAACGACGTTCCAGCGCCCAGCTGCGCGCGAATTCCTGCGGCTGGGGGTAAAGCCCGGCGCGCAGTCCTGCCAGATAGGCCGCGCCCAGGGCCGTGGTCTCGGTCACTTCGGGGCGGTCCACCGGGGCGCCAAGGATGTCGGCCAGAAACTGCATCGACCAGTCGCTGGCCGCCATGCCGCCATCGACACGCAGCACGCCGTCGCCAGCGTCGGGCCAGTCGGCACGCATCGCTTCCCACAGGTCGCGGGTCTGGTAGCCCACGCTTTCCAACGCCGCGCGGGCAAATTCTGCAGGACCAGAGTTGCGGGTCAGACCAAAGATCGCCCCCCGGCAATCGGGCCGCCAATAGGGCGCGCCCAGCCCGGTAAAGGCAGGAACCATGATGACGCCCTGCGCCGCATCCGCCTGTTCGGCCAAGGGTTGGGATTCGGGCGCGTGCCGGATCAGGCCCAACCCGTCGCGCAACCATTGCACCACGGCGCCTGCGATGAATATCGACCCCTCAAGCGCGTAGGTGGTCTTGCCGTCAAGCCGGTAGGCGATGGTCGATAGCAGCCGGTTCTGCGACGGGACCAGATCCGCGCCGGTGTTCAGCAGCGCAAAGCAGCCGGTGCCATAAGTGGATTTCATCATGCCCGATTCGAAACAGGCCTGCCCGACGGTCGCGGCCTGCTGATCGCCCGCCACGCCAAGGATGGGTATTTCGCGGCCGAACAGGTCGGGGCGGGTCATGCCGAAATCGTCGGCGCAATCCTTGACCTCGGGCAGCAGGGACATGGGAATGTCCAGCAGTGCGCAGATGTCGTCATCCCAGCGATTTTCCGCGATGTTGTAAAGCAGTGTCCGGGCGGCATTCGTGGCATCGGTCGCGTGGACGCGGCCCCCGGTCAGGTTCCAGATCAGCCAGCTGTCAACCGTGCCAAAGGCCAGTTCCCCCGCCCTGGCGCGGTCGTGCAGCTTCAGGTGATCCAGAAGCCATTTCAGCTTGGTCCCCGAGAAATACGGGTCCAGCAGAAGCCCGGTGCGAGTGCGGATCATGTCTTCGTGGCCCGCATCGCGCAATTGGGCACACAGCTCGGCGGTGCGGCGATCCTGCCAGACGATCGCGTTATGCAGGGGCTTGCCGGTCTTGCGGTCCCACAGCACCACGGTTTCGCGCTGGTTGGTGATGCCGATCGCCTTGATCGCATCGCTGCGCACGCCCGCGCGCTCGACCGCGGCTCGGGCGGTGGCGGCGGTCGTGGACCACAGGTCCATCGGGTCATGTTCGACCCAGCCGGAATGTGGGAAATGCTGCGGAAACTCCTCCTGCGCCTGCGCGACGATCCGCAGTTTCGCGTCGAAAAGGATGGCGCGGGACGATGTGGTCCCCTGATCTATCGCAAGGATATGTGTCATGTCGGGCCGATGCTGACAGGAAGGGACCGCGCGATGCAAGACCGCGCGGCCGGATTTCGTTCACGGGAAATAGGGGGCAGATTGCTCGGACCTGCCCCCGACGGCATCATTGCCAGGACTTGATGAGTTCGTCATAGGAAACGGTTTCGCCCTTGGGCTTTTCGTTTTCCAGCTTGGCAACCGGCGCGCCGGGCGCGTCCAGCCATTCCTGCGGGTCTTTTTCCTCGTTCATCTTGGGGCCAAGATCGCCCTGCACCTTGGCGCGTTCCAGACGTTCCAGCACACGTTCCTGTTCGGCGCATAGCGAATCCAGCGCCTCTTGCGGGGTTTTCGCACCCGACATGGCATCGCCGATATTCTGCCACCAAAGCTGTGCCAGCTTGGGATAGTCGGGGATGTTCGTCCCGGTCGGCGACCACTGCACGCGGGCGGGCGAACGGTAGAATTCAACCAGACCGCCCAGCTTGGGCGCGCGTTCGGTAAAGGATTTGTCCTGAATCGTCGATTGCCGGATAAAGGTCAGCCCGACATGGGATTTCTTCACATCCACCGTTTTCGAGGTGACGAACTGCGCATAAAGCCAGGCGGCCTGCGCACGGTTCACCGGCGTCGATTTCATCAGCGTCCACGACCCCACGTCCTGATAGCCGATCTTGGTGCCTTCGGACCAATAGGCGCCGTGCGGGCTGGGGGCCATGCGCCATTTGGGCGTGCCGTCGGCGTTCATGACCGGCGTGCCTTCTTTCACCATGTCGGCGGTAAAGGTCGTATACCAGAACATCTGCTGCGCGATGTCGCCGCGTGCCGGGACCGGGCCTGCCTCGCCAAAGGTCATGCCCTGCGCCTCGGGCGGGGTGTATTTCTGCAACCACTCGATCGCCTTGGTCACGGCATAGACGGCTGCCGCGTCGTTCGTGGCCCCGCCGCGCGCCACGCATGACCCGACGGGGCGGCTGTTTTCATCGACGCGGATGCCCCATTCATCGACCGGCAGGCCGTTGGGTTCGCCCTTGTCGCCCATACCGGCCATGGACATCCATGCGTCGGTATAGCGCCAGCCAAGGCTGGGGTCTTTCTTGCCGTAATCCATATTGCCCCAGACCTTGCTGGGACTGCCCTCGACATAAGACATATCGCGGCCGGTAAAGAACTCGGCAATATCTTCATAGGCCGACCAGTTCACCGGGACGCCAAGGTCATAGCCGTATTTCGCCTTGAAATCGTCCTTGGTCTTTTGATCGTTGAACCAGTCGTAGCGGAACCAGTAAAGGTTCGCGAATTGCTGGTCGGGCAACTGATACAGATCACCATCCGGGGCGGTGGTGAATTTCAGCCCGATGAAGTCGGGCAGATCAAGCGTCGGGCTGGTGAAATCCTTGCCTTCCTCGGCCATCCACTTGGTCAGGTCGCGCGCCTGCTGATAGCGCCAATGCGTGCCGATCAGGTCGCTGTCGTTGACATAGCCATCGTAGATATTCTCGCCCGTCTGCATCTGGGTCTGCAGCTTTTCGACCACGTCGCCTTCGCCGATCAGGTCGTGGGTGACCTTGATGCCGGTGATGGCGGTGAATGCCGGGGCCAGCACCTTGGATTCGTATTCATGCGTGGTGATGGTTTCCGACACCACCTTGATGTCCATCCCGGCCAAAGGCTTGGCCGCATCAATGAACCACTGCATTTCCTTTTCCTGATCGGCGCGGGACAGCGATGACAGATCGCCGATCTCGGCATCCAGGAACTTCGTCGCCGCCTCCATATCCGCCCATGCGGGCAGGGCCGTGACCGTCAGCGCAAGCGCCATGGCCGTCATCGTGCTGGTCCGTCTCATGTTTTCCTCCCTGATGAGACTTCCACTTGCCCACAGCCCCCCTTTAGCTGCGGGATCATTCACACCCAGCGAAACACCGCTGCGGCATAGACAATGCAGATCGCCAGTGCCCACCAGATCGGCGGACCGGCCAGAAACAGCCAGGCAAGGCAGATGAATGCCGAACCCAGCAGCGTGATGAACAGCCGGTCGCCGCGCGTCGTGCGGATGCGCAGGATGCCCCGGCGCGGCGTTTCCGGGAAACGGATGGCAAGGATGGTGAACAGAACCAGCAGGCTGCCGATCACCCAGAAAAAGCAGGCCACCGGAAAGGTCCATGCCATCCAGCCGCCGGGGATCATCGGCGCGGTCCAGTCCTTGACCCCGTCGTCGGTCATGGGTGTGGCCCAGAACAGAAAGGCCATGATCGCAGCAAGGATCAGCGCCGCCCCGATATAGATCGCGGGCCAATTGCCCCGGCGATGGGTGGGAATTGCGGTCTCCGACATCACACCCTCCCCAGGGCGAAGCCCTTGGCGATGTAGTTGCGCACGAACCAGATGACCAGGGCACCCGGCACGATGGTCAGCACGCCTGCCGCCGCCAGAACGCCCCAGTCCATGCCCGACGCGCTGACGGTCCGCGTCATCGTGGCTGCGATGGGCTTGGCGTTCACCGATGTCAGCGTGCGCGACAGCAGCAGCTCTACCCAGCTGAACATGAAGCAGAAGAACGCAGCCACCCCGATCCCCGACGCGATCAGCGGCATGAAGATGCGGATGAAGAAACGCGGGAACGAATAGCCGTCGATATAGGCGGTCTCGTCGATTTCCTTGGGCACGCCGCGCATGAACCCTTCCAGGATCCACACCGCCAGCGGCACGTTGAACAGGCAATGCGCCAGGGCCACGGCGATATGCGTGTCAAACAACCCGACCGAGGAATAAAGCTGAAAGAACGGCAGCGCGAATACCGCAGGCGGCGACATGCGGTTGGTCAGCAGCCAAAAGAACAGATGCTTGTCGCCCATGAAGCTGTAGCGCGAAAACGCATAGGCCGCAGGCAGCGCCACCGCGATGGAGATCACGGTATTCATCACCACGTAGATGATTGAATTGACATAGCCCATATACCAGCTTGGGTCGGTCAGGATGACGCGGTAATTGCGCAAAGTCAGATCATGCGGGAACAGGGTGAAGCTGCCGGTGATCTCGGCATTGGTCTTCAGGCTCATGTTCAGCAGCCAATAGATCGGGATCAGCAGGAACAGCAGGTAAAGCACCATGACCAGCGTGCGGGTGTTCATGGCTGGCCCTCCTCGTCCTCGGCAGTCATCACGGTGTAGAACACCCAGCTGACCAGCAGGATCACCAGAAAATACATCAGGCTGAAGGCCGCAGCGGGGCCAAGGTCGAATTGTCCCACCGCCATTTTCACCAGGTCAATCGACAGGAAGGTGGTCGAATTGCCCGGACCGCCGCCGGTGACCACGAAAGGCTCGGTATAGATCATGAAGCTGTCCATGAAGCGCAGCAGGACGGCGATCAGCAGGACGCCCTTCATCTTGGGCAGTTCGATATAGCGGAACGCAGCCCAGCGGCTGGCCTGATCGATGCGGGCGGCCTGATAATACGCCTCGGGGATGGATTGCAGCCCGGCATAGCACAGCAGTGCGACAAGACTGGTCCAGTGCCAGACATCCATCACGACCACGGTTGCCCATGCATCAATGGGGTCGTTGGTATAGTTGTAATCAATTCCTAGCGCGGCCAGCGTATGGCCCAGCAGACCAATGTCCATGCGGGCGAAAATCTGCCAGATCGTGCCCACGACGTTAAAGGGGATCAGCAAAGGCAGCGCCATCAGCACCAGAACCACGCTGGCCCAGAAGCCGCGTTTGGGCATGTTCAGCGCAACGAAGATGCCCAGCGGGATCTCGATTGCCAGAATGATCGCGGAAAACAGCGCCTGCCGTCCAAGCGCGCCGTGCAGGCGGTCGGAATGGATCATCTCATCGAACCATTCCAGCCCCGCCCAAAAGAATTCGTTGTTCCCGAACGTGTCGTTAAAGGCGTAGTTCACCACCGTCATCAGCGGGATCACCGCCGAAAACGCGACCAGCACCAGGACGGGCAGGACAACGAACCATGCCTTGTTGTTCTGGATCTTTTGCATCAGGCGTTCCCCCCTGCTTCGGGCGCCACGCGCCAGTCATCGGCATAGATGCCCAGCTTGCCCGGCATCAGATGCACATGCGGATCGGCGGGCATCGGCGCGTCCTCGGGCATGGTGATGTTGAAAGCCGCTCCGGCCAGTTCCGCGCGCACGATGCGGTGGCGGCCCACATCTTCGATCCGGCGGATGGTGACGGGCAGGCCGGTCTCGGACAGATGGGCGTATTCAGGGCGGATGCCGATCTGCGTGCGACCGTTGGCGGCATAGCGCGCGCCCAGTTCCACCACCTGCCCGCCCGGCAGGATGGCCCGGTCGCCGTCGATCCGCGCGTCGATGAAGTTCATGCCCGGCGAGCCGATGAAATAGCCCACGAAACTATGCGCGGGCGTTTCGAACAGTTCGGCGGGCGTGCCCATCTGAACCACGCGCCCTTCGTGCATCACGACGACCTGCTGCGCGAATGTCAGCGCCTCGGTCTGGTCATGGGTGACATAGATCATCGTATGGCCGAATTCGCGGTGCAGCTGGCGCAGCTGCGTGCGCAATTCCCATTTCATCTGCGGGTCGATGACGGTCAGCGGCTCATCGAACAAAATGGCGTTCACATCCTCGCGGACCATGCCGCGGCCAAGACTGATCTTTTGCTTGGCATCCGCCGTCAGGCCGCGGGCGCGGCGGGTCAGCATCTCCTCCATCCCGATCATGCGGGCGATGCGGTCCACGCGCTCGGCGATATAGGCGGGTTCCTTGCCGCGGTTGCGCAGCGGAAAGGCAAGGTTTTCGCGCACCGTCATCGTGTCATAGACGACCGGAAACTGGAAAACCTGCGCGATATTGCGTTCGGTGGTGGGGGCGTCGGTCACGTCGCGTTCCCCGAACAGGATGCGCCCCTGACTGGGCCGCAACAGCCCCGAGATGATGTTGAGCAGCGTCGTCTTGCCGCACCCCGAGGCGCCAAGCAGCGCATAGGCCCCGCCATCCTGCCAGACATGGTTCAGCCGCTTCAGCGCGAAATCCTGATCCCCTTTGGGATGGGGGCTATAGCTGTGGGCCAGATTTTCCAGCGTGATCCGCGCCATGTCACGCCACCTTTGCATAGGCTGCGGGGGCAGCGATGCGCCCGTCCGCGTCGAACAGATAGATATGTGCCGGGTCCAGCCAGACGGTGATGCGGCTGCCCGGTTGCAGCGGGTGGATGCCTTCGACCAGCCCGACCCAGTGATCGGGGCCGTGATCCAGATGCAGGAACGTCTCGGACCCGGTGATCTCGCTGCCGATCAGCGCGCAGTCGAACGGCACCGCATTGCCCCGCGCGGTCAGCGACAGATGCCCCGCGCGAAAGCCCGCCAGATACGCGCCGTCGCCGACGGCCAGACGGGCGGCGTCAAAGGGCTGCGCCTCGCCCATCTGCGCTTTGCCGGACGCGATGCGCAGGGGGGCGAAATTCATGGGCGGATCGCTGAATACCCGCGCCGTCACGGCATCCTGCGGATTGCGATAGACCTGCGGCGTCGGGCCGAATTGCGTCACGCGGCCTTCCCACAGGGTCGCGGTCTGGCCGCCCAGCAGCAGCGCCTCCTCGGGTTCGGTGGTGGCATAGACGAAGATCGCGCCGGACGCCTCGAAGATGCGGGGGATTTCGACGCGCAATTCTTCGCGCAGCTTATAGTCAAGGTTCGCCAAAGGCTCGTCCAGCAGGACCAGCCCTGCGCCTTTGACCAGCGCGCGGGCCAGGGCGCAGCGTTGCTGCTGGCCGCCCGACAGCTCCAGCGGCTTGCGGGTCAGCATCGGGGTCAGGCGCAGCATCTCGGCGGTTTCGCGGACCTTGCGGTCGATCTCGGCCCGTGGACGGCGCAGGATACGCAGCGGCGAGGCGATGTTTTCGTAAACCGTCAGGCCGGGATAGTTGATGAACTGCTGATAGACCATGGCGACGCCCCGGTCCTGCACGCGCGTGCCCGTCACGTCCTGCCCGTTCCACAGGATGCGCCCGGTGGTCGGCTGGTCCAGCCCCGCCATCAGCCGCATCAGGCTGGTCTTGCCCGCAAGCGTCGGGCCAAGCAGCACGTTCATCGTGCCGTTCTGCAATGTCAGGCTGGTGGGGTGGATATGGACCAGCCCCCCGACCTGCCGTGACACGCCTTGCAATTCCAGAACCATTCCGCCCCCTTATTCCGCCGCCAGACGCTGCGCGGCGAACCACGCATCGACGGCTGCGGTCTCATCTTCGGTCATCCTCAGTCCCAGCTTTGTTCTTCGCCACAGGACGTCATCTGCGGTTGTTGCGAATTCGTGGGTTGTGAACCAGCGCAGCTCGGCCTCGGTCAGGCCGGCGCCGAAGTCGCGGCCAAGGTCGGTGGCGTCAGA
>NZ_FXTK01000049.1 GCF_900182695.1 Paracoccus laeviglucosivorans
AGCGACACCACCTCGGCAGGTGAAAACAGGTCGTGCAGCACCAGAAACCCGTCGCGGTCAAAGGATTGCGCCTGCGCCCGCGTCAGGGGGGCATGCTCGTTCCATTCCTGCCAGACCACCGGATCATGGCGTTCCAGCCAACGTTCCTGCGGCAGGCGGCTGGGATAGTCGTCGGTTTTTGCGTCAAACATATGCGGCCCCTTCTATGCGTGTTCGGGAACGGGGGCGTAGGAGCCGTCTTCGCGATGGACTTCCTGCCCGGTCACCGGAGGGTTGAAACAGCAGGCCATCACCAGCTCGGTCTCGGCGCTGAGGCGGTGCTTGTCGTGCTGATCCAGCGCATAGATTACACCGGGCCGGATCGGATGGACCTGCCCCGTCGCCAGATCCTCGATGCTGCCCTGCCCCGAGACGCAATAGACGCTTTCGAAATGATGCTTGTAATGAAACACGTGCGAGCTGCCCGGCGCGATGCGGGTGATGTGAAAGCTGAAGCCCATCCCGTCTTCGGCCAGTACAAGTCGGGTGCTGTCCCAGCCATCGGCCTTGACCAGCCGGTCGGTCATGCGGGCGTCATTCAAATTCCTGACGATCATGTCACTCTCCTTATTCTGCAGCGGTGCGCAGGCCGTCCATTTCGGCGGCGATCGCGCGTTCAAGCACATCCAGCCCGGCGGCGAATTGCGCGCGGGGGATGGTCAGCGGTGCCAGCACCTTGACCACTTGATCGTGGTTGCCCGAAGTTTCGATGATCAGCCCATCGTCGAAACAGGCGCGGCAGACGGCGGCTGCGGTATCCCCGCTGCCCATGTCGATCCCGGCCATCATGCCACGCCCGCGCAGGGGCATGCCACGCGCCATGCGGCGCAGGCGATCATGCAGATAGGCCGCGTTGTCGGCATTGCGCCGGGCAAAGCCGTCATCGGCCCAGAATTTCAGCAAGGCTGCGCGGGCCGTGACAAAGGCATGGTTATTGCCCCGGAAGGTGCCGTTATGTTCGGCGGGCGACCAGATGTCATGTTCTGGACGCACCAAGGCCAAGGCCAATGGGAGGCCCATGCCGGACAGCGATTTCGCCATGGTCACGATATCGGGCGACAACGCCATGCCATCGAACGAGAAAAAGCCTCCTGTCCGGCCGCAACCGGCCTGAATATCATCGATGATGAACAGCGCACCGTGACGATGCGCGATGTCTTGCACCTTGCGCAGCCATTCGGGCGATGCCGCGTTCAGACCCCCTTCGCCCTGCACCGTTTCGACGATGATCGCCGCGGGCGCGTCCACGCCGCTGGAGGGATCGGCCAGTTGCTGATCCAACATATCGGCGGTGTCGATATCCGGGCCGAAATAGCCGTCGAACGCGGCACGCGTCACGCCCGACAGCGGCGTCGCGGCCCCTGCGCGATGTTTGCCATTTCCGGTGACGGCCAGTGCGCCCATGGTGACGCCGTGAAAGCCATTGGTGAAGGCGATGACATTATGGCGACCCGTGACCTTGCGCGCCAGTTTCAGTGCCGCCTCAACGGCATTCGCGCCGGTGGGTCCGGTGAACTGGACGCGGTGGGTCATTTTTCGGGGTTTCAGGATGATCCGTTCGAAATCCGCCAGAAAACTTTCCTTGGCATCGGTGAACATGTCCAGCCCATGCGCGACCCCGTCGCGCGACACATAGTCAATCAGCGCCTGTTTCAGGTCGGGGTCGTTATGGCCGTAATTCAGCGACGAACAGCCCGACAGGAAATCGGTATGGGCCTGCCCATCGCTGCTGAACAATGTGGCCCCTTGGGCGCGATCAAAGACCACAGGAAAGCTACGGGAATACGAACGCACCTCACTTTCGATCCGCTCGAAAGTGTCAATCTGATCTTTCATGAATTCCTCGCTGTCAGGCCGCTTGAGCCGGGGCGATGCCAAAAGGTCCGATGGTGACCTTGTCTTCGCTGGGATGGTTGCCCCGGAAATGTTTATTGCGCAGAAGATGCGGAACCGAGGCGACGGGCGCCCCAAGATCGCGCGCAAGCGCTCCGAACATGGCCCATGATCCGCGATTATCGCCGGTGATGGTGCATTCGATCTGCGACACATCGCGCAAGGCCGGGCGACCTAGCGCCCAGCGGATCATCCGTCGCGCAAGGCCGGTGCTTTGGGCGTGCGGGGCCACGCAGATCTGCCAGACGAAATAGGTATCGGGCTGTTGCGGCGGCACATAGCCCGAGGTCCAGCCCAGAATCTCACCGCCGCATTCGGCGACCACGCAGGTCTGCGCGAAATGGCTGCATTGAAGGATGTTACAGTAAAACGAATTCTGATCCAGCGCTCCGGATTGCGCGATCAGCTTGCGTACTGCGCCAGCATCCAAGACGCCGGGCGCACGGAAGACGATATCTGCGGATGGCGTCATACGGGTCGATATGGGGTGAGTCGGGGCCACTTGCCCTCCTTTTCCTTGCTGCGACCGGCGCATACTTAGGCTTTACGAATTAAGAGTCAACTAAGTTTGATGGATAGGTCCGCTTATTTTCACCATGTACCGGATAAAATACTGTGATTTAACGTAAAATATACACACTTTCTTAACATCTATCCAAAAAATATCTTAGTTTACTCTAACTAAACTGGTAGGCTTGGCTAGGCGATGGCCATTGTTATGATCCGTCGCTGGAACAAGTATCGGGCTGGTGATGGAAGACAGGTTCAAGATGGCACTGACCGCGTTGCGCCAGATTGTCCGTAACTCGGAAAGCAGTGAAAAGGCCGTTATGCGTCAGACCGGTCTGACGCCGTCGCAGTTGGTCTTTATGCATCTGCTTGAGGAGACGGGCGAAGCCACGGCGGGCAGGATCGCGGGGATGATGGGGATCACGCAGGCCACTGCCACCGTGCTGATCCAAAAACTGGAAAACGCGCGTGTCATCTCGCGCCGCAAGGGCGAAGCTGACCGAAGACAGTCCTGGATATCGCTGACCCCACATGGCCATGCGCTGCTGGCAATGGCCCCGGACAGCGCAAATGCCCAGTTTCACCAGAAATTTGCCGCCTTGCAGCGATGGGAACAGGCTATGCTCGTCGCCGCATTGGAGCGCGTGGCCGGCATGATGCATGCCGCCGAGCCGGACGTGGACAATGAGCAATGATCGTGATCGGTCAGCCAGGGCCGTCGCCGGAATTACCAACATGATGGCGATAGGACATCACGACAGCCCGTCTTGAGCGTTAGTTCGCGCAAAGCCCAGATTTGCGGCCATTACGAATCTCAGGTGCAAGTTGCTATTGTCGGAAGGGCGTATGGGAGCATGCAATTTGCGTAGGCGTTGAATGGCCCCATGTTGGCGCGCCGAGTGACCAGACGACCGGCAGCGTTTGGGACCGCGGCCACGCCGCAAGTTGGCACCCCTGGTCGTAAAGCTGGACAGCCTATTTTTTCTGCGTCTGCTATCCTCTCGAGCGGATGATTGTCAGGTACGGGCTTCGCGCCGGGTGCCGCGGCACAGCAACCGGCGGGTTTCGCTTGCACGTATAGTTCACGAAGATAGCAAGCGAGGTTTCCGGCCCGCAGCGCCCGAACGAGTCTAACAGCATTCTTTGAATCCACCAGTCGACAGGAGGTTCATTATTTTGAACCTTATGCGGTCTGCCTGAGGATGATCTAAGATTCGGCGAAACGGTCGCCGTTAATGCTCCTGAGTGCTGGGTCGGAAGCGGGTGCTCAACGAGATGTGCCACGTGCCGGTGATCTCAGCCAGCCAGTATGATGATTGATCTAAAGGCGGTGTCGCCAGATCAATCGAGCGCGATCCTTATCCCTGCCTGCCAGCAGCAACCATTGGAACCTGCGGCATTCTTTGGGCTTTGCAATATCGCTACATGCGCGCAAATCGGATACAAGGGCTGGAATCGAATGACGAAATGGCAATGGATCGTATCGCGCCTGACGCGGCGCATCTGGCTGCGCACCAGCCTGATCGGGCTGCTGGGCGTCCTGACCGCAATCTTCGCAGCGGTGGTCGAGCGCTACATCCCATGGAGCCTTCCCGGACGGATCGGTGCCGATGCCGTCGGCGGGCTATTGAACATCATCGCCTCCAGCATGCTGGCCGTCACCACGTTTTCGCTGTCGGTCATGACCTCGGCCTATGGCTCGGCGACGAACAATGTCACGCCCCGCGCCACCAAGCTGCTGATCGAGGACCGCGTCACCCAGAACGCGTTGTCCGCCTTTATCGGATCGTTTCTGTTCGCCGTAGTCGGGCTGATCGTGTTGGCGACCGGGTCCTACGGCGAGCGCGGGCGGACAGTGCTGTTCTGCTTTACCATCGGAATCATCGGCCTGATCGTGGTGTCTTTGCTGCGCTGGATCGACCACCTCACCCGGCTAGGCCGTGTGGGTGAAACGACTGCCCGTGTCGAGGAGGCGACCCGCCGTGCGATCGAGGATCGCATCGCCGACCCTTTGCTGGGATGCCACCCGCTTGAGGATGATCTGGCGCACAAGCATGAAGTCGTGGCAACGAAGATCGGGTATCTGCAGCATATCGACACGGCAGCCTTGCAGGCTATCGCGGATAAAGCAGATATCCGCGTCTCGGTCGTGGTCCTGCCCGGCAGCTTTATCTATGATGGAACGGTCCTGGCAAAACTCTCTGCAGAGGTGCAGGATGTCGAACGCGTCACACGCGCCTTCACCATTGGGGACGCGCGCAGCTTTGATCAGGATCCGCGTTTCGGGCTGGTGGTGCTGACCGAAATCGCCTCGCGTGCGCTTTCCCCTGCGGTGAACGATCCCGGCACAGCGATTGACGTGATCGGCCGCGCGACCCGGCTGCTGACCCTATGGGCTAGGCGGGAACGCGTCCCGGCCACGCCGCGCAACCCCCGCATCCATGTCGCCCCTTTGCGGGATGCCGACATGCTGGAGGACGCGTTCATGCTGATCGCCCGCGACGGGGCAGGGCTGATCGAGGTGCAGGTGCGCCTGCAAAAGGCGTTGGCGGCGCTCGGCACATTGGGCGATGCCGCATTCCGCAAAGCCGTCGCGGATCAGGCCGAACTGGCGGCTGCGCGCGCCATCCACGCGCTGCCGATGGAGACCGAGCGCGCGCAGATCACCCGTCTGCATTCGCCCAGCTAAGCCCGCGAGGGCGGCAGACTTGCCTTTTGCGCGAATGCGTGGGAAGGAGCAGCCACCCGGTTTGAACACAGGATGCCGCATCTGCCAGATGGATGCGCCCTGAATATCGACGGATCACCCGCATGTCCGCAGCAAGACGAAGCCTTCGCGTCATCCGACGTTCTCGCGCCATGGTTCAGGGGCGCGAGCAGTGGCGGGGCCGCGTGGTTTTCTGGTGCGGTGCGGTCGCGGTCGGCGTGGTCAGCACCGCCTTTGCATGGCTGGCCGATGCCGTGGCCGAGCTGTTTCGCCATGTGTCCGGCGGCGGCACCGCGCTCTGGCTGCTGCTGGCCGTGCCGTTCGGTTTCGTGTCCTCAGCATGGCTGGCGCAGCGCTATTTCCCCGGATCGCAAGGCAGCGGCATCCCGCAGGCTATGGCCGCAAGGGCGCTGGAGGGCAACGATCGCTGGCGGCTGCTAACGCTGCGGATTGCGGCAGGGAAGTTCCTGCTGACCCTGTGGGGGCTGCTGTTCGGAGCGTCCATCGGCCGCGAGGGGCCGACCGTCCAGATCGGCGCGGCGATCATGTTGGCCAGCGCGCGGCTGGGCCATCTCGCCCAAGCCAGGGGGTTGATCCTTGCGGGCTCGGCAGCAGGGATCGCGGCGGCATTCAACACGCCGCTGGCCGGGATCGTCTTCGCCATCGAGGAAATGGCGCGGACCTATCAAAGCCGTACGAATGGATTGGTTCTGTCCACGGTGGTTATTGCGGGGATTGCCGCGCTGGCGATTTCAGGCAGCTACACCTATCTTGGCCCCGCAAACGCGACCAGCCACTTGCCCCATGACTGGCTACTGGTCGCGGCAGTCGGCATTGCAGGTGGCGTTCTGGGCGCGACGTTCAGCCGATCGGTGCTGTATCTGACGCGGCGCATGCGCCGCTGGAAACCGGCATCCACCAAGCGAAAGCTTTTGCTGATCGCCGGAGCCGCGGGACTGATGGTCGCGGTCACCGGACTGCTGACCGGGGGATCCGTGTTTGGCACGAGCTACAACGAAGCCCTTCTTGCCGTGCAGGGAGACGAATTGCCATCAGGATTTTTACTTGCCAAGGTGATCGCCACGCTTGCTTCGACCCTTTCAGGTATTCCGGGGGGGATCTTTGCGCCCTCGCTATCGGTCGGGGCGGGACTGGGCAACACGATCGGCGGAATGCTGGGCGCATCGCTTGGATTTGCTGCGGTTCTGGGTATGGCGGCCTATTTCGCCGGGGTCGTGCAATCGCCGATGACCGCTTTCGTCATCGTCATGGAAATGACCGCAACCCAGGCACATGCATTGCCGATCATGGCTGCGGCCATGCTTGGATTCGGCGTCTCGCGCCTGCTGTCGCCCGAGCCGCTATACCACGGCCTTGCCCGGCTTTGGCTGGCGGATGTGATCAGACAAAGCCGGGGTTCTGCCGGACAATAGCAGCCATCAATCGGGGCCATTTACTGCGCCCAACTGAGTATGGATGGTCTGCCAGGCAAAACCCGCCTTACCCTGCGGACCCGCTTCAAATACGACGGCGAGATCTGGCTCAAAGACCCACTCACCGGTAGGACCAGTGTTTCCGGCTATAGTCGACCCTTTTCTGACGGTCGGCTCAGCGAGATGCTGCACGGCCGCATTCTCCAAAGCAGTCGTTCGATGCTTGGGGACAAAAAACCGCCTATTAGAAGTTCGGCGCTACAGATCGGGCGGTCGTTCGCCGCATCTTCAGGTGCAGCGCCTTCGTTTGCAGGAAAGTCGGTTTACGGCTTCATCCAGCCCGATGCCGGCGGCGGCGATGTCTTCGTGCATATCTCTGCTGTGGAACGCGCCGGACTGCGTGGCCTGTCCGACGGGCAGAAGATCTCCTACGAGGTTGAACGCGCCCGCAATGGCAAGGACAGCGCCGTGGATCTCAAGGCCATCTGACGCAGACTGAATCACAGAGGCCGCCGGGCAGGCGGCCTCTGATGCTTTCCCGACGCAAGCGCCGGGTTATTCGACCTTGCCCATCGCTGCGGCATTGATCCCGCCCTCGGCGAGGGCGGTCATCTTTTTATCGCCTTCCCAGGTCTGATCGAGCTCTTCCTGCAGGCGGGCGCCCTGATCATCGAGCCCGAGCCGATTGGCAAAGGTTCGGACACAGCCGTAGCCCGCGATCGCGTAATGCGCCATGCGCTGGTATTGCGTGATGATCGCCGCATCCTGCGTGTCTTCATCGGCAAAATCAGCGTCGAGTGCATGCTTGCGGGCTTCGACGACAATGCCTTCCATGCCTTTGCAATGTTCGCCTTGCGGATCTATGCCATGCTCGGCGCAGAGGCTCGCCAGAGTCTCGAGACCGCGCGAGATCCCATTTTGACCGGCGATCAGGGCTTCCGCCAATTCCGGGCTTTGCGCCGCATGGCTGAGGTCGCCGACAATGCCGAGCGATTGGCCGAGCGCAGAGTAAAGATCCTGGAGTTGGTCGTGATAGAGATCATGAAGGTTCTTGATGGGCATCGTCATCTCCTGTGCGCGATTGCGGCGAGGACAACCCGTGACATCAGGCTCTGTTCCCGCCGTTTCATACCGCCTGCATATTGACGGCCCTATTCCTGGATTTAAGGCGCGTTGAAGCCAGTCAAAAAGGTAAGCAGAACCAACAGCTTTGACAATATGTGGCTCCATTGAGGATCATTCGCGACGTGAGGTGGTTCTATCCCTATCGATGATGGAGGATTCTCTCATGACCCCAGCCAAGCTGACTTTGGATGGCAGCCCGCCGATCGACGGCGTTGTCGATGCGGGCGGCGACTACATCACCTTTCGAACCAGGGCCGACGTCCCGCCGGAGCAGACCCGGGGGCCGCATGAAGGCGAAATCGAGATCGACGGGCGCAAGGAGCGCGTGGTTCTGGAAAGCGCACATCCGACACAGTCCACACCTGGCATGAAAACCGAAGACACATTCGATCTGACGCTGCGGCGGATTTCGCCACGCGCCACGGTTTGATACTGGAAAGATGCAGAACCCGCCGCCGGCTGATCAATGGCGGGCAGTGATGATGTCGGGCAAGCAATCAAGCGCCGGCTAGATCGCGGGGGTCAGGCTTCATCGAAGCAGGCAGTGTAGATTTCCCGGTCCCGCTGTTCGAATAAGGCAGCCCGCGCACGCGCGGGCCAGATCAGGCAAATGCCGGAGCCGGGGATCGACCGGGCAGGGGCCCGGCTCACCCCGGCGCCGCAGTCTTTTCTGATCACATAAAGTCCGCCTCGCATCCGCCGTCCGGTCGGATCAAGGGGCAAGCGCCGCGCAGGCGCGTCGTCTGCGGCCGGGCCCGTGTCCTCGCTTCGCTGCGGGCCGCGCCAGCCCGGCCTCCGACCCATGACCGCGCTGCGGTGCCGGGTTGCGCAATGCCCCCAGCGGACAGGGCATCGGGCCCGCACCGTGGTAGCATTTGTTGCGAGAATGAATTGCTGAGATCGCCGAGGACCGCAAAAAAGGGTGGCTGGATATTTTGCCTGAAAGGCGCAAGCCAAGCCTCGCTAAAGCAGCTCCTGGTAAGGCGCCAGCATCGCAGCGGCCTGGGGTAAGCCAATCTGCTCCATCCTTAGTAGCATTGCGCCGGGATCGACCTCCGGTCGCTTGAACCGTTCGCGCATCGTGCGCAGAGCACGAGCCGCCTGTATGGGGCTCATGTCGATGCAGTCAGAGATGAAATCGTCATCGCTCTTGGCTTCGACATTATGCACCGCAAGAACTTCGGCCGGGAAATCCTTAAGGTTCCTTGTGACAATCACACCGGCGCTTGTCTGAATGGCTGCCGCAAGGACATGTCTGTCATCGGTGTCCGGAAGCGCCAGCGATGCCATGATCTGCGCGTCCTCGTTTATTAGAGCTTCCGGAAAAGCCCGCCCCATCGCGTTCTTCAAACGCATGAAGAACTCCTGCTGACCGGGCTTCAGGCGTAGGAAGTGACGCTCGAACTCAATATCGAAGGTCATTTCGGACCACCGAGGACGGTAAAGAGAGGTGGTCGCAAGATTTCGGACCAGAGGCTAAGCTTTAGCGCCTGAGGAAGAACCAATCTGAAATGACGAAACGCAAGCGCTATTCTGCAGAGTTCAAGGCGAAGGTGGCTCTTGAGGCCATCCGCG
>NZ_FXTK01000050.1 GCF_900182695.1 Paracoccus laeviglucosivorans
CGCCTGGGCGGCCTGACCGCCATCGGCCCCATCCTGCAAGGCCTCGCAAAGCCCGCAAACGACCTCTCCCGCGCATGCTCAACCCAAGACATCGTCAATACAGCAGCTATTACCGCAGTAAATGCAAAGGGTTAAAACAACCCAGAAATGCCATGCGCTGCGGTGATCAAGGCGGTAACCGCCAGCATCGCGATTGCGGCCTTTTGATAACCGCCTTCACCCAGCCGCCGGAACACCTTTTCCCCGAAATAAGTGCCAAGCATCAGCAGCGGCAATGACAGTGCAGCCATCAGCAGCGTCTGGCGCCCGACCAATCCTTCGGCGAAAAGTCCGGGCAGCGCGATCAGGGATGTGACGCAGAAAAAGCTCATCAATGTCGCGCGGGTCTGCGCGGGCGGCGTCGCGGTGCTGAGAAGATAGGCCACAGCGGGCGGACCCGGCATTGCGGCCAGCCCCGAGAAAACCCCAGACAGCAGACCTGCGCCCATGGCCTGACGCGGGCCGGGTGCGATGCGGACCTGTTTGACCATGGCCACCAGCGCTGACAGCACGATGACCGCCAACACGATGCGCATCGCGTCTGCCGAAAGCATGTGCAGCCCCAAAAGCCCTACGGGCGTTCCGATCACCGCGCCGATTGACAGCTTTTTCAGCGTGGCCAGCACCACCTGATGCCGCATGACGACAATTTCACGCAATCCCACCATGCATTGCAGCAGAATGGCGATGACGATCGCCTCGGCCGGGGGCAGTGTCAGGCTGACCAGCGGCACAGCAGCCAGCGCAAAGCCAAAGCCGGTGATGCCGCGCAAGACCGCCGCGATGAATACCGCGCTGAATACGAGAGCAAAGGTCGCCATGGTTCCGGGGTCTCGGGAAGGGGTGATGGGTCGGATCAGAATATTTATGCTCTGATGCGCTTCCCCTACGACATCATTGATCCATGAAACAGCCTGTCAAAGAGAAAACCTGCTATGCAGATGGCCGATGCGCGTTTTCCCTTGGCCCCCCTGAGGGGTTAACGCAGTTGCGCCAGTTGACTGGCCGCGGCACGCAATGCGGGCAGGAATTGCAGGCCGGTTTTAAGGTCCAGCCGCAGCACCGGTGCGTGGAATGAAACCGTCGCCATCAGGCGATCCGCATCGTCAAGCACGGGAACGGCGACGGCGATCATGCCCGGCACGAATTCCTCGCCATCGGTGGAATAGCCGTTCTTGCGGATGCGCTGCACTTCGTCGCGCAGGCGGTCGCTGCTGACGATGGTTTGCGGTGTGTGGGCTTTCAGGTCGGCCAGTTCGGTGAACCGCTCCAGCGCCGCATCGGTCATGAAGGACAGGCACAGCTTACCCGCTGCCGTGGCATGCAGCGGCACGCGCGATCCGGCATGCAATTCGATCCGCAGCGGCCATTGCGTCTCGACCCGGTCCAGATAGACCATGGCATCGCCATCGGGGGCGGAAAGGTTGCAGGTCTCGCCAATCTCGGCGTTCAGGCGGGTCAGGATATTGCGCTGCGTCGCCACATGCTGCCACGAACGCATGACGCCCCGCATCATATCGCGCAGCTTCGGCCCCGGAAGATAGCTGCGTCCGTCGATCTGGCGCGACAGAAAGCCTTCCTGTTCCAGATTGCCGACCAGACGGTGGATGGTGGGCTTGGGCAGCTTCAGAACCGCATTGATTTCGGTCGCGGTCAGGGGGCGGGCTTCTTTTGCCAACACTTCCAGAACCTGAAGGATCCGCATGCTCGGGGAACTGTTGCCGGGGTCTTCTTGGGATGTCATTGCTACGATCTTCATGCCTCACGCAGGACTTTAACCCGGCGGCGAAACAGTTTCCAACACGAATGATTACCCGGCAAGTTCCCGCGCTGCGAGGTCGATCAGCCGGATGCCCTGCGCAATCTGACGCTCGGCGATCGAGGAATAGCCAAGCCGAAAGAACGGGCAGGGATCGGGCGGATTTTCGAAAAACACATCGCCCGGTTCGATCAGCACGCTGTCGCTTTGCAGCCGGTTGGCCAAGGCGCGGCTGTCGACGTGGGGCGGGGCCTTGATCCACAGGCATGATCCGCCGCTGGCCGCTGCGCCGGCAATCTGCAAGCAACTGCCGCTTAGGGCGTGTTCCATCGCGCGGCGGCGCGCGGCAAAGGTCTGGCGCAGCTTGACGATATGCGCATCGTAATGGCCTTGGGCCAGAAAATAGGCGGTGATGCGCTGCAAATGGCTGGGCGGATGGCGCAGCATGATCGCCCGCAGATCACGGGCACGGGCTATAAAGGGCGCAGGTGCGACCATATAGCCGATGCGCAGACTGGGAAACAGCGCCTTGGAAAAGCTGCCGATATAGATGACGCGGCCCGCCTGATCCAAGGATTTCAGCGCCGGGGCAGGGGGCGCCAGATAGGACATCTCGAATTCGTAATCGTCTTCGATGATCAGGAAATCGTCGCGGACGGCGCGGTCCAGCAGGGCGTGGCGCCGGGGCAGCGGCATGGTCGCGCCGGTCGGGATGTTGTGGCTGGGGGTCACGATGACCAGACTGGTGGCGTCGGGCAATTCGTCCGGGTCCAGCCCGCCATCGCGCAGTGGCAGGAACGCGGTGGGACTTTGCGCCCGGCGCAGGGTTTCGGCAAAGTCGGGATAGCCGGGGTCTTCGGTCACGGCCAGACGGTCGGCGCGCGCCAGCAGCTCGACGGCCAGAAACAGTGCGTTCTGCGCGCCCATCGTCACCAGCACCTCGTCCGGTTTGGCGTTGATCCCGCGCCGGGGCAGCGTGTTCGAACAGATATAATCGATCAGCAATGCGTCATCTGTGCCATATTGGTCCGCCGCCAGTTCTGCAAATTCGCGCTTGCCCCATGCTTGACGCGCGCAATCGCGCCATGCCGCGTGATCGAACAGTTCCGGGTCGGCCTGCCCATAGATGAACGGGTAATCATAGTCGCGCCAGTTGACGGGTTTGCGGATCACCCTTTTGCGGGTCGGCGTCATTGCCAGCCAATCGCGCCAATCAACAGCGGATTCGCTGATGGGCGCGCGCGCGGGTCCAAGGCGCCGATGCGGGACCGTCTGGGCGATCATGACGCCGGACCTTGCTGCGGCCTCAAGATAGCCTTGGCTGATAAGGTCTTGATAGACCAGCGTGACGGTCATGCGCGACACACCCAGCGACACGGCCAGCCCCCGGCTTGATGGCAGGCGCGTTCCGGGGATCGCCTTGCTTTCCAGAATCGTCCGCACGACGGCGGCCGCCAGTCTGCCCTGCAAGGTGGGCGCATCGCTGGGTCTTAGCAGAATGGCCTCGGGCGGGATCCGTTGTTTCATCTGGACCTAACTTTCGTCGCAACTGGTCATATCCTTGCCCGGCATAGGCTGCAACAGTTGGCCGCATGACGTGCCGACAGATGCACGCAAAACCGGTCCGATCCAAACGAGACCGACATCAGGGAGAATGCAACATGACACGAACCCAATTCGGGCTGCGACGTCTTGCCGTCATTGGCGTGGCAACCGTGGCGCTGTCGGGCACTGCTGCGGCGGAAACCATCGTCATCGGCTATCAGCAGATCGTGGGGCCATTCGTCGCCGCCATCGCCGATGGCCGTCTGGACGCCGCCGCCGAAAAGGCTGGGATGGAGATCGACTGGCGCCAGTTCAGTTCCGGCGGCGATATTTCGACCGCGCTTGCATCGGGCAATGTGCCCATCGGCGTGCTGGGATCGACCGGCATTGCATCATCGGCGACGCGGGGCGTGGATTTCCAGCTGTTCTGGATCCTCGACAATATCGGCAAGTCCGAGGCGCTGATCGCCCGCAACGGATCGGGCATCGAGACGCCGCAGGATCTGGTGGGCAAGAAGGTCGCGGTGCCGTTCGTCTCGACCTCGCATTTCCATTTGCTGGTCGGTCTGCAGCAGGTGTGGAAAATCGACCCGACGCAGGTGAACATCCTGAACATGAAGCCACCGCAGATCATGGCGGCATGGCAGCGCGGCGATATCGACGCGGCCTATGTCTGGCCCCCGGCGCTGTCGCAGTTGATGGCGGATGGCAAGGTCATTTCGGACAGCGAACAGATCGGCGCGGCCAGCGTGCCGACCTTTGACGGGCTGGTCGTGGATCGCGGCTTTGCCGAAGAAAATCCCGAATTCATGGCCGCGTTCACGGCGGAACTGGGCAAGGTCTATGCCGATTACAACGCCAACAAAGCGGCGTGGACGGCGGAATCCCAGCAGGTCCAAGGCATCGCGCGCATGATCGGCGGCGAAGGTCCGGGCATTGTCGAGGCGCTGAACATGCTGTCATTCCCCGACGCTGCCGGTCAGGCATCGCCCGAATGGCTGGGTGGCGGCGCGACCAACGCGCTGACACAAAGTGCGGCGTTTCTGGTCGAACAGAAACAGATCGACAGCGCGCTGCCCGATTATGCGCCCTATGTGAATGCATCCTTTGCCGAGGCTGCGGCCAAGGCCCAGCAAGCTGCGAACTAGGCGGCGGGGGGCACAATGCAGACATTGGACATATCGAATGTCAGCCTGATCTATCCCGGCCAGATCAAGGGCCGGGACATCGTGGCGCTGCAAGGCGTGGACCTGACCATCAAGAATGGCGATTTCGTCGTGGCTCTTGGTGCGTCGGGATGCGGCAAAACCACGCTTCTGAACCTGATGGCGGGGTTCATGGCCCCCAGCGCCGGGCAGATCACGCTGGGCGGTCAGCCCGTGCTGGGGCCGGGGGCGGATCGCGGCGTCGTGTTTCAGAAACATGCGCTGCTGCCTTGGCTGAACGTCATCGACAATGTGGAGTTCGGCCTGAAACTGCGCGGCATCGACGCCCGGACCCGGCGCGAGGTGGCGGTCAAGAACCTAGCGCTTGTCGGCTTGCAGGATTTCCACAAGCACATGATCTATCACCTGTCGGGCGGGATGCAGCAGCGCGTGGGGATTGCCCGCGCCCTGACCTGCGACCCGGCCATGCTGCTGATGGACGAGCCGATGGCGGCGCTGGACGCGCTGACGCGCGAAACGGTGCAGGAACTGCTGCTGAAGATCTGGCAGCTGACCGACAAGATGTTCTTCTTCATCACCCATTCCGTCGAAGAGGCGCTGTTTCTGGGTTCGCGCCTGATCGTCATGTCGCCGCGTCCCGGCCGCATCACCCATACCTATGAACTGGACTTCAACAAACGCTTTCTGGCCGAGGGAGATGCCCGTGCCATCAAATCAAGTCCCGATTTCATCGACATGCGCGAACAGATCCTTGGCATCATCTATGGCGACGAACGCGCCGCAGATGCGGAACGGGCGCGGCTGGATGCTTGATCGCCTGACACGCGCGCGGCCTGCACGGGCGGGCACGTCCTATGGTGCGCCCGGTGCCGGGTCCAGCGCCCTGATCAGCCTTGCAACCGCGCTGATCCTGATCGGATTGTGGTTCCTGGTAACCGGCATGGGCTGGATCAAGCCGTTGTTCCTGCCGGCTCCGGGCGCGGTCTGGGCCAAGTTCATGCAGGCGATCACCGAAGGGGTCTCGAACTCGACCCTGATCCAGCACACTTTGGCCAGTCTTGGGCGCGTGCTGGGGGCGTTCTTTCTGGCGCTGGTGGTTGCCATTCCGGTGGGCATCCTGATGGGCGTGAACCGCTGGGTGCGGGGCGTTCTGGACCCGATCATCGAGTTTTATCGCCCGCTGCCGCCGCTGGCCTATCTGCCGCTGATCATCATCTGGCTGGGCATCGGCGAGTTTCCCAAGGTCTTTCTGATCTTTCTGGCGATTTTTGCCCCCATGGCGATTGCCGCGCGGGCAGGGGTGCGGTCGGTGTCGATCGAACAGATCCACGCCGCTTATGCCATGGGCGCATCCAAGACGCAGGTGATCTTTCACGTGATCCTGAAGGCCGCCCTGCCCGAGATTTTCACCGGCATGCGCATCGGCATCGGCGTCGGCTGGACCACGCTTGTCGCCGCCGAAATGGTCGCGGCCAGCCGGGGTCTGGGCTTCATGGTGCTGAACTCGGCGGAATATCTGGCCTCGGACGCGGTTATCATGGGCATCATCGTGATCGGCATTCTGGCGCTGGCCTTTGACTTGCTGATCCGGCGCATCGAACGCGCGCTGATCCCGTGGAAGGGCAAGATCTGACCGACTGAATCAATCCAAACACGACCACCCATCGGGGGCGCATCCGCGCCTTCGACCGGGGAAGGAGTATCAAAAATGACCCGAAATCTGACCGCTGCCGACCTGAAGGCCACCTTCGACGCCTTCAACCGCCACGACATCGACGCGGTGATGACCCATTTCGCCCCCGATTGCGTCTTTTACACTATCGGCGGCGATGATGCCCACGGCACCCGCATCCAGGGCAGCGAGGCTATTGCCCGCGCATTTGTCACCGTCTGGACGAACATGCCCGATGTGCAATGGGCCGATCACGAACATTTCCTGTCCGCGGACGGCACGCGCGGCGTGTCGCAATGGACGTTCCGCGCCACGCAGCCCGACGGCTCGCGGATCGAGGCGCAGGGCGTCGATCTGTTCCGCATACGGGATGGCCAGATCGTGGAAAAACAGGCTCTGCGCAAACAGCGCGCGCCCATCCCCGCGCCGCACCCCGAGGTCTTGGACGCCAAATGACGCAATCCAATATCAGGCGCGCGGGCTCAATCCCCTTCGACCCGTTTTACGACCCTATGACGGCGCGGGGGCTTGGTCCGCACAGCGATTACGCGCCGACCTACTGGATCGGCACCGCCGGTCCCGCGCCCGATGATGACGGTCCGGTCAGGGCGGATATGGATGTCGATGTGGCGGTGATCGGATCGGGCTATACCGGCCTTTCCTGCGCCATTCACCTGGCCCGCGCACATGGCATCAAGGCCACCGTGCTAGAGGCGAATGGTGTCGCTTACGGCTGTTCGACCCGCAATGGCGGGCAGGCACAGATCAGCGCGGGCCGCCTGAAACGCAGCCAGTGGATCGAACGCTGGGGCTTGGATGTCGCCCGCGCCCTGCATGCCGAGATGGTCGAGGCCTTCGCGCTGTTCCGCAGCCTGCTGGCCGACCACGCCATCGACTGCGACCCGCAGGAAGGCGGGCATTACTACATTGCCCACAAGGCCAGCGTCATGCCCACATTGGCGCGCGAAGCAGCGCTGCTGCGCGACAGCTTTGGCTATGATGCCCGGATGCTGTCCCGTGACGAGGTAATAGGCACCGTAGCCCGCGACCACGAGGCGCAGGGTGCTTTGCACGAACCCGACGGGATCGGCATCCACGCGGCCAAGCTGGCCTTCGGCTATCTGCGCGTGGCGCGCGAGTTGGGCGCCAGCGTGCATCCCGACAGTCCGGTGCAGGCCTGGGAATATCGCGGCGGCCACCACTATCTGCGCACACCCGGCGGCATCGTCCGCGCCCGCCGGGTCGCGGTCGCCACCGCAGCCTATGCGCCGCGGGGGCTGCATCCCCGGCTGAAGGACCGGCTGATGCCGATCATGTCGAACAGCATCGTGACCCGCGTGCTGACGCCACCCGAGCTGGAGGCGATTGGTATCTGCCAAGGCTCTCCACTGACCGACACGCGCACCTTGCGGCATTACTATCGGCTGCTGCCGGATAACCGGCTGCAGATCGGATCGCGCGCGGCAATCACGGGGCGCGATGCGGCCAATCCCGCGCATCTGGCCGCGCTGCGCCAGGGATTGGCGCGCAAGTTTCCGGCGCTTCGCGACATTGCGCTGGATTACAGTTGGTGGGGCTGGGTCGATGTCAGCCATGACATGATGCCCCGGATCACCGGACTGCCCGACCTGCCGGGCGCGTTCTATGCGCTGGGATATGGCGGCAACGGGGTGATGTATTCCGCCATGGCCGGACGCCGCCTTGCGCAGCTTGTGGCGGGCGAGCCGCTGCCCGCATTGCCGATCTTCAACTCTGAACTGCCCCATGAGGGCTGGAAAACGCCGTTCCGCCGTCTGGGACAGCGAAGCCTTTATCACATCTATCACTATCGCGATGAGCGGACCTGAGGAGGGATTTTCGATGCGTATGACGACTGAGGAGTCATTTGTTAAGGTATTGCAGTTGCATGGTATTGAGCATGCCTTTGGGATCATTGGCTCTGCGATGATGCCTGTGAGTGA
>NZ_FXTK01000051.1 GCF_900182695.1 Paracoccus laeviglucosivorans
ATCGTGAACCCGGCCGCGCAGGAAGATCCCAACAGCCCCATCGCCGGGATGCCGGTCCTTGAGGTCTGGAAGGCGAAACAGGTCTTCGTGTCGAAACGCGGTCAGGGCACCGGCTATTCCGGCATCGAGAACCCGCTGTTCTACAAGGACAACACCCGGATGTTCTATGGCGACGCCAAGAAGTCCATCGACGCATTGCTGCCCATGATCGACTGACCTGAAGTGCAGTCGCGTGCCACGGAGCTTAGGCTCCAGACCCATTGATTTCAGGTTTTTCGTGTGATTCAGGCTCTGCAAGGAGACTGATCGATGAGCAACCTTTACTGGCTTTCCGAGGCGCAGATGGCGCGTTTGCAGCCGTTTTTCCCCAAGAGCCATGGCAAGCCGCGCGTTGATGACCTCCGTGTCCTTAGCGGCATAATCTTCATCAATCGCAATGGCTTGCGGTGGTGCGATGCGCCGAAGGAATACGGACCGGTCAAGACTCTCTACAACCGTTGGAAGCGTTGGAGTGACAACGGGGTCTTCGCCCGGATCATGGTCGGCCTAGCCTCGGAAAGCGCCGAGCATAAGACCATCATGATTGACGCGACCTATCTCAAGGCGCACCGCACGGCATCGAGCCTGCGGGCGAAAAAGGGGGGCGCGGCCGTCAGATCGGGCGAACCAAAGGTGGCATGAATACGAAGCTGCACGCCGTTACCGATGCGAAGGGACGGCCGATCGGGTTCTTCATGTCGGCCGGCCAGGTCAGTGATTACACCGGCGCAGCGGCTCTGCTGGGCAGCCTGCCGAAGGCGGGCTGGCTGCTGGCCGACAGAGGCTATGACGCTGATTGGTTCAGAGAAGCTTTGAAAGACAAGGGTATAAAGGCATGCATCCCCGGCCGAAAGTCCCGCAAAAAGGCCGTCAACTATGACAAGAGGCGCTACAAACGGCGCAACCGCATAGAGATCATGTTCGGACGCCTGAAAGACTGGAGGCGCGTTGCCACGCGATACGACCGGTGCCCAGAAACCTTCTTATCCACGATCATGCTCGCTGCGACCGTCCTCTTCTGGCTATGAAACTCAATGAGATGCCGTAACGGGGCCTGCGTCGCGACCCGCCCGTTACTGTTGCAAGATCGAGGGCAAAGTGGCGCCATTCCCGTATCGGATCCACATGGAGGACTGCGGGATGAAGCTGTTTGTCGGGCTGGATGTGTCGCTGGAGAAAACCGCGATCTGCGTGATCAGCGAGCATGGGAAGATCGTGAAGGAGGCGCAGGTGGCCAGTGAGCCCGAAGCGCTGTCGTGCTGGATCCGCGACCAGGACGGCGCAATTGCCGCCGTCGGGCTTGAGGCTGGCCCCTTGTCGCAGTGGCTGCATCGCGGGCTGTCAGATGCGGGACTATCTGTCGTTCTAATGGAAACAAGACAGGTAAAAGGCGCCCTGAAGGCCATGCCGATCAAGACGGACCGGCGGGATGCAGAGGGTATTGCACGTCTGCTTCATCTTGGTTGGTTCCGACCCGTTCATTGCAAATCGGTTTCTGCACAGGAGGTTAGAGCGGTGCTCAGCGCTCGTAAGGCAGTGCAACAAGGGTTTATTACGCTGGAAATGTCACTGCGCGGGCTGCTGCGGAACTTCGGGCTCAAGGTTGGCACCATATCCCGCGGCAGGTTCGAACAACGTATCCGCGAACTGGCGGCGGGCAACCCGATGCTGGAAGCGGCAACCGATCCCATGCTTCGCGCGCGCTCGGCGCTGCGGCGAGAGCTGGCGGGTCTTGAACGCAATGTCCGTCAACTCTCCCAGGAGGATCCAGTCTGTCGTCGGCTGATGTCGATGCCCGGGATCGGCGCCGTGGTGGCGTTGACCTATCGATCTGCTGTCGATGATCCCGCCCGCTTCACATCCTCGAAGAAGGTCGGACCGTGGGTCGGCCTGACGCCGTCTCGCAACCAGTCGGGTGAGCGCGACGTCTCGGGAGGGATCACCAAGGCAGGCGACGTCAACCTTCGGCGCGCGCTATGCCAGGCGGCAACCGTCATGATGCATCGTGGACGGGCGAACTGGCTGCGCACCTGGGCGGCAAAACTCGCGCGCCGTCGTGGTGCCAAGCGCGCGATGGTTGGGCTGGCCCGCCGCATCGCCGTGATCCTGCACCGGATGTGGAAGGATGACACCGACTTCCGTTTTGACATTCCCGTGCTTCATGCCGGCTGAAGACACAGATTCCAGACTGCTGCCCGACTGATCGCGGGCCTTTGAGGTCCCCACGGGACGCGGTTCCGGTGATGCCGTGCTCAGGACTGATGCCGATCCTATCGAGCACGCCAATGAGATGGGCACATCGGAATTGCATTGAACCAGCATCATGTTGGCAGCCACAGCGCTGACCACGGACCGAAGCATGCACCCGGGTCGATCTCAGGCGAAGGCCGCCGAACAGGGAAGCAGACCACTTTGTCAAAGCACAAGGCCGCGCGCCCCGGCGGCACATCCCGTATGCGCAAAACCGCTTGACTGGGACGACCCCGTTACCGAAGTCTGGAGCCTAATCCGCTCGAACGCGATGCAATCGGCTCGCTGATCCGCAAGCAACGTCGAGGTGCGAATAGGCGACAAACAGCGCCGCCCTTATTCAGGGCGGCGCTTCAAGCGGTCGGCTAGCCGAAGTCCCAAAGGGGAACCGACCCCTTGTTCCCGGTTACTCGGCGGCGAACTGATTCATGGTGTTGGCGTGACCACCGGCTTTCAGCGCACGCTCGCCTGCGACCATTTCCTTGAACGCGTCGCCAAGGTCTGAACCTACCTCGTGCTGGTGCTTGACCGCACTGATACCCCGACGGATTTCTTCGCGCTGGACGGTCGCGACATAGGCCAGCATCTTTTGCTCGCCGAAATAGCCGCGCGACAATTCGTCCATCGACTTGGCGGTCAGATGGAAAGTCGGCAGCGTGATCAGGTTGTGGAACACCCCCGCGCGGGCCGAAATGTCGGCTTGGAAGCGTTGCAGGCGGGCATCTGCCTCGCGGCCCAGATCGGTCGCGTCGTAATCGGCCTTCATCAGGGCGTTGTCTTCGGGGTAATCTGCCGCGGTAATACGCCCTTCGGCAAGCCATTGCGCCCGCACCTGTTTGCGCAGGTTCAGCGTCCAGTTGAAGCTGGGCGAGTTGTTATATGTCAGCTTGGCACCCGGCACTTCCTTGCGGATTTCATTCACCATCCCGGCGATTTCATCCACATTCGGCGTGTCGGTTTCGATCCACAACAGATCCGCGCCACCTTGCGACAGAACCGCGATGCAATCCTCGATCACGCGCTGACGCCCGGTCCCGTCGCGGAACGGGAACAGCCCGTTGGCCAGCCGCGCAGGCTTGACGAATTCACCGCCTTGGAACAGCGCCAATTCGCCTTCGCGGATCGGGTTGGCTTCGGTAATCTGTTCGGTTTTCAGCCACTTGTTGTATTCCCAGGCCAGATCGCCCGGTTGCTGGCTGACCGGCACTTTTTGCGTCAGGCCCGCGCCAAGGCTGTCCGTGCGTGCCACGATGACGCCATCGTCCACGCCCATCTCCTCGAAGGCCAGACGGCAGGCGCGCAGCTTTTCGATGAAGTCTTCGCGCGGCACGGTGACCTTGCCGTCCTGATGGCCGCACTGCTTGGCGTCCGAGACCTGATTTTCGATCTGCAACGCGCAAGCCCCGGCCTTGATCAGCTCTTTGGCCAGCAGATAGGTCGCGTGTTCGTTGCCGAAACCGGCATCGATGTCGGCGATGATCGGCACGACATGCGATTCAAAACCGTCGATCGCGGCAATCGCTGCATCGCGCTCGGCATCGGTTTTGGCCGCCTTCAGCACCTTGAACAGGTCGTTGATCGCCACCTCATCCGCCTGCCGAAGCGAGACGTAGATTTCGTTGATCAGTTCGGCCACGGCGGTTTTTTCATGCATCGACTGGTCGGGCAGATGGCCCCAGCGGTTGCGCAGACCGGCGACCATCCAGCCTGACAGATAGACATAGGTTCCTTTGGCCGTGCCGCGCATCCGCTTGACCGATTTGATCATCTGCTGGGCGTGAAAGCCCGACCAGCAGCCCAGCGATTGCGTGAATTTCGACGTATCGGCGTCATAGGCCGCCATGTCGGCGCGCATCACCTTCGCCATGTCGCGGGCGATGTCCAGATGCGTGTCATAGCTGTTTTGCAGCCGCAGCTGCGCGATGTCATCGACCGACACGCCACCCGGTGTAGCCCCGGAGGGGTAGCGGGACTGCACTTCGGCGCGGATTTCCAGATAAGTCTTGCGGCGGGTCATGTTACGTCCTTTCAGGGTTGGTTTGGTCGGCATGCGCGTCAGTCCAGCGCGTTCAGCACCGCATAGGCGGGCGTGGTAATGAAATCGGGCAGGGTCGGGGCGGTCACGGCGTCATGGATGATGCGGGCCGCGCTGGCGTAATGGCCGCGGTGGAAACCGTTTGGGCCGTGGCGGTCCAGCAGGCGCAGGATCTCGGCCTGGATCAGCTCGCCCATCCAGTCGGTGGACATGCGGCGTTCACCTTCAGGCAAAGCGACCGCCGTGCCGTGGCGCAGCCATTGCCACAGTTGCGCACGGCTGATTTCGGCGGTGGCCGCGTCCTCCATCTGGCCCGCGATCGGCACAGCGCCGCGTCCCGACAGCCATTGCGCCAGATATTCGACGGCGACCGCGATATTGGTTTCCACGCCCGCCAGCGTCACCGCGCCCTGATGCGGGCGCAGCAGCATGGCGGGTTCGATCCGCCATTCCTGACGCGGTTTGCGGATCTGGTTCGGGCCGGGCATCTGGTCATCGAAGACGGCCTGCGCGACCGGGATCAGATCGGGATGCGCGACCCAAGCGCCGTCGAAACCCATCCCGACCTCGCGCAGCTTGTCGGCGCGAACGTGGGCAAAGGCGGCCTCGTTGGCTTGGCTGTCGTTCTGGACCGGGATCGCCGCCGACATGCCACCCATGGCGTGGATGCCGCGCCGGTGACAGACCTTGACCAGCCGCGCGGCATAGGCCGACAGGAATGCCTGATCCATCGTGACCCCGGCCCGGTCGGGCAGGACATGGGCTGCGTGATTGCGCAACGTCTTGATATAGCTGAAGGTATAATCCCAGCGTCCGCAGTTCAGGCCCGCGATGTGGTCGCGCAGTTCCCAGATGATCTCGTCCATTTCGAACGCGGCGGGCAGGGTTTCGATCAGCACCGTCGCCTTGATCGTGCCCTGCGCCAGCCCCATGCGGTCCTGTGCAAAGACGAAGACCTCGTTCCAGAACCGCGCCTCGGCATGGCTTTCCAGCTTGGGCAGGTAATAGAACGGGCCGCGCCCGGTGGCGGCCAGCGCGCGGCCGCAATGAAACAGCGACAGCCCGAAATCGAACAGCGCGGCCGAGACGGGCTGCGCGCCGATCAGCACGTTCGCCTCGGCCATGTGCAGCCCGCGCGGGCGGACGATCAGCAGCGCCGGATCGGGACCGACGCGATAGGTCCTGCCGTTCGCCTCATGCTCCAGCGTGCCGTCGCGATAGTCGATCAGGTTGGCATGGCCCGCGACGATATTGGGAAAGCTGGGTGCGGTCGCATCTTCGAAATCCGCCATGAAGACCCGCGCGCCGGAATTCAGCGCATTGATCATCATCTTGCGATCGACGGGGCCGGTGATTTCCACGCGGCGGTCGGCCAGTTGGGGCGGGACCGGGGCGGCCTGCCAGATGCCCTGTCGGATTTCGCGCGTCTGCGGCAGATAGTCCGGCATCTCGCCCGCGTCGATCCGCGCCTGACGGCGGGTGCGGGCGACCATCAGCGCATGCAGGCGCAGGCCGAACCGGTCCTGCAATTCGGCGACGAAGGCCAAAGCCTGCGGCGTCAGCACATGGTCCCCGGCCGCGACGCGGCGCAGGACTGCGGGTGGCATCGCGGTGGCATTACGATCAAGCGGCATCTGAACCTCCCTGTGCCCGACTCGTTGTAATGTCACTGTAGTAATGTCATGCTGCAGGTGCAGTATCTGCGTGCAAGCATTGGGTGTGGCGGTCAGTTGCGTCACCGCAACCCTGCCAGTTTTGTAAGGTTTGTCACATGAGCCAACGCGGCGAGAAACTGATCATCGGCCAGCGCCTGCGCGTGCTGCGCCAATCCTTGGGCCTGACGCAGGCGCAGATGGCCGCGCAGCTTGACGTGTCGCCCAGCTATGTCACCCTGATCGAGGCGGATCAGCGCCCGGCTTCGGCCCGCTTCCTGATGAAACTGGCCGAGGTCTATGACCTGAACATCGCCGAGCTGGCCCCATCGACCGACGCCCAGCTGGCGGCTGATTTCACGGCGGCGCTGAAGGATCCGGCGCTGGATGCCGGCGGCCTGTCCCGGACCGAAATCGAGGCGGTGCTGCAAGCCAGCCCCCGCATCGCCGCCGCCTTCGTGCGCCTGCATGACAGTCACCGCGAGGCGTTGCTGCGTCCGTTGGCCGATGAAAATCCCCTGACCGACCGCGACAAGGTCGAGGTGCTCGAGGGCAGTTCACGCTCTGTCGATGCGGTCCGCAACTGGTTCTATGCCCAGCACAATTATGTCGACCCGCTGGACCGCGCCGCCGAGGCCATGGCCGACACGCTGGCCATGCACCGCAACGAGGCGCTGATGGTCCTGACCAACCGCCTTGCCAGCCACGGGATCACGGTGCGTATCCTGCCCTTGCATGTGATGGGTGACCAGTTGCGCCGTTACGACCCGCACCGGGGCGAACTGATGCTGTCCGAACTGCTGGGTCAGGCCAGTCGCCGCTTTCAGATCGGCGTGCTGCTGGCGCGGCTGGAACAGGACGCGCTGATCTCGGATCTGGCCGCTAGGTCCGGACTGGCAGATCCCGCTGCGGTGTCGTTGCTGCGTGTCAGTCTGGCGAATTACTTCGCGGCGGCGCTGATGATGCCCTATGGCCGGTTTCTCGCTGCCTGCGAATCCGCGCGCTATGACTTGGAATTGCTGGGCCATCGCTTCGGCGCCAGTTTCGAACAGACCGCGCATCGCATGTCGACGCTGCAACGCCCCGAGGCGCGGGGCATCCCGTTCTTTTTCGTGCGCGTCGATCAGGCGGGCAATATCTCGAAACGCTTCAGTGCCGGGCGCTTTCCGTTTTCGCGATTTGGCGGCACTTGCCCGCTATGGAACATCCACGCCGCGTTCGAGATGCAGGGCCGCGTTCAGACGCAGGTCATCCGCATGCCGGAAGGGGCCAGCTATTTCTCGATCGCGCGGACGGTGACGCGGGCGGGGGGCAGCTATAACGGCCCGGCGCAAAAGCTGGCCATCGGGCTGGGCTGCGACGTGTCCTATGCGCCGCGCCTGATCTATGCCGACGGGATCGATCTGGAGCGCACACGGCCCGTCGATATCGGCCTGAACTGCTATTTGTGCGAAAGACCCGACTGCGCCGCCCGCGCACACGCCCCGATCAACCGCCGGCTCAAGGTCAACGAACGCGAACGCAGCCTTGCGATATTCGAATTCGAGGGCGGCGCCGTCTGAACGGTCATGCAGGCTGTTGTTTTTGCGCGCGCACTTCATCGGCTATGGCGTGCAGCATATCCGACGGTTGCTGGCCGATGATGCTGTAACCGACGCCGTTCGCGACCCATGC
>NZ_FXTK01000052.1 GCF_900182695.1 Paracoccus laeviglucosivorans
GGCGGATGCGAGGCGGACGACATGTGATCGGAAAAGACTGCGGCGCCGGGGTGAGCCGGGCCCCCTGCCCGGTCGATCCCCGGCGACGGCATTTGTCCGGCCTGACCCGTGCGGGCAGCGCACGGGTCGCTATATGGATGTACAAGTCCGTCACCTGCGCCAGACGCGATGGGATTACACCTTGCCACTGCACCTCGACCGCGTCAGGCGACCTTCGCACCCGAGGCGTTCACCTCTCGATAGGCGCGGCCGATCTCGCCGGTGCCGGGTGCGCGCCGGATAACGACATATTGGTCAGGCGCGCATTCGCGGATGGCGTCGGCGAGGACGCCGTTCCAGTTGTATTCGATGCGGCGGTCAGTGACGCGGACAGCAACTTGGGATCGGGCGTTATGCCCGATCACCAATGCGGTCTTGATCATTTAGGGTGCTCCATAGAAAAGCCCCACGCAATGGCGGGGCAGTCGTGAGAAACGATAATGGGGGAACTTATGTGGGGCCGCGCCGTTGAGAAGCGTGTGCCCCTCCACCGAGCCCCCTTCGCGTTCCCTCGAAGGGGGTTCTTATATTAAATCAATGTCAGGAACACCGACCCGTCGCCGCCCGTTGATCGGCACAGCATTCCTAGGAGGTCGAGATGAACCGCGACATCATCAAAGGCAAATGGGACCAGATGAAGGGTTCCGTGAAACAGAAGTGGGGCGAGCTTACCGACGACGACATGACCCAGATCGAGGGTGATGCTGACCGGCTGTCGGGCAAGCTCCAGGAGCGATACGGCTGGGCGAAGGAAGATGCGGAGCGTCATGTCGACGATTTCTTCCGTGACGACGCTGGCTCAGCACGGCGGGATGACACCCTTCGCGGTGACGACCGCCTGTAACCGGTGGGAAGGGCGACATCCCTCCTTAGCCCCCGGCCTTCCAGCCGGGGGCTTTTCATTTTCAGCGCAGGGGCTCAGAAGACGCGCATGAACGCGACGCGCGACGAAGCGACATTCACCCTGACCGGCCATTATTGGTCGAGCACGTACCCGACCGCGGATCTGCCGAACTGGCTGGCTTTCTATCAGCGGCAGCAAGATCTAACGCCGAAATCGGCGCACCACTATGGCGACACCGTGCTCAAGCTCGAGAATTTGCAGCTATCCTAGACCGTCCGGACTCACCCATGCGCTGGCGGGGCTGGATAGACAGATGAACTGAACGGTGATTATGGTCTTCCAGCCCCGCTATGATCCAGCAGGTCCATAGGGGGTTAAGCCCCCGGAATGGACTGCAAACCACATCCGGGGGCCGACGACACTGTACTCGAGCAGTTGAAGCATTTTCGAAACGCTACTGCATTTGTCCAGGTTAATATGCTAGAAATTATGTATCCCGTCCGAATCCTCGAACTGGTGTGATGGAGGTGTCCATGTGGAAACCCCAAGAGCCGAGCATACTCGTCCCGGCGATACCCTAGACGAAAAGATCGTTGTTGCTGATATGTCCGACGAAGAGGTCGATGCTGAATTCGACGAAATCATCGCGCGGATAGACGCGGATCAGTCTCCGACCGTTCCTTGAAACTTATAAAGCCCGCCCTCGGCGAACCGAGGGCGGAAAGTAGTTTCACACGAGATCGGCCATAGCTATCCCACCCGGCTTAACATCCGGTAAACGGCAACCCGTGCTGCTGAACGTATTTCTTCGGGAACGCAATGATGACGGCGCTTGGTCTGACTGGTGCGTCAAACTCCGGCTCGATCGACTCATCCGGCTCGTAAATAGCAAAATAACGATCCAGCTCTTTCTTGCAGAGCGCGATATCCCGCTCCAGCATGGCTCGATCCCATACCGGTGAACCCGACACTGCGAGGCTTCGCTCCCCCGTCTTGATGGCAAAGATGAGTTCCGAGATCACTTCTCTCAAATGGACTGGCAAAGGCTCGCGCATGAAATCCTCTTTGATTGCTGACCTTTTGGTATGGGATCAGGATGAATAAAGCATTAACGAAACTCGGTTCTGCGATGCAGCGCGTGGCGCAGGGGGGATCGCCCAATCCGGAATGCAAGAAAAGGCCCCGCCCCGGAATGTCCGAGGCGGGCTTTCGTATCCGATACACGACCTGCCCGTAGGTCAGAAAATGGAATCATTTGACGGGAGTTCGGTGCCGGGCTGGTGGGTAGGAATATAGCCTGCGGCTGTTTCGTCTTGCCGAGCGCAGCCTTGACGCTCTGGCCGATCTGCATGCTGGCGTCGAACGCCGTTCTCGACCGCAACGGCCACAGCCTTCTCCTCTGCGGGGTCGAGCGTGAGCCTCAGGCTTTCGGGTTTTCATCGACCTCGACATCTGGTCGATCCGATCCTTCCACATCCTCTACGTGCCATTTGCCGTCTTCATCCTGAAACTGGATAGTTTCGTTTTCTCCCGAGAGTTCCTGACGTGCAGCAGCATCCTGCGCAGCTGCGACTGCCGCCGCCTTGGTTTCAAAGGTCTCGGAAAATACATCGTCCACCTTGTAGGCCCAACCGTTGTCATGCTGAACAATTTCATAGGTGATCCTGGTCATCTCATCGTTCCTTTCAACGCACCTGCATTCCTCAAGTCGGAATCGTTGGCCGAAGTTCCTGCTGTTTGGCCCAAGCGGTCGGCGAACAAGTTTCCTGGAACGGGCGACCTCTGTGCTGGTTGCACAGGCAGGAGGACGAGATATGACCGATAAAACCGAAAAGCTCCCAGCCGATGAAGAACAGACGCCGCTTCCGGATCGCAAGCCATCGGTGCAGGACAAGCGGCCGCCGTCAGGCACGGCACAACCCGTTAACGACCCTCCGGGAACCGGCTATAACAAGCCCCGGCCGGGATATCCGACGCCGTAGTCAATTTTCTTGAGCAACTGGCGCAAGCTTTCAAAGCCGATGGGACCGCTTGCAGCCTTTGCGAAAAACATCGACTTGAGATTTCCACTCCGCCCTTTTTCGTCCGGATCGAACTGCGAGCCGCGAGGACTCGACGACGTCAATCAACGCAACCGCAATTCCATAAGATCGAAGCCAGAAATTGTTCCAGCCAAATCCTGTGATTGGCCTCAATTAAAAGTCATCCGTGAGCGCGCTCATTCTTGGAACGTACGGTTTTCCGCAATCGTTGGAAAAGCAATCGATCAAACCGATCAAGTCATTCAGGAGAATATCCATGAACAAGCTTCTTGCTTCGACCGCGCTGATTGCCATGCTGGCCGCACCTGCGATGGCGCAGACCGCCACCGACACGACCACGCCGCCCGCGACCACGGAAGCGCCCGCTGGGACGATGGCCCCCGCCGAGGGCGGCGACATGGGCGGTAGTCCGGCCACGACCGAGATGCCCGCAGATGGTGCTGCTACGCCTGCCCCGGTCGACGGCGCAGGTGCTGGTGCCGCGATTCCGACGACGGACGCGGCGGCTAAGGATGCCGCCGGCGGGTTTGGCTATGTCGGGATGGCGGGAGATATGTCGGCCGAGACGTTCATCGGCAAAAATCTTTACGTCTCGGAAGCCGAGGTCGACGCCAGTGCCGAGATGACCGAGGTGAACCCGGACTGGGACGACGTCGGCACGATCAGCGATCTGGTCATCGGTGACGACGGCCAGGTCAAGGCTGTGCTGATCGACATCGGCGGCTTCCTGGGGCTGGGTGCCAAGACCGTGGCCGTCGCCATGGATCAGCTTGACGTCATTCGCGACGGCGACTCGGAGAACGATTATTTCATCGTCTTCACGGCTGACCGCGCAGCGCTGGAAAGCGCGCCCGAGTTCAGCTGGGTCGAGGGTTAATCCTTTCACGGCACATAACCCGGAAGGCGCGGCGACTGCCGCGCCATTCTTCATGCGAGAAGCCCCTGCGCCAAGACAGGGATCGGAAGGGTCTCGAATCCGGCCCGACCGGGTTCTCCGCTTCCCGGCGCGCCCCTGCCGCTTGCGCGACAGAGGTTATTCTGCCTCCCCTTCAATCAGGCCGCAACGACGTGACCGGCCGTCTGTCCGCCGGCCATGTCGATCAGATAATCTGCCGCCTTTTGCGCCTCGGTCGCAGCCTTGAAGATCATCCGCTTGTCATCCTTCAGCGCGCGTAGCCAGCCTTCGACATAAGCGGCGGACTGGCCAAAGTCAGGCGTCAGGCCCAACTGGCTGCAGAGCATGCAATTGCCGAACTCCGCGATCAACTCCTCGAACGCGTAGGCCTTGCGGTCGCTGAACCGGCTGAAACGGTCCAGACGGGATGCATGGCCGCTCCAATGGCAGGCCTCATGCGCCAAGGTGGTATAATAGCTCCCAGCAGAGTGGAAGGTCGCGACGTCGGGCATGTGGATGAAGTCGGCACGCCGGTCATAATAGGCCTGCGCTTCGGCGCTATGGCGGATCTCGGCGCTGGTGGCGGCGAAGAAGGCGTCGAGTTCCGCATCGGCCTCGGTGCCCAAGTCGCGCGCGGGTTCAACCGCGGGCGCGGTGAATGCCTCCGGCAGGGCGACCTTGGCTAGCATCAGGCCTATTCGAGCTAATGATCGCCGGGTAAGATGTCCCGCAAATCCTTGGTGCGGGACACACGCTTCTGGCTACGTTGCCAGCAGCAGAAGTTTACTGCGAATCTTTTTGAATTTTATTTGCCCGGCAAGCATGCGTTCCCTGACTTCAGCGTCAGTGCATCCGTATTGTTCGACATAGCGATCGTAAGTTATCCAGCCAACGACATCGCTATGCTGCAGCTGGGAGATCACGTCGCGCAGATGTGCTCTAGCTTCAAATACACATACGCGCTCGAACATGCGTCTACCCTCAGGGCTGTCATCCGAGTTTACAGGGTCACGATCATCCATGGGTCGTTTACCTAATCCAAACGGACCGCACTTCCATCAATGATCAGAAGAGCAAGTCACGCTAGAGTTTTCCAGCTATACGGCGGATGCCCCCATTTATCGGAGGCTCGCGCGCGCACTTCGTCAAGTGCCTGTGCAAGAGTCTCCGCATAGCGGTTCGCGGGCGGAACGGTGATCACTGACCATCGCCAGGTCTCCGCGCGGTTATGCTGGGTGACATCCTTGAAGACCCGACCAACCACCAGCCCGTTCCGAAGCACTGTCCAATCGTCGGCGGATTCGATTTCAGCAAAGGTCTGGACGCGGGCCCACCAATCACCCATCAGAAGCCCTGTGCAGAAGCCGCATTTGCCTGGGTGGTAATTTGCATATCCGCCGCGCCGAGCTTGCCGCACGTAGAGCATTGCGCTTTGTTCAAGACATCCTGCCTGCTGACCGGACGGGGAAGTTGCACCTGGCCGCAATGTCCGCAGCTGCATAAAATTGTGAAAACATATGGCTTACCCATTTCTGATTCCCTCCTGCGCGCCAACAGAACAGAATAGGAACGTCTCGTCCAGATTGTCAGTTGCTGGGCGGTGGCCCCTGCGACCAGAGGGAACTTCATCGCAGGGGCATTGCGCTCGGAAGTGACCGGAGAGGGACAGCGCACCAACCAACCGCATATGACAGCTTTTGTTCCACGCTGGGGGGACACTCCACCTTAGCGCGGGGAGGCCGCTTCAGTCCCGCAAGCGTTGCATCGCTTCATCAATCTTGCGTTGCGTCTCAGTCTTGGCCTGATCGCCCAGGGCGACGTTGTCGATCAGAGAGGTTATGGCAGCTAAAGCTTCCGCGCGCTTCCAGCCTGCGGCAGCAGCACTATCAAGCACCGCGAGAATATCGGCCTCGAGGTCCGCCTCGCAGTCCAAAAAACGATCATCATATTCGTCAGAATGCTTCGGCCCGCCCATTATTCCGCCCTCACGTAAACCCCTGCCTCGATTAAGGCGTCGATAAATTTGTTACGGACGTCTTCCGCGTCGCCGCCATCCTGTTCGAATTCGACAATGGCTCTGACCGCCGCGCGAAACGCGGGATTCTCAACGTTGCAGCGGCTTAAGAGGGCGCGGCCCATAGAGTTTGTGTCAGCGACGATCCGGAAATGACCGCTAGCGTCCTCGTAATTGACAGATCGAATGGGGCGGCCTTGGGGCATGAACGTTCTCCATAAGGGAAGTCAGGCCCTCGCCGGAGGGTGAGGGCCTTCCCCCGGTCGTCGGAGTTGGACACTGTCAAGGACCGACCAAGAAACACTGATGGGGAGAGGTGGTCCGGGAATTTGGACCGGTTTGCCGCTCAGCTAAGCTTCAGCATGGGTTTCATGTCAGGCGGCGGCTTTCAGGTACTGGTCGGAGGT
>NZ_FXTK01000053.1 GCF_900182695.1 Paracoccus laeviglucosivorans
CTGAAGGCGAAGTTCAGTTTCAGGTCTGCAAACCTGAGCTATCTCGTGATAGCCCCTCGTGCGGTCCCCGCGCGGGGGTTTTTCATTTCAGGCGGTGAGTGGAAAAGCTCCTCGGGTACGGGATGGGATTTGATTGAACGAGCCGGCACCCGTAGGTGTGCGGTGAGCACGCCCCAGCGGGCTTGATCGCGCGCGCGGCGAGCGGCGGCTGATCTCGGGCGGCGAGGTGTCAGGCGCAGCGTAGTGGGTTAATTCTGCGAAACGCGATGCCCATCCAAACAGCTGAGCCGTGGGTGCCTGCATCGGCGCCGCGAATGCCGCGAAGCGGGCGTGTGGTTTGGGGCCGTCCTTCGGCACTTCACGCGCCACCCTGTCGCCCGGTTTGTCATGCCCTGGATCGAAACACCGATGCTCTGGCCAAAGAACGCGCGCTTTCGCGACCTGGTATCTTGCGGCCATCCGGCGTATCTGCGGCAGGCTGAGAGCGTCAGTTCGGCTTTTCGATGATAAGGGATTGGCCCGCCTTCGTGGGATAGGCGGTAATTGGGTAGCCGAATTCATCGCACATCCGGAAGATCGGCGTCGGTGTTCGGAACTCTCGGAACGCGTAGGTTGCACCGGCAATGCGCCGACCGCGCTGCGTGACCAAGGCAACCCACTCCTCACGCTTGGTTGGCTCGATTGCGAACACGTACCAAAGACCATGCACATGCACACCGCGGATCTCGGGCGGTTCCTTGCAGTAGATGCAGAAGAGCCAACCTGACGCCAGCAACGCCTTGAGCTCGTCAACTTGGACCACATTCGGGGGTGTCCTACCTGCTTGGGTCACAGTCGACGTCTCCATCTTAAGAACACGACGCACCGCTTGTCGGGCATCCTGTCAAATCTATACATCGTGCGCAACATGCAAATTTGATAGATCTGCGGATGTTGGTCTGCGGTGTTCTTTAATCGTGTCTCACGCCCCTTCCAAGACCTTGGTCGTTGAAGCGGTATGGTGTCTCTGGACTATGACGCCAAAAAGCGCCGCAGATCATAGGCGACGCGCGGCCCAAAGGGGGGCAGTGACAGAGAGTAATGCCCACAATTGTGCGCGCGAATTTCTGGATCGCCCCCAGCCGCGCGCAGGCTTTCGATGAAGCTTTCGGAAAGTTCAGGCCTGACGACGGTATCGCGCTTTGCGAGCGTTATCTGGAGGTCCAAGCTGTTACGGCACAGACGATCCGCAAAAGCCTCGAGATCGAGCGGTGCCCAAGCCCGGCGCAGAGTCGGAAGGTCCAGATGCGGCTCAAGACCTGCACGAATGTTTCGGGTAGCCCGACCTGTCCAAACCATGTCGGCGAGACTGCCTGCTGACAGGCAAAGCGCGGCGTTTCTTACCCCTGGTTCATGCGCCGCGACCAGACCAGCAACCCACGATCCCAAGCTCATTCCAAGCACGGAGATCTCTGAATATCCCTCGCCTTGGAGCCAGCGGATCAGGTCGCGTCCGTCGGCAACGGCCTGCCGAAAGGACTGCAACGTGCGACCGAGACTGGCGCTCAACATAAAATCTGCATGAGTTGCTCCTGGGCGGCTTCGCTCGAGATGGTAAGGTAGCGCGACTTCAGCAACCGTCAGACCGCTGCGTGCAAGATAGCCTGCAAGCAACCCGGCGCGCCTCTTGGCGTTCCAATGATGGAAAACGACAACGGCACGTGCTCGCGACGAGCTTTGTGTGAGCTTAACGGTCACAAGGTTATTAGCAGCAACGTCCGTCTTCACGCTCGACGGGAAGGTCAGAAAGTCCCCAATTTCGACGAAACCGTTCCCTGTATGAGCAGGACCATAGTAGCTCGGATTTGCCGCTGCCCATTCCGCACGGGTACAGAAGTAAGACAGGCCCCCCAGAAAATCCGACTTCGGGAATGCAAGATCCGGCCGCAGCTCGAAATGCGCGTCGCCCTTCGCGCGCTCGCCCCGACGTGCGCGGCGCTCGTCCCAGTGGTCAAGCCAATTACGCGACACGGCTCTGGGCCGGGTCGCAACGGGTTCGCGCCGGCGCGGCAGGAGCGAACAGACTGTAGACAGCAAGCATCGCACTGGCTCCCATGATGATCGAAAATCCCTGAAATGCACCTATGACAAAATAGCTCACCAAGAGTGCGCTCAGCACTAGACCCATTCTGATGAGGTTTGGCGCTAATCTGCGGTGACTGTAGATCCGGATGACAGCCACCAAGAACACCACCAAGGTTGAGACAACGACGACCAGGCTGCTGAAGCTGTTCGGCATGCTGTAATTCGCGCTGGCGCTTGGACGCTGATCTCCTCCCAAGATCGACATCATATCACGATAGAGCCAAGTGACGATGTGGTCACTGTCCAAAACGAGATAGTGGCTTTGCGCTTTCATGCAGACTGCGACAAGGATGCCCAAGATCGAGCATCGGAAAACACCCTGCATCACCACTCCGCGGGGTGCGTCCAGATCATCTTCCGACAGTGGCTTGGTCGTTGCGCTGCCCATGATGCCGCCGAGGTCGTCGATCACCGTGTAAAGCAAGATCAGGCCGGCAAAGAAAATGTAAAAGCAGATGCTCATGTAGAGATAGGCGAAGCCTGTGAAGCTGATTGTCGCTGCCCTGGACACGATCTCGGGGGAGATAATCGACAAAAAGCCCCAGTCCATGGGGTATCGCAAATCCCCCCTAAGCGTGGGCAGCAATCGCACGCCGACCCATTGCAGCAATCCTGCAAAGACGAAGCAAAGGATAAAAACCGACCAGAATGTCTTGGTGGAAGCGCAAACGATCTGCTGCCAGCTCAGCTCGTGCTTTGCTGGTCCTCCGAGCAGATCGAGAAGTCGGGGACGATGTCTCGCTTTCCAGCGCTGCAGCATATCGACCGCAAAGACGAAGAAAAGGGGCATCACGACCATGAAGAGCAGGGTCCAGTTGGGGGCCCAGATGAAGCCGACCTGCTTTTCCACGCCAGATGGCGTCGCATAGCTCGCGCTATGCACGCCCAGCACATAGGACAGAAAGACCAGCGCGACAGCGCCAGCGAAGACCGAAGCCGGCAGATCCAGATGCGATCCGTTGCAAAACAGTGCCTCTGACCATCTTGCAAGACTGCGACGCGGCAGCGCGAAGAGGTGATCGCCGTCGCGTCCCGCCGCTTTTTCTTGAGGTTGCCTAAGTTCGAGTGTCGGGCGCTCAACGGCCGGTTCGACTGCCTCGGCTCCGCCGCGCTTTTGCTTTCTCCGCCGCTCCAGCAGACGAGAATGGGCCAAACCGAGTGCCAATTGCCATTCCTTCGTGGCAAGCGGATCGTCACATCCGAGCACCCGGGCAAGCCAGCGCATATTTGTAACGCTGATGCCCTTGTCGTTTTCTTGAAACCAGAGTTGCACGGTTCTGAGCTCGATGCCTGCGCGGTTCGCAGGAATGGAGCTGATCGCATCGGCGAGCAGCTCAGGCGTCCAAGGCCCCACCGGAAAGTTGTCTTTGCCGACGGGTCTGCCAGCACCAACGGCTACGACCTGCCGGAACAATTCCTTGAAATCACATTCGTCTTTCGGTGGCGGCAGAAATATTTTGCCGTTCTTATTCAATATATTACCGGTATTAATTTCGTTTCAATACACGCCCGTTCGTACCGTATCGTGGCCAATGCATCAATGAATGTTAATCGGTCGTGTGCAACCTGGGGGCGATTTTCCGCCGAACCGTCGTCTCTCTTTGATCGACCGAGTGCTCCGAGGTTGCCGACAAATTGTTGAAGGTGACGTTGAGATATGGAATGGACGTCAGATACACGCTTCGTCCGGCGCCGATCCTGGAGACGATCTGTCGAACCCCGCAACGAAGCATTTAGAGGCCTGAGATGACTGCACATCGAAAGCGTATCGCAACACCCTTGGGGCCGGTTTCAGAGAGCGACGTTCAAATCTGGAACTACAAATGGGATAATGGCGAGATCAGCACCGTCGAGATCCCCGCAGGAATCACCTTTGATCCGAAACAGCCCATTCCGGTGCTGCAGGCCCTGCATTTGAGCGTGCCGGGCAGTTAATGCTCAGAGACCGCCCCGCGGGGTGATTGACGTCGCCCGGGCACAACCAGGCCCTCGCCCGCACTGATTTGGTCGAGGAGCCGGAGCGCTGCGTCGCGTCGGCTTTCTCATCGACGCGGCGTCGGGAACTTCGCGGCAGTCATGCGGTTGGCAACACCGGAGTACATGTGTTTGCGATTGGAGATCGCCGTGACGCCATTCTTTCCATTTCAATTCGTTCGAGTTGCCGTCAACACCACCATCATGTTGAGCCAAGCCCAAACCGTCATTGCTTTGCGGATGATGGGCATGGCAGGTTTCTGGTCGGTCACGCCGGCGGAAAATACCCGGATGGTGCAGGAAAAACTACGCGCCGGCTTGCAGGCTGGAATGGCGGTGCAACACGCCATGCTCACGGGGAAAACCCCTGTGGAAGTCGCGGAAGCGGCGCTGCGTCCCGTCGCGCGCGTGACAGCGTCAAATTCCCGACGCCTGATGAAGCGAGGGCCGACGCTTCCGTCCTGACGTTCTTAGTAACGCACCCATTCTGTTGATTTCGCGCCTGTGTGATCGGTCCAGCGTATCAAAACGCCACGCCAGCGCAAAATCGTGCCGATCTGGTTTTGGACGGAATGTCGATTGACACCCGTCGCCGCGAAGATCCAGTCCGGCGCATCACGCATTTCGGTGCGGGTCCAGAAGAACTCGCCTCTGTCTTCGTAATGCCCGACCTTTGAGCGATCAAGAACGTGAACGTCTCCGCCGCCGCGGCTTTGGCGATAGTCGATATGGTATATCTCGATGCCGTCCCGATAGGCACGGACTTCAGGCGGCAAACCGTCTGGCCCGCTGCCGATAGGTGAGACACCCGCGCCGTCCATCGGACAATTCCAAAGCTGCAAAGGCGGCTCGATTGGAAACGGCGTGATCCGGCGGATCATCTCGACTTTGGCTGCGGTGCATTCCGGTGAACTTGGAAACCCTCCCGCAAGGCACAGGAGAATTGCGCAGTCGACGGGATAGGCTGCCGCCTGCGTAGGCATGCCCAAAACCGTGATGGCGGTGATGATCGCCGCACGCCCATCGTTCAGGATGTCGTTAATCTTCTTCATATCTGCAATATGTTTTTATAATGCAGATATGATTAGCGTGCGGTTTCTCGATAATCAACCTACAGCGACCGCTGCTTTAGCTTGGGCGAGATGTCCGAGCGTGCTGACGAGGTCTTTTATCGGTTTCCAGAGGAAGCAGCTCTTCCGCAAAAATATCATATCTGCATATTGACACTTAAATGCATGTTTGCAAATGTGCCGTCACACGGTGCGCCCGAAGGTCACCGCATCGCCTATGATTTGACTTGACGAGAGAGCTGCCGCATGTGGTTGCCTGCCTCACCCGACCTAATATCGCAGAGCGCGTTGCGTATCCGTATGGGTCGCGCAAGCGTGTCTCTTGCCATGCTCAGCTCGGTCGTCCTGCTCACCCTTCTCGCCGCCACCCCGGCCAGCGCCGATGTCATCCGCTTCGGGACGGCTGCAAAATCTGCGCCCGATGTCACCAGCGTCCAGCGCTTCCGCAACGCACGCAATTTCGTCGCCCCGAATGCCGTCGCCCCCAGCTCCAGCGCCGAGACCGACCTGCGCCAGGCGCTGCGCCAGGCCTCCGGTGCCGCTCCGAACAAGCCCCTGCGCGCGCCCCGCATCCAATCCAGCATCGATCGCACGGCGGCACGTTACCAGCACCATCCGGCGTTGCGCGCCTCTGGCCTCTCGCCGCGGCAATGGCGGGCGCTCTTCCAGGCGATGATCTGGCAGGAATCGCGGTTTAACCCGCAGGCAAAAAGTCCCAAGGGCGCGTTGGGATTGGCGCAGCTGATGCCGGGCACCGCGCAGATGCTGGGTGTCAATCCGCGCGATCCGATGCAGAACCTTGATGGCGGCGCCCGCTATCTGCTGGCACAGCTCCAAGCGTTCCGCAGCCCGATGCTGGCCCTGGCGGCC
>NZ_FXTK01000054.1 GCF_900182695.1 Paracoccus laeviglucosivorans
TTCCCGACCGGCGTCGAGGTCAGCGACGCGATGGTCCATGGCGGCCCATACCCCGCCTCGACCAATTTCGGCGCGACCTCGGTCGGCACCATGTCGATCCGCCGCTTCCTGCGACCCGTCAGCTATCAGAACTTCCCGCAGGGCCTCATGGACGAGGATATGCGTTAAACAAATCCGCCCCCCGCCCAGGCGGGGGGCTACAGGGTTTCGCTGGTCCGAATATCGACGGGCACATCATGGTTGCGCGGCAGATCTTGCGGGCCCAGCGTCAGGATACGCTCCATCAGCGCGACGGTGCGTTCGACGACATCGGGGCCGGGATGGCTAAGGACCACATCCAGCAGATTATCCGACAAGGCCATGCCCGCTTCGCGGCTAAGTTCGGTCCCGATCAGCACAAGATCCTTGCGCTGCGCCGTGCGCAAGGCCGTCGCCGCGCCGCCCAGTCCGCCCCCGGCAACAAGGATCGCCACCAGATCGGGTTCATGTTCCAGCGCATGTTCAGTCAGGCCATAGGCGATGAAATCGCTTTCGTCGGTTTCACCGATCTCGCGGACGACCAGCTGCGAGCCGCGTTCGTGCAGATAGGCGCGAAAGCCGTCGCGATAGGCGCGATGGGCCATGTAATCGCTTGACCCCAGCAGCAATCCCACCGTGCCGGTCGAAGGGGCCAGCCGGTCGATCATCCATCCCGCACCCCTGCCGATCTTGATGCCATCCGCGCCGACGAACGCGGTGCGACGGGGCGTGGACAGATCGCTGAGCATGGTGATGACGGGAATGCCCCGCGCGGCAAGCCGATCGACGGCGGCGTTCACCTCGGGGGTGTCAACGGCGACGACGGCGATGGCATCGCAGGTCTCCGCCAGTTCCTCGATCGCGCGCACCACATGGGCCGAGGATATGCCTTCCATGTGCCGGACGGCCTCTTGCGCGCGCAGCAGCGTCGAGGCGCGCGTGCGATCCGCCAGCATATGGCCCAGTTCCGCGTAAAGCCCCCGGTCACGGCTGTTCAGAACAAAGCCCAGCGTGGCGCGCGGCGCATTTTCGGTCAGTCGGTCATGGATCGACCTTACCCCGTGATAGCCAAGCCGCTGCGCCGCAGACAGCACCTGATCGACCGTCGCGCGCTTGACTGCGGCGCGACGGTTCAGGATGCGGTCCACGGTGGACAGGCTGACGCCAGCCGCCGCCGCAACCTCTTGCATCGTTGGTCTCTTGACCATTCCATGCGCCCCGCAAAGCTTACGGGGCTAGGGTCGGCAGTTTTTCCCGCGCGTCAAGGCTGGTGCGCAAGGCGGTGATGTCGCCTTCGTTGACAGGATGGGCGCTGTTGCCCCAGCTGTTGCGGATATAGTCCAGCACATCCGCGATTTGGCGGTCGTTCATCTTCCAGTCGAAAGACGGCATCCCGCCACCGGTCGGCGCATCATGGCTTGACGCGGCCCGCGCGCCCTTCAGCATGACATGCGCAAGGTTGGTCACGTTATCCGACAAGACCGCATGGTTGCCCGCGAATGCCGGAGCAAGCAGCCCCATGCCTTCGCCCGCGACGCCATGACAGGCCGAGCAATTCACCTCATAGGCCAGGGCGCCGCGCGTCATCGCGGGATCGGTCGCCGGAATCGGCTGGGGTGCCGTCAGCTCTGATCCGGGCAAGGACTTCAGATAGGTCGCCATGGCCCGCGCGTCGTCCTGCGTCATGTATTGCAGCGAATGCTCCACCGCCTCGGCCATCGGGCCCGATGCCATCGCCTTGCCATCCGTGCCGCTGCGCAGATAGGTCGCGACTTCCTCGATGCTGCTTTCGCCAAGGCCGACATGGGCATTGCCGGTGATTTCCGGGGCAAACCAGCTGCCGATCCGCGCGCCTTGCAGGTATTGCGCGCCGATTTCCGCCCCAAGGCCGTTGCGCGGCGTGTGACAGGCAGAACAATGGCCCGCACCTTCGACCAGATAGCGCCCGCGTTCCACCACCGGATCGGCCGAGGCATGGGCCTCAAAGCCGGAATTGTCAAAGAACAGCATGTTCCAGCCCGCCATCGCCAGACGCTGGTTATAGGGAAAGCCCATGCCCGCATTTTCGTCGATGGCATGGCTGACCGGCTTGACCGTGGACATATAGGCCCACAAATCCTGCATGTCCTGATCGCTGATCTTGGCATAGGCGGTATAAGGCATCGCCGGATACAGCAGCCCCTTGGACCCCTGCCCATTGCGCACGGCGTCAAAGAAATCGCGCTGGGTCATGGCCCCGATCCCCGTCTCGCGGTCGGGCGAGATGTTTGAGGAAATCAGCGTGCCAAAGGGCGTGGCGATTTCATAGCCGCCGGCAAAGTCGCCGCTTTCGCGGGTGTGGCAGGCGGCACAGTCGGCCGAGCGCATGACATATTCGCCGCGCTTGATCGCTTCGGCATCGGTCGATTGGAAATCGGCCAGCGCCACGCTGTCATCGGCCACGCCATTGCGTGTGGTCGAATGCTTTTGCCACAGCAGCGCGCCTGCGCCGACAGCGGCGATGACAGCCAGTCCGGCCACGCCGGTCAGAATTTGCTTCATGGACATGGCTCAGGCCTCCACCAGCGGGCCGGGATTGTTGACATAGGTTTGGTGAATGGCCTGCGCCGCGCGGATCGCCAGCGCGCCGACCGTCGCCGTCGGGTTGTAGCCCGCATTCATCGGGAAGGCAGATGCGCCCACGACGAACAGGTTATGGCAATCCCAGCTTTGCAGATAGGGGTTCACGACCGAGGTGGTCGGGTCCGCCCCCATCACCGCGCCGCCGATCACGTGGTCGGACGCGATGACCGCCGTGGTGAAAGGCTTGTCGGCAAAGTTGAACGTCGTGATATTCTGCGCGCCCATTTCCTGCGCGATCTCGACCGCGCGATCCATGGTGAACTTGGCCATGTTGCGGTCGCTTTGCGCGTAATCATAGGTCAGGCGCAGCAGCGGCTGGCCGAACTTGTCGCGATAGGTCGGATCAAGGTCCAGATACCCACCCTTGACCGGCATCGAACAGCCTTGGTTGAAGATGGTGGTAAAGGTCTGGTAATTGTCCTTGTAGGCCTGTTTGAAGCCGGAACCCCAGCGCGGGCTGCCCTCGGGCAGTTTGCCGGCCTTCGAGATGGGCGCACCGTCGCGGGCCAGCGTCAGCATCCCCGCGCCGCCGATGAAATCCAGATCCGAGTGGTCGAAGTTGTCGCCGTTGTAATCGTCGATCTGGCTGCCATGCGCGCCCGCACCGATGAACGGGTTCATGGTTTCGCCGTCGATCCACATGTCCACGCCGGAAATGGTCTGGAAGCTGAAGTTCCGGCCCACGGTGCCCTGCTGCGTGCGGGGGTCATAGGGCTGGCCGATCTGCGAATTCAGCATCAGGCGGACGTTATCGACCTGAAACGCGGTGACGCAGACGATGTCGGCATCCTGCACATGTTCGCGGCCCTGATTGTCGACATAGGTGACGCCGGTCACGGTCTTGCCGTCCTGGGCCTTGTTGACCTTGATGACGCAGCTTTCCGTGATGACCTTGAAATTCGGGCGGCGCATCAGCACCGGGAACACGCAGGCTTGCGGCGAGGATTTGGAATAGTTGCCGCAGCCATAGGCCAGACAGAACCCGCAGTAGGTGCAGGCCCCCATGCTGACGCCCAGCGGGTTTACCCACGGTTGCGACAGGTTCGCTGCGGGGATGGTGAAGGGGTGCAGGCCCATGCGGGACGTGGCCTCGTTGAACACCTCCATCGAGCGCAGGGTCTTCAGCGGCGGGGTCGGGTATTCGCGCGACCTGTGGCCTTCGAAGATGTTGCCAACCGGGTCGATCTGGCCGTTGATATTGCCCGCCTTGCCGGAAATACCCGCGATCCGTTCGAAACGGTCGTAATAGGGCTCCATCTCGTCATAGGTGACGCCCCAGTCCTGCAATTGCATCTCTCCGTCCTCGGCCTTGGCAAGGCCGTAACGTTCGATGGTCTTGGAGCGGATCTCGAAATCCCACGGGGAAAAGCGCCATGCCATCCCCGCCCAGTGAAAGCCCGCGCCGCCGACGCCGCCGCCCAGTTCAAAGATGCCGTAATCGCGCTGCGGCGCCGCGACCTGATCCACGGTATTGCGGAAGGTCAGCGTGTTGTCCTTGGGCTTTGCCAGCAATTCCTTGCGGATGCCCCAGCGCAGTTCATCGGGGTCCACCGCCGGAGGGGTATGGGTCGATGTATCCATCCACGGGCCGCGGTCGATCGCGATGACGTTCAGTCCGGCGCGGGTCAGCTCCTCGGCCATCAGCGAGCCTGCCCAGCCCAGACCGACGACGACGACATCCGCCTTTTGTTTGGTTGCCATATCTTGCTACCTATTGTCCTGAGGTTTGGGCGGTCAGTCGCGGGGGATCAGGCTGACGGGTTCAAGGTCCAGCTTTTCGCCGGTGCGGTCGGCATAAAGCCGGTAATCATAGCGCGCGCCGGGAAAGCCGATCAGCTTCCAGCCCGCCATGTCCCTGTTGCCGCCATAGATCGGGTCCGCAAAATAACCTTCGCGGACGTTTTGCAGCATCAGTTCGAAAAACGCCTTGGTGTTCACGTCGTCCGCCAGCTTGACCGAACCGTCTTCCATCCCGCGCAGGATTTCGTCCTGACGGTTGGGTTGCAGATCGGCGAATGCCGCGCCGTCGATGCGCTGCGCATAGGCGTCCAGCGCGGCAAGGCCGGTCTCATACCGCTCGCGCGGGGTGGCGATGAATTGCGGGGTCTGCATCAGCGCGTCTTCGCCCGCCATCTTGGGCGTCTCGCGATACAGTGCCGCGCCTTCGCCAAAGGGACCGGCAAGCTGAGCGTCCAGAAATTCGACGCATCCCGCCTGACTGGCCGAGGGGCCAAGTTCATCTTGCGGAATCAGCCGGTCGAAGACGGCGGCCACGGTGCGGCGCTGGGTGTCGTTCGTCAGCACCCGCATCCCGCCGCCCGGCACGACCGAGGCGGGCAGAAAGGCTTTGTCCACCGCCATGTCGGTCGGATAGCCTTCCAGCGTCACGGCCCCGGCGCTTCGGCCGATCGTCGCACCCGCGGTCGCGATACCGACCAAGGAAAACAGCGCTTCCCTGCGTTTCATGCCAATTCCTTTGTCTGGACCGGCCCAGCTCGAACCCTTCGCAAAGGTGAAAGCCGCTTATCGCCGCGCGCATTGGGGCGGGCGTCAGCTCTGCAGAACCGGCGTGATGATGATCTGTCCTGCGCCGGGGCAACGTCTTGCCGCAATGCAGAATCTATAGGGCGGGTCATATTTCCGGGCGCAGACCGCGACAAGTCACCGCAGGCTGAAAAGACGCGATGCCAGTCAGAACCTTTCATTCCGACATATTTTTAGCAAAGATTAAGCCCGCCGCGCGCCGTAACCGCGACGAAAGGCGGGTATTCAGAATACCTTGGCCACGGTCGCTGCCGGCAGCAGCTCGATTTGCGGCCCTCTGCCTTTCTCGCCGCAGTCGGGCAGCTTCGTGGCTTCCAAAGCATTTGCAGCGAGTTGGGGAGCGAATTAAGGCACCGGAAAGGTGCGGCAGCTCGGGCTTCAGCCGGCGATCTCGGCATCCTTCACTCTGTCGCCCAACACTGTCGCCGCGAACTTGCGTTTCCAAGCATACAGAGAATGTGTGCTGACGCCGAGCCGCTCGGACATCCCCTTGGGCCGAATAACTCCGTTCCGTGATCTGCGCCAACACAGCACGCTAGAAATCGTTGCTGAAATTACCTTTGGGCATCATGGATTGCCATCATCCTCGTAAGCAAAGCCACCCCGGATCTGGGCGAGCACCGCCCGCGCTGAAAGCGGTTGGACGCGCGGCTGCGGCGGCGCGTCCAACGGATGCGGTCGCGGGGCGTTTCTACCCGTCCGGCCACCTTGCGTTGATCCCGTCCCCGCCGCATTGTGACAAGGGGAAACGGTTGGAGCCGCGATGACATCCGAAGATGCGCGACAC
>NZ_FXTK01000055.1:2500-5734 GCF_900182695.1 Paracoccus laeviglucosivorans
GCCTTGGCAGTAAGAGGCGATGAAGGACGTGATACTCTGCGATAAGCCATGGGGAGCTGAGAATAAGCTTTGATCCATGGATCTCCGAATGGGGCAACCCACCTGAATGTTTGTTGTTGTTACCCTTGGGTAGTCAACAACGGGCATAACCAGGTATCTTTTACCTGAATACATAGGGTTTAAGAAGCGAACCCGGGGAACTGAAACATCTAAGTACCCGGAGGAAAGGAAATCAACAGATACTCCCCTAGTAGTGGCGAGCGAACGGGGACCAGCCGAGCCGTGAGAATGACCAGAATGTGTTGGAAAGCACAGCCATAGTGGGTGACAGCCCCGTATGGGAAGTTTGATCGGACGCATTAAGTAGGGCGGGACACGTGAAATCCTGTCTGAAGATCGGGGGACCACCCTCGAAGGCTAAGTACTCCTTACTGACCGATAGCGAACCAGTACCGTGAGGGAAAGGTGAAAAGCACCCCGACGAGGGGAGTGAAACAGTTTCTGAAACCGGACGCCTACAAGCAGTCGGAGCCCCCTTGCGGGGTGACGGCGTACCTTTTGTATAATGGGTCAACGACTTGGTCTATCTAGCAAGCTTAAGCCGGTAGGTGTAGGCGCAGCGAAAGCGAGTCTTAAATGGGCGACTTAGTTAGATGGATCAGACCCGAAACCGAGTGATCTAGGCATGAGCAGGATGAAGGTTGGGTAACACCAACTGGAGGTCCGAACCCACACCTGTTGAAAAAGGTCGGGATGACTTGTGCCTAGGGGTGAAAGGCCAATCAAACTCGGAGATAGCTGGTTCTCCGCGAAAGCTATTTAGGTAGCGCCTCGGACGTATCCTCTCGGGGGTAGAGCACTGCATGGATGATGGGGGCCCACAGCCTTACTGAGTCTAAGCAAACTCCGAATACCGAGAAGGACTATCCGGGAGACACACGGCGGGTGCTAACGTCCGTCGTGGAGAGGGAAACAACCCTGACCAACAGCTAAGGCCCCCAATTCGTGGCTAAGTGGGAAAGCATGTGAGACTTCCAAAACAACCAGGAGGTTGGCTTAGAAGCAGCCATCCTTTAAAGATAGCGTAACAGCTCACTGGTCTAATCAAGAGGTCTTGCGGCGAAGATGTAACGGGGCTCAAGCCACGAGCCGAAGCTTTGGATGTGCAGCAATGCACGTGGTAGCGGAGCGTTCTGTGATATAGAACGCTGCCTCCTTAGTATCCTCGGATACATTGGAGGCATTGTTCTGACTGTGAAGCCGGGCTGTAAGGCATCCGGTGGAGTGATCAGAAGTGAGAATGTTGACATGAGTAGCGACAAACAGGGTGAGAGACCCTGTCGCCGAAAGTCCAAGGGTTCCTGCTTAAAGCTAATCTGAGCAGGGTAAGCCGGCCCCTAAGGCGAGGCCGAAAGGCGTAGTCGATGGGAACCAGGTTAATATTCCTGGGCCAGGAGATGGTGACGGATTGCGACGGTTGTTCTTCCTTATCGGATTGGAAGGGCCGCTTAGCAGTTCCTGGAAATAGCCCTCCACAAGACCGTACCCTAAACCGACACAGGTGGACTGGTAGAGAATACCAAGGCGCTTGAGAGAACCACATTTAAGGAACTCGGCAAAATACCTCCGTAAGTTCGCGAGAAGGAGGCCCCGTTGGCAGGCAACTGTTGGCGGGGGGCACAAACCAGGGGGTGGCGACTGTTTACTAAAAACACAGGGCTCTGCGAAGCCGTAAGGCGACGTATAGGGTCTGACGCCTGCCCGGTGCCGGAAGGTTAAAAGGAGATGTGCAAGCATTGAATTGAAGCCCCGGTAAACGGCGGCCGTAACTATAACGGTCCTAAGGTAGCGAAATTCCTTGTCGGGTAAGTTCCGACCTGCACGAATGGCGTAACGACTTCCCCGCTGTCTCAAATGTGGACTCAGCGAAATTGAATTGTCTGTGAAGATGCAGACTTCCCGCGGTTAGACGGAAAGACCCCATGCACCTTTACTATAGCTTCGCACTGGCATCAGGATTGTGATGTGCAGGATAGGCGGTAGGCATTGAAATCGGGACGCCAGTTCCGATGGAGCCATCCTTGAGATACCGCCCTTCGCACTCTTGATGTCTAACCGCGGCCCGTTATCCGGGTCCGGGACCCTGCGTGGTGGGTAGTTTGACTGGGGCGGTCGCCTCCCAAAGAGTAACGGAGGCGCGCGAAGGTTGGCTCAGAGCGGTCGGAAATCGCTCGTTGAGTGCAATGGCAGAAGCCAGCCTGACTGCAAGACTGACAAGTCGAGCAGAGACGAAAGTCGGCCATAGTGATCCGGTGGTCCCGAGTGGAAGGGCCATCGCTCAACGGATAAAAGGTACGCTGGGGATAACAGGCTGATGATGCCCAAGAGTCCATATCGACGGCATCGTTTGGCACCTCGATGTCGGCTCATCTCATCCTGGGGCTGGAGCAGGTCCCAAGGGTACGGCTGTTCGCCGTTTAAAGAGGTACGTGAGCTGGGTTTAGAACGTCGTGAGACAGTTCGGTCCCTATCTGCCGTGGGTGTAGGATACTTGAGAGGAGTTGCCCCTAGTACGAGAGGACCGGGGTGAACGTTCCACTGGTGGACCAGTTGTCGTGCCAACGGCAGTGCTGGGTAGCTATGAACGGACAGGATAAACGCTGAAGGCATCTAAGCGTGAAGCCCCCCTCAAAACAAGGTATCCCTTGAGAGCCGTGGAAGACCACCACGTCGATAGGCCGGAGATGTAAGTGCAGCAATGCATTCAGTTGACCGGTACTAATGGCTCGATTGGCTTGATTTGATCCGGAAGAAGACAGACCAGTACATTCAGTCATGAATGGAAAACCCTTCCTCCAATGCATCCTTGGACAACAATCCCCACAGGGGAAACGCCGATGTCGCTTCTTTTCCGGTCTGGTGGCCAAAGCACGAGCAAAACACCCGATCCCATCCCGAACTCGGCCGTTAAGTGCCGTCGCGCCAATGGTACTGCGTCATAAGACGTGGGAGAGTAGGTCACCGCCAGACCTGAAAAGAAGCGACAATCCCTCTAAACGATCAAAAGCCCAGCAAAATAAAAGCAGGGCAATATGGCGCGGGATAGAGCAGCCCGGTAGCTCGTCAGGCTCATAACCTGAAGGTCGCAGGTTCAAATCCTGCTCCCGCAACCAACGAAACCGACTTGGATCCAACCCTCGCCAAAAGCGGGGGCTTTGTCATGTCCGGACCATG
>NZ_FXTK01000056.1 GCF_900182695.1 Paracoccus laeviglucosivorans
ATCAAGATGTCACTTGGTGGCCGCAGCCCGATCGAATACCGTAAAAGCCTCGGCCTTATACCGTAAAAACAGTCCAACATTTTGTCCGCACCCCCACCGGGTCACGTCTCGGTGGAAATCAACAGATATAGGCCTTGGCGGCCCCGGCCTGCGCGTCCGAGGTCGGAAAGATGGCCGAGCGGTATTGCGTCCCCGTATCCGGCCCCTGCCGGTTCAGCTGCGTCGGGTCATGCACGACCGAGAACAGGATCTGCAAGAGCTCGCCATAGCTGATCTTGGCCGGGTCGTATTCGATCCTGACCGCCTCGGCATGGCCGGTCCGGCCGCCGCTGACCGTCCGGTAATTCGCATCGGCCTGACTGCCCCCCGCATAGCCCGAGGTGGCGCTGATGACGCCATCGACATGCTGATAGACGCCCTGCACGCCCCAGAAGCAGCCCCCGGCAAAGATCGCGGTGGCGGTCCCGGTTTCGGAAATGTCGGCGCTGGGGGCGGGGATGGCGCGCGGCTCCTCGCCCGCGATGGCGGGCAGGGAAAGGGCCGCGATGGCCGCAATGGTTTTCAGCAGGATACGCATCGGTGTCGTCCTTTAAGCCAAAGGTAAAGGCAAAGGCCTGCGTGCCGGGATCAAGGAACCTGATCTCGAAGGTGCGGTCCTGCACCTCGCCGGTCTGCCGGATCAGTTGATACAGTCGTTCTTCGGTAATTGTGCCATTGCCCTGCGCATCGACATCCATCCCATGCGCATCGGCCGGGGGCTTGCCGTCGATCGTCACGGTGAAACGGACCGGCTTGCCATCCGCCCCCGGCCCCAGCACCAGATGCAGGTCGCGCGCATGGAAGCGGTAAAAGATGCTGCCGCCCGCCGCGTTCAGGCCCGCATGTTCCTGACCGATGGTCCAGTCGCCGGTCAGACCCCATTCGTTCAGGCGGGGATCGGCTGCAGCGTAGGTGTGGGGCGCATCGGGCACCATGTCGCCGCTGACGAAATTCTCGGCCCGCAGATAGCCGACATAGGTTTCGGGCGACCCGACCGCCGCCAGATCCGAGGGAGCCTCGGCCCCCGTCGCACTGACGTTCACGATGCCGTCCGCGACCGGGCTGCCCGCTTCGGCCAGCAATTGCTGGATCACCCGCTCGGAGCCGTCATAATCCCCTTCGCCGAAGTGGTGATGCCGGATCTGGCCCTTGGCGTCGATGAAGTAATGCGCGGGCCAATACTGGTTCTTGAAGGCGCGCCAGATGGCATAGTCGTTGTCGACCGCAACCGGATAGGTGATCGACAGGTCGGCCACGGCCTTTTCGACGTTGGAAAGCTTTTTCTCAAAGGCGAATTCCGGGGCGTGGACGCCGATCACGACCAGTCCCTGATCCTTGTATTTCTCGGCCCAGGCCCGGACATAGGGGATGGAGCGCAGGCAGTTGATGCAGGAATAGGTCCAGAAATCGACCAGCACGACCTTGCCCTTCAACTGCTCGGTCGTCAGCGGGTCCGAGTTCAGCCAGCTGACTGCCCCATCGCCATGGACGGCCCACGAAAGCCCAACCAAAGCGCCGCGGCGCCAAGGCCGGTCATCATCATCATCTGTCTTCTGGTCAGCATGGCGGGATCTCCCCTCGCACCAAACGCATATGAGGTAGATACGAGGGAATGCCGGTCACGGGTGCAAGGATTATTCTCGATGCCGACAGAGCAGTTGGCGATCGGAGCGCCGCGCGCTTTCAGAAATGGCGCCCTCTGGCCGGCGGTGAAGCTAAAACATGCAAGGCATGACACATTTGCGTCATGCGCGTCCATACGAAGGCTTCCATGATCTCCCGAAATGGAGTTCAGACCGAGGTCTCCCACCATGTTTCGGCATCTTCTCTATCCGGGCATAGTCGCGCTTGCTGCATGTCCCGCCGCGGCTCAGGAATTCCCTGAAAGCCCGACATCCATGTCGCAATGCTATGAAGTGTATTGGACATTATACAGAGCAGCCAACGAACGCTACCAGAGCGTCGTGGTGAGTGGACCAAATTATCAAGATTTCTCGTCTTACTCTGCATACAGTCCGGTCAATGAACATCACCATAAAGTTGTCGTTCCTGCAGCCCTGAGTGAACGCAGAGCTGCTTGGGATGCTGCCAAATCCGGCGAGAGAATGTGCCTCGACCGATTCTATGCGCGCAGGGACGCGGAGCAGGACGCGCGCAGGGCCGAAGCAGAAGCTCGCCGGGCAGATCGCTCAAGTAATACCAGTTTCATATCGACGGAGGCCGCTGTCGGCTCGGCGCCGGGAATGGCTCTCGCGAAGGCCGGCACATCAGCCGGCGCCATGGCCATCAAGCACGGGACAGCCAGTGCGCCCTATCTGCGCGCACAGCTCGGAACCGTCTCCATCCTGAACTCGCTGACCGACCTCCAGCAAAATTGGGGACGCTATTCCGGAAGTGAGCGTATCCTTTCCATCCTCGGCACCGGCAATTCACTGATGCGTCGCTTCCAATCTCCCGGCACGAGCACGACTCAAGGAAATCTCAGCGGCTTCCTCACATCATTCGCCCTGGATTACCTCACCGGCATCAATGCCGGCGCCATGGCAGATCTCGACAATGCCTTCGCTTCGTTTTCGGGCACCGGAACGTATGATCCGACAACCACCCTGGTTCTCCAGATTGGCCAGATCATGCTGCAACCGGATGATGAATATGCCGAGAAGATCAGCCAAACGGAAATGAGAACCGCTTCGGAGAAAAGGGTCCACGGGCTCGCGTCAAGCGAGGCGATGAAAACCGCGGCTGCCGAGCGCGCAGCAAAGGCGCGGGCTGCAGCGAAGGAAAATGCAAGCACCAAAGGAAAAGCTAATACGCGGTCAAAACCAAATGACCAGGAAAGAGCAAACACACGATCCGATGCATTCGACCCCTATAAAGACAAAACGCGGAGAGCTCTCTGCAGGTATTGGAATCAAAAAAATTATGGAAGAAATGACGATACTATGTGTGAACAGTATCAATTCTGGAGGGGTCCAATTGAACCATGGCATAGGCCTAAGTGAAATGAAAACGCGCACAATCGGCACAGCTGTAATCTTATCATTCACTGCTCCAATTCAACCGTCTTTTGCGCAAGATGTCAAAGCTTCACAGCCCGGATTTCCTGACGAGATAGTCGAACTACTCTACAACAAAACAAACGGCCAGGGCGCAGTCGAGAATATCACCGGGAAGATGACCCCCGGCGAGAAGTCATCCTTCCTCTCATATTGCATCGAGAGCGGCATGCCGGGATGCCTGGATCTCGCGCTCTCCATCGGCGCGGATGCCAATGCACCTGTTGGGGAGGTTACTCCGCTTGCAATGGCCATCGAACGGGGCAACCCGGAAACCGTCGCGCGCCTCGTCGCCGCCGGCGCCGATCGCAGTCCTGAGGCGAAGGGCAATCCGCTCAATCTCGCAATTGAGTCCGGCAATACCGAGATCATCCGGTCTGTCGCGGAAAACCCCGCGGATGTCGGCAAGGCCTTGACCCTCATGGGTGCGGAAACCGGCCGCAATCACCTCATCACCCAGGGGCTCGCCCTTGGCGCGCCGGCAACGGCCGAGAAATTCGAGGACACGCCTCTCGTCAAGGCAATCACCAATGAAAACATCGACGGCGCACAGCTCCTGCTCGAAAATGGCGCCAAAGCCAGTCTCGCGCAGGGGCCAGCCCTGCAACTCGCGATCGCAACCGGCCAGGTCGACATGGCAGCAATGCTCATCAAGTCCGGTGCCGATCCCAATACACCCGGACCTGATGGCAGCACGCCCCTGAGCCTCGCCGCTGCGGCGGATTCTCTGCCGATGGTCGGAGTGCTGCTGTCACTCGGAGCGGATCCGAAACAGCGCAACCTCGATGGCACCAGCCCCGCAGAGATCGCGGCTGTTCTCGGCCGAAACGAGATCTCTCTTAAGCTGGGCGGAGCGACTGGGCTGGAGCCGGTCGATATCCTCGGCCCGGTCATGGCCGCAGATCCCGCCAAGCTCCGCCAGGCACTCGAAGCCGGTGGCGACCCCAATGCCATTTCCCCTGAAGGATACCCGATCCTCCAGATCGCCGTGGCGAGCGGAAATATCGAGATGGTCAAGTCGCTCCTCGACAACGGCGCCGATCCGACACGGAAGGCTCGTGACGGATCCAATGTCATGCACCTGCTCTGTGGCACGCATACTGACGCAGAGCGCCTGGAGATCACCGGCCTGCTCATCGCCAAAGGCGCGGAATCTTTACTGACCGAGCCGAATGACAAGGGAAGAAGCCCGATCGTGGCCGCAGCTCCCTGCGCTCCCTGGCTCCAACTGTTGAAGGACAAGAGCCTCATCGGACATGCCGATGAAGACGGCACCACATTGGCCATAGCCGCTGCCATTTCCAAGAACATCACCATGCTCGCGGCAATCGAAAGGATACAGGTCGAACTTGGTGATGGGGTCGATCTCTATGCCACGCCTGAGGGCATCAGCATGGGCGACATCATGCGGATCAATTTCCTTGGCGGCATGCTTCTCGCCCCCAATGACAGGCCCATCCGGTTCAATGCAAGGCTTGTGCCGATATCAGGAGACAGGCCGGGGTTCGGTCTCCCCGAAAGTGAAGTTATTGCGATGCAGACCTCCTTAAAGGAATGGGGATACTATAGCGGAAAAATCGATGGGGACATGGGGGCCGGGACAGCGACGGCTCTTGCTGAATTCCTGCAAAACCGGGCCTTGGAATTGGACATCAGCCGGGACCACCTCATCCACAAGGGCCTCGCCATTCAAACAGTGCAGTTCAATGACAAGAAAACCCGGATGAAGAGTGATAGCTGTGAGATAAGCAGTCACAGGGATAACTTGCCCAACGGCGTTATCTACGGCATCGCATGCAAAAACCCAATTAGCTATAGCCCGCACTGGACCTCGAATGGGGTCGTGTATCTTGAGCACGGCAATGGCAAACGTGAACTGATCATTACCGGCCAAGAGGGATGGAGTTCCAAGAGCGCCCTGAGATACGGGCTGAAATCGAACAACTGAGCGATCTGTAAAATCAAAATAGCGAGTTTACCGAAGTCGGGCAGAAAGCTGACTTCAATGGGAGGGTTGAATATTTCCAACAAGATACGTTGTTTCTAATCTCATCGGCTCAGGTATCCAGATCACGGGGGGCTATCGGCTGGCCCCGGTGTGATCATTGGTGAGAACATATTTATCAAGGAGGATGTTCTTTTCGGGCGTCAGGATGGATACTTCCAGGATGATTTTACCGTCTACCAGAAGAGCTTTGGCTCCGTAAGTGTTCACGAAAAGATTTGGGGTGAGGGCACAGCGCTTCGTAAGCGTTTTCTAGGCCGCACCTTCCGAGTTTTCGGCTGACCTGCGACTCCGTGTCTGACGGAGATTAGCGGTTGAGTTTCGCGATGGCGACTA
>NZ_FXTK01000057.1 GCF_900182695.1 Paracoccus laeviglucosivorans
CGCGGATGGCCTCAAGAGCCACCTTCGCCTTGAACTCTGCAGAATAGCGCTTGCGTTTCGTCATTTCAGATTGGTTCTTCCTCAGGCGCTAAAGCGTAAGCGCTGTCCCACCCCCACCTTCCAGCGCGCTTCCTGATGGGATCACTGGCATCCTTTGTTGTTTGATGCTGGAGTTTCTCCATGGAGACTACATTGGAGGTTCTCACGGTTGGCGGGTCCGCTCGCCAGAACCGGAGTTGGCCTGAAGATGTGAAGGCGCGGATTGTGGCGGAGACGCTGGTGCCGGGTGCTACGGTCAACGATGTTGCCCGTCGGTATGGTCTGCCGGCAAATCGCATCTCGTCGTGGCGGACGCTGGCGCGCAAGGGGCGGCTGGTGTTGCCGGCGCCGGAGGATCCGGTCGAGTTCGCGGCCTTGATGGTCGGGCCTGCAGATGATGGTCCGCGTTCTGTCTGCCCTGCTGCGAGCGGTCCAGAGATTGCGTTCGGCGCAGTTGTAATCCGTCTGGAAGTCGGCGCTTCGGTGGATCGGATCGCGTCTGTAGCGCGTGCTTTGGCGGCAGACGCGTGATCTTCCCGTCGAACCGGGTGCGGATCATGGTGGCGACGAAGCCCATCGCTCGCCATTGGGCTTGAACCAATGGCGCCCATGGCTCGCTCCGCAAAGGCCATGACAGCTTGGCCGGGATGGTGAAGAACGAGCTGCGCAAGGATCCGTTCACCGGCACCGTCTTTGTGTTCCGCGCGAGGAAAGCCGATCGGCTGAAGCTGCTCTACTGGGACGGCACCGGGCTGGTGATGGCCTACAAGCGGCTGGAAGAGCATACGTTTACCTGGCCTGCGGTGAAGGACGGGCTGCTGGTGATGAACCACGCGCAGTTCGAAGCCCTGTTCTCCGGGCTGGACTGGCGGCGGGTTCGGGCCATCGAAGCGAGGGCACCGGAGGCGGTGGAATAGTCCTGTTTTTGTTGGGTCTCGCACCATTTTTTGCGGGTGTCGGCCGTAGCTGGTGATAGACTGCGACCATGCCGCACACCGCTGATCTGCTTGAGGAAATTGCCACGCTGAAGGCGATGCTGATCGCCTCGGAGGCGCATAACCTGCGCAAGGACGAGCGTATCGAACGGCTGGAGAAGCTGGTCGCGGCCTTCAGACACGCAGCCTTCGGACGCCGATCGGAGAAGAGCGATCCGGACCAGTTCGAACTGGCGCTCGAGGATCTGGAGACGGCCATCGCCGCAATCCATGCCGAAGAGGATGCCGAGAACCGCGCGGCCAAACGCCCCGCCAAGCCGCGTGCCGCCAATCGCGGATCATTGCCCAAACATCTGCCGCGCATCGAAGAAGTCATCGAGCCGGACAGCCTGATCTGCGCCTGCGGCGGCGGCCTGCACTGCATCGGGGAAGATGTCTCGGAGCGGCTGGATATCATCCCGGCGCAGTTCCGCGTCATCGTCACCCGTCGCCCCAAATACGCCTGCCGATCCTGCACCGACGGTGTGACACAGGCACCAGCCCCGGCACGACTGATCCCCGGCGGCATGCCGACCGAAGCCACGGTTGCACATGTGTTGGTCAGTAAATACGCCGATCATCTTCCGTTGTATCGTCAGGCCCAGATCTACAGCCGCCAAGGCGTCGAACTCGACCGCTCCACCCTTGCAGATTGGGTCGGCCGTGCCGCTTTTGAACTCCGCCCCGTCCATGACGCGCTGCTTGCCGACCTGAAGCGGTCCACCAAGCTGTTCATGGACGAGACCCGGGCCCCGGTCCTCGATCCGGGGGCTCGCAAGACCAAGACCGGCTACTTCTGGGCGCTGGCCCGCGATGACCGCCCTTGGGGCGGCGCGTCTCCACCAAGCGTGGCCTTCACCTATGCGCCCGGTCGGGGCGGGCAACATGCCGAACGGATATTGCAGGGCTTCGGCGGTATCCTTCAGGTCGATGGCTATGCCGGATACAACCGGCTGATCGCGCCAGACCGGATCGGTCCGGGCATCCAACTGGCGTATTGCTGGGCCCATGCGCGCCGAAAGCTGATCGAGATCACCCGCACCGGCTCCGCCCCGATTGCCGAGGAAGGCGTGACCCTCATCCGCGATCTCTATGCTATCGAGACCGACATCCGAGGCAGCGAACCCGCCGCGCGCCTTGCCGCACGGCAGGAACGCTCTGCCCCGATCCTGGCCCGCATCGACGCTTGGATAAGCCACCATCGCGCCCGCGCGTCCGCCAAGTCGCCTCTGGGCGAGGCGCTGGCCTACATCGCCAAATACCGCGGTGGTCTCGGTCGCTTCCTGACCGATGGCCGCGTCGAGCTGGACAGCAACACCGTCGAGCGCACGATCCGCCCCATCGCCCTGAACCGCAAGAACGCCCTCTTCGCAGGCCATGATGCCGGCGCCGAAAACTGGGCCGTCATCGCCTCGCTCATCGAGACCTGCAAAATGAACGGCGTCGATCCCCACGCTTGGCTGGCAACCACGTTCACCGCCATCGTCAACGGCCACAAACAAAGCCAAATCCATGACCTGCTCCCGTGGAACTACGCCGCCACAGTGTGATCGGGACAGCGCTTACGCTACGCCTCACGGTGGGTGCATGGTCGAGGCTGGGACATTGCCGACATTCGCCCCGTGCAGCACGGACGATAAGCGACGATCCTTCGGGCGGAATCCGGACCTTAGCCACGAGCGCGAAGACACTTCCGTCTTGATGAAAATGCGGACGTTCACCGAAGGCAGGAAAAACGTAAGCGTTTTCTAGGCCGCACCTTCCGAGTTTTCGGCTGACCTGCGACTCCGTGTCTGACGGAGATTAGCGGTTGAGTTTCGCGATGGCGACTACGGTGGAGTTTCTCAGGGACTACGGGGTGGACATCCGTCCTAATGGCCAGCGCCGCTGGCCGGACGAGTTGAAAGCGCAGATCGTCGCGGAAAGCCTGAAGCCCGGTATGACGGTGAACGCGGTTGCGGCGCGCTATGGGCTTCGGGCGAACCACTTGTCGGAATGGCGCGGCCGTGCGCGCGATGGTCGGTTGGTTCTGCCCGCGCTGGCAGAGGATGATCTTTGCTTTGCGCCCCTTGTGCTGCGCGAGGAAGAGGCGCCAGCGATGCGGATGGCTCAGGAGCGATCAAGTCCTGACCCACAGGCCTTGGGTCCGGTGGAGATCGTCATGGGTCAAGTAATCCTCCGTCTGGATGGCGCCACGCCGGCCGCCCGGATTGCCGAGATTGTGCGGGCGATCGGGCCCACGCCATGATGTTTCCGTCCAACCGGGTTCGGGTCTTGGTCGCGACACGACCTATCGACTTTCGCAAAGGCCATGACGGCCTGGCGGCGCTGGTGTCCTCGGTTCTGCGCAAGGACCCGTTCACCGGCACGGTGTTTGTGTTTCGGTCGCGCCGCGCGGACCGGTTAAAGATTTTGTATTGGGACGGCACCGGTCTGGTGATGGCCTACAAGCGGCTTGAGTGTGGCAGCTTTACCTGGCCCGCCATCAAAGATGGGTTGATGGCGCTGAACCATGCCCAATTCGAGGCGCTATTTTCCGGGTTGGACTGGCGCAAAGTCAAAGCCCTAGAGGCACGCCCGCCAACTGCATCAGAGTAGATCAACGGATTGTTTTGGCGTGTTTTTGCTGGCGCTCCGTGCTAGCGTCAGCCCATGATATTAGCGCCTGCCATCGACCTTTCCGCCATACCTGACGCGCAACGCGCGGCGGTTCTGGCATTGATGGAAACGGTGGCTGCGCTGGCGGAAATCACCCGGCGGCAAGAGCACCTGATCGCCGAGCTGAACCACGCCCTGCATGGCAAGCGGTCGGAAAAGCTGTCTGAGGATGAACGGCAGCTGGCCTTTGAAGACCTGTCCATCGCACTGGCCGAGGTCGAGGTGAGCAAGGACCATCTGGCCGCCCGCACCGGCGAAACGACTGCGGCCCGACCGGCCCCGAAACGCACCATCGGCAACCTGCCAGCTGCGCTGCCGCGCATCGAAGAGATCATCGAGCCCGACAGCCTGATCTGTCCCTGCGGCTGCGGTGTCATGCACAAGATTGGCGAAGACCGCACGGAACGGCTCGACATCGTGCCGGCAAAGCTGCGTGTGATCGTCACCGTGCGCCCCAAATATGCCTGCCGGACCTGCACCGACGGGGTAACGCAGGCACCGGCGCCATCTCACCTAATCATGGGCGGTCTGCCGACGGAAGCGACGCTGGCCCATGTGCTGGTCAGCAAGTATGCGGACCATTTGCCCCTGTATCGTCAAAGCCAGATCATGGCACGGGCGGGCCTTGATCTGCACCGCGCCGTGCTGGCCGATTGGGTCGGTAAAGCGGCATTCCATCTGAAGCCCGTCGTCGACCGGCTGGCTGAGCATCTGAGGCGATCCGGCAAGCTGTTCATGGACGAGACAACGGCACCGGTGCTGGACCCGGGGCGCGGGGTGACAAAGACCGGATATCTCTGGGCGCTGGCCCGCGATGAGCGGCCATGGTGCGGGGATGATCCACCCGGCGTGGTCTACTTCTACGCTCCCGGCCGGGCCGGCGAGAATGCCGAAACCTTCCTGACCGGCTTCGACGGTATCCTGCAGGTTGATGGCTACACCGGCTACAACCGGCTGACCAAACCGATCCGCAAGGGCGGTGCCCCTCTTCAGATTGCCCATTGCTGGGCGCATGCACGGCGCAAGCTGAAGGAAGTCTTCGACCGCGACGGCTCCGAGATCGCCGCCGAGGGTTTGCGTCGTATCGCCGAAATCTATGCCATTGAGGCCGACATCCGGGGGATCCCGCCCGGCCAACGCCTTTCAGCCCGGCAAGCGCGCACAGCACCATTGGTGGCCGCCTTAGGCGACTGGCTGCAGGCCCAACGCCGCAAGATCTCTGCCAAGTCGCGGCTGGGCGAAAAGCTGACCTATATCCATAACCACTGGAACGGGCTCCAAACTTTCCTGACCGACGGCCGGGTCGAGATCGACAGCAACAGGGTCGAAAATCTGATCCGTCCCATTGCCCTCAATCGCAAGAATGCGCTCTTCGCGGGGCACGATGAAGGCGGCATCGCTTGGGGCCGCATCGCTTCCCTGATCGAGACTTGCAAGATCAACGGCGTCGAACCCTTCGCCTATCTCAAGGCAACCCTGACCGCGATTGCCAACGGACACCCGCAAAGCCGCATCGACGACCTG
>NZ_FXTK01000058.1 GCF_900182695.1 Paracoccus laeviglucosivorans
CTTTTGCAGGTTCTCGCATTTGAAGAACAGTTCGGCCCCGGTCAGATCGTTCAGGAATTGCGAGGTCAGAACCGGCGTCCGATGCACATGCGGCGCAATCCGTTCCCGCGCCACAAGCATGTCAGAAAGCGTCGGGATATGAGGCGTATCGAGCATGTCGGTCAGCCTTTCCATGTTGGGAATGGGCGCGCGCCAATTCTTGGCGCGCGCGTGGGATCAGGCGGCAATACCGGGTGCGGGGGTGTCGGCCAGATATTTCATGGCCACGCCGACGCCACCCGTGGCATGAGGCACGCCTGCCTTGCCAAGTGCCAGTTCCACACCCGACAGCGCCCCGATCAGGGTCAGATCGTTGATGTCGCCCAGATGACCGATGCGGAAGATCTTGTCGGCGACTTTCGACAGGCCACTGCCCAACGAGATATTGTAATGCTTCAATGCCTCGGCGCGGAGATTGTCGGCGCTGTGCCCTTGCGGCATGACCACGGCGGTCAGCACGCCGCTTTCATGGCCCTGACGGTTGCAAAGCACCTCAAGATTCCATGCACGGACGGCGGCGCGGGTGGCGGCGGCATGGCGCTGGTGGCGGGCAAAGACGTTGTCCAGCCCCTCTTCGTGCAGCATGTCGATGGCTTCGACCAGGCCGTAAAGCATGTTCGTCGCCGGGGTATAGGGGAAATAGCCCTTGGTGTTGATGCCGACCATGTCCTGCCAGTCCCAATAGGAACGACGCATACCACTGGTTTTCGACAGCTCCAGCGCCTTGGCGCTGACCGCGTTGAAGCTGATGCCGGGCGGCAGCATCAGACCCTTTTGCGAGCCCGAGACCGCCACATCCACGCCCCATTCGTCGAAACGGAAATCGACCGAGGCGAGGCCCGAAATCGTGTCCACCATCAGCAGGGCCGGATGCCCGGCCGCGTCGATGGCCCGGCGCACATCCGCAATGGGTGAAACTGCCCCGGTCGAGGTTTCGTTGTGGACGACGCAGACCGCCTTGATCTCGTGCCCGGTATCGGCGCGCAGATGCTGTTCGATCTGATCGGCATCTGCGCCGGCCCGCCAGTCTCCGACGATGAATTCCGGGCGGATACCCAGCTTTTCGGCCATCTTTTTCCACAGCGACGCGAAATGCCCGGTTTCATACATCAGGACGCGGTCGCCCTCGGACAGCACGTTGACCAGTGCCGCTTCCCAGGCGCCCGTCCCCGAGGACGGGAAGATCACCACGTCCTGCGCGGTCTTGAAGATGGATTTGATGGATTTCAGCGACTTCAGGCCAAGATCGGCGAATTCCGGGCCGCGGTGATCGATGACCTGAGCCGACATGGCCCGCAAGACGCGATCAGGCACAGGGCTGGGTCCGGGAATCTGCAGGAAGTGACGACCGGCGACATGGGTCATGATTTGTCCTCTCGAAAACGAACTGTAATTATGAATGCATAATTACGATTAAAGCGTCAAGGGCGATCGGTGCCGCGTTCACGGCACCGCAAAGCTTCATCCGGCTAGCACGATGAAAATCACCCAAAGCAGAGCAGGCGCGATAAGCGTGACCAGCGCGCCATAGCCAAGCAGTTGGCGATAGAAGACCTGCTTATCGATGCCCTGTGAGTTGGCGAGCACGAGTGCACCACTGGTCGAGAAGGGGCTGACATCCACAATGGTCGATGCAACCGCCATGCCTGCCACGAATGCAACCGGGCTAACTCCTGTGCCAGCCTGCAGGAAGGGAACGGCTAAGGGGATCAATGCCCCCAGAAGGGCCGTGGACGACGCAAACGCCGATACGACGCCGCCAATGTAGAAAAGCAGCAAGGCCGCCAGCATCGGCGATGCCATGGTTGCAACGCTATTGCCGATGAAATCGATGGTGCCCATCTTTTCCAGCACCGCGATATAGGTGCCCACGCCGGTGATCAGCATTATCTCTGGCCATGCCACTTGCGCCATGGCACGCTTTTGCACGTTCGGTTGCGCAAGTGCGATGACCAGACCGATGCTAAGCGCGACGAAGCCGATATCGGCCTTGAACGCCAGAACCAGGACAGCAAGCAAGACCAGACCGAAGACAGTGACGATCTGATAGGGGTTGCCGTCCCGGTGATTGCCTTCCTCGACCTCGGCAACCAGCTTGTTTGAATGGCCACCGCCTTCACGGCCGATCCGGGGGCTGATCGCCTCGGCCTCGCTGTCGCCAAAGATTTGCGGGCCGGTGGCCGGACGCGTGATCTCGACATGCGGCACGATGATCTTCTCGTCCATGTCGACGCGGGCCTGCATTAGCTTGCGCCCGCCCAGCACGAAGAACAGCAGAAGCACGCAGGCAGCGTTGGCGACAAAGCTTGCGGCGAATGTCACCATTTCGTTCAGGGGCAGACCAGCGCGTGCCACGACGCCATTGGTGATGCCACCAAAGATGCCGATGGGCGAAAACGCCCCGGCGGATGCGCCCTGCGCCACCATCATCCCCATCAGAAGGGGCGAGATGTGATAGCGGAATGCAAAGCTTAGCGCGATGGGCGCGACGATGGCGACAGCGCCGGGTGTGACGGCGCCGATCGCAGTCAGCATCGCGGCAATCCCGAACATGATCCATGGGATCAGGCCGATACGCCCCTTGACCGCACGAACCGCGCTGCGGACCAGCCAGTCGATCGTGCCGTTGTTTTGCGCCAGCGCAAATAGCCAGGTGATGCCGGCCAGCGTCAGGAACAGGCCACTGGGAAAGCCGGCGATGATTTCCTTCGCGGTGTCGCCCATCAGCATCGTGCCGACGATAAACGCACCGACAAAGGCCAGAACCCCGATATTGATCGGCAAAGCTGTTGCAACGACGAACATCGCGACCAGCATGAATATTGCGATTAGATGATGTGTCATGAGCGGCCTCCCTTCCACTGCATGTCAATGAAATGCGATCCTCCTCCGCATTGTCATTTTGCATTCAATAATGAATAATGAATCAATTCGTAGGCGGTGGGATCGTTTCGCGTCAAGCGTTTCGGCAGACCCGATTAGAAAAACACATCATCACGCCGACTGGGCCGGAAAGGACTTTCAGATGAATTACGCGCAGAAATCAGGACTTAGGGTCGATGAGACGCTGGCGAATTTCATCAGTGACCGCGCCTTGCCCGGCAGCGGCGTCGATCCCCAGCGTTTCTGGGATGGTCTGTCGCAATTGCTGCACGAATTCGGCCCCCGCAACCGCGCCCTGCTGGACAAGCGCGATGAACTGCAACTGGCCATCGACGCTTGGCATATCGGCCAGCGCGGCAAGGCTTGGGATGCCGGTGCATACCGCGATTTCCTGACCGAGATCGGCTATCTGGTCCCCGAAGGCGATGCGTTCCAGATTGAGACCCCGGCGACCGATCCCGAATTTGCCAGCGTGGCAGGCCCCCAATTGGTCGTGCCGATCACCAATGCCCGCTATGCGCTGAACGCCGCCAATGCCCGGTGGGGCAGCCTGTATGACGCGCTTTATGGCACCGATGCCATGGGCGATCTGCCGCAGGGCAAGGGCTATGACGCTCAGCGGGGCGCCCGCGTCATTGCCTGGGGCCGTGATTTTCTGGACGGCGCCGCGCCTTTGGCCGAAGGGTCCTGGGCGGGGATCGACGGGCTGTCGGTCAAGGACGGCGCGCTGGTTCCGGCGCTGCGCGACGGCGCCAAATTCGCGGGTCATATCGGCGATGCCGCAAAGCCCAGCGACATCTTCCTGAAAAACAATGGCCTGCTGATCCGCATTACGGTGAACGCGTCCACCCCGGTCGGCGGTCAGGACAAGGCGGGCATTTCGGACATCGTGCTGGAATCGGCACTGTCGGCCATCATCGACTGCGAGGATTCGGTGGCCTGCGTCGATGGCGAGGACAAGGCGCTGGCCTATGCGAACTGGCTGGGGTTGATGGACGGCTCGTTGACCGAAAGCGTTGAAAAGGGCGGCAAGACCTTCACCCGCAGCCTGAACCCCGACGTGACCTTCACCGGGCCGGACGGCGCGGACGTGACGGTCAAGGGCCGCTCGCTGATGCTGGTGCGCAATGTGGGCCATCTGATGACCACGCCCGCCGTTCTGGACCGCGACGGCAACGAGGTGTTCGAGGGGCTGCTGGACGCCATGGTCACCGCGCTGTGTTCGATGCGCGATCTGGCGAAAACCGGGCCTAAAAACTCGGTCACCGGCTC
>NZ_FXTK01000059.1 GCF_900182695.1 Paracoccus laeviglucosivorans
CGTCCAGCGTGGCCGCCAGAAATTCGCGGGTGCGGTCCTCGGAAGGATCAGTGAACAGATCTTCGGGAGCGCCCTCTTCGCAGATGCGGCCCTGATCAAAGAACAGCACGCGATCGGACACTTCGCGGGCGAAACGCATTTCATGCGTTACCAGCAGCATGGTCAGGTCATGTTCCTCGGCCAGGCGGCGGATGACGTTCAGCACCTCGCCGACCAGTTCGGGGTCCAGCGCGCTGGTCGGTTCGTCGAACAGCAAAATACGCGGGCGCATGGCTAATGCCCGCGCAATGCCCACGCGCTGTTGCTGACCGCCGGAAAGCTGATGCGGATATTTGTCGGCATGTTCGGTCAGGCCGACAAGTTCCAGCAATTCATCAGCGCGAGAGCGGGCTTTGTCGCGCGACAGGCCCAGAACCTTGACCGGGGCCTCGGTGATATTTCGGCGCGCGGTCATATGCGGGAACAGGTTGAACTGTTGAAAAACCATGCCCAGCTGATTGCGCATCTTTCGCAGATGCGCCTCAGAGGCGGGGCGCAGACCTTCAGGGCCTTTTTCGTGCCAGAGCGGCTCGCCCGCCACGCGCACGATGCCGCCATCGATTCCTTCAAGCGTCATCAGGATGCGCAGAACGGTCGACTTCCCCGAACCCGACGGTCCGATGATCGAGACCTTTTCACCTCGCGCAACCTGAAAATCCAGCTTGTCCAGCACGGTATGATCGCCAAAGCGCTTTTCGACCTGTTCAAAGCTGATGATGGGATCGGTCATTTCAGCGGCACCCCCTGTTTGGGCAGTTTCGTGTCAAGCAGACGCACCAGCCCCGAGGCGAACAGCGTCATGATCAGATAAAGGCCACCGACCATCGACAGCGGGATCAGATAGTCGAATGTGCGGTCGCCGATGATGCGGGCGACATTCAGCATTTCCAGCACCGTCACGACGGATAGGACCGGAACGTCCTTCATCATCGAGACGACGTAATTGCCCATTGCGGGCACGATGCGCGGAATGGCCTGCGGCACGACGATATGGCTGAAGGTGCGGGCGGATGACAAGTTCAGCGCACGCGCGGCCTCGCGTTGGGAACGGGGCACGGCCTCAAGCCCGGCGCGGTAAACCTCGGATGTGTAGGCGCTGTACTGGATGCCAAGCGCCAGCGCCCCGGTCATAAAGGCGGGCAGCACGATGCCATATTCCGGCAGGACGTAATACAGAAAGAACAGCTGCACCAAAAGCGGCGTGTCGCGGATAAATTCCGTCACCAGCTTTGCCGGCCATGCGATAAAGCGCGAGGGCGCGGATTTCAGCACCGCAAAGACCAGACCCAGCACCAGCGCAATCGCAAAGCCCAGCAATGTGGCCTGTATCGTCACCACCATCCCCGTCAGCAGGATCGGCAGGATCGAGATCGCAAAATCGAGCGGCGTGTTGGTATCCCATTCGAAACCGAACAGCATGTCAGCTCCTGACCCGGCGCCAGCGGCCGACCCGATGTTCCATAAGGCGCATGACAGCGACCAGAACCAGCGCCATGCCGAAATACATCAGCAACAGCATGGAGTAGATGGTCGTGCTGTCTTGCGTGAAATTGCGGATCTGTTCTGCGCGAAAGCTAAGATCGCCAAGGCTGATCAGCGACACTAGCGCGGTATCCTTGAGGTTCTGCACCGCCAGATTGCCGAAGGACGGCATCATTTCCGGGATCGCCTGTGGCAGCGTCACCCCGGTCAGCGTCTGGCGCGGGGTGAAATTCAGCGCGCGCGCAGCCTCATGCTGGCCGGTATGGACGGCCTGGATCGCGCCGCGCACGACCTCGGCACCGTAAGCGCCGATATTCAGGCTAAGCGCCATGACGCCCGCGACCACCGGCGGCAGGCGCAGGTCGATGCCGATCGCCTTGCCGACCAGCGGCAAAGCGAAATACAGCCAGAACAGCTGCACCAGCAGCGACGTGCCGCGAAACACCTCGATATATGTGACCGAAAGCGCGCGCAGCGCCGCGTTCGGCGACAGCTTGCCAATGCCCGCGGCAAAGGCCAGCACCGCACCCAGCAGCGTCGAAAACACCGCAAGCTGAATGGTGACCCAAGCGCCCTGCATCAGCGCGGGCAGATATTCGGTCCAATGGGGCGTCATGGCCGGACCTTACTGCGCTGCGCACAGATCGGCGTTGCTGTGGGCGGATGCGTTTTGCACATCGGCATCGGTAAAGCCATAGCCCGTGACGATCTCGGTCCATTCCGGGGTCGCCTTGACCTCTGCCAGCGCCTCGTTCACCGCATCGCGCAGGCTTTCATTGCCCTGCGCGAAAGCAAAACCGCCCCAGCTGCGCACCTCGGCCCCATCGATAACCGGATCGGTGAATTCCGCTGCCAACTCGACCGCATCGTTCTGTTCGGCAAGTGTGGATACCGTCAGCCCGGTCGCGGCATAGGCATCGGCCCGCCCCGTCGATACGGTGGAAATCGCATCGGCATTCGAGCCGATCATCACCATATTGCTTTCCTTGACGCCCAGTTTCTGCATCATCTCCAGCTGGTCCGCGCCCGACATGATCGCGACCTTCAGATCGGGGTTCTCGGCGAATGCCTGATAGGAATGCACGTCTTTGGGGTTGCCTTTGGCCACCAGCAACCCTTCGCCGTAAGATGTGTTCGGCTCGGAAAACAGCACCTGATTGCAGCGGTCAGGCAGGATCGCCATTTCGGCGGCCACCATATCGAAACGATCGGCCTGAAGTCCGGGGATCAGCGAGGAAAAGCTGGTCGTGACCCATTCGACCTTTTCGACGCCCAGCTTTTCGGCGATCAGCTTGGCGACATCGGGGCCTGCACCAGCGGCTTTGCCATTGAAATCGACATAGCCATAGGGAATTTCATTCGCGACCGCGATGCGGATAGTGCCCGTCTCGCGGATCTGGTCAAGGCTTGCGGCACCTGCAGCGGTCGCCAGACCCACAAAGGCGGCGGCAAAGGTAAAGGGCAATCTGGTCATCTTTTTTCTCCTTGTTATCCAGCAGCAGACGCGCCCCACAGGCGGGACGCGCCGAGGCTGGTTCTTATTTTCCTCAGGCCAGCGCGCCGGTGGCGATGGCAATGGGAGCTTTTGGATCGCGCTGACACAGAAATTCCGGGCGCGGCGCCTTGGCCGCAAAGGGCTCGGCCACGCGGTTCGACCATGCGTTATAGACAAAGAACGCGTTCGAGCGCGGGAAGGGCGTGATATTCCCGTTCGAGCCGTGCAGCGTATTGCAGTCGAACAGAATGACCGTACCCGCCTTACCCGACGCATATTCGATGCCGCATTCATCGCCCATCCGCGCGAGTGCATCATTGCTGGGCACACCAATATCCTGCTTTTTCAGCGAGGTAGTGTGATTGTTGTCGGGCGTTTCACCCGCACAGGCGATAAAACGGCGCTGCGAGCCGGGCATCAGCATCAGCGGGCCGTTCAGCGCGCTGTTATCGGTCAAAAGCACCGAGGCCGAGATGGCGCGCATCCGGGGCATCCCGTCTTCGGCATGCCATGTCTCGAAATCGGAATGCCAATAGAATTCCTTGCCGGTAAAGCCGGGCTTATAGTTCAGCCGCGACTGGTGCAGATAGAGATCATCGTCCAGCAACCATTGCACGCGGCCCGCAATCCGGCTGTCGCGCGCCAGACGGTCGAACAGCACATTATGATCGCCAAGGCGAAAGATCGTGCGCACCTCGTCCGAGCCCGGCTCGGTGATCACGTCCTGTTCGGGCAGGGCCGTGCCATTGTCGCGCAGCTTTTGGGATTCCTGTTGCAGCGACACCACCTCGGCAGGTGAAAACAGGTCGTGCAGCACCAGAAACCCGTCGCGGTCAAAGGATTGCGCCTGCGCCCGCGTCAGGGGGGCATG
>NZ_FXTK01000060.1 GCF_900182695.1 Paracoccus laeviglucosivorans
CCGAACCACGCTATCAGCGTCAATCCAGTCGTCCAGACGATGGGGAAACAGGGAAGCTTGATCGCGCTCAACGCCCTCAATGAATCCAGCCATCTGGACCTCCCGAAACCACGAGAAAGTCTAACACAGAAGCGAGTTTCCACACACCCTCGGCCCATAGCCGCCGCTTGCATCATTGATTTCCCCCTCAGAACCGGCCGTTCGATTGCGACGCAGCGACAGGGACTTGTCCTTAGCGGCCACCCATTTCACGCTACGTGTGAAATGGGCCACTGACGCTCGGCGTGGGTCCGGGGTGTTGGGGCGTGCAATAACAAGCGGTCGGCTCGGAAACAGTGCCGGGCGGTAACACACTATAGCTCTGGGAAGTTTTGTCGCGTTCGGACCATCAATCCTGGCGCTTAATTCCCAATAGACACTTGCTGTGCCTCATAGACGCGTACTCTTTTACGGTCGATCAAACCTTGGAAATCCGATCATCAAGCCAGTGCAAAGCACGACGGTGCATTGCAACGTCGCTGGGCTCAAGATGCTTCGCGTGGGCATCGGGCCGATCATTGACGATGCTAGCGTTCTCATTGAAGGCTGCTTTGTCGCCAAAAATTCGTTCAAATAACTGCCAATTTTTGTTGATAATTGCGATGAGCTCCAGCCAAAAAAGTTTGTCTGCTATCGTTTCGAGGTTGTAGGCATCCAGTTCTGCTCGGCGTTTTGAGGGAAGTGCAGATAGCAGTGATGCTTTTGCGGAAACGCCATCTTTGTTTGTTAGAGATGACATCCGTAAGAAATTGATGACAAGAGAGCGAAGCGCACGTTCCATCGTATTTCGGCGATAGGAAATACCTGCGAGCTCCTCCGCCCATTCGTGCATAAGTGGACGAGCCTCCACTCTCTCGACCGAAATTGCATCCTGTGGAGTGGCCTCTTCTGCGACCATCGTCAGTGCCATACGAATCATTGATCCGGAAACTTTCCCTGCATTATCAACAACGCCATAGCGATTAAGTGTGCGCTTTATACCGCTAGGTAGCTCTTCTCTTTCAGAGAGCAGTGAAAGCGAAGGGGCTCGGAGCTCAGGATAAACTCGGAACAGGTGCTGCAACGCGACCTTTGCAAGGGCAGCCCCCTCGTCTCGACCATATGCCTCGAGCATTTCGGAAACAGCAGCCTCCTGGAGGGTAATTGGTCTGATTGCGGTTTCAATTTTTCCATGTATTGAAGAGCAGGCCTTTCTGATCCAGAACGGCATATCTGAACAGAAAGATGATATCGCCTCTAGCGCTTGCTCCTCGAACCGAAGGCCCGCCATCGCACCAATGTTCTTGATCATTGCTTTGGCAGCACCACGCGGCAGGGGGCTCAGATACTCCTCGGGAATGAACGCTAACGCTGCATTTTCAATCCCATCGATCGATTCTACAGAGAACCAACGGCTGGAGACACCGCTCACTAACAACGATACTCGTCGCTCATCGCGAGCGGCAGCGTGATAGGCTGCTCGCACATTTCGCCAGAATTCGATAAACCCTATACGCCATTGCTCCGCACTGCCATTACTAGGTGTGATGTAGTCGATCTCGTCGAAGGCGAGGATCACCGTTAAGTCGAATTGACTAAGTGCTGACTGGAATTGGCGCGCGGCTTCAGCGAGGGAAGGAGCAGATGTGCTCGCATTTACCTCGGCGTAAGCTTGGCCGGATGCTTTAAGTTCAAGGAGAGAAAGGGTAATTGAGTGTAGGAGCCCTGCGGCATTCAAGCCAAAAACATCATCCCGCTGACAGTCGATGAACAGCACAACGGCATCATAGTTTTCTTTGAGTTCCGCTAGCACTCGGTGTAAAACCGAGGTTTTCCCAATCTTTCGGATGCCAAAGCACGCCCGAATGTGACCAGATTGGAGCTTTCGGGCGAGTTCCTGAGCTTCGGCCCTGCGACCGAAAAACTGTGCGTCGTTTGCAACAGGTCCGGTTACGTCGAACGGGTCTTGGGTGAAGAATTCATATGAAAGTAGTCGCTCCAACTCCTGGTTGCGAGGCAAAACACCGGTGGCAGTATAAACTGGGATAACTGCAAGGCCATTTTCTCGCCCCCAACGTTTCAGCTTAGTATTTCCGCGTGGATCCTGATGAACAATTACGCAAAGAGTTGTTTCAAGACGGCCATCTGCATCATTGATAAGGCGACGGACGAACCGAATGGAGCGTGCCTGCTGATCGGCATAAATATTCCCAAGGATTAGAATTTCTCGTTCGGCGCCGAGAATGCTCTGTAGGCGCTTTGTACCTCGGGCATACATTGTGAAATACTCGCCATTTTCAAACTGACGTATTGCTTCCAAGGTAATGGTGAATAGTCCGGTAAAAGCGGCTGTGGTCTCCGCCGCCAATCTCTGCAGTTCGTAGCTCACCCTATCTCCTGTCATTACTCTAAGCCAAATCGGTTTTGGCCTGATCTAGTATCGTAAATTGTGATTCCCCTACCCAGAGCCGTCAAGATCTGCGACGTTTGTTATGGCTCATGGCAGCCTTCCGAGAGGTATCTTGTTGCGCAGTTCTTAGCTCCCTGAGCTAAGCCTGAGTGTAAGCGGCGGCTGCGCCCCACTTACGTTCAGCTTGACGGCTTGAAGTTCCAGGGCAACAGGACGTCGATCTGAGCCTGCGGGTGGCCGGCTGCGACGGCTTCCAAGGTTGCCTTGAGGTAGGCGAAGGGTTCGACGTCGTTGACCTTTGCGGTGGCAACAAGGGATGCAATACGGGCCCAGGATCGCCCGCCCTCGTCATGACCGGCGAAGAGCGCATTCTTGCGGGTCAAGGCCATCACCCGTTCATTCTGCCCATGTCGGGCAATTTGTTCAGGTGCATTACCGCTGGCACGCGCTTTTCGGCCGACAGTTTCGGGTCGAGCGTGTCGACCGACGTGCGTCCGGCCAGTTCGTCCACGTCGAGGTGCTGCCTGGCGTATTCATGGTCGTGGCAGCATGGATGCTCGACCCAAGGGCTTGCGCCGACATGGAACTTGGCACACCGCGCGTGTCACTCGCGGCCCTGTCAGACCTCGATGACCTTCTGAGTCGGCACGGTCTTCGGCGAAGCTCTTCCGGAGATCCTATGGCCGGAAAGGAACAGACCGATGCAAGACCTGCCCATCAAGCCCTCATGTCCCAAGCAACTCCAGATGCAGTTCGACTCGAAGCGGTTGCGCGGGATGAGCCTTCAGGAGCGTCAGCAAGTGGTGACGTGCCTGGCCATTCTCCTGGCCGAAGCGGCGGGAGAAAGCGAACCGGAGGGAAGCGGTGATGGACGGTGATCTCCTCCCGCCGGCGATCCTGCAGCGCAAGGCGGTGGTCTATGTTCGTCAATCAACCCA
>NZ_FXTK01000061.1 GCF_900182695.1 Paracoccus laeviglucosivorans
GCCAACGGACACCCGCAAAGCCGCATCGACGACCTGCTGCCGTGGAACTTCAGGCCGTCAAGCTAAGCTAACCGTGATGGCCAGCGAACGCTTACAATGCAAATGCCACGGACCTCCAAAAGTGATTTGATCGCGGCATCAAACATATCCATCACTTGTCGCGCAAACTATAGATACGTTAGAACGCTTTCAGCGGACCTTCAACCCTCGCTTGCAGTTGGCCTGCCGATTTGAATCGACTTGTCCAGAGAGAAGGAGAAATTTTCAGGGATAAACAGAAGGGTAAACTCGCCGTTGTCCCATTCATATAGCCAGCCTGTCTGGCCATCACGATCCACCTTTTCGAAGGGCCGTGCGCGTTTCGCAACTGTATGATTAGTCATTCTGCCCTCATCCGTTCTCCGACCCGTCATGCCTTTGTCGGATCGATGAAGGAAAGGAAAATGTGAATGCGATGTCCCCAAGGACAATCTAATCGGTTAGATCAACCGCGCCGCAGTGGCAAAATGCACCGCCTCAGTCAGGTTCTTGGCATTGAGCTTCTCGCGCGCTCGAGACTGGCGCTGCTTGATCGTGCTGACGCTGACATCCTGCTCTACCGCCGACTCCGCCTGATCTTTGCCGGCGCTGGCCGCACGAAGCACCTCGATCTCTGTCTCCGTCAGATGCGGAATCCCGTCCATGACACAGCGTGTCCAGACGCTGAAGCGTTGCTCGAGATTCTGGATTTCGGCATCGCTAAGTTCGCGATCGGATCGCGACACCGTCATGAAGTGCCGTTTTCGATCATATTCCGTCGAGAAGACCGCCCCGTATTTGAGCCCGTATCTGCCTGCGCGTTCCAGAACGCCGTGGCGGTCCGGGTCGCCAATTTCGGACCAGCGCACCGCACCCGTTTGGGCGGTAAACCAAAGTACGACCGGATCGCGGATCAGCAGTGCGTCGTTGCTGTACTTGCGGCGCCACGCTTTGGGGAAGGTGTTTTCCATGAACATTACCCCCTCGTCCATTGTGTAGCCAAATCCAAAAATATGGCCCGCGGATGCTGTACCGCGAAGGGCCTCCATCTCCAGCTCGTACGCTGGAATAAGCGTCGATAGCATAGGTTATCCAAATGTTCTGTACCAATAGACAGGACCTTCAGACAACTGGGGTGGTGTGTCGACCCCAAGGCTGTTTGGTTGGCGAGAAATCGCCGGTGCAGAGAACAAAAGGATGAATAACATGATGGGCTTGCATCGGAATCTCGAGCTGAAGTTCCAAGCCGAGATCAGCCTGAGTATGGCACAGGCGCTGCTGCAAGCCTTCGAAGGCCGGAGCGAAGAGCAGACGCTGATCTTGGAGAGCCGCGATTTCGGCCTGTGGCTTCTCGACCAGAAAACCGGCATCCGGATGTGCCTCGGATCCGCCGTTCCGTTAGGTGGTAAATGTTAAATCATGCAGAGCCCAATACATCTCAAGCCGTGCCTCGCTTATCGACAGGGAGGGAGGTGCAAATCAGCATTCTCCGATTTCCGCAAGACGCCAACCGTTGGAATCTTGTCGGCGCATATCTGACACTGCGCCGCGACGTCTTCATCGAACGGAAGGATTGGTCGCTTTGGCAGGCGGAAGATCTGGAGTTCGAGCAATATGACAGCTTCGATACAACCTATGTCATCGCCCATATCGGTATTGAGGTGGTCGGAGGTGGCAGGCTCCGGCGTGCAGATCAGCGGACAGGCCATGGGAACTATCGATATAGCTATATGATCCGCGACGCCGTCTTGGGAATGTTGCCCGGGCTGCCGCGCGAGCTTTGTTTCGATCCGCCACCGGTAGACCCGTCCACATGGGAGTTGACCCGCTTCGTCAACACCGCCGGCGCCGGGATCGCAAACGCCATGCTGGGCGCAATCAACGATTTTCTCTTCGCCAGCGATGCCAAGTCGTGCCTGTGTCTGGGGTCACCTGCCTTTCTCCGCATGGCCCGTCGCGTCGGGTGGCAAGCGCGCGAGATGGGGCCGGTCTGCGGCAATAAAGATGGCCGGTTTCTTGTCTTCGATCTCTCGGTCGTCGATCCGGCCCGCCTGAAGGACACAGGTCTCGGCATCGATCGGCCGCTCGGCTGACCTGACCGAACCCGCGGCATTCGTCGCGAGCGATGACGACAGAACCGCCCGGGCGAACCGGTCGCGGCAAACGGCGTAGGATCATCCCATGCGCCGTTTCTCTTGGAATGTAGCACTCCAGCGTTTATCAGCTAACAAGTGCTGCATCTATTTTTTACAAAATTATAGCTTGCGCGCTTACTATAGAAATGTGATCCTGACGTCAGCAATGATGTCAGGCAGCCTTGTATGGAGCGCCTGACGGTGAGCAACGACAGAAGAATCCCGTCTGATGTGGTTACAATCGCAGGACTTCAGGAAGTTTTGGATCAGGGCTGGCAGTTGCATGTCATCTGCCAGCAGGACCCTGAGCTTCGTGGTTATCAATGGTACGGCAGCTGGTATCTCGTCGCAGTTTCGCCCGATCAGGACGAATTCGTGGTGCTGGTCACCGCGCGCGACCACGCGAGAGAACGCCAGCGCGCCAAAAAGGAAGGCCGCGAAGAGCGCCGCAAGCCCGGTGACATTGCCTATCGCGAGATCAAGACAGCGATTGGGGTTACCAGTCTTCTCATGGAGCTGGGATTTAAAGTCTCAGCCTACCCTATTCGAGCTGGCGAGAGCCTGGCCTTGCCCGCAGCGGGACGCGCATAGGATCCCGTTCCTCGTCGGTACAGTTGCTATTATTGGCCTTCTCGCCGCCACCCCGGCCAGCGCCGATGTCATCCGCTTCGGGACGGCTGCACAATCTGCGCCCGATGTCACCAGCGTCCAGCGCTTCCGCAACGCACGCAATTTCGTCGCCCCGAACGCTGGCACTGCCACTTCCCTCTCGGGCAACGAGACCGACCTGCGCCAGGCGCTGCGTCAGGCCTCCGGTGCTGCTCCGAACAAGCCCCTGCGCGCGCCCCGCATCCAATCCAGCATCGATCGCACGGCGGCACGTTACCAGCACCACCCGGCGTTGCGCTCCTCTGGCCTCTCGCCGCGGCAATGGCAGGCGCTCTTCCAGGCGATGATCTGGCAGGAATCCCGCTTCGACCCGCGGGCTCGCAGCCCGAAGGGCGCCATGGGGCTCACGCAACTCATGCCGGGGACCGCGCAATTGCTCGGCGTCGATCCGCGCGATCCGATGCAGAACCTTGATGGCGGCGCCCGCTATCTGCTGGCACAGCTCCAAGCGTTCCGCAGCCCGATGCTGGCCCTGGCGGCC
>NZ_FXTK01000062.1 GCF_900182695.1 Paracoccus laeviglucosivorans
CGCCGCATGTGCATCGGACGCCGGTTCTGACCTCGCAATTCCTGAACGATCTGACCGGGGCCGAACTGTTCTTCAAATGCGAGAACCTGCAAAAGGCCGGCGCGTTCAAGGCGCGCGGGGCCAGCAACGCGGTCTTTGGGCTGCGCGACGATCAGGCGGCCAAAGGGGTCGCCACGCATTCCAGCGGCAATCACGGCACCTGCCTGTCCTATGCTGCGGGCCGTCGCGGCATCCCTTGCACCGTCGTCATGCCCCATACCGCACCTCAGGCCAAGAAGGATGCCGTGCGCGGCTATGGCGGGCGGGTGGTGGAATGCGAACCCTCGACCAGCTCGCGCGAGGCAGTCTTTGCCAAGGTCGTCGCCGAAACCGGGGCCGAATTCGTCCACCCCTATAACGATCCGCGCGTGATCGCGGGTCAGGCCACCTGCAGCGCCGAGCTGATCGAACAGGTCGCGGGGCTGGATGCCGTCATTGCCCCCATCGGCGGCGGCGGCATGGTCTCGGGCACCTGCCTGACGCTGTCGAACCTGGCGCCCAAGGTCAGGATCTATGCCGCGGAACCGCTGAATGCCGACGATGCCGCGCGCAGCTTTCGCGCCGGTCACATCATCGCCGACGACGCGCCCGAAACCGTGGCCGACGGGCTGAAAGTGCCGCTGAAGGACCTGACCTGGCACTTTGTCCAGAACCATGTCACCGACATCCTGACCGCGACCGAGGATCAGATCGTGGACGCGATGAAGCTGATCTGGAAGCGCATGAAGATCGTGATGGAGCCATCCAGCGCCGTGCCGCTGGCCACCATCCTTGCCAATCCCGAAACCTTCGCCGGCAAGCGCGTCGGCATCATCATCACCGGCGGCAATGTCGATCTTGACCGCCTGCCGTGGAACTGAGGAGCTTTGCCATGAACGCCAAAACTGATTTCGCGGGTTACGAGGTCGGCTACGACATCCCCGCACTGCCCGGCATGAATGAGGCCGACATCCAGACCCCCTGCCTTGTGCTGGATCTGGACGCGCTGGAACGCAACATCAAGAAGATGGGCGATTACGCATCGGCCCACGGCATGCGCCACCGCAGCCATGGCAAGATGCACAAATCCGTCGATGTGCAAAAGCTGCAGGAATCCCTGGGCGGCGCGGTCGGGGTCTGCTGCCAGAAGGTTAGCGAGGCCGAGGTCTTTGCCCGTGGCGGCATCAAGGACATTCTGGTCAGCAATCAGGTTCGCGACCCGGCCAAGATCGAACGGCTGGCGCGGCTGCCCAAGCTGGGATCGCGCATCATCGTCTGTGTCGACGATCTGGCGAACGTGGCCGACCTGTCGGCGGCGGCGCAAAAGCATGGCACCACGCTGGAGATCTTTATCGAGATCGACTGCGGTGCGGGGCGGTGCGGTGTCACGACCTCGGATGCCGTGGTGGCGATTGCCAAGGCGGTCGATGCCGCACCGGGACTGAAATTCACCGGCATCCAGGCCTATCAGGGCGCGATGCAGCACATGGACAGCTTTGCCGACCGCAAGGCCAAGCTGGACGCCGCCATCGCGCAGGTGCGTGACGCCGTGGCCGCGCTGGAAGAAGCGGGGCTTTCGCCGGAACTCGTCTCGGGCGGGGGCACGGGGTCCTATTACTTTGAAAGCAATTCCGGCGTTTACAACGAATTGCAATGCGGCAGCTACGCCTTCATGGATGCCGATTACGGCCGCATCAAGGACGCGGACGGCAAGCGCATCGACGCGGGCGAATGGGAAAACGCGCTGTTCATCCTGACCAGCGTCATGAGCCACGCCAAGGCCGACAAGGCGATCTGCGACGCGGGCCTGAAGGCGCAATCGGTCGATAGCGGCCTGCCCTTTGTCTATGGCCGCGACGATGTGGAATACATCAAATGCAGCGACGAACACGGTGTCATCGCCGATCCCAAGGGCGTGTTGAAGGTCAATGACAAGCTGCGCCTTGTCCCCGGCCATTGCGACCCGACCTGCAACGTCCATGACTGGTATGTCGGCGTGCGAAACGGCAAGGTCGAGGCCGTCTGGCCGGTTTCCGCACGCGGAAAGGGCTATTGATGCTGATCGTTCCCGAACGCGAGATCGGGGGTCTGATGACCCCCGAAGCGGCCTTTGACGCCATCGAGGCGGTATTTGCCGCCATGGATGCCGGACAGGCCCATAACTTTCCGGTGGTGCGCGAAGCCATCGGGCATGAGGACGCGCTTTACGGCTTCAAGGGCGGCTTCGATGCTGCCGGGCTGACGCTGGGGCTGAAGGCCGGGGGCTATTGGCCCAATAACGGCAAGCGCAACCTGATCAATCACCAGTCCACGGTGTTTCTGTTCGACGCCGATACTGGCCGGGTCGCGGCAGCGGTGGGGGGCAACCTGCTGACCGCGCTCCGCACGGCGGCGGCTTCGGCGGTGTCGATCAAATACCTTGCCCCTAAGGGTGCCAAGGTGCTGGGCATGATCGGTGCGGGCCACCAATCGGCCTTCCAGATGCGCGCCGCAGCCCGCGTCCATGCCTTTGAAAAGGTCATCGGCTGGAACCCCCACCCCGAAATGCTGACCCGTCTGGCCGACACCGCCGCCGAACTGGGCCTGCCCTTCGAGGCGGTCGAGCTGCCCGAACTGGGCGCGCAGGCAGATGTCATCATCTCAATCACCTCGGCGTTCTCGCCCTTGCTGATGAACGCGCATGTGACCGGGGAAACCCATATCGCCGCCATGGGCACGGACACCAAGGGCAAGCAGGAACTGGACCCCGCGCTGGTCGCCCGCGCAAAGCTTTACACCGACGAGGTGGCGCAATCCGTCAGCATCGGTGAATTCCAGCACGCCATTGCGCAAGGGCTGGTCCGCGAAGACCAGATCACCCGCCTTGGCGCGGTCGTCAACGGCACCGATCCGGGCCGCGACGGCGCCGAACTGACCATCTTCGACGGCACCGGCGTCGGCCTGCAAGACCTCGCCGTCGCCGCAAAAGTCACACAGATCGCCAAGGAAAAAGGCGTCGCGCTGGAAGTGGAGGTCT
>NZ_FXTK01000063.1 GCF_900182695.1 Paracoccus laeviglucosivorans
ATGACGACTGAGGAGTCATTTGTTAAGGTATTGCAGTTGCATGGTATTGAGCATGCCTTTGGGATCATTGGCTCTGCGATGATGCCTGTGAGTGATCTTTTTCCGAAGGCCGGGATTAGTTTCTGGGACTGCGCGCATGAGACGAATGCCGGTCTGATGGCGGATGGGTTCACGCGCTCGACGGGCAAGATGTCGATGGCGATTGCGCAGAACGGGCCGGGGGTCACGGGGTTCGTGACGCCGATCAAGACCGCCTATTGGAACCATACGCCCTTGCTGCTGGTGACGCCTCAGGCCGCCAACAAGACCATCGGGCAGGGCGGCTTCCAGGAGATGGAGCAGATGCGCCTGTTCGCGGATTGCGTGTGTTATCAAGAGGAAGTGCGCGATCCCTCGCGCATTCCCGAGGTCTTGAACCGCGTCATCATGCAGGCCTGGCGCAACAGCGCGCCCGCCCAGATCAACATCCCGCGCGACATGTGGACCCAGGTGATCGATGTCGATCTGCCGCAGGTCGTGGCCTTTGAACGCCCGGCAGGTGGCGAGAACGCGGTGGCGCAGGCGGCGCAGCTGCTTTCCAACGCCAAATTCCCGGTGATCCTGTCGGGGGCAGGGGTCGTGCTGTCGGGTGCCATCCCCGATCTGATCGCACTGGCCGAGCGGCTGGATGCGCCGGTCTGCAGCAATTACCAGCATAATGACAGCTTTCCGGGCAGCCACCCGCTGGCCATGGGACCGCTGGGCTATAACGGCTCGAAAGCGGGGATGGAGATCATCGCCAAGGCCGATGTGGTGCTGGCGCTGGGGACGCGGCTGAACCCGTTCTCGACCCTGCCGGGCTATGGCATCGACTATTGGCCCAAGGATGCGCAGATCATTCAGGTCGATATCAATGCCGACCGGATCGGGCTGACCAAGCGCGTCACCGTGGGCATTCAGGGCGATGCGGCCAAGGTGGCGCGGGGGATCTTGTCGCAACTGTCGCCGGATGCGGGCGATGCGGGGCGGCAGGCGCGGCGCGATCTGGTGGCGCAGACCCGGTCCCGCTGGGCGCAGGAACTGTCCAGTCTGGACCACGAAGACGACGATCCCGGCACCGAATGGAACGCCGGCGCGCGCACACGCGACGCCGATCTGATGAGCCCGCGTCAGGCATGGCGCGCGATCATGCAGGCCGTGCCCGGCAATGCCATCGTGTCGTCGGATATCGGCAACAACTGCGCCATCGGCAATGCCTATCCCAGCTTCGAGGCAGGGCGCAAATACCTGGCGCCGGGCCTGTTCGGCCCCTGCGGCTATGGCTTTCCGGCGATCCTTGGGGCCAAGCTGGGCAATCCCGACACGCCGGTGATCGGCTTTGCGGGCGACGGCGCCTTCGGGATTTCCATGAACGAGATGACGGCCTGCGGGCGCGACGACTGGCCCGCGATCACCATGGTGATCTTCCGCAACTATCAATGGGGCGCGGAAAAGCGCAACACGACGCTGTGGTATGCCGACAATTTCGTGGGCACGGAGCTGGACCGGGGCACGTCTTACGCCGGCATCGCCAAGGCCTGCGGCGCGCATGGCGTGCAGGTCCGCGGCCCCGAGGAACTGACCGCCGCGCTGCATGACGCGATCGAGCGGCAGATGCAATCGCGCGAGACCACCTTCATCGAGGTGCTGCTGAATCAGGAACTGGGCGAGCCGTTCCGCCGCGACGCCATGAAGAAGCCGGTCGTGGTGGCCGGGATCGAGCCGGGCGACATGCGCCCGCAACAGGGCGCGGCCTGATCCTGGCGGCCTGACGCATCCAAAAGCGCGGCGCCCGCCACGGGGCCGCCCCACCGGCGCGGACCCCTTCGCGCCGGGCCAGATCCTGCTGCCTGCGGTAATGCCACATGACCACGCTTTCCCTGCCCACGCCCCACCTGCTGCGCCAACTGTTCCCCGGCTTTGCCGTATCCGTGCTGGTGGCCGCGACCGCGCAATTCCTGTCGGAACATTACGGCGCGCCCGCCATGCTGCTGGCGCTGCTGCTGGGCCTTGCGCTGAACTTTCTGGCCGAGGACGGCACCCGCACCGCGCCCGGCGTGGGCTTTACCGCCCGCACGGTGCTGCGGCTGGGGGTGGCGCTTTTGGGCGCGCGCATCAGCGTCGAGATGCTGGCGGGTCTGGGCGCGGGGGCCATCGCGCTGGTGGTGGGGGCGGTGGTCGCCACCATCGGCTTTGGGCTGCTGGCCGGGCGCGCCTGCGGGCGGGGCTGGTGCTTTGGGCTGCTGACCGGGGGCGCGGTCGCGATCTGCGGCGCATCCGCCGCCATGGCCATCGCCGCCGTGCTGCCGCGCCATGACAAATCCGAACGCGATCTGGTCTTTACCGTGCTGTCGGTGACGGTGCTGTCGACCGTGGCCATGGTGATCTATCCGATGCTGGCGCAGCTGCTGGCCTTTGACGCACGCACCAGTGGAGTGTTTCTGGGCGGCACCATCCATGACGTGGCGCAAGTGGTCGGCGCGGGCTTTTCCATCAGCGACGAGGCGGGCGAGACGGCGACGCTGGTCAAGCTGATCCGCGTGGCGATGCTGGCGCCGGTGGTGCTGTGCATCTCGGTCGCGATCCGGGCGCGGGGGTTGGCGCAAGGGGGCGCGCGCCCGCCGCTGCTGCCGGGCTTTGTGCTGGGCTTTCTGGTGCTGGCGGCGCTGAACAGTCTGGGGCTGATCCCGCAGGCGCTGGCCGGGGCCGCGGCCGACCTGTCGCGTTGGGCGCTGCTGATCGCCATCGCGGCGGTGGGGATCAAGACCTCGCTGAAACGCATGCT
>NZ_FXTK01000064.1 GCF_900182695.1 Paracoccus laeviglucosivorans
CGCCCGGAACGACCTGCTCGGCAGGCAAAATCCCGTCTTGGATCATCCGTCGCACGGCATGGCTGGTCACCCCGAGTTTTGCCGCGGCCTCGCGCATGGTGAGCCACGCGCCACCCTTCTCGGCCGAGCGAAAGGCGTGGATACCACGGACCCTGCGAATGGAGGCCACCCGGTGCGCGGTCCAGGTCTTATCCTGTCCGGTCCGCACACCCATCCTGTTCAGGGTGGCCGCGATATTGGTGTCGGAAAAGCGCGCCGCCATCCGTTCCATCACGACAAGGGCCTGCTCAGGCGTTTGGCAACCGTGCTCCCCCGTCCTCGGTTTACGCACCCGCAATTGCGAATGCTGACCGCCTTGCCAGTGGATAGTCAGCACGACCTCTCGTGTCGCATCGTCGATATCCGCGATGATGTCCGAAATCAGCGTCCGGACCAGTTGCTGGCGGCTTCGGGTCGTGACGCCCTGCGCCGACCAAGCTCCGGAAAGGTCCGCCGCCAAGCCCTCGAAGTCGGGCATCGGCGCGGTCGGGTCTGGGGTATCCGTCGCGGCAAGGCGGGCCCGGCATGCCTCGACACGGCGCAACGCGGCCTCCCAATGCTTCTCAAGCTGAGCCGCGATAAGCCGGTTCTCCGGGTCGCAGGCGGCATAGCGCCGTTCCGCCAGCGAAGCATCGTATTCTGACTGCTGTAGATCGAGTTCGGCCACGTGCCGACGCTCGGCTTCTCCTTCCCTGTGCATCCGCTCCGCCTCCATTGCGGCCTCGATTGCCATCGGCTCGACCACACGCAGTATCTCCCCTGCGATTGTGGCGTCCACACGGGATCCGCCGAAGCTGAGACAGCGCGGCAGACCAAGCATGAGATTTGGTCGGTCGCAACGATAGGTCGGACGGCCCGGAGGGGCGCCCGCATAGGCGACAGCCAAGCCGCGGCCACAGCGCCCACAGGTCAGTATGCCTGCGAGAAGGGCACGGCCGCCACGCCCGGACTTCTGCCCGCCCGCGCGTCCATAGGCGTTTGCCGCTAGCAGCTTTTGGTTCCGCTCGTATTCCGTCCAGTCGATATAGGCGTCATGATGATCGCGGATGAGCACGTCCCAGGCCTCCGCCGGCTTGCCATGGCCGTAGGACTTGCGGGCACGCCCATCGACCAGTTCGATCCGCTTCTCGCTCTTTCCATAGACATAAGCGCCTGCATAGAAAGGGTTCTTCAGGAGGCCGATGACATTACGATAGCGGATCGGCGTCCAATCAAAGGATGTCAGGCGTTTGCCGTCCGACGGACGTGGAAAGAACACCTCCTCTGCCGTCAGCGACAGATGCGTCTGCCGCGCGCTGCCGAGCTGGCGAAACCGCTCGAAGACCAACCGGATTACCTGCTGGAGCCGGAAATCAGGATCGAGCCCGAGCCCGGTCTCGCGATGCCAGATGTAACCGACCGGCACGCTGATCCGAAGTTCGCCACGACGCGCCTTCGCCCGGGCTGCGTCGATCATGCGCGCCCGGATCACTCCGAGCTCGAACTCACTGATGCTGCCCTTCATGCCGAGCAGCAGGCGGTCGTTCGGCAGACAGGGATCATAGACGCCATCAAGGTCGATGACACGCGCCTCGACAAGCCCGCACAATTCGAGCAGGTGGTGCCAGTCCCTGCCGTTGCGCGCCAGCCGCGAAGCGTCAAAGCAGAGCACGGCACCGACTTCCCCCGCGCACAAGGCGGCGACGAGCTTCTCGAAGCCGGGCCGGGCGACCATGCCGCTGGCGGAGCGGCCGAGATCGTCGTCGATCACGTCCACGGTCCGGAAACCACGACGACGTGCGACCTCGACCAATTCATATTGCCGTCGTCGGCTCTCGGTGTTGAGTTCGACTTGGGCTTGGGTTGATTGACGAACATAGACCACCGCCTTGCGCTGCAGGATCGCCGGCGGGAGGAGATCACCGTCCATCACCGCTTCCCTCCGGTTCGCTTT
>NZ_FXTK01000065.1 GCF_900182695.1 Paracoccus laeviglucosivorans
TCGCCCGCGCCGCCGCATGGGCGGCAAAGGCGCGTTGTCCGGTGGGCACGGTGTTGCGCCGCGCCATGGCCGAATTGCGCCCGGCTCTGACCGCCGCGCTGGAGGCGGGGATCGATTACCGAGATGTGCCGGTCGACCGCGCCAAAGCCTCGGCACATCGCTTTGACAGTTCCATCACCCTGTCCCGCGCCGCGCATGACCGGCTATGCACCGAGCTCGATCCCGAGGGCCTGGCTGGCTTGACCCCCGCATTGTCACGCTGGGTCCGGGCCAAAGCCATCGCCCATCTCGATGCCTATCTGCACCGCGCGGGGTATTGATCGCAGCCGGCCGTCTGGTCCGGCGCGGCAGCATCATCATCCCTCGCTCAACATATTTTAGCTGCCGGAACGACTGCCTTTTCGCGTCGTTGGCCTGTCACCCACGGATGACGGAGGACATCATGAACCATTCCACCCATACCCGCCTGACCGAGACCCAGCTGAATGCCGAGATGCTGGATGGTGCCACGATTTATGGCCCGGAAGACGAAATGATCGGCACTGTCGACCATGTTCATGGCAGCGGCGCGGATGCGCAGGTGGTCATCGATGTCGGCGGCTTTCTTGGCATCGGCGCGAAATCGGTGCTGGTGCCCGTGCGGCAGCTTGACTTCATGACCGGCGAGGATGGCGTGGTGCATGCTCTGACCAGCTGGACCAAGGACGACCTGAAATCCATGCCCGAACATATCGACAGGCAGGACGAAACCCGGCCCATGGACGATGCGCAATAAGGGGCCACGCCATGAAAGGCATTATCGCCTGGCTGCTGGGCGTTCCGGTGGTCGTCATCATCCTGCTTTATGTGACTGGTGTTTTCTGACGGTTCTCTCCTCGCGTTCAGCGGTGCACCTGCCGCGTCCGGGGCTTGCAAACAGGAAGTACACAATCGCTGCAAGCGGCTCGAAATAAAAGAGAATATTTGGAACTGGTGGGCTGCGCCTGGTCTTGGCCCTCCACTCAAACCAGACCCACGGGACGACGATGCGCCTGAACCTGACGCCGAAAACGCCGATGCAACTGCATGCCGAGAATGACGCTCTGCGCCAGCAGATCGCCTTTCTCGAAGCGCAAATGCAGCTCCTGCGCCAAGGCGAAGCAAATACCGACCAGTCCCCGACGCTGACGACCAGCACGCCTTACAGTTGGGAACTGTCCCCAGAGTGACATTTCGTATTATGGCCGCGGGAACTGCCCCGACCTGCCTGACGCACTCGAAGTGAAACGGCGGTGCGCAGGATCCTCAGCGCGACCGGCCGCCTGGTCCGGCGCGGTATTCTCGAGGCACAAATCCGGCACGGCCGGATTTTCCGTTTGCGGCCCTCGGCCCGCCGCTTGGCGCGGCGGGTAAGCTCTTTGCCGCTTGAAGCTCAGGCGGCGGCGCCTTTGTTCTGCTCAGTACATCCCAGCAGATAATCTGCCGCCTTCTGCGCCTCGGTCGCAGCCTTGAAGATCATCCGCTTGTCATCCTTGAGTGCGCGTAGCCAGCCTTCGACATAGGCGGCGGACTGGCCAAAATCCGGCACCAGGCCCAACTGGCTGCACAGCATGCAATTGCCGATTTCCGCGATGAGTTCCTCGAACGCATAGGCCTTGCGGTCGGTGAACCGGCTGAAACGGTCCAGACGGGATACATGGCCGCTCCAATGGCAGGCCTCATGCGCCAAGGTGGCATAATAGCTCCCAGCAGAGTGGAAGGTCGCGATGTCGGGCATATGGATGAAGTCGGCACGCCGGTCATAATAGGCCTGCGCCTCGGCGCTATGGCGGATCTCGGCGCTGGTGGCGGCAAAAAACGCGTCCAGTCCCGCATCGGGTTCGGTGCCCAGATCGCGCGCGGGTTCAACCGCAGACGCGGTGAATTCCT
>NZ_FXTK01000066.1 GCF_900182695.1 Paracoccus laeviglucosivorans
CGCGTCATCGCCGCCATGAACCGCAAGGGCGGTTGCGGCAAAACCACCCTGATCATGGGACTGGCCTCGGCCGCCGCCGCGCGCGGCGAGAGCGTTACCATTTTCGACACCGATGAAAGCCGCAGCATCAGCAAGTGGCGTGACCGCGCGCAGGCACAGGGACATTGGAATGATCTGGTCGAGGTCATCCCCACCCTCTCCGTCGCCGTGGTCACCGACCGGATCGGGGAGATTTACGCGCAATCCGATCAGGAACATCTCATCCTGGTCGACACCTTCGGTGGTGGCTCCGAGGCGCAGGACCACATTGCGATGATGGCCCATCTGCTGGTCGCGCCCTGCATGCTGTCGGCGATGAATTACGAAGAGAACCGCGAGACCGGGCTCTGGTATCAGCGCCTGAAGCGGCGCGTCGAGGATCCGGCCGCCGTGCCGCCGTTCAAGGTCATTCTGAACCGGGTGCCGCTCAGCCGATCTGCGGCGGAGTTGGAGGTGTACGAAAAGGTCATCCGCGATCTGCCGGTGCTGGGCGATGTGATCATGGACCGCGCCATGTACAAACGGCTGGACGGTCAGGGTCTGCTGGACGAGATCCGCCGCAAGACCCGCAACCCCGGCGTGGCCAGCCATCTGGGCGTCGCGTTGGCGGAAATGGACGAGGTGCTGACCGAGCTCGATCGCAGCATCCGCGAGGCCGCCTGATGGCCAGGCTGAAACAGCCGGGCCGGATTTCGGCCCCGGACCCGGAGTTCTGCCGCAGGCTTGAGTTTGAGGCACCGGGCAAGGTGGACATGGTGGTCAGCACGACGGTGTCGGAACCGCCGGCAGCGGTCGAGAACGCGCCGCCGGGCGGTGCCGCAAGAGATGGCGCAACTGATGCGCAAAAAGCGCCGCAGCGGGTTCAGACCGCACAACGCAGAGCTCATGCGCATCCTGTGACCCGCCCCGACATGGTCACCATCCGCCTGCTCTACCGCCTGCCCGATAACCTGGTCGCCCGCGCCGCCGCATGGGCGGCAAAGGCGCGTTGTCCGGTGGGCACGGTGTTGCGCCGCGCCATGGCCGACTTGCGCCCGGCTCTGACCGCCGCGCTGGAGGCGGGGATCGATTACCGAGATGTGCCGGTCGACCGCGCCAAAGCCTCGGCACATCGCTTTGACAGTTCCATCACCCTGTCCCGCGCCGCGCATGACCGGCTATGCACCGAGCTCGATCCCGAGGGCCTGGCCGGGTTGACCCCCAGCCTCTCGCGTTGGGTCCGGGCCAAGGCCGTCGTGCATCTCGAGGACTATCTTCACCGCGCGGGATATTGACCGCGACCGGATGTCAGGTCCGGCGCGGCATTCTCAAGGCACAAATCCGGCATGGCAGGATTTTCCGTTTGCCGTCCTCTGCCCGCCGCTGGGCGCGGCGGGTGGCATTTGCGCAAGAGCCGTGCGCCTTCAGGCTGCATCCGTCTGCGTTTGCGGCCGTGTCTGCGCTGCACAGCCCAGCAGATAATCTGCCGCCTTTTGCGCCTCGGTCGCGGCCTTGAAGATCATCCGCTTGTCATCCTGGAGCGCGCGTAGCCAGCCTTCGACATAGGCGGCGGACTGGCCAAAATCCGGCGTCAGGCCCAATTGGCTGCAGAGCATGCAATTGCCGATCTCCGCGATCAACTCCTCGAACGCGTAGGCCTTGCGGTCGGTGAACCGGCTGAAACGGTCCAGACGGGATGCATGGCCGCTCCAATGGCAGGCCTCATGTGCCAAGGTGGCATAATAGCTCCCAGCAGAGTGGAAGGTCGCGATGTCGGGCATATGGATGAAGTCAGACCGACGGTCATAATAGGCCTGCGCCTCGGCGCTG
>NZ_FXTK01000067.1 GCF_900182695.1 Paracoccus laeviglucosivorans
TGATGTTCAACAAGATTCTAGTGGCGAACCGTGGCGAAATCGCGATCCGCGTCATGCGCGCGGCGAACGAGCTTGGGAAGAAGACGGTTGCCGTTTATGCCGAGGAAGACAAGCTGGGCCTGCACCGCTTCAAGGCCGATGAGGCCTATCGCATCGGCGCGGGCTTGGGTCCGGTGGCAGCCTATCTGTCCATCCCCGAAATCATTCGCGTGGCGAAAGAATCCGGCGCGGATGCAATCCATCCGGGCTACGGCCTTTTGTCGGAAAACCCCGATTTCGTCGATGCCTGCGTGGCTGCCGGGATCACCTTTATCGGCCCCAGCGCCGACACGATGCGCGCGCTTGGCGACAAGGCCAGCGCCCGGCGCGTGGCGATCAAGGCGGGCGTGCCGGTGATCCCCGCGACCGAGGTTCTGGGCGACGACATGGACGCCATCAGGCTTGAGGCCGCGGAAATCGGCTATCCGCTGATGCTGAAGGCCAGCTGGGGCGGCGGCGGTCGCGGCATGCGTCCGATCAACAACCCCGACGAATTGCCCGAAAAGGTCCGCGAGGGCCGCCGCGAGGCCGAAGCCGCCTTCGGCAATGGCGAGGGCTATCTGGAAAAGATGATCCTGCGCGCCCGCCATGTCGAGGTGCAGCTGCTGGGCGACAGCCATGGCGGGCTTTATCACCTTTACGAACGCGATTGCACCGTGCAGCGCCGCAACCAGAAGGTCGTCGAACGCGCCCCCGCCCCCTATCTGACCCAGGCGCAGCGCGATGAGGTCTGCGGTCTGGCGCTGAAGATCGGTCAGGCCGTCGGCTATCGCAACGCCGGCACCGTCGAATTCCTGATGGATATGGACAGTGAGCAGTTCTACTTCATCGAGGTGAACCCCCGCGTGCAGGTCGAACATACCGTGACCGAGGAGGTCACCGGGATCGACATCGTGCAGTCCCAGATCCTGATCGCCGAGGGCGCGACGCTGGCGCAGGCAACCGGTGTTCCCAGCCAGTCCGAGGTGCGGCTGAACGGCCATGCGCTGCAATGCCGCGTCACGACCGAAGATCCGCTGAACAACTTCATCCCCGATTACGGCCGCATCACCGCCTATCGCAGCGCGACCGGCAACGGCATCCGGCTGGACGGTGGCACGGCCTATTCCGGCGGCGTCATCACGCGCTATTACGACAGCCTGCTGGTCAAGGTCACGGCGCACGCCCAGACCCCGGAAAAGGTCATCGCCCGCATGGACCGCGCCTTGCGCGAATTCCGCGTGCGGGGCGTGGCCACGAATATCGAATTCGTGATCAACCTGCTGAAACATCCGACTTTTCTGGATGACAGCTATACCACGAAATTCATCGACACGACCGACGACCTGTTCCGCTTTGACAAGCCTCAGGACCGGGCGACCAAGATCCTGACCTATATCGCTGACATTTCGGTCAACGGTCATCCCGAAACGGCGGGCCGCGCCCAGCCGCCCGCCGATGCCCGCAGCCTGACGCCGCCGCAACGCAAGGCCGATCCGCTGCCCGGCACCCGGCAATTGCTGGAGGAAAAGGGCGCCAAGGCCGTTGCCGACTGGATGCTGGACCAAAAGCAGCTGCTGATCACCGATACCTCGATGCGGGACGGGCACCAGTCGCTGCTGGCGACACGGATGCGGTCGCTGGACATGATCCGGGTCGCGCCCAGCTATGCGGCGAACCTGCCGGGCCTGTTCAGCGTCGAATGCTGGGGTGGCGCGACATTCGACGTGGCTTACCGCTT
>NZ_FXTK01000068.1 GCF_900182695.1 Paracoccus laeviglucosivorans
AGGTCATCGTCGCCATCAACAAGGACGAGGAAGCCCCCATCTTCCAGATCGCCGATTACGGCCTGGTCGGTGACCTCTTCACAACCGTCCCGGAATTGACCGGGAAGGTGTGAAGGCAACTTTAAAAGGGCGGCCCAGAAGGCCGCCCAAATTAATACATAGATCTGCGGAGTGAACGCACACACGTCAGCTTGCTGACATTGCACGATCGTAGGTTGAAAGGGGAAACGCGGTCCCGTGTGCGGCCATGATCAACTGCGTCAACCCGTCCACCGCCTGCTTGTTATCCGCCGCGAACATACCAAGATGACGCATTAGCTTTTCGATGGCCGCAAGCTTGTCGTGCAGCTTGACCGTCAACGTTCCCTTATCCGATATAGCGACCGATGCCACGGCTGGTCACGGCAGGCACAGCTTCTAGCAAAAGCGGCAAGGCTCAATGAAAAATCCCGGCTCGGAAACAGCGTCTTGGCCTGTTCGCGGGGATGGCGTGCAGTGCCGTGGATACTGCCGCCGGCGGGACGGCGGGTCTCATCGGCGCGCCCGTCAGTGGTCGCGATGATCATCGGGCGGCCGAGGGTGCCCAGAAGATGCGACAGATCTTCAACCTGCTCCGCCACCAGATGCACCACAGCACCGTCACGCTCGATCCGGCCTGTGACCCCGACCAGCCGCCCGGCGATCACCGCCTTGCGGTAGATCTCGTAGATCCGGTTCCAGACCACGACATAGGCGACGCCGGTCTCACCTTCCAGCGTGAGAAAAATGACCCCCGAGGCGGTGCCGGACCTTTGGCAGGTGATAACTAGCCCGGCGACGGTAATGCGTCCGGTCGCATGCCGCAGATGATCGTTCGGCCGGCTCTCGGCCAGCTTGGGCCGCAGCAGCTCCATCGGATGCCCGCGCAGCGATAGGCGCAGCGAGACATAGTCCTCAATGACCTGCTCGCTCATCGTCATCTTCTGCAGCGCCACCGCGGGCTCAACGATGCCCTCGCCATCGGCACCGAACAGCGGCAGCGGTTTCGGGGCGTCCAGAGCCTTGGCCGCCCAAAGCGCATCGCGCCGGGTCAATCCGATTGCAGCGAAAGCATCGGCCTCGGCCAGCCGCGCCAACACATCCGGCCGCAGACCGGCACGGCGCCAAAAGCTTTCGACATCCGGATAGCCGTTGCCGCGCGCGGCCACGATCCAGGCCGCATCCTCTTCTCGCAGGCCCTTGATCTGCCGAAACCGCAAACGTAATCACAGCGCGCCCGCGGATCGTAGTTCTTCAACCTCGGTTGCGGACTGCATCAACCTCTTCAAGCGCCTTTTAACATCTGTGGTTCATCCTACAGATCAAGGCCGCCCATCTCTGCAAAGTTCTGTACGTCCTGCTGCCCGTATGAGATGAGTGCGCAGAGAAACAGTGACTGCGTGCCCCGTTCTCACGTACATAAAGCCGTGATATCTGTGATAGGTCTCACAGCGGAGACTTTGGGAAGACCGAACGAAAGTCTGCGTGCGCAAGATAGTTGCGCAAGATAGTTGCGATCAGGGGCGCTCAAGGCACATGGCCACGCCCATGCCGCCGCCGATGCACAGGGTCGCCAGACCCTTTTTCGCATCGCGGCGCTGCAT
>NZ_FXTK01000069.1 GCF_900182695.1 Paracoccus laeviglucosivorans
CGCGCCGCCGTCTATGCCGCCGAGGAGCTGGAGGAGACCGCCAAGCTGGCCGTCCTGCTGGCAAACCAGCGCGTTCGCAGCCTGTCCGCACAAGAAATCGCCCAATTGGAAGAACGATACGCCGCAACGATGCGGTAGGGAGAGCTTTATGTATGATTGCCTTGCCCCGACCGGGGAAATCCGCATCGCCGTGGCGGTGGGGCCCACGAAGTCGGCACTTTGGACCCGTATCCCCGATGGTGGCACTGACCCCGAAGGCGTGACGGTCGATCTGGCCCGCCGCATCGGTGAAATCACCGGGCGACCCGTGCGGCTGGTGCAGTTGGAAAGCTCGGCCCGGATCATCGAGACTGCGAATGACGATATCTGGGATCTGTCCTTCACCCCGGTCGATGCCGACCGTCGCGCAGTCGTGGATTTCGGTCCCGCCTATCACATCGGCGAAAGCAGCTATCTGGTGCGCGCGGCCAGCCCCTATGTGAAGGCCGGCGATCTGCATCGCGACGGCACGGTCATCCTTGGCGTTGCGGGCACCGCCACGATCCGCAGCGCCGAACGCGCCAGCGCTGGGGCGCAGGTCGTCGCAATTCCAACTTTGTCAGAAGCGATCGCACGGTTCCAGACGGGCGAAGGCGACGCCCTAGCGCTGGGGCGGCTGGGACTGGATGAGCTGGTCGTGACATTGCCCGATACCCGCATCACCGAAGGAAACTTCCATGTAGCGGAAACCGCCGTGGCCGTGCAAAAAGGCAGGCCAGACCAGCTTGCCGCAGCAAAGACGCTGGTCGATGCAATGAAGACCGACGGGACTGTCGCCGCCAGCTTTCATCGTCACGGCATGGCTAATGCTGTCATTCCAACAGGTTGAAGCCAAAAACCGTTTGATGAGCGGCCCTTTTTGTGGCCAACGACATCTTGTCGTATCGATACAACGCAGATCACCCCTTCGCCTCGGCCTTTGCTTGTAGGCGGCGGGCGTGGAGGACCGGCTCGGTATAGCCCGAGGGCTGGACACGGCCCAGGAAGACCAGATCACAGGCCGCCTGAAACGCCACGCCGTCAAAGCCGGGCGCCATCGGGCGATAAGCCGCGTCGCCGGCGTTCTGGCGGTCCACCACCTCGGCCATCTTGCGCATCGCGTCCATGACCTGCTGCTGGCTGACCGTGCCATGCAGCAGCCAGTTCGCCAGCGACTGCGCCGAGATGCGCAGCGTCGCCCGGTCCTCCATCAGACCCACGTCGTTGATGTCGGGCACCTTGGAACAGCCGACGCCCTGATCGACCCAGCGCACCACATAGCCCAGGATGCCCTGGCAGTTGTTCTCCAACTCGCGCGCGATTTCGGTGTCGCTGTAATTGCGCCCGGTGGCCAGCGGGATGGTCAGCAGGTCGTCCAGACGCACGGGACGCTTCAGCGCCTCGATCTCGGCCTGACGGGCGTGGACATCGACCTTGTGGTAATGGGTCGCGTGCAGCGTGGCCGCCGTCGGGCTGGGCACCCATGCGGTATTCGCGCCCGCCATGGGATGGGCGATCTTTTGCGCCAGCATGTCGGCCATGCGGTCGGGCATCGCCCACATGCCTTTGCCGATCTGCGCGCG
>NZ_FXTK01000070.1 GCF_900182695.1 Paracoccus laeviglucosivorans
TTCGACACGAAGACCTGTTTCGCCTTCCAGACCTCAAGGACCGGCATCCCGGCGATGGGGCTGTTGGGATCTTCCTGCGCCGCCGGGTTCACGATGTCGTTGCTGCCAATGACGATCACCACATCCGTGCTGGGGAAGTCCTCGTTGATCTCGTCCATCTCCAGCACGATGTCATAGGGCACCTTGGCCTCGGCCAGAAGCACGTTCATGTGGCCCGGCAGGCGGCCCGCGACCGGGTGGATCGCAAAGCGGACGTTCTTGCCACGCGCCCGCAGCTTGCGCGTCAGCTCGCTGACCGATTGCTGCGCCTGCGCCACGGCCATGCCATAGCCCGGAACGATGATCACCTCATCGGCGTCGTTCAGCGCTGCCGCCACGCCTTCGGCGTCGATGGCGATCTGTTCGCCCTCGATCTCCATCGCGGGGCCGGTTTCGCCGCCAAAGCCGCCCAGGATCACGCTGACAAAGTTGCGGTTCATCGCTTTGCACATGATATAGCTCAGGATCGCACCCGAGGAGCCGACCAGCGCGCCCACCACGATCAGCAGGTCATTGCCCAGCGTAAAGCCGATGGCCGCAGCCGCCCAGCCGGAATAGCTGTTCAGCATCGACACCACGACCGGCATGTCGGCCCCGCCGATCCCCATGATCAGGTGATAGCCGATGAACATGGCCAGCAGCGTGATGACCAGCAGCCACAGCACCGGTGCGCCGACCGAGCAATACAGGATCACCGCCAGCAGCGACAGCGCCGCCGCGCCCGCGTTCAGCACGTGACCGCCCGGCAGTTTCTTCGGCTTGCCGTCGATCTTGCCCGCCAGCTTGCCAAACGCCACGATCGAGCCGGTGAAGGTCACCGCGCCGATGAAGATCCCCAGCGCCACCTCGACCTTGAGCATGGCGATTTCCGCCGGGGTCTTGTGGGCCAGCACGGCGGCAAAGCCATCGAAATGCGCGGCTGCGTCCGCCGCCTTGGCGCGGATCACGCGGCCCAGCTCGAACTGGGCGTTGAAGCCGATCAGCACGGCGGCAAGGCCCACAAGGCTGTGCATCGCCGCGACCAGCTGCGGCATTTCCGTCATCTGGACGCGCTTGGCGACGACCCAGCCGACCGCGCCGCCAATCGCCAGCATGATGACCGACAGCAGCCAGTTGCCTGACCCCGGCCCGAACAGCGTCGCGGCCACCGCCAGCGCCATCGCGGCAATGCCATACCAGACCGCGCGTTTCGCGCTTTCCTGTCCCGAAAGTCCACCCAGCGACAGGATGAACAGGACGGCCGCGACCACATAGGCGGCGGTGCTTACTCCGAATTCCATCATGCCCTCCTTACGACTTCTGGAACATGGCAAGCATCCGGCGCGTGACCATGAAGCCGCCAAAGATATTGACCCCGGCCATCAGCACCGAAGCCGCGCCCAGCACCACCACCAGCCACGACCCCGAGCCGATCTGCAGCAAAGCGCCGACGATGATGATCGAGGAAATCGCATTGGTGATCGCCATCAGGGGCGTGTGCAGCGAATGGCTGACATTCCAGATCACCTGGAAGCCGACGAAGCAGGCCAGCACGAAGACCACGAAATGCGC
>NZ_FXTK01000071.1 GCF_900182695.1 Paracoccus laeviglucosivorans
CGCGCGCAGATCGGCAAAGGCATGTGGGCGATGCCCGACCGCATGGCCGACATGCTGGCGCAAAAGATCGCCCATCCCATGGCGGGCGCGAATACGGCATGGGTGCCCAGCCCGACCGCCGCGACGCTGCACGCGACCCATTACCACAAGGTCGATGTCCATGCCCGTCAGGCCGAGATCGAGGCGCTGAAGCGTCCCGTGCGTCTGGACGACCTGCTGACCATCCCGCTGGCCGCCGGGCGCAATTACAGCGACACCGAAATCGCGCGCGAGTTGGAGAACAACTGCCAGGGCATCCTTGGCTATGTGGTGCGCTGGGTCGATCAGGGCGTCGGCTGTTCCAAGGTGCCCGACATCAACGACGTGGGCCTGATGGAGGACCGGGCGACGCTGCGCATCTCGGCGCAGTCGCTGGCGAACTGGCTGCTGCATGGTACGGTCAGCCAGCAGCAGGTCATGGACGCGATGCGCAAGATGGCCGAGGTGGTGGACCGTCAGAACGCCGGCGACGCGGCTTATCGCCCGATGGCGCCCGGCTTTGACGGCGTGGCGTTTCAGGCGGCCTGTGATCTGGTGTTCCTGGGCCGCGTCCAGCCCTCGGGCTATACCGAACCGGTCCTCCACGCCCGACGCCTACAAGCAAAGGCCGAGGCGAAGGGGTGATGCTGGCGCGGCTTGCCGCCCTCCCGCAAGCCTGGCTGGTGCCCTTTGGGCTGGCCGGGCTGATGCTGGGATGGCTGCTGCCTGATCTGCCGCGTCTTCGCCCGCTGGGATGGCTAATTGTCGCAGGCGGACTGGCGCTGATGGGCTGGGCTGCTCTTGTCATGCAACGCGCCCGCACGACGGTCTGGCCGGGCCAGCGACCTGCGCGTTTGGTCACATGGGGACCGTTCGCGCTGTCGCGCAATCCGATCTATCTGGGCGACCTGATCCTGCTGGCAGGCGTTTTTCTTGTCGCGAATGCACCTGCCGGTCTGGTTGTTTTGCCCGGATTTGCGCTGTTTCTTACCCGCCGCTTCATTCTTTCCGAGGAGGCCATGGTGCAGGATGCGTTCGGTGCTGAATTTTCGGCATATCGTCGCAAAACTCGCCGTTGGCTTTGACAGCTCTGCGGTCGTCAGGGCGGTTTTCGCACATCGCCAGATTTAACATCGCGTGACGCGACGTCCGATTTACGGATGATGATACCCTGTCACGGTCTTGTGAAAGATTGTTGCGCAGTGCTATGCAGCCTCTGTTGAGACGCTAACAGGGGAGGTGCCTTCGTGAAGATCGGCGCTTTGAAGGAAAACTTCGAGGGGGAGGCCAGGGTGGCCATCACCCCGTCCTCCGCTGCCCATCTGAAAAAGCTGGGCCATGAGGTTTTCGTGGAATCCGGTGCGGGCACGCGCGCTGGTTTTTCAGACGGTGCCTATCAGGCGGCAGGCATCACGGTCGAGCCGACCGCGGCGGCCCTGATCAATGACGTCGATGTCGTGGTCAAGGTGCGCCCTCCGGTGGAGGG
>NZ_FXTK01000072.1 GCF_900182695.1 Paracoccus laeviglucosivorans
TCCTGTTCGCAGGCGCAGGCGTCAAGCCGATCCTTGCTGCCGCGCCCAAGGGGATCGAGGCGCTGAATGCCGTGCAACCCTCGGAATTCCGCAAGCGGCTGGCGCTTGGCGCATTCGCCCTGACCCATCGCTGGTGGATATGAAAAAGGGCGGCCCGAAGGCCGCCCTTTCCGCATTCCAAGGTGGCAATCACCCGCGCAGGATCGAACGACCTGCATATTCGGCGGATGCACCCAGCGCTTCCTCGATGCGGATCAGCTGGTTGTATTTCGCCAGCCGGTCCGAACGCGCCAAGCTGCCTGTCTTGATCTGACCGCAATTCGTGGCGACTGCCAGATCGGCGATGGTCGCGTCCTCGGTTTCGCCCGAACGGTGCGACATCACCGAGGTATAGCGGGCACGGTCGGCCATACGCACGGCGTCCAGCGTTTCGGTCAGGGTGCCGATCTGGTTGACCTTGACCAGCAGCGAATTGCCGCAGCCGCGCGCGATACCTTCGGCCAGACGCGCGGGGTTGGTCACGAACAGGTCGTCGCCGACCAGCTGCACGCGGCCGCCCAGCGTGTCCGTCAGCAGCTTCCAGCCTTCCCAGTCATCCTCGGAACAGCCATCCTCGATCGACAGGATCGGGTAGTCGTTGCACAGCGCTTCCAGATAGGCGACGTTTTCGCCGGGCGTCAGCGATTTGCCTTCGCCGACCATCTCATATTTGCCGTTCTTGAAATATTCGGTCGAGGCGCAGTCCAGCGCCAGCATGATGTCCTCGCCGGGCTGGTAGCCCGCCTTTTCGATCGAGCGCAGGATGAAGTCCAGCGCGTCGCGGGCGCTCGACAGGTTCGGCGCAAAGCCGCCCTCGTCGCCGATGCCGGTCGAAAGACCCGCTGCCGACAGTTCTTTCTTCAGCGTGTGGAACACTTCCGAACCCATGCGGACAGCTTCGCGGATGTTTTCCGCAGCCACCGGCATGATCATGAATTCCTGAATGTCGATCGGATTGTCGGCATGTTCGCCGCCATTGATGATGTTCATCATCGGCACCGGCAGGATGCGCGCGCCCGTGCCGCCGACATAGCGATATAGCGGCTGGGCGCTGGCTTCGGCGGCGGCTTTCGCCACAGCCAGCGACACGCCCAGAATGGCATTGGCGCCCAGACGGCCCTTGTTATGGGTGCCATCCAGATCGATCATGGCGCGGTCGATGCCGATCTGGTCGGTCACATCCTCGCCGATCAGGTTCTCGGCGATCTCGCCGTTGACGGCGTTCACGGCCTCAAGCACGCCCTTGCCCATATAACGCGACTTGTCGCCGTCACGTTTTTCCACGGCTTCATGCGCGCCGGTCGAGGCGCCCGAGGGCACGGCTGCACGGCCCATGGTGCCGTCTTCCAGCGTGACATCGACCTCGACGGTCGGGTTGCCGCGGCTGTCCAGAATCTCGCGTGCGAAAATGTCGATGATGGCGGTCATG
>NZ_FXTK01000073.1 GCF_900182695.1 Paracoccus laeviglucosivorans
ACGCGGCGGTGGATATGGGCGTGGATGGCACGGGCCAGCACCTGGCTTTCCACGTCGCGGCCCAGCGAGACGTAATCGTCGGGCGATTGGGCATGGGTCACGCGGATGATGTCCTGCTCGATGATCGGACCCTCGTCCAGATCGGCGGTGACGTAATGGCTGGTCGCGCCGATCAGCTTCACCCCGCGCTCGAACGCCTGCTTATAGGGGTTCGCGCCCTTGAAGGACGGCAGGAAGGAGTGGTGGATGTTGATGATCCGGCCCGACATCGCGCGGCACATCTCATCGGACAGCACCTGCATATAGCGCGCCAGCACGATCAGCTCGGCCCCGGTCTCGCGCACGATGCGCATCTGCTCGGCCTCGGCCTGCGGCTTGTTGTCCTTGGTGACCTTGATGCAGTGGAACGGGATGTCGTGGTTCACCACCACCTTCTGGTAATCCATGTGATTGCTGATCACCGCCACGATCTCGATCGGCAGCGCGCCGATGCGCCAGCGATACAACAGGTCGTTCAGGCAATGGCCAAAGCGGCTGACCATGATGACGACCTTCAGCTTTTCCGCCTCGTCATGAAAGGCATAGGTCATGTCGAAGCCCTCGGCCGTCTCGGCCAGCCCCGCGCGCAGATCCTCGATCGCGACGCCGGTTTCGGGCACGAAGCTGACGCGCATGAAGAAACGCCCGGTCTCGGCATCGTCGAACTGGCTGCTGTCGGTGATGTTGCAACCCTTGCCGGCCAGATAGGTCGAGATCGCCGCCACGATCCCGCGGGTCGAGGGGCAGGTGACGGTCAGGCAGTATTTGGTCATCGGGATCATCCCTGTCTTTGGCGGGCGCATGGGCGTCCGGGGCTTCGTCGTCGGGGGGCTTGCGGGGCGCGGGCGCGGGCGTCTGGCGCACCCCGCAAGGCAGGTCTCAGGCCGTCAGCCCCTCGGGCTCGGGCAGGCCGTTTTCGCGGCAGCAGGCGGTCAGCGTATTGGCCAGAAGGCAGGCGATGGTCATCGGCCCGACGCCGCCCGGCACCGGGGTGATGGCGCCCGCGACCGCAGCCGCCGGGGCGAAATCCACGTCGCCCACCAGCCGCGACTTGCCGTCGCGTTCGATGCGGTTGATGCCCACGTCGATCACCGTGGCACCGGGCTTGATCCAGTCGCCCTTGACCATCTCGGGGCGGCCCACGGCCACGACCAGAATGTCGGCGCGCCGGCAGATCGCCGCGATGTCGCGCGTGCGCGAATGCGCCACGGTCACGGTGCAGCCATCGGCCAGCAGAAGCTGGGCCATGGGCTTGCCGACGATGTTCGACTTGCCGATGACGACGGCATCCAGCCCTGAAAGATCGCCCAGCCGGTCGCGCAGCATCATCAGGCAGCCCAGCGGCGTGCAGGGCACCATGGCCTTTTGCCCGGTGGCCAGCCGGCCCGCATTGATGACGTGGAAGCC
>NZ_FXTK01000074.1 GCF_900182695.1 Paracoccus laeviglucosivorans
ACATACACCCCGCACGGCAAGCATCTGATCGCGGGTTCCTGGGTTGGGGGCGGCGCGACATTTGCGTCTGAGCCGGCCTCTGGCCCATCGCACCCGTTCAGCATTGGGACGGTGGCGCTTGTGGAACAGGCCTGCGCCGCCGCCGAGGACGCGTTCTGGTCCTATGGCTACAGCCCGCGCGACACCCGCGCCGCTTTCCTGGAGGCCATCGCCGACGAGATCGAGGCCCGCGCCGAGGCGATCACCCAGATCGGCGCGCAGGAAACCGGCCTGCCCGAGGCGCGCCTGCAGGGCGAACGCGGTCGCACCACCGGCCAGCTGCGGCTGTTTGCGTCCCATATCCGCAAGGGCGACTATCTGGATCTGCGCCACGATGCGGCATTGCCCGAACGCCAGCCCCTGCCACGGCCCGACATCCGCCTGATGCAGCGGCCCATCGGTCCGGTGGCGGTGTTCGGCGCCTCGAACTTTCCGCTGGCGTTTTCGACCGCGGGTGGCGACACCGCAGCCGCGCTGGCCGCCGGTTGCCCCGTCGTGGTCAAGGGCCACAGCGCCCATCCCGGCACCGGCGAGATCGTGGCCGAGGCGATTCATGCGGCGATCAAGTCATGCAACCTCCATCCCGGTGTGTTCAGCCTGATCCAGGGCGGGCGCCGCGATGTTGGCACGGCACTGGTTACCAATCCGTTGATCAAGGCCGTGGGCTTCACCGGCAGCCTTGCCGGGGGTCGCGCGCTGTTCGACCTGTGTGCGCAGCGCCCCGAACCGATCCCGTTCTTTGGCGAGCTTGGTTCAGTCAACCCGATGTTTTTGCTGCCGAAAGCCCTTGAGACGCGGGCCGAGGCACTGGGCACCGGCTGGGCCGGATCGCTGACCATGGGGGCGGGGCAGTTCTGCACCAATCCGGGCATCGCCGTGGTGCTGGACGGGGAAAATGCCGACAAGTTTACGCAATCGGCCCGCGCGGCGCTGGCGAATGTCGCGCCCCAGACCATGCTGACCGACGGCATCGCGCAGGCGTATCGCGACGGTCAGGCGCGATTCGACGGCCGCAACGCGGTTCGGGCGGTCCTGCGCACCGACAGCACCGGGCGTCAGGCCAGCCCGAACCTGTATGAGACGACGGCCGCCGCCTATCTTCAGGACCATGCGCTTGGCGAGGAAGTCTTCGGCCCGCTGGGTCTGATCGTGCGCGTGCGCGACATGGACGAGATGGCGCAGCTGGCGCGCGGCTTCGAGGGTCAGCTGACCGCGACGCTGCACATGGAGGACGCCGATCTGGCCGACGCAAAATCGCTGCTGCCGATCCTTGAGCGCAAGGCGGGCCGGGTGCTGGTCAACGGCTTCCCGACCGGCGTCGAGGTCAGCGACGCGATGGTCCATGGCGGCCCATACCCCGCCTCGACCAATTTCGGCGCGACCTCGGTCGGCACCATGTC
>NZ_FXTK01000075.1 GCF_900182695.1 Paracoccus laeviglucosivorans
CAGGGTCTCGGCCATCGCAGAAATGCGGCCCGCCAGTTCCGCGTCCGATGACTGCCGCGCCATGGATGCGCAGATCTGCAAGGTGGCGACGTTCTCGCCGATCTGCGTCAGGGCATCGCGCATCGCCAGACCGCGCAGGGGTTTTTCATAAACATCGCGGCCCTCGCGCAGGGCATTCTCCAGCTCGGCGCGGGAGGGGCCATAGGTCAGCTTGCCGCGGTCAATCCGCGACGAGCTGTCGAGATACAGCCCCTGCTCGGCGGCGATCTCGACCATGCGCTCCTTCATCGCGATCAGCTCGAAGCCATGGCCCTTGGCCATGTAGAACCAGCTGTCATGCGCCAGGCCGCGGTTGTTCACCACGATATGCACATGCGGATGGCTGCGATCGGTATGCAAGGCCGCGACATAGGCCCATTCATCATCGACATGCGTGCCGCTCTGGAACATCTCGGCCGCCCAGATCTCGGCGACCTGCCGGGCACGGTCCGGCGCCACATCGGCCGGAAAGGACAAAAGCAGATGCGTCGTGTGGCCATTTTTCGGCTGGCCGCGCCAACCATCCTCCCAATCATTCACGATGGTCTTGCGGTCGTCGCGGCTGAGCGTGCGCCCGTCGGGGTCGTGATCGACCATATTGCCGAAGACGGCCTCGGCTTTCGAGAACAGGTAATCCAGCTGATTGCCGAGCTGTTTGCGGCTATGGGTTCCACCATTGTGGATCTTCTTCAGCACCGCCGCATTCGACCCTTGCGTCAGGCGCCAGAGATTGTCGGCGCGCGCCGTGAAGCGGCGCTGGCTTGGCGCGCCACTACCGCCGCGCAGATAGCGCAGCCGGATCTCCTCCCAGATGGTAGCTGTCGCCTCAACCATCCTGCGCCTCGGTGAAAGCGCGATAGAGCCGCACGCCCCGGCGGCGCTGCTCATCGACCACCGCATTCAGCCAGATGCGCAACTTGGGCAAGGCCAGGCGCAACTCGTTCAGCCCCTGCCATTCAGCCCGGGTCAGATCGATGCGACCGCGGTTCGCCGCTAGGGCGACCTGGTTCACATTGACGCCGATCTTGTGCAACTCCGCCTTGATGTCGCCGAGCTGCGCCGCCTGCGCGGGCGGAAACTCCAGCAGCCCGGCACTGGCGCGGAGCGCGGAACGCAGTGCATCCGAGCGCGACCGCGCCCCGATCTCCGCCATTAAGCGATCCAGAGCGGCCATTTCCTCAGGCGAAAGCCGCACGGCCATGGCCTTGCCATAAGTCGTCAACGCCCCGGACTCGCGGATGCGCTGCGCCAGCGCGGTCTTGCGAGCCGCAATTGAGGCCGCAGGGCTCCCATCGTCAGCGTCCTGCTCCGGGCGGTCCGGGCGGTCCGGGATCCTGGGTCCGGGCGTGTGTGTCGTCCGGGCCATCAGCAGCGCCCCTTCGACG
>NZ_FXTK01000076.1 GCF_900182695.1 Paracoccus laeviglucosivorans
GGGTTGCGCGTCACGCTGGCCGAACAGGGCGATCTGGCGCAGGGGACGTCCAGCGCCTCGACCAAGCTGTTCCATGGCGGGCTGCGCTATCTGGAATTCTTCGAATTCCGCCTGGTCCGCGAAGCGCTGGAGGAGCGCGAGACCCTGCTTGCCGCCATGCCGCATATCAGCTGGCCCATGCGCTTCGTGCTGCCCTATGACCCCGCCATGCGGTTCGAAAGCGATACGCCGACCTCGCGCCTGCTGGGCCGCATCATGCCGTGGATGCGCGGACGCAGGCCCGCCTGGCTGATCCGGCTGGGGCTGTTTCTTTACGACAATCTGGGCGGGCGCAAAATCCTGCCCGGCACGCGCAAGCTGGACCTGTCGCAGGGCCCGCTGGGCGCGCCGCTGAAACCCTTTGATCTGGCGTGGGAATACTCCGATTGCTGGGTGCAGGACGCCCGGCTGGTGGTGCTGAACGCCCGCGATGCCGAACGCCGCGGCGCCACCATCCTGACCCGCACCCGCGTCACCCATGCCACGCGCGAAGACGGGCTGTGGCAGATCCAGACCGACGGCCCCGACGGGCCGCGCAGCCACCGCGCCCGCGCGCTGGTCAATGCCGGCGGCCCCTGGGTCGAGGAAGTGATCCGCAACGTCACCCATATCCAGACGCGCGAAGGCGTGCGGCTGGTGCGCGGCAGCCATATCGTCGTGCCGAAGCTTTACGACCACGACCGCTGCTATTTCTTTCAGGGCAGCGACGGGCGCATCATCTTTGCCATCCCCTATGAACAGGACTTTACCCTGATCGGCACCACCGACATGGACCATGACGGCGCGCCGCAGGATGCCCGCTGTTCCGAGGCCGAGCGCGATTACCTTTGCGCCTTTGCCAGCCGCTATTTCGCGCAGGCCGTGACGCCCGATCAGGTGGTCTGGACCTATTCCGGGGTGCGGCCGCTGTATAATGACGGCGCGAAATCGGCGACGGCGGCGACGCGGGAATATGTCCTGAGCCTGGATGCCGATGGCGCGCCGCTGCTGAATGTGTTCGGCGGCAAGATCACCACCTATCGCCGTCTGGCCGAGGCGGCGCTGGCGAAGCTGGCCCCGCATTTCCCGCAGGCCAGCGGGCCGTGGACGGCGGGCGTGGCGCTGCCCGGCGGCGATTTCGCGGTGGACGGCGTCGAGGCGCTGCTGGCGCGGATCCGCGCCGCCTATCCGTTCCTGTCGGCACGCGACGCGCAGCGCCTGCTGCGCACACATGGCACCGAGGTCTTTGCGATCTACGGCACGGCCTCTGACGCCACCGACCTTGGCCGCGACTTCGGCGCCGGCCTGACCGAGGCCGAGCTGCGCTGGTTCACAACCCACGAATTCGCAACAACCGCAGA
>NZ_FXTK01000077.1 GCF_900182695.1 Paracoccus laeviglucosivorans
GCCAACGGACACCCGCAAAGCCGCATCGACGACCTGCTGCCGTGGAACTTCAGGCCGTCAAGCTAAGCTAACCGTGATGGCCAGCGAACGCTTACGTGCAAGCTGCGCTGCCCGACAGTCTCAGCGGCATCGTTGATAGCCTTCCTGTGCTACGCACTGGTGAGGCCGTGATCACCGGCGAGGCGGCGAAATTGCCGGTCAGATGCCGTATTACGCTTCCCGAGGAAGGAAAGCGGCCTTCCAGCGAGGATCCACTAGTCGCGCAAACCTGGAGCGAAGAAAGGGGGGCACAGGATTACTCTGCTTTGACGGCCGCTTGGCGGTCACAAAATCCACGTTGGACAAGGGATTAGCATATGGATCGTCAATCCGTCAGCTCGTCGAACCTCGCATCTATTGGATACGATCCAAGCACCGAGACGCTCGAAATCGAGTTTGTGAAGACCGGCAAGGTTTACGAGTACTACAACGTGCCACAATTTATGTTCGATCGGCTGATGGAGGCGTCTTCGCACGGAGTCTTTTTTAATGCTGAGATCCGCAATGTCTATGCATGCAATCCAGTTTAATTGAGGATCCAGAATATATGTAGGACAGCACCAAAGCAAAATTATCTCAGGTTCAATAATGGCCGGTGGAGCCGACTTTTCCTGGGCGGTGAGGTGATGGGCAATGTTACTCGGAAAAAATTGCTTCCTGTTTAATATTCCAAGAAAAAGGAGGTACAGACTTTGGGAAGATGCTGAAGCTGTGATGGCAATTCCACGACGATCCGCGCCTTCACCTCATCCGGCCATCGCCGGTTCCGACGCCCCCGACCGCCGGCCGGGACAACCTCCAGTATCGTCTCCATGGAGAACTTCCGTCCTGATAATCACGCACCTCCAATGAGGTGATCAGGACGAGAGATGGAAGGTGCGGTGCCGCGAACGATTACCCAGCACCGATCCCTCAGCTCGGATCTCACCGTAGTTGTAGATCCGCGTGCTGTCTTGATTGGGTTCCCAGTCGATGTCACCCACAAGCAACCCTTGGTTCCCTTTGATGAAGCCGAAGTTTTCGATCTTGGCGCCACCCTGGAATCTGACGCCGAGCCCATAATCTCCAGTGCTTTCGATATGTCCTGTTTTTCCGACAGTCAAATTCCCGGAATATCCGAATTGGATGTCTCCCATCTGAAGCGCTGTAAGCGTTCGCTGGCCATCACGGTTAGCTTAGCTTGACGGCCTGAAGTTCCACGGCAGCAGGTCGTCGATGCGGCTTTGCGGGTGTCCGTTGGC
>NZ_FXTK01000078.1 GCF_900182695.1 Paracoccus laeviglucosivorans
GCTCACATCCCGCTATATAGCGGGAACTTCGCGCAAAGTGCCTCGACCTCGGCCTTGACCTTGGCTTCGACGGCGGCGTTGCCCTCGTCGCCATGGGCGGCCAGGCCATCGACGACCTCGACGATCCAGCGGGCGATCTGGCGGAACTCATCTTCCTTGAAGCCGCGGGTGGTGCCCGCCGGTGCGCCCAGGCGGATGCCCGAGGTCACGAAGGGTTTTTCCGGGTCGAACGGCACGCCGTTCTTGTTGCAGGTGATGTGCGCGCGGCCCAAAGCGGCCTCGGTCGCCTTGCCGGTCACGCCCTTCGGACGCAGGTCGGCCAGGCACAGGTGGTTGTCGGTGCCGCCCGACACGATGTCGATGCCGCCCTTCATCAGCTCATCGGCCATGGCCTGCGCGTTCTTGACCACCTGGGCTGCATAGTCCTTGAAATCGGGGCGCAGCGCCTCGCCAAAGGCCACCGCTTTCGCGGCGATCACATGCATCAGCGGGCCGCCCTGCAGGCCGGGGAACACCGCCGAGTTGATCTTTTTCGCGATGCCTTCGTCATTGGTCAGCACCATGCCGCCGCGCGGACCGCGCAGCGATTTATGCGTCGTCGTGGTCACGACATGCGCGTGCGGCAGCGGCGAGGGATGCTGACCACCCGCGACCAGACCCGCGATATGGGCCATGTCCACCATCAGATAGGCGCCGACCTCATCCGCGATGGCGCGGAAGGCGGCCCAGTCCCAGACGCGGCTATAGGCCGTGCCGCCCGCGACGATCAGCTTGGGCTTGTGCTCCAGCGCCTTGGCGCGGATGTCGTCCATGTCCAGCAGCTGGTCCTGCTGGCGCACGCCGTAGCTGACGACGTTGAACCATTTGCCCGACATGTTGACCGGCGAGCCATGGGTCAGGTGGCCGCCCGAATTCAGATCAAGGCCCATGAACGTGTCGCCCGGCTGCAGCAGCGCCAGGAACACCGCCTGGTTCATCTGGCTGCCGCTGTTCGGCTGCACGTTGGCAAAGCCGCAATCGAACAGCTGCTTGGCGCGCTCGATCGCCAGATCCTCGACGATGTCGACATATTGGCAGCCGCCGTAATAGCGCTTGCCCGGATAGCCTTCGGCATATTTGTTGGTCAGGACCGAGCCCTGCGCCTCAAGCACCGCCCTGGAGACGATGTTTTCCGAGGCGATCAGCTCGATCTCGTCGCGCTGGCGCCCAAGTTCCTGGCGGATCGCCCCAAAAACGGCCGGGTCCCGGCTGTCCAGCGTCTCGGTGAAGAATCCGG
>NZ_FXTK01000079.1 GCF_900182695.1 Paracoccus laeviglucosivorans
AGAGGTGGTCCGGGAATTTGGACCGGTTTGCCGCTCAGCTAAGCTTCAGCATGGGTTTCATGTCAGGCGGCGGCTTTCAGGTACTGGTCGGAGGTATCATAGGCCTCGGACGGCGTCAGCAACCCATGCGATGAGTGCGGGCGTTTTTCATTGTAATAGCTGATCCAGGCGCCGATCCCCTTGCGGGCTTCCGAGCCGGTCTCGAAGGCATTCAGGTAGACGCATTCGTATTTGAGCGACCGCCACAGCCTTTCGATCATCCGGTTGTCGATCCAGCGACCGCGCCCGTCCATCGAGATCTGCACCTTGGCGTCCAACAGCACCTCGGTGAACTCGGTGCTGGTGAATTGCGAGCCCTGATCGGAATTGAAGATCTTGGGCTTGCCATATCTGGCCAGCGCCTCCTTCAGAGCCTCGACGCAAAAGCCCGCATCCATGGAATTCGACAGCCGCCAGCTCAGCACCTTGCGGCTGTGCCAATCCATGATCGCGACCAGATACAGGAACCCACGGCGCATCGGGATGTAGCTGATGTCCGTGCACCAGACCTGATTGCGGCGTGTGATTGCCAAGCCCCTCAGAAGATATGGATAAATCTTGTGCGCCGGGTGCTTCTTGCTGGTCTTTGGCTCCTGATAGATCGGCACCAGACGCATGAGCCTCATCAGCCGACGGACCCGGTGCCGTCCGCAGCGATGTCCCTCGCGCTGCATGTGTCGGGCCATCTGGCGCGAGCCATACCACGGCGTCTCGAGAAACTGGCGGTCGATGATCTCCATGAACTTCAGGTTCTCGGCGCTTTCGCCGCGCGGCTGGTAATAAAGGCCGGAGCGCGCCAGAGACAGCAGACTGCACTGTCGTCGGACGCTGAGATCGGGATGATCCTGTTTCACCGCTTTTTGCCTCCAGTGCCGAGAATGAGACTGGAGGCTGCCGACAAAAAATCCCGCTCGATGACGAGCTGGCCGATCTTGGCATGCAGCTTCTCGACTTCCTTCTCGGATATCTGTGGCTCGCCGGGCGAGGCACCGCCAAAGGCAGCGGCCATGTTCTCGATCGCGGTGCGTTTCCAACCGCTGATCATCGTCGGGTGGATGTCATACTTCTTGGCCAGTTCAGCCGTCGTCAGCTCCTCGCGGATGGCCTCAAGAGCCACCTTCGCCTTGAACTCTGCAGAATAGCGCTTGCGTTTCGTCATTTCAGATTGGTTCTTCCTCAGGCGCTAAAGC
>NZ_FXTK01000080.1 GCF_900182695.1 Paracoccus laeviglucosivorans
AGGAGCCAAACATGACCAAAGCAGTGATCGTATCCGCCGCCCGCACACCCGTAGGTAGCTTCCTTGGGGCCTTTGCCAATACGCCCGCGCATGATCTGGGCGCAATCGTGCTGAAAGCAGTGCTGGAACGCGCAGGGGTCGATGCGGCCGAGGTGTCGGAAACCATTCTGGGTCAGGTGCTGACCGCCGGTCAGGGCCAGAACCCCGCACGTCAGGCGCATATCAAGGCCGGTCTGCCGCAGGAATCGGCGGCATGGCTGATCAATCAGGTCTGCGGCTCGGGCCTGCGCAGCGTGGCGCTGGCCGCGCAGCAGGTCATCTTGGGCGATGCAAAGATCGTGATCGCGGGCGGACAGGAATCCATGTCGCTGTCGCCCCACGCGGCCTATATCCGCGCGGGCCAGAAAATGGGCGACATGAAGATGCTGGACACCATGATCCGCGACGGATTGTGGGATGCCTTCCACGACTATCACATGGGCCAGACCGCCGAGAATGTGGCGACGAAATGGGATATTTCGCGCGGCACGCAGGATGAATTCGCCGTCGCATCGCAAAACAAGGCCGAGGCGGCGCAGAAGGCCGGGCGCTTTGCCGATGAAATCGTGCCGGTGACGATCAAGACCCGCAAGGGCGATATCGTTGTCGATGCCGACGAATATATCCGCCATGGCGCGACGCTGGACGCGATGGAAAAGCTGCGCCCTGCCTTTACCAAGGACGGCACTGTCACCGCCGGGAACGCTTCGGGGCTGAACGACGGCGCGGCAGCGGTGCTGGTGATGACCGAGGACGAGGCAGCACGTCGCGGGCTGACGCCCCTGGCCCGAATCGCGTCCTATGCCACCGCGGGCGTCGATCCGGCAATCATGGGGTCCGGCCCGATCCCGGCCAGCCGCAAGGCGCTGGAAAAGGCGGGCTGGTCGGTTGATGACCTGAACCTTGTCGAAGCGAACGAAGCCTTTGCCGCGCAGGCCTGTGCCGTGAACAAGGAACTGGGCTGGAATTCGGACATCGTGAACGTGAACGGCGGCGCTATCGCCATCGGCCACCCGATCGGTGCGTCTGGCGCGCGCATCCTGAACACCCTGCTGTTCGAAATGCAGCGCCGCGATGCGAAAAAGGGTCTGGCGACCCTGTGCATCGGCGGCGGCATGGGCGTGGCCATGTGCCTTGAGCGCCCCTGATCGCAACT
>NZ_FXTK01000081.1 GCF_900182695.1 Paracoccus laeviglucosivorans
GCCGGCCTGCTCCGGCCGCAGTTCATCGTGGGCTTGACCAGCTTCGCCATGATCGCACACGTCGCGCCGTCACTCTAATCGAACCGAAGGGCGGGAAGCGGACCTTCGCTGCGTCGTGGACGAATGACCGGAATGGGGGAAATTGACGATGAAGTCCGAGTCGCCAACTATTTATAGTATTTTGAGTTCCTCAATTTCGCGAAGCGCTGCACGTTCAAAGCGTTTAATTTGGTGAGAAATTTTTTCGTCTCCTCCAAAGGCGGCGGCACTCCGACGACCGTAGGAGGAAAAGTTTCTAACGATACGAAGACCCTCCTTGTCGCGCACCTTCAGATGGGCGAAGCGGCGATACAGCCGCCCACAGGCAAGCATGAAACCATGCGATCCGGGAAGCCAGGCCCCCGGATCGCACACTCATTAAGTCAACAAATCGCCGCCAAGACTACATCGCGGGGAGTATGGCAATATCGCGCACGTTCGCGCCGTCGATCCTGCCGGCCTCGGTGGTCGCACCGGTTTCCAGATTGACCGAATGGAAGCCGCCATCGACGACCAGCCATGCCTCATTGCCGCCCTTACCGTCGGAGGCGATGTCGAACCCGGCCTCGGTCGGCTTCACGCCGATGTCGCCCACCGGGTTCAGCTTGCCGTCATTCGGCGGGTCTTGCAGAACCAGCCAGCCCGCTGCGCCGTCAATGTTGAAAAGCTGCGTCTTCTCGGTCCCCGCGTAGGAATTGGTATAGGCACCCGCGATCACGTTCGGCGTCGTGCCATCGGCATAGGCGTGGCTGCCATCGGTGACCACCTCGCCGGTATCGACGGTCACGCGCAGGCTGGTGCCGTCGCTGCCCATGACGCGCAGCTTGTCGGCAGCCGGGTTGAAATCGACCGTCGCCGACACGCCGTCAGCCAGCTTGGTGGCCAACGTGCTGACCTTGGTCGCCGCCCCGGTCTGGGGGTCGATCGTGGCCAGCGTGCCATCCGTGAAGACCCCGTAAAGCTTGCCATCGGCCGGGCGCACGTCGATCCCCAGCAGACGCCCTTCGACGCCCGAGACGGTGACGCCCCCGGTGCGGGTCCAGCGTTCCGTGTCCAGCCAGTGCAATTCGTTGTCGCCCGACAAGCCCACGACAGTCGCCGCCATTGCGGGCGCGGCAAAAGCCGACAGCAGCAGCGCGG
>NZ_FXTK01000082.1 GCF_900182695.1 Paracoccus laeviglucosivorans
TTCCGTGTCCAGCCAGTGCAATTCGTTGTCGCCCGACAAGCCCACGACAGTCGCCGCCATTGCGGGCGCGGCAAAAGCCGACAGCAGCAGCGCGGCCGTAACCGATTTGATCGCATTCATCTGAAAATTCCTTCTTTGGTTGGTTGGGTGCCGGGGGATCCGGCGATGACAGGCCGTATCCGTGCGGGAAGAAGAGACCGCGCGAGATACGGCCCGGGCCGTGCCGAAAGGGGTCAGCCCTTCGGCAGCAGAACCTTGTCGATGACGTGGATCACGCCGTTCGACTGCACGACATCGGCGATGGTGACCGTCGCCATGCCGCCGGTTTCGTCGGTCAGGGTGACCATACCGTCCTTGACCTCGGCGGTGATCTTGCAGCCGCCAAGCGTGTCGATCACATGCTTGCCGCCGTCATCCATGACCATCTTCTGCACATCGGCGGCCATGGCCTTGGCCCCAACCACATGGCAGGTCAGCACCTTGGTCAGCATTTCCTTGTTCTCGGGCTTCAGCAGCGTGTCGACAGTGCCTGCAGGCAGCGCGGCAAAGGCTTCGTTCGTGGGGGCAAAGACGGTGAAGGGGCCTTCGCCCTGCAATGTCTCGACCAGACCGGCGGCCTTGACTGCGGCGACCAGCGTGGTGTGATCGGCCGAATTCATCGCGTTTTCCACGATGTTCTTGTCGGCAAACATGGCGGCGCCGCCGACCATGGGATTGTCCTGCGCCAGCGCAGCGCCTGCGGTGGCCAGCGCGAAACAGCCTGCGAAGATAGCTTTGGTAAGGGTTTTCATCCGACTTCCTCCCGGAAATGTCCGCCCGATGATCGGAGGACGGAAGAAGTCACGGATGGATGTGTCGGAAAGTTTCAGCCCCCCGCGATTTTTTTCGCAAGGGGCCGCAAATTTCTGGCCTCAGATGTCCAGCAAGTCGCCCACGGCCAGCACTGGCCCGGTCGGCTGCCCGGTCGGCGATCCGCCCGGAGGCTCAAGGCTGATCGCCATATGGGC